>NZ_JBVISF010000003.1:0-556181 GCF_055575675.1 Streptomyces sp. NPDC034043
TTCTCATCGATCTTGTCCCCGTCGTCCTTCCAGTGCTCATCCCCACTGATCTTGTTCGAGAACGCGGTCGCCTTCGCCTGCAACTCCTTCAGGCGCGCCACGATCGGACGCGCCTCGGTCACGTACTCGCCCAGCGCCTTCGCCGCCGACTCCAGCTGATCCGCGAAGAAATCACTGTCCGTCTTCACCGGCTTCGTCGTCGCGAACAGCTGCGCCGCCTCAGGAGCCGAATAGAACGCCGACAGGCCCTGGAACTCGCTGTCCACGTTCGAACCGGCATCACGGAACGTCCCCGCCGCCGCCGCGATCGCCGTACGGTCCTGCTCCAGCGCGTCCAGATCACCCGTGAACTGCGGAATCGTGCACGGATTGATCGGTACGTGGTCGGTCACTTCTGACCCGCCCCCGGGAGGTCGACCTTCGGTTCCTTCAGGGCCTCGCGCTGCGCGTTCTGCGCCTGCTCGATGTTGCCCTGCACGTACGCCGTCGTGGCCTTGACGACGCCGTTGATCGAGGCCTCCGTACGGGCGCCGATGTACGAGAGACGGTATTCGTGGGATTTCATGAGCTCACCCAGCGCGCCGGCGATCGGGCCCATGCCGCCGCCCTCGCCGCCGGTGCCGCCGCCCGGCGTGACCGTGCCCGCGTGCTTCGCCGCCTCCGGCAGCTCCGTCTGGAGCGTCTTGCCCGCCTTCTGGAAGCCCTCCGCGGCGGTGATCGTCTTGTTGACGACCCCCTGCACGCCGGACGGCTTGATGTCCCAGTCCATGCCCTACCCCCGTGTCCTTCGCGTCCCTCTTCGCGTCCCTCGTCGCGTCCCGCGTCCGTCCGGCCCGGCGTCAGCCGATGGCGTCGACGGCCGCCCTGGCCCTCGCCAGCGTGGCCTGCGCGGTCGCGTCGTTCTGCTCCAGCGTCGTGCGGACGAGGCGGATGATGTCGCGCACCTCGTTCGCCGCCTTGTTCCAGCGGACTTCCTTGCCGTGGTAGTCGTCCGAGACGCCGTCGGCCGTGAACTCGGCCATCGCCGCCTTCACCGCGGCGTCACGGTCGCCGAGCACCCGCTCCAGCTGGCCGATGATCCCGCCGAGTCCGCCCTGGACCTCCACGGAGGCGGCGATGTCGTACGAGGTGCGGTCCTGGTTAGCCATGTCTCACAGTCCCCCGGTGTCAGCGCGCGCCGAAGCGCGCGGCGTCGAAGTTGGCGGAGCCCATGTTCTGGTGGGCGTTGTCGCCCTGCTCCTGGTCACCGGTGGTGAACGAGGTGTCCATCCCGGCCTGACCGCCGAGGATGGCCCGCAGGGATCCGTTCAGCTCGGCGGTGATCGCGTCGGAGCGCCGCTTGAACGAGTCGAACGCGGTCCGGCCGACGCCGTTGAACTTGCCCTCCAGCGGGTCCGCCGCGGCGATCAGCAGCTTGATCAGCGTGCCGAGGTCGTCGCTGGAACCGGTCGTGGCCTTGCCCAGCTCGGACAGCGTCGTGCTGCCCATGTCGAACTTCATTCACCCACCCCTGACGTGTTGTGCCGTCATTTGCGTGCCTACCTGTCTACCGAAGGGACGTTGCGAACACAAACACGGTTTCGTCCGGCCTTGGCGTCTGGCCGGAAATCGCCGCGCTCCGGTCCCCGTTGCCCCAGGACCTTCCGTACGTAGTCGTCCCCCGCGTCCCACAGCCAGGCTGCCAGGGCCCGGCCGGCCGGGCCCTGGCAGCGGGAGACGGGGCCGGCGGCGTGCCGGAGGGCGCGGCCGGAGGGTGCGTCGCCCAGGAGCCGCCGCAGCAGCTCCACGGCCGGTGCCTCGTCCACGAGGGTCACCGCGCCCGCGAGGCCGACGAGTTGGGTCTCCACATCGAAGCGGAAGCGCTCGCCGGCCCGCATCCGGGCGAGGCCCCGCTCGACGGCGGCACGGATCACGGGCAGGCAGTCCCGTACGTCCCGCGCGTCCAGGCAGTCGCCCAGCCGGTTGTCGAAGCCCTCCCGGTCGGCGAGCCCGACCAGGGCGCGGAGGGTCTCGGTGCGCAGTGCCGAGGTGCCCTTCTCCTCGGCCAACTCGCGGCTGGCGACGGCGGCTTCGCAGAAGAGGCCGTAGCTGCGGTCCACCGAGAACCAGCGGTCGACGGACCAGTCGTACCAGAAGGCGGCGCGGGGGTCGGTCGTGGCGGCCCGGACCACGGCCTCGTACCCGGCGGGCTCCGCCCAGTGGACCAGGGCGACGAGGGCCATGAGGCGTTCGCCGCCGGTCGCGGCCGGGTCGCCGACGAGGGCGGTGAGGCCGGGGACGCGGTCGCGGTGGGCGGGACGGTCCTCGCCCTCCCAGATCACCTCGTAGGGGTCGTCGGTGGGGGCGCCGTCGAAATCCGTGCCCAGCAGCCGCTCGTAGGCCGTCGCCATGTCAGGTCATCCATCGGTCGGGGCGGGCCGCCGCGCGGGAGGTGCGGGAGCGGACCGCCTGGTCGTGCAGCAGGTCGCGGGCCTCGGCGGCGGCGCGCAGCCGGGCGGTGACGGTCTGGTTCGCGCCGGTGTCCACGTGCAGGTCGGCCAGCCCCCGGGCGCGTTCCCAGGGGCCCTGGGAGCGGCGCACGCTCTGCACCTTCGCATGCGGAACGATCTCCGTACGCCGGCACAGGCGCCCGCGCCGGGCCGCGAAGACCTCCTCCGAGACGGCCAGGCCGTACCCCTTCCACCACACCGGCACCACCCACCGCGAGCCGGTGCGCGGGGAGGGGCTGAACTCCAGGCCCGCCGGGTCCGCTCCCGGCAGCACGCGGGCGATGAGGGCGTGGGCGGCGGCGCGGGTGGCCACCGGCACCAGCACCCCGTTCCCGGAGCCCGCCACGGCCAGCTCCACCCGGACCCAGCCGAGCCGCCGCCACAGCAGCGGCTCCACGATGCGTACGGTCTGCACGCGCCCCGGCGGGACGGTCTCGTGGGCCCGGTCCAGCAGCCCGTGGTCCAGGCGCAGCCCGTCGGGGGACTCGGCGACGGTCCAGCCGTACCCGGCGAGGAAGCGGCCGAGGCTGCCGGTCCACACCGCGCCGAGCAGCGGGACCAGGATGACCACCGCCGCCCAGGCGCTGTCGCTGAGCCGCCACACCGCCAGCGGGGCGACGAGCCCGGCGGCGAGCGCCGCCCACACGTCGAGGCTGAGCAGCAGGGAGGCCACCAGGTCCCGTACGGACACGCGCAGCAGCTCGCGCGCGGGGGCCTGGCCGACGGCGACGGCTTCGGCGGGCGCGAAGCCCGCCGCCCGCGCCAGCAGCTCGGCGCGCAGGGCGACGGCGTCGCGTTCGTCGAGGAAGGCGAGCTCGTCCTTCTCCTCGGTGCCGACGACGTCGAGGCGGAGTTTGGCGACCCCGGCCAGCCGGGCCAGCATCGGGCGGGTCACGTCCACGGCCTGGAGGCGGTCGAGGCGGATGTGGGCGGTGCGGCGGAAGAGCAGGCCGGTGCGGATGCGCAGCTCGGTGTCGGTGACGGCGTAGTGGGTGAACCACCAGCTGAGGAAGCCGTACGTGCCGAAGACGAGGACCAGCCCGGCCACCACGAGCAGCCGCACGGCGGGGGTGAGGCCGGTGATCCACTCCTGGACGCGGTCGCCCTGCTGGACGAGGACACCGGCGGTGGCGGCGATCGGCACCCATGCGCGGCGCAGCGGGGTCAGCACGTGCAGCCGCCGCTCACCGCTCCCCCGCGGGGCGGGGGTGCCGGGGGGCGTCGCGGAAGCCGGCGGCGGGGCGTCCCCGTCCGGGGTTCCCGCGGAGGGGCCGGTCACAGGCCCGCCGACCTGGCTTCGCCGAGCGCCGTCAGGCGGTCGCGGAGGCGTTCCGCCTCGGCGGGGGCCAGGCCCGGGATCTTGGCGTCCGTCGCGGCGGCCGCCGTGTGGAGCTGGACCGAGGCCAGGCCGAAGCGGCGCTCCAGCGGGCCCGAGGTCACCTCCACCAGCTGCATCCGCCCGTACGGGACCACCGTCTCCTCCCGCCACAGCACCCCCCGGCTGATCAGCAGGTCGTCCGCCCGCTCCGCGTACCGCCAGGACCGCCAGTTCCGCCCCACCAGCACCCACCCCCAGCCCAGGACCGCGAGCCAGAACGCCCCGCAGGCCGCCCACCCCGGCCCGAACGCCAGACCCAGCGACACGCCCGTGGCCGCCGTCAGCGGCACCGTCCAGATCACCAGCAGCAGCCGCCTGATCCGGCGCAGTCCGCCCGGCAGGCCCACCCACCGCGGACGGCCCGTCTCACCCTGCGTCCCCGTATCCATGTGCCCACCCTAGGACTGAGACAATGCGCCCATGACGGAGACCACGGTCGGCATCGGCGGTGCGGCGGAGAGCACCGACATGGTGCTCAACATCGGACCCCAGCACCCTTCCACCCACGGCGTGCTGCGCCTGCGGCTCGTCCTGGACGGCGAGCGCATCGCCAGCGCCGAGCCGGTGGTCGGCTACATGCACCGGGGTGCCGAGAAGCTCTTCGAGGCCCGCGACTACCGGCAGATCGTGATGCTCGCGAACCGCCACGACTGGCTGTCCGCGTTCTCCAACGAGCTCGGCGTGGTCATGGCCGTCGAGCGGATGCTCGGCATGGAGGTCCCCGAGCGCGCGGTGTGGATGCGTACGCTCCTCGCCGAGCTGAACCGGGTCCTGAACCACCTGATGTTCCTCGGGTCGTACCCCCTCGAACTGGGCGGAATCACCCCGATCTTCCACGCGTTCCGCGAGCGCGAGGAGCTCCAGGCCGTCATGGAGGAGATCTCCGGCGGCCGCATGCACTACATGTTCAACCGCGTCGGCGGCCTCAAGGAGGACCTCCCCGCCGGCTGGCTCGGCCGGGCCCGCGCCGCCATCGCCGACGTCCGCACCCGCATGGACGTCTACGACAAGCTGGTCCACGGCAACGAGATCTTCCGCGCCCGCACCCGCGGCGTCGGCGTCCTGTCCCCCGAGGCGGTGCACGCGTACGGGGTCTCCGGCCCGATCGCCCGCGCCTCCGGCGTCGACTTCGACCTGCGCCGCGACGAGCCGTACCTCGCGTACGGCGAGCTGGCCGACGTACTGAAGGTCGTCACCCGCACCGAGGGCGACTGCCTGGCCCGCTTCGAGGTGCTGCTCGACCAGACGCACAACGCCCTCGACCTGGCCGTGGCCTGCCTGGACCGGATGGCCGAGCTGCCGCCCGGGCCGGTCAACCAGCGGCTGCCGAAGGTCCTGAAGGCGCCCGAGGGCAGCACGTACGCCTGGACGGAGAACCCGCTCGGCATCAACGGCTACTACCTGGTCTCGAAGGGCGAGAAGACCCCGTACCGGCTGAAACTGCGCAGCGCTTCCTTCAACAACATCCAGGCGCTGGCGGTGCTGCTGCCGGGGCAGCTGGTCGCGGACATGGTGTCGATCCTGGGCTCGCTCTTCTTCGTGGTCGGCGACATCGACAAGTAGCCGGGACCGCCCGCTTCCGCTCCTCGCCCGACCTGACGGTCCGGCGGAGGGCGGCCGGGGCGGTGTCGGTGGGGCGCCCTAGGGTGCCCCCATGACCACTGGTACGTACACGGACTACCTGCGCAGGATCGGCATCACCGCTCCCGGCGCTCCCTCCGCGGGAAGGCTGTTCGCGCTCCAGCGCGCCCACCTGGAGCACGTCGCCTACGACAACCTCGACATCCACGCGGGCCGGCCGCCGGGTATAGACCCGGCGCTGTCGGTGCGGCGGCTGGGCGCGGGTTTCGGCGGTTACTGCTTCCACCTCAACGGCGCTTTCGCCGCGCTCCTGGAACACCTGGGGTACGACGTGACCCGCCACCTCGGCGGCGTCGAGGACGATGCCGCCTCGCGCGTGGTCAACGGGCAGCACCTGACCTTGACGGTCCGCGTGGACGGGGAGGCGTACTGGGTGGACGCCGGGCTCGGCGACGGCCCGTACGAGCCGCTGCCGCTGCGCGAGGGCTCGTACGAGCAGGGCGGCTTCCGCTACGCACTGGAGCGGCTGGAGCCCCTGGAGGGCGAGGGCCCGGGCTGGAGCTTCCTGTCCCCCGCCAGCAGCACGCCGCGGGTCAACTTCCGCGACGCGCCCGCCACGACGGCCGACTTCCAGGAGACGCACACCTGGCTGGCGACCTCCCCGGAATCCCCCTTCGTACGGACGCTCGCGCTGCTCCGGCGCGACGCCGACGGCATCGACGTCATGCGCGGCCGCGTCCTGACCCGGATCTCCGCCGGGAAGGAGACCGGCCGGCGTGAAGTGGCCGGGCAGCGGGAGTTCTTCGAGACCGTGGCGGGCACCTTCCGGCGGAGCCTCGACGACCTGACGGCCGCCGACCGGGACGCCCTGTGGGCCCGGGTCGACGAGACGCACCGGGCGTGGCTGGCGTCCAGGGCGGCGGCGGAGGCCCCGGCGGCCTCCTGACGGCTTCGGTGTCGGTGCGGCAGGGCAGACTGGGGGCATGTCCCACTCCCCCCGACGGGCCTGCCCCGCCTGCGGCCGCGACTGCGCGGTGACGGCCGGCCGGATCGCCCGCCACGACCCTCCGGCCGGGCGCGGCCGGGGCGACCTGGTGTCCTGCCCCGGCTCCCGGGCCCGCGTGGTGCTCGGCGCCTCGGCCCCGACCCTGGACGGCTTCGTCCTCGGGCCGCATCCGGGCCAGCTGCCGCTGTTCTGAGCCACCGGGCCGTCGCCGTACCGGGTACTGGGTACGGGGCCGGGGCGTCTGAGTACGCGTACGGATCCCCGCGCCCGGCCCGCCGCGCCAGGATGGCCGCATGACCTGGAGCCCTCAGCCCCCGACCGTCGCCGCGCCCCCGTCCGCCGGGGTGGGGCGGACGCGCGTGCACGCGCTGATCGCCGCCGCGTTGTTCCTGCCCGCGCTGGTGGTGGCGAAGATCCTGGTGCTGTCCACCGAGACGGGTGGCCGCTGCCTGATGTACGGCGGCTGCGCGCCCTTCCCCGGGGTCCTCTTCCTGGTGCTGTGCGGTGCGGCGGCGGTGGCGATGGTGCTGGCCCTGGCCGCGCCGGAGCGGCTGCGTGGCTGGGCTCTGGGCGCGCAGCTGGTGCTGGAGCCGGCCGCGGCGGGGCTGGTGCTCGTCTTCCCCTGAGCCCGGCCGGCCTGCCGGGCCCGACGCGACCCCGCGGGTTGTGCACAGGCTGTGGAAAATCCGTTCGGCCGGGCACCCTCAGCGGGTGCCCGGCCGAACGGTCAGTGCGGAGCGGTCAGGACGGAGCGGTCAGGGCCGAACGGTCAGGGCCTACGAGATCGCGGTGCGGAGCCGGACCACGTCGATGGGCTCGGTCTCGTCGTGCGCCGTCAGGTCGATGACCTGGCCCATCGCCTCCTGTTCGGGGGTGGCCGCCTTGAACTCCGGCTCCGCTCCGCCGCCCGCGGTCTCCGCCTTGTGGACGGCGAGGGCCTCGGCGCCGACCACGTCGGCCAGGTCCTCGTTCTGCACGGACTCGATCACGGCGCGGGCCTGCGCGGCGTTCTTGGTGCCGAAGAAGTCGAAGCCGCCCTCGACGCGGGAGGCGGTGCGGCGCTGGGCCGCGTACGGGGCCACGGCCGCGGCCGGCCGGCGGGCCGCGACGGCCGCCGCCGCCGGGGCGGGAGCGGCGGGCCGGGTGTGCGCGACGGCCGTGGCGGGGGCGGCGGGGGCCGGGGGAGCGGCGGCGGACCGTTCCTGCGCCTTGCGCGCCAGGGCCGACATCGCGGCGTGCGCCCGGGCGTAGCCGACCGGGGTGGGCGCGCCGGCGCCGGTGCGTTCCTCGGAGACCGCCGGGAGCTCCTTGGGGCCCGCCGGGGCCGAGGCGGCCTCGATGGCGAGCAGCCGGCGCTTCTCCAGGGCGCTGGCGCGCTCGGTCTCGGCGGTCGCGTACCGGCGCAGCAGCGCGGCGTGCTCCCCGCGCAGGCCCGCCAGTTCGACGCGCTTGGCGCGCAGCTTGGCGTCGAGCCGGGCGCGCAGCAGGCGGGCTTCCTCGAGGTCGGACTCGAGCGCGGCTATCCGCTCGTCGGTCTTCCACTCGTCCTTGACCCGCTCGCGGGCCAGCTCCGCCACCCGGCGGCCGGCCGCCCGGTCCCAGGAGCGCATGAGGACGGCACCGCCGACGCCCGCGGCGGCCGTGAGGGCCACGAGCAGGCGCAGTGCGAGGGGTTCCGCCAGCAGCCACGCCGCGCCGGCGCCGGCCACGGAAACCCCGGCGACGGCCGCCGGCGTGAGAAGTCGGTGCAGGGGCTCGGGATTGCGGTGACGTCCACGGGGCATGGCCTGAAATTTACAGGGCGTGGGCGGCGTGTGGGGTACCCGCCCGGCAATCCGTTCCCGGGCAGCTACCCCACAATTGGCGAACAAACACGGAACTATTGCTTCCGCAGAAGGCCCTTGGAGTCGAGATAGGACTTGGCGACGTCCGACGGCTTCGCCCGCTCCGCGTCCACCTTGCGGTTCAGCTCGACGAGGTCGGCGGTCGTCAGCACCTTGGTCAGCCCGTCGAGGGCGGCCGCGACCTCAGGGGCCCCGGCGTCCTTGGCGTTGACGACCGGCAGCACGTTGTCGGCGTTCTGGAGCTTCTTGTCGTCCTCCAGCAGGACCAGGCCGTAGCCGTCGAGGGTGGCGTCGGTGGTGGTGGTCAGCACCAGCTGGTCCACCCCGTCCTTGACGGCCTGTTTGGCCTGCGGGGTGCCGACTCCCTTGGGGTCGATGCCGGAAACCTGGATTCCGTACGCCTTCTCCAACCCCGGGGCGCAGAAGGGCCGCACCGCGCATTCGTCACCCGCCGCGATCTTCACCCTCAGCCCCGACTTTCCAAGATCGGAAAGGGACTTGAGGTTGTTCTTCCGCGCGAATTCCCGGCTCACCGCGAAGGCGTTCTGGTCGACCGCCGCGCCCGCCGGCAGCACCTTCAGCCCGAGCGGCTGCGCGAGCTTCTCCAGTGCCGCCACCGTCGCCGCCGCGTCACTGGAGGCGACCGGCTTCTCCTTGGGCGCGTTCGGGCCGTTCACCTTGGCGTTGAGGAACTCCGCGAGCGTGGCCGCGTACTCCGGGACGACGTCGATCTCGCCCTTCTCCAGCGACGGCTCGTACAGCTCCCGGTTGTTGACGGTGGTGATGGAGGCGTCGTAGCCGGCGCCCCTCAGCAGCTGCGCGTACAGCTCGGCCAGCACGTTGGACTCGGTGAAGCCCGCCGCTCCCACCACCAGCCTGCCCTTGCCGCCCCCGGCCGGCGCCGCGGAGGAGCCGCCGTCCTTGGACGTCTCCAGGCTCTCGCCCCCGCAGGCGGCGAGCGAGACGGTCAGGGCCACCGCGCCCAGGGTCGCGCCGAGGATGCGCGTGGACTTGCTCATCATGCTCCTTAGGAATCGGGGAAGGGCCGCGGGCCGGGAGGGCCGCGGCACGGCGGCCGCGCCTCAGCGTGACGGGACCCGCGGCAGCAGCCGGTCCGCCGCCACCAGGAAGCCCTCCACCACCAGGGCCAGCAGGGCCACCAGCACGGCGCCCGCCACCACCTGCGGGGTGTCGTACGTGTTGAAGCCGGCGGTGATGATCCGGCCCAGGCCGCCCTGGCCGACCATCGCCGCGATCGTGGCGGTGGCGATGACCTGCACGGCACCGGAGCGCAGCCCCGTCATCACCAGCGGCCGCGCGAGCGGGAGTTCCACCCGCAGGAAGAGCTGGCGGCCGGACATGCCCATGCCCCGGGCCGCCTCGACCACCGCGCGGTCCACCTCCCGCATGCCGACGTACGCGTTGGTCAGCAGCGGCGGCACCGCGAACAGCACGAGCGCGGCGATGGTCGGGACGTAGCCCGCGCTGCGCAGCGGCGAGACCATGAACAGGGCCAGCACCGCGAACACCGGTACCGCCCGCCCCGCGTTGGAGACGTTCACCGCGAGCGTGCCGCCCTTGCCGAGGTGGCCGAGCCACAGCCCGACCGGCAGGGCCACCGCACAGGCGATGGCCAGGGCGATCCCGCTGACGTAGACGTGCTCCCCGAGCCGGTGCCACACCCCGGCCTCCCCGGACCAGTTGGCCCCGTCGGCCAGCCAGTCCCAGGCCCGCCCCATCACGCCCATGCCCTCACGCCCCCTCGGCCTTCGCGGGACGGCCGGGGCGCGTCCACGGGGTCAGCAGCCGCTGCACGCCGAGCAGCAGCAGGTCGGCGGCGAGCGCGAGCAGCACGCACAGCACCGAGGCGGTGAGCACCTGGGCCTTGAAGGAACTGTTCACGGCGGGAGCGATCAGGTTGCCCAGGCCGCCCTTGCCGACGATGGAGCCGACGGTGGTCAGCGCCACGGTCGACACGGTGGCGATCCGGACCCCGGCGAGCAGCGCCGGCAGTGCCAGCGGGAGTTCGACCTGCCACAGCAGCCGGGCCGGGCCGTAGCCCATCCCGCGCGCGGCTTCGCGTACGTCCTCGGGGACGGCCTCCAGGCCGGCCAGGACGTTGCGGACCAGGATCGTCAGCGAGTACAGGACCAGGCCCGTCACCACGAGCGCCGCCGACAGCCCGAAGAAGGGCAGCAGCAGCGAGAACATGGCGAGCGAGGGGATCGTGTACAGCAGGGTCGTCAGGCCCAGCACGGGGGCCGCCCAGCGGCGGCCGCGGCGGGCCAGCAGCGCGAGCGGCACGGCCACGGCGACACCGATGAGCACCGACACGGCGGTGATCCAGACGTGCTCGGCCGTGGCGTCGGCGAGTTCCGCGGAGCGGGAGCTGACGTACTCCCAGCAGATCCAGTCGTTCGCCACCAGGCAGCCCTGCCCGGCCATGCCGCCCACCCCCTTCTCCTCGCACGCGTGTGCCGGAGACCGGCCCTCGAGCGACCATAACCCCCGGTGCCCGTGCTGGCCGGAATCATTCGCACAGTCGCAACACTCCCCTGACGAACCCTTCGCCCATCCGGGCGGACCGCTGGGGGAGGATGGCGGGGTGATCCGATTCGAGCGAGTGACCAAGCGGTACCCCGACGGGACGACGGCCGTGGAGGACCTGTCCTTCGAGGTCGCGGAGGGCGAGCTGGTGACGCTGGTGGGCCCGTCCGGCTGCGGCAAGACGACCACGATGAAGATGGTCAACCGGCTGATCGAGCCGACCTCGGGACGGATCCTGCTGAACGGCGAGGACATCGCGGCCGCCGACCCGGTCGAGCTGCGCCGCCGCATCGGCTACGTCATCCAGCAGGTCGGGCTGTTCCCGCACAGGACGGTGCTGGAGAACACGGCGACCGTGCCGCAGCTGATCGGTACCCCGAAGGCGAGGGCCCGCGCCCGCGCGGCCGAACTGCTCGAACTCGTGGGGCTGGATCCGGCCGTCTACGGGGGCCGGTACCCGCAGCAGCTGTCGGGCGGGCAGCGCCAGCGCGTCGGCGTGGCCCGCGCCCTCGCGGCGGACCCGCCGGTCCTGCTGATGGACGAGCCGTTCGGCGCGGTGGACCCGGTGGTGCGCGAACGGCTGCAGAACGAGTTCCTGGCCCTCCAGCGGACCGTCCGCAAGACGATCCTGCTCGTCACGCACGACCTGGAGGAGGCCGTCCGGCTCGGCGACCGGATCGCGGTCTACGGGGAGGGCACCATCGAGCAGTTCGCCCGCCCGGCCGCCGTGCTCGCCGCGCCCGCCAGCGCGTACGTCGCCTCGTTCGTCGGCGCCGACCGGGGACTCAAGCGGCTCGCCGTCACCCCGGTCGCAGCGGCCGACGTGACGGCCGCCGAGGGCCCGGCCCCCGCCACCTCGGTGCCCCTGGGGGCGTCGCTGCGCGAGGCCCTCGCCGCCCTGCTCCAGGAGGACTCGGGCCGGATCGGCGTCACCGACCCGGACTCCGGCGCGCTGGCCGGCGTACTGACCCCCGCCGGCGTCCACCGGGCGCTGCGCCGGGCCGGCCACCAGGACGCCTGACACCCCGGACCCGTGACCCGGAACCCCCGCGGACGCGCGAAGGGCCCGGCCGGAGCCGGGCCCTTCACGTACGTCCTGTCACCGCGCGCGGCTCAGGCCTGGATCCGGCCGCTCAGCCACACCAGCATCGGCGGGATCTCGCGGCGCCAGGTGTTGAAGTTGTGGCCGCCGCTGTCGAGGATGATCGAGGAGACCCGGTCCGGGCCCTTGACCAGCTTGATGAACTTCTTGGTGTCGTTCAGGTTGTCCTCGCCCTTCTCGCTGGTCGTGACCAGGAAGGACGTACCGGTCGGCTTCTTGGCCTGGAGGCTCTGGAGGACGTCCGCGCGGGCCTTCAGCTTGTCGTCGCCGTGGAACAGGTCACCGGTCGTCGCGTCGTCCGCCGCCTTGTAGTACGCGGACAGGCCCACGCCCGCACCGAAGGTCTGCGGGTGGTGCGCGGCGATCTTCAGGGCGCAGTAGCCGCCCGTCGAGTTCCCGATGAAGCCCATGTTCTCCGCCTTCTTGCCCACCCGGAAGGTGGACTGGATGGCCTGCGGCAGGTCCTTCGCGAAGAACGTCTCGGTCTGCGGGCCATCGGGTATGTCCACGCACTCGGTGTCGCGCGGCGGCGCGATGGTCGGGCGCAGCATGACCAGGATCATCGGCTTCATCTTGCCCGCCTTGGCCTGCTTGAAGGCCGTCATCGGGTAGTTCAGCCCTTTGATCAGGTTCTCGGCGGTGCCCGGGTAGCCGGTCAGCACGATCGACGCCGGGAAGTTCTGGTCCTTGTACTGCGGCTGGAAGTACTCCGGCGGCAGCCAGACGTAGCCGGGGCTCGTTATCTTCGACTTCTGGCCCGTGATGGAGACCTTCAGGATCTGGCCGCCGACCTGGGGCTTGCCCCCGCCGGGCACGTCCAGCTTCTGCTTGTCGACGACCTTGATGTCCTTGCTGCTCATCGAGTGGTCGACGACCTTGCCGACGGCGGTCTCCTGGCCGAAGAGGTCGGCCCACGATCCGTAGAAGAGGAACGACTTGTTCGCCGCGAGCCCGACTGCCGAGAACAGCGCCAGCTGGGTCGCGAGCAGCAGGCCGATCCGGCTGAGAACCGCGCGCACGCCGCGCCCCGAGAGCTTCGGCCAGGCCCAGACCGTGACCGCGAACAGGGCCACGCCCGCGATGATGGCCAGGACCAGAACCGTATTACTGGTGAGACCCATGAGCAGTCAGTCGACTTTCTGATGGCAGGACTGGATTTTTCCGACGGAAGAGTGAACCCGCTCCCCACGGATGTCGTCCTAATGGACGCACCACACTCCGGAGGCTGTCACGGCCTTCGGCCACATGATCTCTCGCGGAGCAACGGGAAGCGATGTCTAGCAGGATAGATGGCGATAAGTCGGGACAGGTTCCGAGTACGGTCCGGCGAATCTTCCGCGGACCACGGCCGGAGTCGGTGCCCGGTCTCGTAGGTACGGCCGTCATGATCGTCGGCCTTCTGGACATCGCGGCGGGCGTCTTCCCGCGATTCCGCCACAGCCGGATCCACGCGGTCACCGAGGTGCTGCCCGGTTCCCTGGGCCCCTTCGCCGCGGCCCTGTCCATCAGCGCGGGCGTGCTCATCCTGCTCCTCGCGCACGGTCTCAAGCGCCGCAAGCGGCGGGCCTGGCGGGCCGCCGTCATCCTGCTGCCCGCCGGCGCCGTCGCACAGTTCGCGTACCGCCACTCCGTCATCGGCGTGGTCATCTCGGCCGTCCTCCTCGCGCTGCTGGTGCGCCACCAGGGTGAATTCAAGGCCCTGCCGGACCCGCGCAGCCGCTGGAAGGCCCTGGCCAACTTCGTCCTGATGAGCGCCGGCTCCATCGGGCTGGGCCTGGTCATCGTCAACGTGCACCCGGGCAAGGTCGTCGGCCGCCCCAGCCTGTACGAACAGATCACCCACGTCGTCTACGGCCTCTTCGGCTTCGAGGGCCCTGTCGACTACGCCGGCCGGGTCTCCTGGACCGTCGGGTACTCCCTCGGCGCCCTCGGCATGCTGACCGCCGTCACCACCATCTACCTGGCCTTCCGCCCCGAGCACCCGGCCGCCCGGCTCACCTCCGACGACGAGGCGAAGCTGCGCGAGCTGCTCACCAAGCACGGCGGCCGCGACTCCCTCGGCCACTTCGCGCTCCGCCGCGACAAGGCCGTCGTCTTCTCCCCCAGCGGCAAGGCCGCCGTCACCTACCGCGTGGTCTCCGGCGTGATGCTCGCCTCCGGCGACCCGGTCGGCGACGTCGAGGCCTGGCCCGGCGCCATCGAGCGGTTCATGGAGGAGGCCAAGGCCCACTCCTGGACCCCCGCCGTCGTGGGCTGCAGCGAGACCGGCGGCGAGGTCTGGACCCGCGAGACCGGCCTGGACGCCCTGGAGCTCGGTGACGAGGCCATCGTCGACGTCAAAGACTTCTCCCTGTCGGGCCGCCCGATGCGCAACGTCCGCCAGATGGTCAAGCGCATCGAGCGCAACGGCTACACCACCAAGGTCCGCCGGGTCAGCGAGCTCACCGAGGAGGAGCTGACGGCCGTACGCGGCGCCGCGGAGGCCTGGCGCGGCACCGACACCGAGCGCGGCTTCTCCATGGCCCTGGGCCGCGTCGGCGACCCGGGCGACGGCGACTGCATCATCGCCACCGCGCACCGCGTGGAGGAGGGCGACAGCAGCCCCTTCGGCGACCTCAAGGCCATCCAGCACTTCGTGCCGTGGGGCAAGGACGGCATGTCGCTGGAGATGATGCGCCGCGACCGGGGCGCCGACCCCGGCATGAACGAACTGCTGATCGTCGCCTCCCTCCAGCAGGCCCCCGAGCTGGGCATCGAGAAGGTCTCCCTGAACTTCGCGATGTTCCGCTCGGCCCTCGCCCGCGGTGAGAAGATCGGCGCCGGACCGGTCCTGCGGGCCTGGCGCGGGCTGCTGGTCTTCCTCTCGCGCTGGTTCCAGATCGAGTCGCTGTACAAGTTCAACGAGAAGTTCCGCCCCCGCTGGGAGCCGCGCTTCATGGTCTTCCGGCACAACCGCGACCTGCCGCGCATCGGCTTCGCCGTGATGCAGGCCGAGGGCTTCGTGACGCTGGCGCTGCCGCGCCTGTTCGCCAGCCGCCGCCGCCCCAAGCCGGTCCGCACCTGCGCCCACACCATCCACCCGGCGAAGGTCCCGTCCCAGCAGGAACGCGAGGTCCAGATGGCGTAGCCCCTCGCACCGGCGCCCGTCCCTGCTGGGCGCCGCTACGCCGGACTCCGTCCGGGGTGGTCCGTGTGGGGCCAGGGGTTGGGGCCGGTGGTCCGCCCGGCGGGTGGTGCCGCTGCGCGGAGCGGTCCCCCACCCACCCTTCCACCGTTCCCCGGGCTCTGCCCGGACCGCGCCTCAAACGCCGGCGGGGCTGGATTTCCAGCCCCGCCGGCGTTCGACGTTCCCAGCCCCGCCGACGTTCGCGCCTCCCCAGCCCCGCCCGCGTCCGGCCTTCCCGGGCCCGCTGGCGTCCGGCCTTCCCAGCCCCGCGCGTTCGAGCCTTCCCGGCCCCGCCGGCGAGCGGCCTTCCCGGCCCCGCCGACGTTCGGGCCTTCCCGGCCCCGCCCGCGTCCGGCCTTCCCGGCCCCGCCGGCGTCCGGCCTTCCGGGCTCCGCCCGCGTTCGAGCCTTGCCAGCCCCGCCGGCGTTTGAGGCGCGGGGGTCTGGGGGCGGAGCCCCCAGGAGACGGGGTCCGGGGCGCAGCCCCGGGGAACGGGGGAAGGGCGGGGAGGGGCCGCCCCGCGGAGCGGCCCCCACCCGCAGACGACCACCGGCCCCGGCCGCACCCCCGCCCGGCTCCGCCGGACGGAGTCCGAGGCAGCGGCGCGTGAGGAGGCGCGGCCGGCCACGGCCGACCGGCGCGTGGAGAAGGGGCAAGCGCCCGGCCAGGGCAGGGGCTCTACCCTGGAGCCCATGAACAGCAACCTCGGGCCGGCCCCCAGGGGCAACGTCACAGGGCTGCCCGACTGGGACCGCTGCGCGGTCATGGGCGTCGTCAACGTCACCCCGGACTCCTTCTCCGACGGCGGCCGGTGGTTCGACACCACCGCCGCCGTGAAGCGCGGCCTCGAGCTCGTCGCCCAGGGCGCCGACCTCGTCGACGTCGGCGGCGAGTCCACCCGCCCCGGCGCCTCCCGCGTCGACGCCGACGAAGAGCTCCGCCGCGTCGTCCCCGTCGTGCGGGGCCTGGCCTCCGAGGGGGTCACCGTCTCCGTCGACACCATGCGCGCGGCCGTCGCCGCCCAGGCCGTGGCGGCCGGCGCCGCCCTCGTCAACGACGTCAGCGGCGGCCTCGCCGACCCCGGGATGGTTCCCGCCGTCGCCGCCGCCGAGGTCCCCTTCGTGGTGATGCACTGGCGCGGCTTCAGCGACGGCATGAACCGCCTCGCCGTCTACGACGACGTCCTCGCGGAAGTCACCGCCGAGCTCCGCACGCGCATCGACGCCGTCGTCTCCGGCGGCATCGCCCCCGAGCGGCTCGTCGTCGACCCGGGCCTGGGCTTCGCCAAGAACGCCGAGCACGACCTGGCCCTGGTCGCCCGCCTCCCCGAGCTGCGGGCCCTCGGCTTCCCCCTCCTCGTCGCCGCGTCCCGCAAGCGCTTCCTCGGCCGGGTCCTGGCCGCCACCCCCGACGCCGCCCCGCCGCCGGCCCGCGAGCGGGACGCGGCCACCGCCGCCGTCTCGGCCATCGCCGCGCACCAGGGTGCCTGGGCCGTACGGGTGCACGAAGTACGGGCGACCGCCGACGCGGTTCGGGTGGCCCGCGCCGTGGAAGGGGCTCTGTGACCCGCCGGACGTACACCCGCCGGACGTACAGGGAAGGGGCACGGTGAGCCGTACCGACATGGAAGCCGTGGAAGAGGCCAACACGGCCTTCTACGCGGCCATGGAGCAGGGGGACTTCGACACGCTGTCGGCGCTCTGGCTCGAGGACGAGATCTCCTGCGTCCACCCCGGGTGGCCGGTGCTCTCGGGGCGGGGCGAGGTGCTGCGCTCGTACGCGCTGATCATGTCCAACACCGAGTACATCCAGTTCTTCCTGACGGACACCAAGGTGGCCCTCATAGGCGACACCGC
This sequence comes from Streptomyces sp. NPDC034043, assembly GCF_055575675.1. Classification (NCBI taxonomy): domain Bacteria; kingdom Bacillati; phylum Actinomycetota; class Actinomycetes; order Kitasatosporales; family Streptomycetaceae; genus Streptomyces; species Streptomyces sp. NPDC034043. Next base: position 16,970 of record NZ_JBVISF010000003.1, read on the forward strand.
CCTGGTCACCTGCACCGAGAACATCCTCAGCGGGGGCCCGGCCGAGCAGGCCGGGGAGCTGGGTCCGCTGGTGGGCCAGCTGGTCGTCGCCACGAATGTGTTCCGACGCACACCGGAGGGGTGGCGCCTGTGGTCCCACCACGGTTCTCCGGTGCTCACGGACTCCGATGACGAGGAAGAAGAGGCCTCCGGCTGACCCCAAGGGCGGGACCCGGGGTTCGTCGCAGGTAAATTCGAAGGTGGACGACGCCGACCGCACTCGGCGTAGGCCCATGGCCCCGGGGAGTCCCGGGACCGGAAGAACCTACGAAAGCAGGAGTGATTCGCGTGGATCGTGTCGCGCTGCGCGGCCTCAAGGCTCGCGGGCACCACGGCGTCTTCCCCCGGGAGCGCGAGGAGGGCCAGACCTTCATCGTCGACCTCGTGCTGCACCTGGACACCCGCCCGGCGGCGGCCGGGGACGACCTGGCCAAGACCGTGCACTACGGGGTCGTCGCGGAGGAGGTCGTGGACGTGGTCCAGGGCGAGCCCGTGGACCTGATCGAGACCCTCGCCGAGCGGATCGCCCAGCAGTGCCTCAAGCACGAGGCCGTGGCGCAGGTGGAGGTCGTCGTGCACAAGCCGGACGCGCCGATCACCGTCCCGTTCGACGACGTGACCATCACGATCACCCGGAGCCGCGCATGAACAACGGACTGAACGCCCAGAGCGACCCCACGGTCCAGCCCGTGCCCGCCTCCGTCGTCGAGACGGTCGACGCGGCGGACGTCACCCTTTCGAACCCCAAGTGGGCCGTCATCGCGCTCGGCGCGAACCTCGGCAACCGCCTGGACACCCTCCAGGGCGCCATCGACGCCCTCGGGGACACCCCGGGGCTGCGGGTCAAGGCCGTCTCCCCCGTCTACGAGACGGAGCCGTGGGGCGTCGAGCCCGGCTCGCAGCCCTCGTACCTGAACGCCGTCGTCGCGCTGAAGACCACCCTGCCGCCCTCGTCGCTGCTGGAGCGGGCCCACGCCATCGAGGAGGCCTTCGACCGGGTCCGCGAGGAGCGCTGGGGGCCGCGCACGATCGACGTCGACATCGTCACGTACGCCGACGTGGTCTCCGACGACCCCGTGCTGACCCTCCCGCACCCCCGGGCGCACCTGAGGTCCTTCGTGCTGGCCCCCTGGCACGACATCGACGCCGGGGCCCAGCTCCCGGGCCGCGGCCCCGTCGCGGAGCTGCTGGCCGCGATCGGGCTCACCGGTGTCACGGCGCGCCGCGACCTGGAACTCCGCCTGCCGGAATAGCCGTTAGCTTGTGCGGTACCAGTCACCGAGTGGGGATGTGCAAGTGAAGCAACTGAGGCCGGCGGTCCTGGCGGGCATCTTCGCGAGCGCCGGTGTGCTGTCCTGGGCGGGCGCCCGCCTGTGGAACGCGTACGGCACCCTGCCGGGCGTCCCGCTGGCCGCGCCGATCGTGCTGGCGGTGATCGCCGCCGTGCTGCTGGCGACGGCCCTGTCGATGCGCGCCCGCCTGAAGGCCCAGCGCGAGCGCCGGCCGGGGGCCAAGGGCGTGGAGCCGCTGATGGCGGCCCGGGCCGTGGTCTTCGGCCAGGCGAGCGCCCTGGTCGCGGCCCTGGTGGCGGGCATGTACGGCGGCGTCGGCGTCTTCCTGCTGACGGATGCCCTGGACGTCCCCGCCCGCCGCGACCAGGCCTGGTACGCGGGCGGTTCGGTCCTCGCGGGGGCCGCCGTGGTGGCCGCCGCGCTCTTCCTGGAGCACGTCCTGAAGCTCCCCGAGGACGACGACCCGGGCAAGGCCCCGGCCACCGCCTGACCCCGGGGGCTCACTCGTGGCGGTCCCCCAGCCACTCCCAGAGCGGACGCGGCCCGGGGCCGCGGTCCTCCCAGTCGCAGAACTGGAGGTCCGCCAGGCCGCCCTCGGAGGCGAACAGGGTCGCCTCGCCGTCGTAGCCGCCGTCCGGGCCGAGCAGGGAGGCCCCGGCGACGGGCCCGAAGCGCCGGCCCGTCGGCGCGGCCGCCACCGCCGTGGTGTCCACCCGCAGGTACACGCAGGGACAGGCGCAGCCGCCGGCCCGCATCTCGGTGTACGGGATCTGTGCCCGCAGGGCCCGGTGGACGTCGGACCCGCCGTCGAGCAGCAGCTCCAGGGTGCGCCGTACGTCCTCGCTCAGCGGCTCCCAGACGGCGGGTTCCACCACCGGTTCAGCGCGCCATGATCAGGCTCATGGCCTCGTTGCGGGTCGCGGGGTCGCGCAGCTGCCCGCGGACCGCCGAGGTGATGGTCTTCGCGCCGGGCTTGCGGACGCCGCGCATGGTCATGCACATGTGCTCGCACTCGATGACCACGATGCAGCCGCGCGGGTCCAGGATCTCCATCAGGGAGTCCGCGATCTGCGTGGTCAGCCGCTCCTGGACCTGGGGGCGGCGGGCGTACACGTCCACGAGGCGGGCCAGCTTGGACAGTCCGGTGATCTTGCCGTCGGTGGACGGGATGTAACCGACGTGGGCCACGCCGTGGAAGGGGACCAGGTGGTGCTCGCAGGAGCTCATGACCTCGATGTCCTTCACCAGGACCATCTCGTCGTGGCCGAGGTCGAACGTCGTGGTCAGGACCTCTTCGGGCTTCTGGTAGAGGCCGGCGAATATCTCCCTGTACGCCCGCGCCACGCGCGCCGGGGTCTCCAGGAGGCCTTCCCGGTCCGGGTCCTCGCCGACCGCGATCAGGAGCTCTCGGACGGCCGCCTCGGCGCGCTTCTCGTCGAACTCGCCGATCGTGCCCTCGCCACCGGTCAGGGTCACTGGGTCGGTCATCTCATCCTCGTTCCTGTGCGCACGCGCGGCCCTCGTGCAAATGTGCCGCGCCCCCCAGGCTAGAACCTGGGGGGCGCGGCTTCCATTCCGGGTGGGTCAGGCTTCGGGGCGGTCCTCCGGGGCCACCTCGATGCCCTTCTCCGTCGAGACCGGCGCGGCGGCGGCCGCGGCCGCCGAGGTGCCGTTCGCGGCGTTCGTCAGCTGGAGCTCCTTGGGCGAGAGCACCGGCGGACGGGTGGAGGGGGTACGGCGGGAGGAACCGGTCCACGCCGGGCGGGCCGGACGCTTCACGATCGTGGAGAAGATCTCCGCGATCTCCTCCTTGCCCAGCGTCTCCTTCTCCAGGAGCGCGAGGACGAGGTTGTCCAGGACGTCCCGGTTCTCGACCAGGATCTCCCAGGCCTCGTTGTGCGCGGTCTCGATGAGCTTCTTGACCTCTTCGTCGACCAGCGCCGCGACCTCTTCCGAGTAGTCCCGCGGGTGCGACATCTCGCGGCCCAGGAACGGCTCGGTGTTGTCCCCGCCGAACTTGATGGCGCCGAGGCGCTCGGTCATGCCGTACTGGGTGACCATCGCGCGGGCCGTCGCCGTGGCCTTCTCGATGTCGTTCGCGGCGCCGGTGGTCGGGTCGTGGAAGACCAGTTCCTCCGCCGCGCGCCCGCCCAGCATGTAGGCGAGCTGGTCGAGCATCTCGTTGCGCGTGGTCGAGTACTTGTCCTCGTCGGGCAGGACCATGGTGTAGCCCAGGGCCCGGCCGCGGGACAGGATCGTGATCTTGTGGACCGGGTCGGAGTTCGGGGAGGCCGCCGCGACCAGGGCGTGTCCGCCCTCGTGGTACGCGGTGATCTTCTTTTCCTTGTCCGACATGATCCGGGTCCGCTTCTGCGGGCCCGCCACGACGCGGTCGATCGCCTCGTCCAGCATGTGGTTGTCGATCAGCTTCTTGTCCGAGCGGGCGGTGAGCAGGGCCGCCTCGTTCAGCACGTTGGACAGATCGGCACCCGTGAAGCCGGGGGTGCGGCGGGCGACGGCCGAGAGGTCGACGTCCGGGGCGATCGGCTTGCCCTTCTGGTGGACCTTGAGGATCTCCAGACGGCCCTGCATGTCGGGACGGTCGACCGCGATCTGGCGGTCGAAGCGGCCCGGGCGCAGCAGCGCCGGGTCGAGGATGTCGGGGCGGTTCGTGGCGGCGATCAGGATGACGCCGCCCTTCACGTCGAAGCCGTCCATCTCGACCAGCAGCTGGTTGAGGGTCTGCTCGCGCTCGTCGTGGCCGCCACCGAGACCCGCACCGCGGTGCCGGCCGACGGCGTCGATCTCGTCGACGAAGACGATCGCCGGCGCGTTGGCCTTGGCCTGCTCGAACAGGTCGCGGACACGCGAGGCACCGACACCGACGAACATCTCGACGAAGTCGGAACCGGAGATCGAGTAGAAGGGAACGCCGGCTTCGCCCGCGACGGCACGCGCGAGCAGGGTCTTGCCGGTGCCGGGCGGGCCGTAGAGCAGCACACCCTTGGGGATCTTGGCGCCGACGGCCTGGAACTTCGCCGGCTCCTGGAGGAACTCCTTGATCTCGTGGAGTTCCTCGACGGCCTCGTCCGAGCCCGCGACGTCGGCGAACGTCGTCTTCGGGGTGTCCTTGGTGATGAGCTTCGCCTTGGACTTGCCGAAGTTCATGACCCGGGAGCCGCCGCCCTGCATCTGGTTCATCAGGAACAGGAAGACGACGACGATGAGGACGAAGGGCAGGAGCGAGAGCAGCACGCTCAGGAACGGGCTGGTCTTGTCCGGCGTGACGGAGTAGCCGTCCGGGATCTGACCGGCTTCGAACTTGGTCTGGAGGTTCTGGGCGAGCTGGACGCCCTGATCCCCGATGTAGTTGGCCTGGAACTTGGTGCCGCTGTTGTTGTCGAGCTTCTGGCCCTTCTTCAGCTCGATCTTGATCATCTGGCTGTCACCGGTGGTCAGCTTGGCGCTGTCCACCTGGCCACTGTTGATCGCCTTGATGACCTCGCTGGTCTCCACCGACTTGTAGCCGCCGCCGGAGCCGACGACGTTCATCAACACGACCACGGCGAGGACGGCCAGCACGATCCACATGACCGGCCCACGGAAGTATCGCTTCACGTCCATCCATACGGGGTGCCGGGCACCCCGTCCCTCCTGCCCGTAGGTAAATGCTGCTGTGAGTAAAGACTGTTCTTCGGAATGTACCCCTGAATTGTCACCCGCGGCCTCGTGGGACGGCTGACAGACCCGCCTTCCCAAGCTCCAACGTCGGAAGCCGCCCCCGGGTTCCCCGGGGGCGCCGCCGGTGACGACGTCCGCGAAGGACGGGGTCAGCCGCCGTAGACGTGCGGGGCGAGCGTGCCGACGAACGGCAGGTTGCGGTACTTCTCCGCGTAGTCGAGGCCGTAGCCGACGACGAACTCGTTCGGGATGTCGAAGCCGACCCACTCGACGTCGATGGCGACCTTCGCGGCCTCGGGCTTGCGCAGCAGCGTGACGACCTTCAGGGAGGCCGGCTGGCGGGAGCCCAGGTTCGACAGCAGCCAGGACAGGGTCAGGCCGGAGTCGATGATGTCCTCGACGATCAGGACGTGCTTGTCCTTGATGTCGGTGTCGAGGTCCTTCAGGATCCGCACCACGCCCGAGGACTGGGTCCCGGCGCCGTACGAGGACACCGCCATCCAGTCCATGGTGAGCGGGGTGGACAAGGCGCGCGCCAGGTCCGCCATCACCATCACGGCGCCCTTGAGCACACCGACGATGAGCAGGTCCTTGCCCGCGTACTCCGCGTCGATCTTCGCGGCCAGCTCGGCCAGCTTCGCGTCGATCTCTTCCTTGGTGATGAGCACCGACTGGAGGTCGTTGCCCATGTCCTTCTCGTCCACCCGCATCACTTTCGTTGTCGGCCGGGGCTCCGGGGGTGCCCCCGGAGGACTCAGCCGTGTTTCAGCACCAATCAGCCCTGCCGGATGACAAGTCTGCCACCCTGCCGCTGGGCCTCGACGCGGCCGGGCAGGTTGATGGCGCCCTGGCCCCGCCATCCGGTGATGAGGCGGTCGACTTCCTCGATGTGCCGGGCGAAGAGCGAGCCGGCGGGGGAGCCCGCCGCGACCACGGCCCGGCGCAGCACCCGGCGGCGGACGGCCGGGGGCAGCGCGTACAGCTTGGCGCACTCCAGGCGGCCGTCCTCGTCGCGCACCCCCGCCTCGGCGTCGGCGGCCCAGGCGTCGAGGGCGTCGGCGTCGTCCCGGGAGAGCTGGGCGGTGCGGGCGAGCGCTTCCACGACTCCCTTGCCGAGCGCCTTCTCGAGGGCGGGCAGTCCCTCGTGGCGCAGCCGGGAGCGGGTGTAGGCGGGGTCGATGTTGTGCGGGTCGTCCCAGACGGGCAGCGACTGGACCATGCAGGCCTTGCGTGCGGTCTGCCGGTCGATCTGGAGGAAGGGGCGCCGGTAGCGGTGGGTGCGGCCGGGGCCTCCGCTGACTTCGGCCATGCCGGACAGCGAGCGGATGCCGGAGCCGCGGGCGAGGCCCAGCAGGACGGTTTCCGCCTGGTCGTCGCGGGTGTGGCCGAGCAGCACGGCGCAGGCTCCCAGCCGGTCCGCGGCCTCGTCCAGGGCGGCGTAGCGGGCGTCGCGGGCGGCGGCCTCGGGTCCGCCTTCGCGGCCGACGCGCACGGCGACGGACTCCACCGGGTCGAGGCGGAGCGCGGTCATGCGGGTGACGACCTCCGCGGCGCGCAGGTCGGAGCCGGCCTGGAGGCCGTGGTCGACGGTGATGCCGCCGGCCCGGATGCCGAGCTTGGGGGCCTCGAAGGCGAGGGCGGAGGCGAGCGCCATCGAGTCCGCGCCGCCGGAGCAGGCGACGAGGACCAGCGGCGTGGTGCCTGCCGTGGCGCGGGGGGAGGGACTGTCGGTGAGGCCGGTGAGGACGTCGTGGAGTACGCGGCGGACCGCCAGGCGTATCGCCGCGACCGCAGGATGGGGACCCATGTCCGGTGCCCTTCGTGGAGTTCGGATGCTCGGAGGCTTCGGGTGTTGCGCGGGGAAGATGCGGAATGTCACTCAGAGTGCGTCGATGGTGACAGAACCGAGCCGTTCCCCGAGCATCGCACGCCCTTCCACGCCTCACGGTCCCTCGGAAGGGTGATGCTGCTTCCCCCAGTGAGACATGTTTACGCCTCGGGCTTCATCCTTCTTCGCTCCCCGCGCCCCCCTTGCGGTGGACGCGGGCCACCCAGTCCGCGGGGCGGGCGATCTCGGCCTTGGTGGGCAGGGTGTTCGGCGAGGTCCACACCCGGTTGAAGCCGTCCATGCCGACCTGGCCGACGACGGCCCGTACGAAGCGCTCGCCGTCGCGGTACTGGCGCAGCTTGGCGTCGAGGCCGAGCAGCTTGCGCAGGGCGACGTCGAGGCGGCCCGCGCCGCTGGCCCGGCGCTGCTGGAACTTCTCGCGGATCTCGGCGACGGAGGGGACCACCTCGGGTCCGACCCCGTCCATGACGAAGTCGGCGTGCCCCTCCAGCAGGGACATGACGGCGGTGAGCCGGGCGAGCACCTCGCGCTGTTCGGGGGTCTGGACGAGTTCCACCAGGGAGGGGGCCTCGTCGCCCCGCTCGCCCTCGGCGCGGGCTCCGGCGAAGGACTGGACGGCCTCGCGCAGCCGCTCCAGGACGGCTCCGGGCTCCATCTCGGTGGCGGCGAGGAAGGTCTGGATCTCGCCCTCCAGGTGGGCGCGCAGCCAGGGCACCGCCGTGAACTGGGTGCGGTGCGTCTCCTCGTGCAGGCACACCCAGAGCCGGAAGTCGTGCGGGTCCACTTCGAGCTCGCGCTCCACGTGGACGATGTTCGGCGCGACGAGCAGCAGCCGGCCGCCGGTGGCGGCGCCGCCCGGCAGGTCGGGGCCGGCGGGCGCGAAGGTCTCGTACTGGCCGAGCACCCGGGAGGCCAGGAAGCTGAGCAGCATGCCCAGCTCGACCCCGGTGACCTTGCCGCCGACCGCGCCGATGACGGCGCCGCCGGGGGTGGCGGAGCGCCGGTCCTGCATCTTGCCGAGGAGCGGGCCGAGCAGTTCGCGGAAGCCCGCGACGTTGGCCCTGACCCAGCCGGCCCGGTCGACGACGAGGACGGGGGTGTCGGGGAGGGGCGAGCCCTCGGGGATCATCCGGGTGAACGCGCGCACGTGCTCCTCGGAGGTCCTGGCGTGCCGGCGGAGCTCCGCCACCACGGCCCGGGCCTCGTCGCGGCTGACCTCGGGACCCGGCCGTACGAGCCGGGTCGCGGTCGCCACCGCGAGGTTCCAGTCGACCATCTCCGCACCACCGATGCTCGTCATGCGTCAACCGTACGTGGACCCGCGCCGCGGCGGACCCCCCTCCGCGGCCCGATGCGCTAGGAAGTGACCGCGACGGCGGCGGCCAGTTTGTCGAGCCCCTTCTCCGCCGCGGGTCCGTCGGGGGCGTTCGCGGTCAGGAAGGCGAAGGCGAGCAGGCGCCCGGACGGGTCGACGACGGTCCCGGCGAGCGAGTTCACGCCGGTCAGGGTGCCGGTCTTGGCCCGCAGCAGGCCGGCCGCCGGGGAGGAGCCGGCGTTGCGGGCGCGCAGGGTCCCGGTGAAGCCGGCGACGGGCAGTCCGGTGAGGACCGGCCGCAGCTCGGGGTGGCGGGGGTCGGCGGCCTTGGCGAGCAGGCCCGTCAGGAGGCGGGGGCTGACCTTGTCGGCGCGGTTGAGGCCGCTGCCGTCGGCGAAGCGGGAGCCGGTGAGGTCGACGCCGAGGGAGGCCAGCTTCTCGGAGACGGCCTGTTCGGCGCCCTCGAAGCTGGCGGGCTTGCCGGCGGCGAGGGCGGTCTGGCGGGCGAGGGCCTCGGCGATGTCGTTGTCGCTGTGGGTCAGCATCCGCTCGACGAGCCCGGCGAGCGGGGTGGACAGGGTGGTGGCCAGCGGCTGCGCCCCGGCCGGGGCCTTCGCCCTGGCGGGTTCGCCGTTCACCTTGATGCCGCGGTCGCGCAGCAGGGCGGCGAAGGCGCGGGCGGTGTCCCCGGAGGGGTCGTCGGTGCGTGCGGCGGGTCCGGCGGCGGCGTCCGCCCCGGGGGCTCCGGCCTGGGAGGTGCTCACGGGGCGGCCCTCGTCGGCGGTGAGGGCGGTGACGGGGGCGATGTTGTCGTTGCGGCCGATCGGGTGGCGGACGGCGCCGGTGTAGAGGGAGTCGTCGTACCCGAGGGTGACGGTGTCGGTGCCGGCGGCCTTGAGGGCCTGGGCGGTGTCGGCGGCGAGGGCGACGAGGCTGCCGCCGGAGCCGGCGGGGCTCTTCTTCCTGGCGGTGAGGGAGGGGTCGCCGCCGCCGACCAGGACGATCTCCCCGGGGCCGGCTCCGGGGGCCACGGTGGTCCGGATCCGGTGTTCGGGGCCGAGCGCGGCCAGGGCGGCGCTCGCGGTGGCGATCTTGATGGTGGAGGCCGGGGTCATGGCCTCGCCCGCCCCGGACTCGTAGAGCACCCGGCCCGTCGCGGTGTCGACCACCGAGGCCGCGCGTACGGTGCCCAGCGCCGGGTCCGCCAGCAGCGGGGCCAGCGTCCCGGCGAGCGCCCCGCCGTCGGCGGCCGTGCGCCCGCCGAGCCCGGTCAGCACTCCGGGGGCGCTGGGCGCGGCCTGCGGCAGGGCCCCGGGGGCGTGATCTGCGCCACCCGTACGGCCCCAGGAGGCGGCCCTCGCCCGCTCGGCCTTACGCTGGCCGGAGTCCCACGGACCGGCGGTGGCCACCGCCGCCGCCGAGAGGGCGAGGCCGGCGACGGCCGACCCCACGATGAGCTGCCACGTCTTGACCAATGGCACCTCAACCAGCCCCTTTCGCGATCACACATATGCGTGAGGGACACTTAACCACTGCGTCTTGCCGCGAGCATGGCACCCCACCCGGCTGGGGGTACTCCCCCAGCCTCCGGCCGGGGGAGGCTGGGCCGGACGCGCTATCACTCGAAGCAATCAAGCTTCGGCACGAGGCCGGAGCTGATCATGGAGGAGCAGGACGTGGAGTTCGACGTCACCATCGAGATCCCCAAGGGTTCGCGGAACAAGTACGAGGTGGACCACGAGACCGGCCGGATCCGTCTGGACCGTCGTCTCTTCACCTCGACCAGCTACCCCACGGACTACGGCTTCGTCGAGAACACCCTCGGCGAGGACGGCGACCCGCTGGACGCGCTGGTCATCCTTGACGAGCCGACCTTCCCGGGCTGCCTGATCAAGTGCCGCGCGATCGGCATGTTCCGCATGACGGACGAGGCGGGCGGCGACGACAAGCTGCTGTGCGTGCCGGCCTCCGACCCGCGTGTCGAGCACCTGCGCGACATCCACCACATCTCCGAGTTCGACCGCCTGGAGATCCAGCACTTCTTCGAGGTCTACAAGGACCTGGAGCCGGGCAAGTCGGTCGAGGGCGCGAACTGGGTCGGCCGGACCGAGGCCGAGGCCGAGATCGAGGCCTCGTACAAGCGCCTGGAGGCCCAGGGCGGCCACCACTGAGCTCCGCCGCTCGGTAACGCCTGACCGCTGCGGGCGGCTCCCCCATGCCGGGGGAGCCGCCCGCAGCGGCGTTTTCCGGGGGCGGGCGGCTCCCTTCGCCGCTCCCCTCGCTGCTCCCTTCGCCACGGACGAAACGATTCCGCATACTGATACCGCCAGGTGATCAAGGGTGGGAGGATGCGTGGCGGAGGCCGAAGGGCACGGTCCCGAGGACCGGAAGCCGAAGTCCGACGAGGCGCACAGCGCGTTCACTCCCCCACCCGGGACGCAGCCGGAGGTCCCGGACGAGGACCAGCCGACCTCGGAGTTCGCCCTCCCCGAGGGCGCGACCACCCTCTCGCCCGGCCCCGAGGGCTCCGCGTTCGCCGCCCCGGCCACCTACAGCGCCAGCCAGTCCCCGCCCGCCTACACCCCCCTGCCGGCCCCCGGCTTCCCCGCCTCCTCCCCCTGGCAGGACCGGATGCGCACGATGCTGCGCATGCCGGTGGACGTCCGCCCCGTACCCGAACCCCTGCACCGGCAGACCGAGTCCGGCCCGGCCGTGGGCCGCGTCCTCGACCTCACCCTGCGCATCGGCGAGCTGCTGCTCGCGGGCGGCGAGGGCGCCGAGGACGTGGAGGCCGCGATGTTCGCGGTGGCCCGCTCCTACGGGCTCGACCGCTGCGAGCCCACCGTCACCTTCACCCTGCTGTCGATCACCCACCAGCCCTCCCTGGTGGACGACCCCGTCTCCGCGAACCGCATCGTGCGGCGCCGCGGCACCGACTACACCCGCCTCGCCGCCGTGTTCCGGCTGGTGGACGACATCTGCGCGCCCGACGTGGAGGTCTCCCTGGAGGAGGCCTACCGCCGTCTCGCCGTGATCCGGCGCAACCGCCACCCGTACCCCACCTGGGTGCTCACCGCCGCCGCGGGGCTGCTCGCCGGGGCCGCCTCCACGCTGGTCGGCGGCGGGGTGGCCGTCTTCTTCTGCGCCGCCCTCGGCGCCGTCCTCGGCGACCGCCTGGCCTGGTACTTCGCCGGCCGGGGACTGCCCGAGTTCTACCAGTTCGTGGTCGCCGCCATGCCCCCGGCCGCCATCGGGGTGGCCCTGAAGATCGCCGAGTTCGACGTCCGCGCCTCCGCCGTGATCACCGGCGGCCTGTTCGCGCTGCTGCCGGGACGGGCCCTGGTCGCCGCCGTGCAGGACGGGCTGACCGGCTACTACATCACCGCCTCAGCCCGCCTGCTGGAGGTCATGTACCTCTTCATCGGGATCATCGTGGGCGTTCTGGTGGTGATCTACGTGGGCCTCCAGTTCGGCGCCTCGCCCAACCCGGACGAGGTGCTCCAGATCCCGCACCGCCCGGTGCTGCAGATCCTCGCCTCGATGGTCCTGGTGTTCACCTTCGCGATCCTGCTCCAGCAGGAGCGCTCCACGGTGTGGATCGTGACCCTCAACGGCGGGGTCGCCTGGGTCACCTTCGGCGCGCTGCGGGCCGCCGAGCTCCCGCCCGTGCCGTCCACGGCCATCGCCGCCGGGCTGGTCGGCCTGTTCGGGCAGCTCTTCTCGCGCTACCGCTTCGCCTCCGCCCTGCCGTACGTGACGGCGGCGATCGGGCCGCTGCTGCCCGGTTCGGCCACGTACTACGGGCTGCTCTCGATCGCCGAGAACCGGCTCGACGCGGGCCTCGCCTCCCTCACCAACGCCGCCGCCATCGCCCTCGCGATCGCGATCGGGGTGAACCTCGGCTCCGAGACCTCACGGCTGTTCATGCGGATCCCGGGGGCGCGCAGCGCGGCCAAGCGCCGGGCCGCGGCGAAGCGGACCCGGGGCTTCTGAGGCGCGTGGGGCGCCTGGGGCCCGTGGGCGGCCCGTGGCGGCCCGTGCGGCCCGGCGCGGCCCCGCGTGACCGCGGGTACGCGTACGCCCCGGAGACGGGCGGTCTCCGGGGCGTACGGGGGTTCCGGGGGGCGGCCGGGTGTCAGCGCTTGGCGTGGCGGCCGCGCTGGCCGGGGGCCGGCGGCTGCTCCTGCTGCGGGTAACCGGGCTGCGCCGGGCCGGCGGCCGCCTCGGCCTTCTTGGTCTTGCGGGCCTTCAGCACCTCGAAGATCACCGGAATCACCGAGATCAGCACGATGCCGATGAAGATCGGCTCGACGTTCTTCTTGATGATCTCGAACTGTCCCAGCTGGTAACCGAGGACGGTGACGCCGGCGCCCCAGAGGATGCCGCCGACGATGTTGAAGGTCAGGAAGGTGCGGTACTTCATCGCGCTCGCGCCGGCCACCATGGGCGCGAACGTGCGGATGATCGGCACGAAGCGGGCCAGCACGATCGCCTTGGGGCCGTGCTTCTCCATGAAGTCGTGCGCGGCGTCCAGGTTCTCCTTCTTGAAGACCTTGCTGTTCGGCCGGTTGAACAGCTTGGGCCCGAAGAACTTGCCGAGCAGGTAGCCGACCTGGTCACCGATGATCGCGGAGGCCGCGATCAGCGTGCAGACCAGCCACAGCGGCTGGCTGATGTCGCCGCTGGCGACGAAGAGGCCCGCCGTGAACAGCAGGGAGTCGCCGGGCAGGAACGCGAAGAAGCCCGATTCCGCGAAGACGATGACCAGGATGCCGATCAGGCCGAAGTGCCCGATCAGGTACTCCGGGGACAGCCACTCGGGGCCGAGGGCAAGCGTGTAGAGGGGTTCCACGTTTCCGGGCTCTCCTGGATCAGGGGGACGTCTGCGGTGGGGGACGCGACGAGGCAGGCGGTCTAATTATGAACGCACACCGCCCCCACCGGGTTCCAGGGACCGGAGGGGGCGGTACGGGTGCGGGACCGGCTACGCCTTGCGCACGGCGTTCGCCGTGATCGCGTCCCGCAGGTGCTCGGCGACGCCCGTGCCCATGGCGTCGTAGTACGCCTTGAAGCGCTCGTCCGCGACGTACATGTCACCGAGGCAGGTGTGCATCTCGTACGGGCAGTCGTAGTACCAGCGCCCGATGTGCAGGCGGTGTTCCTCGGCCATGTCCATCGCGGCCCCGCCCTCGGCCGGTTCGCCGGCCGCCACCAGGGCCGCGTACCGGGCACCCCAGTCCGCGGCCTCGTCCTGGATCCGCTTCCAGTCGTCCTTGGTGTAGGCCGAGACCCTGCGCTGCGACTCCGCGTAGGCCTCGGTGCCGCCCCAGCGCTGCTCGGCCTCCTGCGCGTACTGCTCCGGGTCCTCGTCCCCGAAGACCTCGAACCGCTCCTCGGGCGTGAGGTTGATGCCCATCTTCTTCGCCTCCATGGCGTGCTCAACGGCCTTGGCCATCTGCTGGAGCCGGGCGATCCGGTCGGACAGGAGGGCGTGCTGCCGGCGCAGGTGCTCCCTCGGGTCCGATCGCGGATCGTCCAGCAGGACCGCGACCTCTTCGAGCGGAAAGCCGAGCTCCCGGTAGAACAGGATCTGCTGCAGCCGGTCCAGGTCGGCGTCGTCGTAACGCCGGTGTCCCGCGCCGCTGCGGCCGCTCGGGCGGAGCAGCCCGATCTCGTCGTAGTGGTGCAGGGTGCGCACCGTCACTGCGGCGAACCCGGCGACCTGGCCCACGGAGTAGCCCATCGCTTTCCGCTCCTCTGGTTGGGTACGCCCCCCACTGTGGTTCCTCACGCCACGTGAGGTGCAAGCCCCGTTTCCCGAGGGGCCCGCGGAAAGAGGATCAGCCCATCGCCTTGGTGCCGTCCAGGGACTCCCGGATGACGTCCGCGTGGCCGGCGTGCCGGGCGAACTCCTCGATCAGGTGCAGGAGCATCCAGCGCATGGAGACCTTGGCGTTCTCGGGGAACCAGGGCGCCGGCGGCAGCGGGAAGGTCTCGTCCAGGCTGGGCAGTTCCGCGACGAAGGCGGCCAGTTCCGCGCTCACCCCGTCCCAGAAGGTCTGGACGGACGCGATGGTCTCGTCGCCGACGAGTTGGAAGGCCTCGGCGTAGTTCTCCTGGGTACGGGCGCTCTCGTTGGGCCGCTGCTGCGCCATCCGCAGCCAGGCCAGCTCCACTTCGGCGACGTGCTTGAGCAGCCCGGACAGCGACAGCTCGCTGGCGCTCGGGCGGCTCGCGGCCTGCTCCTCGGTCAGCCCCGCCGCCGCCTCGCGGATCGCGGCCCGCTGGGACTCGACGAAGGCCAGCAGGGTGCCGCGCTCGTCACCCAGGACCTCACCGGAAATCTGTGCCATGACCGACCACCTCTTCATCCCCTGAGCGGGGCCGTCCCCCGCTGACGAGAACCACGCTACGGAGGCTTGCGGTCAGGTCCTGTCCGCAACTCGCGAGGGGACGGGAAAAGCCGCGCGGCGTGGCGGGCGCGGGCAGGGGGCGGCGGTCAGAACGGGAACCGGGTACGGCCGTGCTGGACCGAGATCCACTTCTGGGTGGTGAAGGCCTCCACGGTGGCCTCGCCCCCCAGCCGCCCCAGACCGGAGGCCTTCTCGCCGCCGAAGGCGGCCAGCGGCTCGTCACCGATCGTGGAGTCGTTCACGTGGATCATGCCCGTCTCGATGCGCCGGGCGAAGCGGACGCCGCGCTCGACGTCGCGGGTGTGCACCGCGCCGCTGAGCCCGTACGGGGTGGCGTTGGCCAGGCGTACGGCCTCCTCCTCCCCGTCGAAGACCACCAGCAGCGCGACCGGCCCGAAGATCTCCTGGCCCAGCAGCGGGGAGTCCTCGGGCAGCCCGGCGAGGACGGTCGGCTCGACCAGGTTGCCGCGCGTAGAACCCCGTACGAGCGCCCGTGCCCCGGAGTCCAGGGCGCGGTCCACGAGCGCGGTCAGCGCGTCCGCCTGGAAGGAGTTGATGAGCGGGCCGATGTGGGTGTCGGCCTCGCGCGGGTCGCCGGTCTTCAGGGCGCGCACGCGGGCGGTGAACTTCTCGGTGAACTCGTCCGCCACGCTCGCGTCGACGAGGATCCGGTTGGCCGCCATGCAGACCTGGCCCTGGAAGACGAAGCGGCTGAAGACGGCCGCGTCCACCGCGTAGTCGACGTCGGCGTCGTCGAGGACGACCAGGGCGCTGTTGCCGCTCAGTTCGAGGACGGTCCGCTTGAAGTGGCGGGCCGCGACCGAGCCGACGTGCCGGCCGGTGCGGTCGGAGCCGGCGAAGGAGATGACCTTGGGGACGGGGTGGGTCAGGATCGCGTCGCCTATCTCGGCGATGTCCGTGACCAGCACGTTCAGCAGTCCGGCGGGCAGGCCCGCGTCCTCGAAGATCTTGGCGATGATCCCGCCGCCGGCCACCGGGGCGCTCTGGTTCGGCTTGATCACGACCGCGTTGCCCAGCGCCAGTGCCGGGGCCACCGACTTCAGGGTCACCAGGAAGGGGAAGTTGAAGGGGCTGATGACCGCCACCACGCCGACCGGGAGGCGCTGGACCCGGTTCTCCTTGCCCTCGACCGGCGAGGGCAGGATGCTGCCCTCGGGGCGGACGGCCAGCTGGACCGCCTCGCGCAGGAACTCCATCGCGAGGTGGACCTCGTACTCGGCCTTGGGACGGGTCCCGCCGAGCTCGTCGATCATCGCCTCGACGATCTCCTCCTGGCGCTCCCGCGTGATGCGCAGGGCGCGTTCGAGGACGGTGCGTCTCGCGTGGGGGCCGGTGGCCGCCCAGTCGCGCTGGGCCCGCTCGGCGGCGCGGTAGGCCCGGTCGACCTGCTCGACGGTGGCCACGGTGATCGCGGCGAGTTTCTCCCCGTTGTACGGGTTGACGTCGATGATGTCCCACGAACCGGTGCCGGCCAGCCATTCGCCGTCGATGTACTGGTGAGCCAGGTCGGTGAATATGGACATGCCATCCCTTACTGCGAGCGCGCACCCCTGCGCTGCACCGGAGACCGATCGGTCGTCTTCATGCACTGATCCGACGTCATAGTACGTGCGGATCAAGACAGTTGGAGGAGCCCGCGGAGGAGGTCCCGGGTCTGGCCGGGATCCGGGCAGTCGGACTGGAGCCGCTCCATCGCCCGCGCGTACTGCGCCACTTCCTCTTCTTTGTCCAGGTAGAGCGCGCTGGTCAGCTGTTCCAGATAGACGATGTCCTGAAGGTCGGACTCGGGGAAGCGCAGCAGCGTGAAGGCGCCGCTCTCGCCCGCGTGGCCGCCGAAGGAGAAGGGCATCACCTGGAGCCGCACGTTGGGCCGCTGGCTGATCTCGATGAGGTGCTCCAGCTGGCCGCGCATCACGTCCCGGTCGCCGTACGGGCGGCGCAGCGCGGCCTCGTCGAGGACCGCGTGGAACACCGGGGCGTTCTCCGACACCAGGACCTTCTGGCGCTCCAGGCGCAGCGCGACGCGGCGGTCGATCTCGGCGGCGCCGGCTCCGGGCATGCCGCGGCGCACGACCGCCTGGGCGTACGCCTCGGTCTGCAACAGGCCGTGTACGAACTGCACTTCGTAGATCCGGATGAGGGACGCCGCGCCCTCCAGGCCGATGTACGTCTGGAACCACCCGGGGAGCACGTCGCCGTAGCTGTGCCACCAGCCCGCCGCGTTGGCCTCGCGGACCAGACCGAGCAGGGACTCCCGCTCGGCACCGTCGGTGACCCCGTAGAGCGTGAGGAGGTCCTCCACGTCCCTGGCCTTGAAGCTCACCCTTCCCAACTCCAAGCGGCTGATCTTCGATTCGGATGCGCGGATCGAGTAGCCGGCCGCCTCACGGGTGATGCCGCGGGATTCTCGGAGTCGCCTGAGCTGTGAGCCCAGGAGGATGCGGCGCACCACAGAACCGCTGGCTTCTGCGGTCACTAGTACTGCCCTCCCCATCGCAATGGTGTGCGCGTGGTGTGCGCGTGCCTCGGCGGGGCCCCCGCACCCCGGGCCGCAGTCTGCCACCAAAACGCATCGGCCCGTACTCGTTCTGTAACGGAATCCGGCGTCCCGGAAAAGAAGTCCGTAAGTATGCGTAGGAAGAAATGAGCAAGAACCGTCACGGGAGGGGACGGGTCGGGCGCGTGCACGTGCATCTGCCCTTGCATCCGGCTGCACCATTCGGAACGATGGTGCCGCGCACCTGCGTGCTCTTCGCGCCGGCGCGGGACCCACCCCGCAGTTCTCTTTGGACGGAGCCGCCCGCTTCGTCCGCGAATCCCGGGAGTGCCTCGCATGGGGACGAATGGATCGACCGTGCTCGAGCCGTTACGGCAGGGGCTGCCCCCGGTCGACCCCACGGCTGTCTCCGGATCCGCCTCCTGCGCTCTGCCGGCCCGCTTCGAAGCGGTGCGCGGCGCCCGCTCCTTCACCAGATCGACCCTGTCCCAGTGGGACCTGGACGACCGCTTCGACGACGTCTCCCTGGTCGTCTCCGAGCTCGTCACCAACGCCCTGCGCCACGCCCTGCCGGACGAGGCACGGCCGGCCGCCGGGCCGGAGGCGGCGGTGCGGCTGCACCTGATGCGGTGGAGCACGCGGCTCGTGTGCGCGGTGCGGGACCCCAGCGAGGACCGGCCGGGCGGTTCCTTCGCGCCGGAGCGCACGGACGAGAACTGCGACCTGGAGTCGGGGCGCGGGCTGTTCCTGGTCGACGCCTACAGCGACAGCTGGGGCTGGCACCCGCTCGCGGGACGCCTCAGCGGCAAGGTGGTCTGGGCGCTGTTCATGCTCCAGGACTGACCCGACGCTCCGCACCCGCCGCGCGCACCGTGCCGTCGGAACGACCGGCCGGGACCGATCAGGGCGATCGGTCCCGGCCAGTGCACGTGCATGGCTTGATCGCTGCGCCGTTCCCCGTTCGGCCGCCGTCGGCCGGATCAGCCGATCAGATGGTCGAACTCGCCGTCCTTGACGCCCAGCAGCAGGGCCTCGATCTCGGCCGGCGTGTAGACGAGCGCCGGTCCCTCGGGAAAGCGCGAGTTGCGCATGGCGATGTCGCCCCCGGGCAGCCTGGCGAACTCCACGCAGGACCCCTGCGAGTTGCTGTGTCTGCTCTTCTGCCAGGTCAGCTCGTACAAGGAAGTGAGTTCTGCAGCTGCCATCCCGTTGTACGCGTGGTCCACAGGAAGCCCCCGATAGTGCAGATGTCAACTGCACCGGATCATAGCTGTGTTCATGACCGCATGCATGGGCAGATGCACGTGCACGCGGGGTGCTGCACTCATCACTGTTGATCACCAGGGGGCCGCGGTCCAGGACCCCGGCCCTCCGTTTCGGTGCGGGCGCGGGGCTGCGGGACCCGCGCCCGTCAAGGCCGTCGGCCCCCGTGCCCAAGGCCGTCGGCCCCCGTGTCAGGGCCGCAGCGCCTCCGACACCTCGTCCAGCGCGTCCAGCAGCTGCTTCACCGCCCCGCGCGGGACACCCGGTCCGGGGGCTTCTCCGGCCGCCAGCAGCTCCCGGACCCCGTCCCACCGGGGGACCTTCCGCTCCCGCACCGCCTTCGCGCCCGCCTCGGTCGCCTCCCGCAGCTCCCGCGCCAGTTCCGCCGCCCCCGGCACGGGCGGATGGGTCCGGTCGGGGAGGTGCGCCTCCAGCAGCATGGCGGTGCGGCCCAGCGCCGCCAGCGCGTCCCCCGCGCCCTCGGCGGCCGTCCGGGACAGCCCCCGGTGCCGCACCGGCTCCCCCTCCGCCCGCGCGAGCGCCTCCTGCCAGGCGATCCGGGCGTCGCGGGCCGCCAGCAGCGCCTCCCGCACGTCCGCGCGCCGGGCCCCGGCCGGGTCGGCGTACTGCCCGAGCACGGCGGCCGCGTACCGCCCGTCGGCGGCGAGCCAGTCGGCGAGGCGGGTGCGCAGCCTCGGGGTCTCCCAGGCCGGGTAGAGCGCGTAGGCGAGCATCGCGAGGACCCCGCCGACCAGGGTCAGGGCGATCCGGTCGGGCACCGTCTGGTCCCAGCGGACGCCGCCCATCCCGAGCAGGAACACCACGTAGGCCGAGACGAAGACCTGGGCGACGGCGTAACCGGTGCGCATCAGCACGTACATCAGGCCCGCGCTGACCACCGCCAGCAGCCCCGACAGGTACGTCCCCGGCTGCGCCAGCCGCACGATCGCGGTGGCCACCCCCACGCCCGCCAGGGTGCCTCCGAAACGGGCGACGGCCCGGGACCAGGTCTGGGTGAAGTCGGGCCGCATCACCATCACCGAGGCCATCGGCGCCCAGTAGCCGTGCCCGAACGGCAGCACCTGCCCGACCAGGTACCCCGCGCACGCCGCCGCCGTCACCCGCACGGCGTGCCGCAGCACGGGCGAGCCGGGGCGCAGCTCGGCCCGTACGGCCTTCAGCACCAGCGGCACCAGGGCGGGCACGGTGGGCCGCAGCCTCGCCTCGGCGGGGTCCGCGGTGCGCCCGGAACCCGGATCGGCCGTTTCCAGTACGTCGTCCAGCAGGGCGGCGAGCCTGCGCGCGGCCCGCAGCGGCGCGCCGGTGAAGACCTCCGGCAGATCGGGTGCCTTCAGCACGGCCAGCGCCGGCGCGGGCAGGCGTACGGGGTCCCCGTGGCGGATGGCGTGCGCCGCGGCGTCCAGCACCGCCCCGGCGGCGTCCAGCAGCTCCCGCACCCGTTCGCGGGCCGGCCCCCCGGCGGGGGCGCCGACGGCCGGGTCGGCGAGCGAGGCCAGCACCGGCCGGATCCGCTCCGCGAGCCCCCGCGCCCCGTGCAGCTCGGCGGGCCGCCGCCGGGCCTGCCGGACGGTGACGGCGGCGGCGTCCCGGGCCCTCATCAGCGGCGCGGGGTCGAAGGAGCTGACGGGGTCGTGCCGCAGCCGGCGGGCGTAGTCGGCCTCGGCGGCGAGGGCGTCGGCCAGGGCGTCGCGCTGGGCGCCCCAGCGGCGGACCGGGAACAGCACGATGAGCAGCGCCTGCACCACCCCTCCGGCGGCGATCATCGCGGCGTGCCCGACGGCCTGCGGGACGGAGGTCGGCAGGGTGACGGTGACCAGCATGACCGCGACGTTGCCGGAGGCGATGATCCCGGCCGTGGGACCGGCGGCCCACAACAAGCCCGCCGCGAAGGCCCAGACGGCGAGCATCGGCAGGAACAGCCCGGTGTCCGCCGACCCGACCAGGTACCCGGTGAAGGTGGAGACCGCCAGCGTCAGCCCGGAGGCGAGGGCGAGCACGGGGCGCGGGCGCCAGCTCTGCTGGAAGGTGGCGATGGCGGCCATGAAGGCCCCGAACGCGGAACTGACCGCCGCGCCGGGCCCGAGGAGGGCGAGCGCGGCGCCGATGACGACCGCGAGCCCCACGGCGGCCCGGACGGCGACGAGGGGCTCCAGGCGGGCCCGCTCGACCGTCATGCCCGCGCGCGCGGTGTCCTTCAGCGCGCGCAGCCAGCTCATGGCGTCGAGCGTAACCGTTCGTCACGTTTTTCAGCTTTTCTTCCGATCAAGCCGGAAACATGCGTCTAGGGCAGTGCCGGGCGCCGCCCGCCCACGTGGGCGGCGTCGGCGGCCGCCGTACCGTCCTCCCAGCCCGCGTGGTCGGTGGCCCCGCGCAGCCGGGTGGTCGTGGTCCGGGGGAACATCTCGTCGGCCCGCGCGCCGACCGCCACGTCCCGGGCCACCAGGGCGGGCAGGTTGTCGGGGGCCTCCGTGGCCGTGTGCTCGGCGGTCTCGGCGAGCCGCCGCCCCAGCCGGCTCGCGTAGGCGAGCAGGAAGGACTGCCTGAAGGTCTTGGTCCGCTTGCGCCCGCCGGCCCGCTGGGCGGCCTCGGCCCGCGTCATCGCCGCCGTGCCCTGCACGAGCAGCGACGTGTACAGCAGCTCCACCGCCTCCAGATCGCTCTCGAACCCCACGACGGTCGAGAACCCGAACCCGCTGTTCCACACCGCCCGGCAGCGGTTGGCGGAGGCCACCGCGTCCAGCAGTACCGCCTTGGCCTCCTCGTACGGGGCCTCGACCCCGATCCGGCAGGCGCCGGGCACCTGCGCCGGAGCGCCGCCGCGCACCGCCAGCAGCGCCTCGTCCACGGTGTGCCGGGCCATCAGCTCCTGCGCCTTGGCGCTGAGCGCCTCCGCCTCCTCGGGGTAGGTCGTCGCCTCGGCCTTCGCGAGCAGCGCCCGGATCCGGCCCAGCATGCGCGGCTCGATGTGCGCGTGCTCCAGGGCATCGCCCGCCGGGTCCCCCGGGACCGGCCCCACCGGCTCGACGGACGGCAGCCGCACCAGCAGCCGGAACAGCTCCAGGACGGCGGTGGCCAGGGTGAACCGGTCCGCCCTCTCACGGCGCGCGAGCCGGTCGGCGTACTCCTCGTCGGCCCCCCACCACGCCTCCGGCGCGCCCCACCGCTCCGGGAGCCGCGCGTACCGCCGGGCCTCGGCGGCGATCACGTCACCGGCGATCCCGAGGTGCACGGCCTCCAGGTCCCGCCGCACCAGCCGCAGCACGTCGGCGGGCCGCCACCCCCGCTCCCAGGCCTGCCGTACGTACACCTCCCCGCGCGCGAGCAACTCCCGCCCGACGCCGCCCCACAGCCCGCCGTCGGCGGCGAGCACGGAGGCACCGGTGTCGAGCCCGGCGTCGTCCTGGGCGTAGAGGGCGGCCGCGAAGGCCCGGTCGACGATCTCGGCACACTGACTCACCCCTTCAGCTTTACACGCCCCCGCCCGGCCTCGGCGGGGGGCGGGCGGGGGCGTGACCGGGGCCGGGGCCGGAGGCGGACGGGCCGCGATACCGGGCCCCCGCCTGGCGTGTGCGGAGCGGGCGGCCGGCGGCGTTCGGGGCCGCGGTTCGGGGCCGCGGGGGGCCGAGCCGCCGCACAACAGGCGAACGGCGGCGGGGAGCAACCCGCACAGGGGCACACCCCAGCGGGGCGAAGGCCGGAGCGGGGACGGGGCCGCAGCGCTACCCCGCCCGCCCGGCCATTCGCCGTACGCCGCGTCCGGGGCCGAGCCCCCGGGGAGCGGGACCCGGGTCAGCGCCCCGCCCACACCCGGCCCGGCGGGACGGTCCCCCGCACGGGGCCGCGCACCCGGCCCCGCCGGCACCCCGCCCGGCGAGGCGGTCCCCCGCACGGGTCCGCGCACCCGGCCCCGCCGGCACCCCGCCCGGCGCGACGGTCCCCCGCACGGGTCCGCGTACACCCCCCGGGCCGGGCGCGGGCCCGTTGTCAGACCCCGGTGGGACACTCGCACCCGTGAGCGACCACCCCACCACCCCCTGGGCCCTCGCCGAAGCCGCCGACGGCCAGTGGCACGCCACCCCCCTGCACCCGGGCGCCCGGCCCATCGCCACCGCCACCCCCGCGGAAGCGATCCGCTCTGCGCCCCCCGGCACCCGCTGGATCTGGCGTTCCACCGCCGCCGTCTACCCCCGCCTGCTCGCCGCCGGCACCCGCGTCGAGCGGTGCTACGACATCGAGGACGCCGAGCTGCTGCTCCTCGCCCACGAGGGCCGCTCCGGCGAGCCCCGCTCGGCGGCGGCGGCCTGGGCCCGGCTCAACAACGCCCCCGT
Source organism: Streptomyces sp. NPDC034043 (assembly GCF_055575675.1). NCBI lineage: Bacteria > Bacillati > Actinomycetota > Actinomycetes > Kitasatosporales > Streptomycetaceae > Streptomyces > Streptomyces sp. NPDC034043. The sequence goes on from NZ_JBVISF010000003.1 coordinate 39,689, forward strand.
CCCGCCGGACCCCCCACAGCGCGCCGCCGAGCCGGCCCGGGCCGCCGCGCAGGACTCCCTCTTCGACTTCGCCCCCCAGCCCGCCGCCCCCCTGCCCCTCGACGCCCTTCTCGCCGTCCACGCCGACCAGGCCCGCCGGACGGCCGCCACCGCGCACCCCGACCGGATGCGCCTGCTCATCGCGTCCGAGTCGGCCGCGTTCCTCGTCGCCGCCGAGATGCACCGCGCGGGCCTGCCCTGGCGGGCCGACGTGCACCGCGCCCTGCTGACGGAGCTGCTCGGCGAGCGCTACGCCGGCGGCGGCGAGCCGCGCCGCCTCGCCGAGCTCACCGACCGGATCTCCGCCGCCTTCGGCCGGCGCGTGCGCCCCGAGCTGGCCTCCGACGTCATCAAGGCCTTCGCCGAGGCCGGTTTCAAGCTCAAGTCCACCCGCCGCTGGGCGATCCAGGAGATCGACCACCCCGCCGTCGCACCGCTGCTCGAGTACAAGAAGCTGTACCGGATCTACACCGCCCACGGCTGGTCCTGGCTCGCGGACTGGGTCCGCGACGGCCGCTTCCGGCCCGAGTTCATCCCCGGCGGCACCCTCACCGGCCGCTGGGTCACCAACGGCGGCGGGGCCCTCCAGATCCCCAAGGTGATCCGCCGGGCGGTCGTCGCGGACCCCGGCTGGCGGCTCGTCGTCGCCGACGCCGACCAGATGGAACCCCGCGTCCTCGCCGCGATCTCCCGCGACCCGGCCTTCATGGAGGTGGCCGGCCGCCCCGAGGACCTCTACACGGCCATCTCCCGCCAGGGCTTCTCCGGCGACCGGGACAAGGCCAAGATCGCCGTGCTGGGCGCCGTCTACGGACAGACCTCCGGCGACGGCCTGAAGAACCTGGCCGCCCTGCGCCGCCGCTTCCCCCGCGCCGTCGCGTACGTCGACGACGCGGCCCGCGCGGGCGAGGAGGGGCGCCTCGTACGGACCTGGCTGGGCCGCACCTGCCCGCCGCCCGCCGGCGCCGCCGAGGCGGACGAGGCCGGCATCCCGCAGGAACAGGAGCGCGCCGACTCCGAGGACACCGGCTGGACCCCTGGCTACGCCTCCACCAACACCCGCGCCCGCGGCCGGTTCACCCGTAACTTCGTCGTCCAGGGCAGCGCCGCCGACTGGGCCCTGCTGATGCTCGCGGCGCTGCGCCAGGCGACCGCCGGGATGCGCGCGGAGCTGGTGTTCTTCCAGCACGACGAGGTGATCGTGCACTGCCCCGCCGAGGAGGCGGAGGCCGTCGCTGAGGCGATCCGTACCGCCGGTGACCGGGCCGGCCGGATCACCTTCGGGGACACCCCGGTCCGCTTCCCCTTCACCACGGCTGTCGTGGAGTGCTACGCCGACGCCAAATGACGGCGTCCTCCCGGCCGGTGCGGCCTCAGCCGAGGTCGTGGAAGTACACGTGGAACTCCTCGCGCACGAAGCCCTCGGACTCGTACAGCCCCTGCGCGATCCGGTTGTCGTACGCGGTCTCCAGCTGCACCCCCGCCACCCCGGCCTCCCGTGCCCGGCGCAGCACCTCGCGCAGCAGCGCCCGGCCCGCGCCGGTACGGCGGCCGGACGGGGCCACGTACAGGTCGTTGAGGATCCATGCCGTGCGCAGGGTGAGGGAGGAGAAGGCCTGGTAGACCTGCGCGAAACCGACCGTGCCGGTGACCCCGGGCGCGTCGGCGAGCAGCACCAGGGACTCCCCCTTGGCGATGCGCTCCGCCAGGAACTCCCTCGGGGCGCCCGGGTCCTCGACCGTCACCCCGTAGAAGTCGAGGTATCCGCGGAACAGTTCCGCGGCCGTGTCCAGGTCCGCCTCGCCCGCCACGCGCAGAACGACGCCGGAGCCCTCGTCCGTGACCGTGCCGCCCTGCGTTCCCATCCGACCGAACATGCGTCTCTCCTTGATCCACTCGCGCGCCCGGCTCCATTGTGCGCGGCGCCGGGGAGCGTACGACCGCCCGGGACGCATCCGGCCCCCGTTCTCGGTGCCCGGTGACGGGCTGGGCGGCGCCCTTCTCCGTGGCGGCGTAACGGCGATGTCCCGCACGTAGAACAGCTGTAGATCGGCTGCGGATTCGCTGCCGATCCACAGGGTCCAAGCTCAGGTGTGTCGAAGGGGGCCAGCCCCTCACGACGGAAACCGGAGAGAAGGAGGTGGGCCAGATGAAGATCACGCTTTTCGAGGGCGTTTCCTGATTCCGGCCGTGAAAACGGTCCACGGCACAGCGGAACAGGAAAGGAGGTGGACACCGTGAAGATCACTCTCTTCGAGGGCGTCTCGTAATCCCGGCCGTGAAAACGGTCCACGGCTACACAGGGGAACAGAAAAGGAGGTGGAACACCATGAAGATCACTCTCTTCGAGGGCGTCAGCTGAATCTGACCGCGGGATAGGCGGGTGCAGATGCCCACGCGGCATCTGCATCCGCCCGATTCCCCCGCACCGACCAATCGACATCCGCAACGACGGAGGCACAATGACCGGCCACGACTGGTGGCACAACGCCAGCTTGCGTACCTCGGCGGCAGTCGGCGAGGGATGGCGGCTCTTCCAGGAGATCTACCTGCCCACTCAGTACGACAGCGGCGCACTGGAACGGATCCGGCGCACCAGGCTCGTGGAGTCCCTCGAACGCGCGGCACGCACCGAACACTTCGCAGCGCACCTGAAGGACCTGGCCGTGACGCCCGAGAACGCGGAGGACGTTCTCGCCTCACTCCCCGTTCTGGACAAGGGCGTCCTGCGCCATACCCCAGAGGCCATCACCACCGGGCTGGTCAAGGACTGGGACGAACTCATCGTCCACACGTCCGGCACCACCGGAGAACCCGTCTGGATCACCCACGACGAGACCAAGCTCACCGAAGCGACGGCCTCCAACCTGCGGATGCTGGAAGCGTACGGGCTCCAGCCCGGCCTGCGGGTCATCCGTGCCACCGCCGATCTGCGGCACGCCCCGTTCGAGTTCGAGACGCTGCCCTACTTCGGCGGAGCGAAGGTCCTGCAGATCAACGTGTCGACCCTCACCGCCCGGGACGCCGACTACGTCGAGCGGCTGTGCGCCGATTTCAAGCCGGACGTCCTCTGGGGCCAGCCGCTGGAAGTGCTGCTCGCGGCCCTGCGCGGGCGTGAGGGCATCCTGCGCATACCTCAGCTGAAGGCTGTCCTCACACACGGCGACAGTCTCGACGCGAATGCACGGGACACCATCTTCCAGGCCTTCGGCTGCCCGCACTACGACCTGTACGGGCTGCAGGAGTTCGGCCGCGTCGGCTGGGAGTGCCCGCGGAGTCCCGGGACGTACCACATCGACGAGGAACGCGTAGCGGTCTCGGTCGGCGAGGACGGGCAGATCCTGCTGAGCTCCCTGACGAACACGGCGATGTCGCTGCTGAACTACCGGCCGGGAGACGGCGGACAGCTGCTGCGCGAGCCCTGTCCCTGCGGCCGGCCGCACGTCCGGCTGACACGCATTGACGGACGCAAGCGCGCCCTGATCGCCGACGCCGAGGGGCAGCTGGTCAACATCAAGCCGCTGCGCCTGATCCTGGAGAACGAGCCGCTGCACCGCTGGCAGGTACGCCAGGAGGAAGCCGGGAAGCTGGAGGTCCTCATCGTGCCGCTGGCCCCCGAGCACGCCCCGCGAATGACCGAGCGGCTCCTCGCGCAGCTGGCCGGCACGATGAGCCTCGAAGAGCTCACCGTGCGCCCGGTGGAGCTGGGCGAGCTGGCCACCGCGAGCGGCAAGGCCCCGCACTTCCGGCTGCTCGCCACCCAGCACGCGCTCAGCGACGCGGTCGCCTCCGGGACCTCCAGCTGGTGAGGCACACATGAGAATCGCAGTCATCGGCGTCGGCAGCATCGGATCCCACTACGCGGACTATCTGCGCGGGGCCGGACACGCGACCGTGACCGTGGACCCGCGCGGGGGATCGGACTTCGCGGACGTGGCCGAGATCCCCCGGCGTCTGGCGTCGGACATCGACGCCTGGATCGTGTCCACGCCGACCGAAACGCATCTCCACGTGCTGCGCCGGATCCTCCGGACCTCGCCGGACGCCCGGGTCCTGCTGGAGAAACCGGCTGCCCTCCCCGCGGCGATCCCCGAGCTCACCAGGGAAATCCGGGAAAACCCCGGCGCGCGCGTCCTGGTCAACAACGTGTACGGCCACAGCTCCGCCGTCCGGCTCTTCGCCGCGGAAGTACGGGCCATGAGCGCGAACGACCCGATCCGCGGAGTCACCGTCGAATTCACCAAGAACCGGCAGGCGGACGTGGACGCCGGCCGTTTCGTGGACCGGCACTACGGAGAAGTCGGCTACGAGTGGTTCCACATGCTGGCAGTCCTGCGCGAAACCCTCGACCCCGCCGCGTACCGGTCCTTTCTGCAGAGTGCGCCCTCGCAGATCACCCAGGAAATCCGGGTCCGCACCACCGGACGGGGTTTCCCCCAGGTCGACCTGTACGCGTCCATGAACGGGATGGTCGGATTTCCGGAAATCGCCGCGCACGCCCTCACCAACGCCCGGTCCCGGCGCCACATCGCGCGGGGCCACATTCCCTACGGAGCCGACCTCAGATATCGCTTCGCCCATGTGGAGCTCGCGTCGGGGGCCCAGGCGAGCCTGGTGTTCGAGCCGTACCACGCGGCAGTGGCCGACTACAAGAACGTCCATGTCGTCCGCACGGTCAGCAGGACGGGCAGGAAGCGCACCACGGACGTGCTGGGGAACCAGCTCCAGCACGCGCTGCTGTCGCAGTTGGACGCTCTGACCGGCGCTGAAGGGGGAACGTCCCGCATTTACCTCCCGGAACACCGGTACATGGCCGAGCTGGCCCGCCGGGTCGCGCCCCGCACCGCGCATCTGCCCACACAGACCCTCCGAAACCTTGATGAGGTGACGGCGTGATCGACGCCATCCTGGACGACACGACCCTCGACGACCTGTCCACCCTGCTCCGGCTGACCCCGGACATCTTCGCCGAGGTCGCCGCGAGCGAGGAGAGCCGCAACGCGGTCCGCAGGCGCGTGGTGGACGAACTGCGCGGAGATCCCGCCGCGGACGAGGTCTTCACCCGGGCCTGCTGCTTCGAGGCCCCCTTCGGGGAGAGCTGGATCCACGCACCGGGCACCACCGAGGCGTACCTCTCCCTGGAGGTGGCGTCCGAGGCCCTCGACACCGGCCGGCACCGGGCCCTGCTCGCCCGCGTCGCGTTGTCCACCTCCACCGCGCTGCCGTACGACTATCGCGCCATGGCCGCCGAACGCCTCCTCCGCCTGGGCATCGGCGACTTCCGGCGCGACTTCGAGGAAGCGGCCGCGGCGCACGCGCCGCTGCCCTTGCGGTCGCTCCGCGCCAAGGCCGCCACCCGCACCGACGGCATCGACCACCTCTTCCCGATTCCCGGGACGGCCGAGGAGCGGCTCGCGCTGCTGGACCAGGCCTGCGACCTCAAGGTCGGGGAGAGCCGACAGCTCATCGCCACCAGGGTCCTGCAACTCCCGGAGCAGCATGCCGTCGTCGGCCCGTACCTCTGCTCCGAGGCCGAGCAGCTGATCGCGAAGGACGCCGACGCGGCCCTCATCCGCCCTTCGGACTACCTGGTGCCCTGGGACCAGGAACTGGCCTCGTCGGATGGCCAGGCCCTGACGCTGGCCGAACTGCTGCGCATCACCCTGCTCTGCCCCGAATTCAAGCTGCCCGACGCCCGGGTGCGCCCGGCGCTCGTCTCCTTCTACCGGTCCGTGCTGCGCATCTCCGGGCGCTCGATCATCGGCCTGAGCGCCGGTGTCTTCCACGTCGAGCACGGCTCGGCCGCCCACCCCTCGTACTTCTACATGGGGCGCGACGCCGTTCTGGGCAAGGGCTGCGTCGTCGACTGCGTCGGGGGGGCGGTGCTGCAGCAGGGCTCGTTCCTGGGCGGCGGGTTCATGCCGATCCTCGTCCACACGCACAAACACATCCGCGCCAGCGGCGAACCGGGGGTGGCGGAGCGCAAGAAGGTACTCCCCTGCGTGTTCGCGGCGGAGACGGGAGCCCGCCTGCCGATGACGGCGATCGGACTCTTCGAGACGGCGGACTACCTCGAATCGGGAACGACACCGTTCCCGGGCATCCGGCCCATCGCACTGGACTGAGACCCAAGGATGACCATGGAACGGAACACGAACGGGCTCGCCGTCGCCCCCGCCGGATTCAGCGCGGAGACCTGGCAGACCTTCGCGCGCGACGGCCTTCTCGTCATCGACGACGCACTGCCGAGCGCCACCGTCGAGGCCCTTCGCGCCACCATCGACGACCAGGCCAAGAGCCACGAGGGCAACATCGTCGCCGGCGACCCCCGATTCGCCGGTCTCATCGATCACCCGGCGCACATCGGTTACATGCACGATGTCTACGGCGACATGCTCAAACTGCTCAGGAGCGAGTACTTCAAGCGCGCTCCGGGACAGGTGACCCGTAACGACTGGCACTTCGACGGTCCGCGCCTGCTGCCGTTCCAGGTCTTCGGGAACCGGGTCCCGCTGCGCATCAAGATCGGCTACTGGCTCACTCCGCTGCCGGAGGCCGGCATGGGCAACCTCGTCTACATCCCGGGCAGCCACCGCTGGGACCACCTGCCCCAGTACCACACCCATGACCCGCACCCCGAGGAGCAGCGCCTGATCGTACGGCCCGGCGCGATGACCCTGATGTGGGGAGGGCTGTGGCACCGGGTCGACGTCAACTCCAGCACGACCACCCGGCAGAACCTTTTCCTGGAGTACGGCCCGTCCTGGTTGACCGCGAGCGACCGCGTCGTCTCGGACCCCGCATGGGCGGAGCGGCTCCCCCGCGAGCGGAGGATCATCATGCGTGCCTACCGGGAACAGAACCAGTGCGTGAAGCCGCCGGAGCGCGACGTCCCGCTCTACCTGCCGCGGGCCGGGGAGCCCGACGTGGAGGCCGGCCTGTACGCCGACCACGTGCCGCTCTCGCTGCGCAAGCGCAGCACGTGGCTGGAAACGCAGGGACTGGCATGACCCCCCTGCTGGAGATGTCGGACCTCTGGTACGCCTACCCGCACGCCGGACGCCACCGCGACCCGGTCCTGCGCGGCGTCCAGGGCTGCCTCTACGAGGGGGAGACGCTGGCCGTCGTCGGGCGCAACGGCTCGGGCAAGAGCACCCTCCTCAAGATCCTCGCAACGGTGCTCCGTCCGACCTCCGGCCACCTGCTGCACCAGGGGCTTCGCCTCGGGCCGGCGCCCGCCCGCTACCGGGCGGGCGTCGGCTACTCGGCGGGCGCCCCGCAGGGGTTCTACCCGCGGCTGACCGCCGTGGAGAACCTCCGCTTCTTCTCGGGCATCAAGGGCCGGATGTACTCGGCCCAGGAGGCGCGGCACCTGCTGGCCCGCGTCGGCCTGTCCGACAGCGCCGACACCACCTACGCGACGTTCTCGCTCGGCATGCGGCAGCGGCTGCACCTGGCCCGGCTCCTGCTGGAGCCGTCCCAGCTGTGGATCATCGACGAGCCGACCAACGGGCTGGACGGCGACGGTCTGCGGCTGCTGGAGGAGCTCCTGACCGAGACACCGGGGAAGACGAAGGTGCTCGTCAGCCACGACGAGGACTTCCTGGCCCGGGTCGCCACGCGCACCCTCGTACTCGACGGCGGGCGGGTGACGTGATCAGGTTCTCGCTCTTCCTCGTCCGAGTGCAGTGGATCGACCGCAAGGCGACCTCGTCGTTCCTGATCGGCATCACCCTGCAGACCCTGATGCTCACCGTCGCCCTGCACGGCCGAGCGACGGACGCCGGCCACGCGCTGGTCCTGGCCACCCGCGCGGCCTTGCTGACCTGCGTGACCATCGTGCTCCTCTCGGCCATGTCGAGCGTGCAGAACGAGTTCCGCTACGGAACGATGGAGAGCGTCCTGCTCGGGCGGCTCTCCCTGTTCCGGCTCCTCGCGATCAGGGCGGCCGCCTGTGCGGTCGTGACCTCCCCGGCGATCGTGGTGCCGTACATCGGTGCGGCGGTGAGATTCCCCTCACTGGTCGCCCCGCGTACCGCCGTGCTCATCGCGATGGTCTACGTCTGCCTCGCGGCCATCTGCTACCAGTCCACCCTGACCCTCTGCCAGTTCACCCGGCCCGCGGCGGCGGTCCCCTGGTTCCGCATGGTCCTCCTGGTCATCGGGCTGTCGGTGGTTCCGTTCCCCGGCGCCGACGCCGCGGCGCTGATCCTGCCGTGCGGCTGGGTGCTGCGGTTCGCGGGGGAGACACAGGGGTCGGCCACCATGCTGATGTTCCTGGTGGTCGCGGTCGCGTGGACGGTCGCCCTGTGGCTCGTCTTCCGCGACTCCGTGGGCCGCCGCGTCGAACGCACCCTCACCGATGGCCGGGCCGCCCTGTGAAGACCTGGACCCTCACCCACCTCATCCTGCTCAACCGGGCCCGGCAGGAAGGCGGCTGGCAGTACGCCGCGCGCCTGGTCCCCTTGAGCCTGGGGAACGTTCTGCTCCTGTTCGCGATCTTCACCGGCGCGAGCGGCCGCGGTCCCGACCCTGACGCCCTTGCCCTGCAGTACGGCTACTTCATCCCCCTGACCGCGCTGTCCGCGGCCGTCGGCACCTGGGAAGTGGAACTGTTCGCGGGCGTGGCCGACGAATACATCCTGCGCCCCGCACGCGTCATGGCCGCCCGGGTCCTGGTCGGGCTGACGGAGTCCCTGGCCCCGTTCGCCCTGTTCCTGACCCTCCTCCTGGTGGTACCGGTGCCGGACCGCCGCCGGCATCTGATCACGGCGACCCTGATGCTCTGCGCCTTCCTCCTCCTGGGGACGGCCCTCGGATACTGTTTCGGCTTCCGCCACGAGAAGGCCGTCAACAACTTCCTGGCCTCGGTCACCTGGGTCCTCGGCTTCGGCCCCGGCCCGTTCTTCGGCAACGAGGCCACCGGGGCGCTGCTGCTCTTCCCGGGCGGCTTCTCGCTGCGCGGCGACTTCCTCCTGGAATGGCTGAAGCTGGGGGTGGTCCTGGTCGCCGCCGTCGCCCTCCTGCGCTGGGGAAGCCGGCCGCGCCGGCACCGCTCCTTCGCCCGCTGACCGCCGCGCGGACGTCCCGTAGATGGGATGTAGATGCCCGCGAAGCAGGATGAAGGCATCAGCCGGCCCGTCCCGGGCACGTAGAGAGGAAGTCTTCATGAGCCGCATCCCGCTCCCGCGTCTTTGCCGTGCCGCCGTCACCGCCGCTCTCGTGGCCGCGATCGCGTCCGCCGTCCCGTCCGCCTCAGCGCACGAGGGACCGGACCGGCACGGGGCGACGGCGTACGACCGGGCAGGGGTGGAGGACGACCAGTTCCCGACCGAGTGGAGCACCCAGGCCGACCACCGTCCCGTTCTGGCATCCGACCCGCTGGACTGGAGCAGCCAGGCGGGCAGCCGACCGAAGCCGCTGGCGTAGGGCGGGGGCGACGAAGCAGTCGGCCGGGCCACGCCCCGCCGACTGCCCCGGGGCTATACGCCCACGGCGTCCCGGCCCGGGCCGTCCTCGGGCACCGGGAATCCCGGACCGGGGGCGCGCGTGCCCGTCATGAGCCGTTGGGCCTGGCTCGTCTCGGGCAGGCCGGCCTGGGCGAAGACCTCGTACGCCAGGCGGGCGTGGGTGTGGGCCTGCTCCCGCAGGTCGAGATGGGACTCGGTCCGGGCGAGGGCCAGCAAGGCGTAGCCGTGGTCGCGACTGTGCTCGGCGGTCTGCTCCAGCAGGTCCACCGACCGCTGCGCCTCGGCGAACGCCTCCGTCGGCCGCCCCGTGACCAGCAGCGTCTCCGCACTGCGAAACCGGGCCCGCGCCTCGTGCCCGGTAAGCCGCGCCCGCGCGGCCACGCTCAGGCACTGCCGGTAGGAGGCCAGCGCGTCCTCGTATCTCCCCAGCGCGTGCAGCGCCTGTCCGCGCACGCACAACGCGTGCGCGGTGTCGCGTTCACCGGCCAGTTCGCGCAACGCCACCAGCGCCTCGTCACACGCGCGTACCGCCTCCTCGGCGTGCCCGCCCCGGACCCGCACCAGAGCCGCGTTCAGCATGCTCGTCAGTGCCCCGGACCGGTGACCCGCCGCGCGTGCCAGTTCAACGGCCCGGTCGAAGTGACCGACCGCGTCCTCATAGCGGTGCTCGAACTTGGCGATGACACCGAGATCGTTGAAGTGCTGGTACAGGATGACCGTGTCCCCGGCGCGGTGTGAGGCCTCGGCGGCCCGTCCGGCCAGGGCCCCCGCCTCGGCCAGCCGAGTCGCCTGGAGCGCCTCGTTGCCGCACACGAACAAGGCGCGCCCCGCGGCCCGGTCGTCCCCAGCCGCCTCGGCGGCGTCGGCCACCGTCCGGGCGGTCGCGGCCAGCCGTGCGTACGGGACGTCCCGGCCGAACGCGCTGTAGGCGATCAGGAGATCGGCCGCCATGTTCAGCACGTCGGATCCCGAGCCGGTCCGGTCGGCCGCCGCGAGCAGGAGCGTGTGGACCACCCCGTCGAACTCGGCCGCCATCCAGGCGCGGGCCTCCGTCACGTCCGTGAAGCGCGGACCCTCCGGGGCGCCCGGCATCAAGGTGGTGTGCACCGGATCGCCCGGGGCCATCCGCTGGAAGGCCGAGGAGGCCGCCCCCAGCAGATGGGCGAGCAGGCGCCGCATCATGACGGCCGTCCTCTCCGGGCCGGCCGGGCGTACCTGCAACGCGAAAACCCGCACCAGGTCGTGGTAGCGGTAGCGGCCCGGCAGCGGGGACTCCACCAGCGCGGCGTCCACCAGCGACTCCAGTACGCGCTCCGTCTCCTCCTCGGCCATCCCCAGGGCAGCCGCCGCTCCCTCCAGGGAGATGCTCGACCGGGCGAAGGGCGCGAGTGACCGGAATACCGAGGCCTGCACCTCGGTGAGCTGGCCGTGGCCGAACTCGAAGGCGGCCGTGACGGACATGTCGCCGGCCCGCAGCTCGCTCAGCCGACGCCGCTCATCGCCGAGCCTGGCCAGCAGGTCCGCCACCGACCAGCCGGGCCGGGCAGCCAGCCGGGCGGCCACGATGCGCACGGCCAGCGGAAGATGACCGCACGCGGCCACCAGCTCCCTGGCCGCCTCTGCCTCCCGGCAGACCTGTTCCTCACCGGTGATCCGCTGGAGCAGGGCCAGCGCCTCGCCCGGACTGAAGACCTCCAGGGGGACGTGCGCGAACGCGGAGAGCCCGGCGAGGTGGGGGCGGCTCGTGACGATCACCGCGCAGCCGGCCGAGCCCGGAAGCAGCTGCATGACCTGTGCCGCGTCCCGCGCGTCATCGAGCAGCAACAGCACCTTGCGGTTGTCCAGCATCGTCCGGAACAGGCGGCCCCGGTCCTCCGGATCGCGCGGGATCTCCTGCCCCGGAACCCCCAGCGCCGCCAGGAAGCTCCCCAGCACCGCGCCGGGCTCGGCCGCGTCCACTCCCGTGCCCCGTAGATCGGCATGGAGCTGCCCCTCGGGAAAGTGCTCCTTGACCAGGTGCGCGACGTGCAGAGCCAAGGTGGTCTTGCCTATCCCGCCCATACCGCTGACGGCCGCCACCGCCAGCGCGTCGCGGCCGGGCAGCGTCAAGCCCGCGCACAGGTCGGCCACCAGCCCCGTCCGGCCGCTGAAATCGCCCACATCCGGAGGAAGCTGGGCCGGCCGTCGCAGGACGCGCACGGGGGGAGGCGCGATCTGCCGCGGCGACGGCTCGGCCACATCGTGGGCACAGGACGGGGCATCCAGGTCCGGATCATTGGCCAGGATCCGCTCGTGCAGATCGCGCAGCTCGGGCCCGGGGTCCAGCCCCAGCTCCTCATTCAGCACCTGCTGGGCTCGGGTGAACACCGCGAGCGCGTCGGCCTGCCGCCCGGACGCGTACAGCGCGCGCATCAGATACCCGTGGGGCCGCTCCCGGAGCGGATGCTCCCAGGTGAAGGCGGTCAGATTCGGAATCACACTCTCGTGGCGGCCCATCAGCAGCTGCAGCCCGAACCGCCTTTCCTGGAGCATCAGATGCAGTTCCCGGAGCCGAGAGCGCTCACTGTCGGCGAACGGCCCGGGAACGCCTGCCAACGGCTCCCCCCGCCACAACTCCACTGCCTCGTCGAGCAGCGCCGCACGCTCTTCCAGCCGCCCGGCGCCGTGAGCCTGCGCGGCGGCCGCCAGCTGCTCGGCGCGGTGCGCGTCCACCGCGGACGCCGGCACCGCCAGCTGGTATCCGTCACCGGCGGAGACCACCAGGCCGGACCCGAGGCGCTGGCGCAGCCGCCACGCGTAGGTACGCAGGATCGTCACCGCGGACTCCGGGGGCCGCTGCCCCCACACGGCTCCGACCAGCTCATGCAGCGGCACCGCGAACCCCGCCCGCAACGCCAGCACGGCGAGCATGGCCTGCTGCTGTCGTGGCCCGGCCGGTACGTCCGCCCCGTTCACGCGGATCGACACGGCTCCGAGCACACTGAATTCAACGCCCTCCCCCACGGTCACGTTCCCCTCTCCTCACGGTGGTCGTCCGAAGGAACGACGTGAACAAGGCACCGTGATCATGTCCCGCGCTTCCGCGCCAGAGCAAGGAACGCCCGTCGCCCGGAGAGGCGTACAACACCGTTCCGGCCGACATGCCCGACCGCCATGCACAGGACAGGACACCGGCCAACCGGATCCGGACCCCGGCCGACACACGCGCCGACCGACCCGGAAACAGCAAAAGCGCCAGGTCACGGCGAATCACGGGTGCGGGCCGGACGGAAGTGCCGGCTGCTCCCGGCCAGGCCGTGGACCAGGGCATCAGCCTTCACGACCGCCGCGCCGCCCGCCTCACGGGCTGGGCCGTGGTCCACGACCTGTGGGAGGAAGGGGACTCGCGGGTCTGTACTGACGGCCTGTCATGATGCCCGCACATACACCGGGCGAGGAGCTTGAGACGATGCTGACGGAGACATCGGGCCGCACGGCCCAGGACCTTGCCGCCGAGCTGGAGGGCCTGCGGGGGGTGGACTGGGCATCTGTTTGGGCGGGTCCGCCGCAGGACGGCTCCCTGGAATGCCGCACGTGGTGCGAGCGCTACGGGTGGGAGCCACTGACGGCCGACCGCAACCTGGCGGTGCGCAGCGGGGCCGGCGGCAGGTGGACCTTCGAAGCGGGCGGCAACTGGCATCCCGTACGCCGCCTGACCCACTGGGCGTGGCACCTCAAGGCAGACGAGGCGTCCGAGAACCCCGGTCTCTTGACCTGCGCGGCCGACGAATGGCCCGACTTCGTCAAGGCGGCCGAAAGTGTGCTGGGGCCTGCGGTATGGACCGGCCCCTGGGATGCACCAGACTTCCCGGAGCCGATGGAACCGGGGTTCTGGGAGAGCCGTGAATACCGCCTCGAGACCCGCGCCCCCTACCGGATGGCGTACTGGAAGCCGGTGGGTGACCACCCCGGGCAGGCCTTCATCGTGCTGGCGCAGTCGGTGTCGTTCACAGCGTGGGCCACTGACACGCCGGGCGGTTCGCGGATCCAGCTGACCGTAAATGCCCCTGAGGGTTCACGGAGGACCCCGTGAACCCCGACGCTCCTCCGACCCCGGAGGAGATAGCCCGGGCCTTTGCCCTCCAGCAGGAACATGCCGCGGCGGAACCACGTGACAGGCAGTCCGGGGCTTCTTGGGAGCCGCAGACGGCCGACCGCCAACTGAAGGTACAGAGGGCCACCGGCGGTCGGCTGACCTTCGAGTCCGGTGGCTTCTGGAGCCAGGTCGGGAGCCTGTCCCACTACGGGTGGCAGGTGAAGCTCCGGCCGCCACATGCCCGCGCACGCAGCGAAAAAGCAAAAGCCCCAGGTCACGGCGAGTGAGTCCTGGGGCTTCTACAGAGCCGCCTTCGGGATTCGAACCCGAGACCTACGCATTACGAGTGCGTTGCTCTGGCCAACTGAGCTAAGGCGGCACCGCTGGAAGACAAGAATTTCCTCGGAAGGACGCTCTCATCAGCAGCGGCGCCAAGTCTACAGGGTCAATCCGGGTGCCCCGAACCGGGGCGGGCCGGGGGTGTCAGCAGCGCTTGCCGTCCGCCGGGGGCCGGCCCTCGAGGAGGTACAGGTTGATCGCCGTGTCGACGCAGTCGCTGCCGCGACCGTACGCCGTGTGGCCGTCGCCGTCGTACGTGAGGAGCGTGCCCGAGTCGAGCTGGCCGGCCAGGGCCTGGGCCCACTTGTACGGGGTCGCCGGGTCGCGGGTCGTGCCGACCACCACGATCGGGGCCGCGCCCGCCGCCTTCAGCGGCTTCGCCGAGCCCGTGGCCTTCACCGGCCAGTACGCGCAGTTCAGCGAGGCCCAGGCCAGCCCCGCCCCGAAGACCGGGGAGGCCTTCTCGAAGGACGGCAGCGCGGCGTCCACCGCTTCGGGGCCGCTGAAGGCCGGCGGCTGGTCGAGGCAGTTCACGGCGGCGTTGGCGTACATGAGGTTCGCGTACGTGCCGTCCGCCTCGCGCTCGTAGTAGCTGTCGGCGAGGGCCAGCAGGCCGGCGCCGTCACCGTTCAGCGCGTCGGTGAGGGCCTCGCGCAGCTGCGGCCAGGCGCTCTCGTCGTAGAGCGCCGCGATCACGCCCGTCGTGGCCAGGGCCTCGCCCAGCGGGCGCGCCGGGTCGCCCGAGGGGACCGGCTGGGCGTCGGCCTTGCGGAAGAACCCCTTCAGGCGCTCTGCCACCGCGTCGGGGCCGCCCTGGCCCAGCGGGCAGCCGGTCCGCTTCGCGCAGTCCTTCGCGAAGGAGCGGAACGCGGTCTCGAAGCCCGCGGTCTGGTCGCGGTTCAGGTCGAGGGACGGCCGGGAGGGGTCCATCGCGCCGTCCAGGACCAGCCGGCCCACCCGGGCCGGGAAGAGGTCCGCGTACGTGGCGCCGAGGAAGGTGCCGTACGAGGCTCCGACGTAGCTCAGCTTCTCGTCGCCCAGGACCGCGCGGAGCACGTCCATGTCCCGGGCGGCGTCCACGGTGGAGACGTGCGGCAGTACCCGCCGGGAGCGCGTCTCGCAGGCCGCCGCGAACTCCTTGAACGCGGCCACCAGGCGGGCCCGCTCCGCCTGGTCGTCCGGCGTCTGGTCCACCTGGGTGAAGCGGTCCATCGCCGGGCCGGTCAGGCACTCGACGGGGCTGCTGCGGGACACGCCGCGCGGGTCGAAGGACACCATGTCGTACTGGGCGCGCACGGGGGCCGGGTAGCCGATGCCCGCGTACGCCTGGAGGTAGCCGATGCCGGAACCGCCGGGGCCGCCGGGATTGACCAGCAGGGAGCCCAGCCGCTTGCCGGGACCGGTGGCGGGGCGGCGGGCCACGGCGAGCTCGATGTCCTGGCCGGAGCCGGGGTCCGCGTAGTCCAGCGGCGCCTTCACGGTGGAGCACTGGAAGCCGGGGACACCGCAGTCGCGCCAGCTCAGCTTCTGGTCGTAGTACGGGCGCAGGGCGTCCGGGACGGTGGCGGGCTCGGCCGAGGCCGCCACCTCCGGCGGCCCCCCGGTGGTGCACCCGGAGATCAGCAGCCCGGCGGCTGCGATCACGGTTCCGGCGGTACGCAGCAGGCGCCTGGTGTCCATGCGGCGAGCGTACGTGCTGCGGGCGGCCCCTGTCCGGTGCGCGGAATCCGGGCGGACGCCCTCCGGCCGTGCGGGGGCTTGGCGCCCCGCCCGGCCCGGCTCCCGCGGCGGGCGGCCGGGACCGCTCGTACGGGTGAACCGGGTCGGGTGCCGGCGCGCGAACGGTCAGCCCGCGCGCAGGGCCATCGTCATGGCCTCCACCGCGAGGAGCGGCGCCACGTTCCGGTCGAGGGCCTGCCGGCAGGCGATGACGGCCTCGATGCGCCGCAGCGTGCGCTCGGGGCCCGAGGCGCGGGCGATCCGGTCGAGGTCCGGGCGTATGTCCTCGTTGGCGATGGCGACGGCCGAGCCGAGCTGGAGGGCCAGCACGTCCCGGTAGAAGCCGATGAGGTCGGTCAGGGCGAGGTCGAGGCTGTCGCGCTGGGTCCTCGTACGGCGGCGCTTCTGGCGGTCCTCGAGCTCCTTCATCACCCCGGCGGTGCCGCGCGGCAGCCGGCCACCGGCGCCCGCTCCGGCGCCGAGCGCGGCCCTCAGGTCCTCGGTCTCCTTGGTGTCGACCTCTTCCGCGACCTGTTTGGCGTCCTCGGCGGCGGCGTCGACCAGCTCCTGCGCGGCCTTGAGGCAGGCGCCCACGTCGTCCACGCGCAGCGGGAGCTTCAGGACGGCGGCGCGGCGGGTCCTGGCGGCCTCGTCGGTGGCGAGCCGGCGGGCCCGGTCGATGTGGCCCTGGGTCGCGCGGGCGGCGGCCGCGGCGGCGGTCGGCTCCACGCCGTCCCGGCGCACCAGCACCTCGGCCACCGCCGCCACGGACGGGGTGGTCAGGGTCAGGTGCCGGCAGCGGGAGCGGATGGTGGGCAGCACGTCCTCCAGAGAGGGCGCGCACAGCAGCCACACCGTCCGCGGAGCGGGCTCCTCCACGGCCTTGAGGAGCACGTTCCCCGCGCCCTCGGTGAGCCGGTCGGCGTCTTCCAGGACGATGACCTGCCAGCGCCCCACGGCGGGCGAGAGCTGGGCGCGGCGGACCAGGTCGCGGGTCTCCTTCACGCCGATGGACAGGAGATCGGTGCGGACGATCTCCACGTCGGCGTGGGTCCCGGCCATCGTGGTGTGGCAGCCGTCGCAGAATCCGCAGCCCGGCTCACCGCCGAGGGCCCGGTCCGGGCTGACGCACTGGAGGGCCGCGGCGAAGGCGCGGGCTGCGGTGGCCCGGCCGGAGCCGGGCGGGCCGGTGAAGAGCCAGGCGTGGGTCATCTTGGAAGCGGGCGGCGCCGCTTCCCCCTGCTCGATGGCGGTGACGAGGGCGTCGGCGTCGCGGGAGGCGGCGGCCAGCTGCGTCTGCACACGCTCCTGACCGACCAGGTCTTCCCACACGGGCATGCCGCCCACCGCCTTTCACTCTCCGTGGATACTGCCTGCTCACATTGTGGCGCCCGCCACTGACAATCCCGCCCGCGTTCATGGTCCGCGATCACGGACCGTGAACCGTGCTCCTAGCCGCGACGGCGGCGGCGCGGCCGACCGCCGCCCGGGCCGTCGTGCCCGTCCTCGTCGTCGGGGCGCGGGCCCAGCAGCTCGTCCGCCAGCGTCGGCAGGTCGTCCATCGGGGTGGTCTCGGCCCAGTCGGACGGGGCCCGGCGCTCGCGGCCGTCGTCGCCGACGACGGGGAGCTCGCGGGTCACGTCGTTCCCGGAGTCCCGGAAGATGCCCGGCGGCACCCGGTCGGCCGGGGCCTCCTGCGAGTGCGGGGCCGTCGGCCGCTCCGCCGGACGGGTCCGCTCGGACGGGTCGGGACGGGCCGCGTCCTGAGCGGGGCCGTCGGGCCGTACGGGGGGCAGGACCGCCGTCTCGTCCACGGGACGCGGGGCGCGCGGGTCGATCTTGGGCACCGGGACGGTCTGGGTCACGTCGTCGGGCTGCACGAACCGGCGGACCACCGGGGTCTCGACCGTGACGGCCTCGTCCGGCAGGGGCTCCTTGCGCATCACGACCTTGGGCGCGGGCGCTTCGGCAGCGGCGGGCTCGGGCGTGGCGGGCTCCCGCGCGGCGGGCGCCTGGGCAGCGGCGGGCGCCTGCGCGGCCGCGGCCGCGGCGGCCGACGCCTCCGCGAGCCGGCGGGCCTCCTCCGCCCGGAGCAGGGCCTCCTCGGCGCGGCGCTGCTTCTCCAGCCGCCGCTCCTCGGCCTCGGCGCGCAGCCGGGCCTCCTCCGCCTCCTGGAGCCGGATCCTCTCCCGCTCGGCGGCGCGCGCCCGCTCCTCGGCCTGTACGCGCAGCCGCTCGGCCTCGGCCCGGGCCCGGGCCTCCTCCTCGGCCCTCAGCCGCTCCTCCTCCGCCCGGCGGGCCGCCTCGGCCTCGGCGCGCAGCCGGGCCTCCTCGGCCTCCCGGGCCAGCCGGGCCTCCTCCTCGGCCTTCAGCCGGGCTTCCTCCGCCTTGCGCGCGGCCTCCTCCTCGGCCCTGCGCCGGGCTTCCTCCTCCGCGAGCCGCCGGGCCTCGATCTGCGCGGCCACCTCGGCCTCGGAGAGCGGGAGCATCCGGTCCAGGCGGTGGCGTACGACGGTGGTCACCGAGCCGGGGTCCTGGCCGGCGTCGACCACGAGGTAGCGGCCGGGGTCGGCCGCGGCGAGCGTCAGGAAGCCGGCCCGCACCCGCTGGTGGAACTCCGTCGGCTCGGACTCCAGCCGGTCCGGCGCCTCCGTGAACCGCTCCCGGGCGGTCTCCGGGGACACGTCGAGCAGCACGGTCAGGTTCGGCACGAGACCGCCGGTGGCCCAGCGGGAGATGCGGGCGATCTCGGTCGGGGACAGGTCGCGCCCGGCGCCCTGGTAGGCCACCGAGGAGTCGATGTACCGGTCGGTGATGACCACCGCACCGCGCTCCAGGGCGGGCCGGACGACCGTGTCGACGTGCTCCGCGCGGTCGGCGGCGTACAGCAGGGCCTCGGCGCGGTTCGACAGCCCGGCGGAGGAGATGTCCAGCAGGATCGAGCGGAGCCGCTTGCCGACGGGGGTGGCGCCGGGCTCCCGGGTCACGACGACCTCGTGGCCCTTGCTCCGTATCCAGTCGGCCAGCGCCTGCACCTGGGTGGACTTGCCGGCCCCGTCGCCGCCCTCCAGGGCGATGAAGAACCCGGTCGTGGCGGGGGCCTGTACGGGCTCCCCGCCGCGCAGCGCCTCGCGCAGGTCGCGGCGCAGCGGTACGCCCTTGCGGTCGTCGGCCTTGGCGAGGACCACCACCGCGACGGGCAGCAGCAGCACGCCGGCCAGCATCAGCGCGTAGGCGGCGCCGCCGTGCGCGAGGGCGACCTGGCTCCCGCCCAGCCGGTGCGGGCCGATCGCCGCGGCCAGCAGCGGGGCGGCGACCGCCCCGAGGGCGACGGCCACCCGGACCACGGCCTGGAGGTGCTCGGTGACCCGGGCCCGGCGGAACTCCTCGGTCTCCTGGTCGAGCAGGGTGTGCCCGGTGTTGGCGGCCACGCCCGCGGCGGTGCCCGCGAGCAGCGCCAGGAACAGGACGGTCGCCGTGTCCGGGACCAGCCCGGTCAGCAGCAGCGCGATGCCGGTCACCGCCATGGCCAGGGCCAGCAGCCGCCGTCGCGACAGCGCGGGCAGCACCTTGCCTGCCTGGGTGGCGCGGATCCCCAGGGCGGTACCGCCGACGAGGGCGAGCACCAGCAGGGCGTACGCGGACGGGCCGCCGCCCAGGTCGAAGGCGTGCAGCACGGAGACGGAGGCGGCGAGGGCGACGGCCGCGGCGACGGCGGCGCAGGCCACCACGAGCAGCCGGATCGCGCCCGTACGGCCCTTCTCGGGCCGGTCGCCCGCCCTGGGAGCCCGCAGGCCCTCCAGCGGGGATCGCGGCCTCGGGGTCTTGACCGCCGGCACCGCCAGCGGCACCAGCAGTGAGACGGACGCGGCGAACAGGCCGGCGGCGACGTACGAGCCCAGCGCCGCCTGGTTCGCGGCGAACCAGTCCACGCCCAGGCCCAGCGCCCGCCCGATCAGGGTCGCGGCGAGCAGCGTGGCGGCCGCCACGGGCATCGCCGCGAAGGCGGTGCGCAGCGTGAGCCGCCGCAGGGCGTCGAGGTGGTCCGGGAGGGGCCGTACGGTCGCCCCCTCCGGCGGCGGCGCCGGCAGCAGCGCGGGCGCGGCGCTCTCCTTGGCCAGCGTCCACACCCGCTCGGCGGCGCCGGAGAGGAACACGGTGGCCAGCAGGGCGGTCGTGGCGTGCGCCGGGATCCAGTCGAGCCACAGCGGGGCGACGACGAACAGCCCGATCCGCAGCGCGTCGGCACCGGCCATCGTCCAGCGGCGGTCCAGCTTGCCTCCGGGGGCGGTGAGCTGGGCCAGCGGGCCCAGCAGGACCGCGCCGAACAGGACGGTGGCGAGGATCCGCACCCCGAACACGGCGGCGACGGCGAACGCCGCGCCGCGGTAGCCGCCGCCGAAGGGACTCTCCGTACCGGCCGTGACGGCCGCCTGGAGGGTCAGCAGCACCAGGACCAGCAGGGCGAGGGCGTCACCGATGCCGCTCACCAGCTGGGCACTCCACAGCCGGCGCAGCCCGGGGGTGCGCAGCAGGGCGCGCACCGCTCGCTCGCGGGAATCCGCGGCCAGGGCTTCGTCGTAGGGGGTGTTGTCGGAGTCGGTCACGACCGTCGGCTGCTCGGCTCGCGTCATCCGCCCAGCCTATCCGCTGCGCCCGGCCGCTGCGGAGGCCTGTGGACGACGCCGGGTGTGACCCGTCACCCACCTCCCGGGCAGCGTCCGCGCCGCCGTCGCGCCGACGCGGGCTGCAGGGGCGGACCGGGCGGGGAGCCGGGTACGCCGAGGGCCCCGCGCCAATCGCGCGGGGCCCCCGGCCTGCCCGGATGCGGGCGGCGACTACTCGTCCGCCGGGGCGGCCACCGCCTTCTTCGCGGCCGTCTTGGCCGTGGCGGTCGCCTTCTTGGCGGCGGTCGCCTTCTTGGCCGTCGCCGTCGCCGTCGTCGCCTTCGCGGCCGTCGTCTTCTTCGCCGCGGTCTTCTTCGCGGCGGCGGTCTTCGTCGCCGTCGCCTTCTTCGCGGGGGCCTTCTTGGCCGGGGCCTTCTTCGCGGTCTTCTTCGCCGGGCCCTTGGCCCGCTTCTCCGCGAGCAGCTCGTAGCCCCGCTCCGGCGTGATCGTCTCGACGTCGTCGTCCCGCCGCAGCGTCGCGTTCGTCTCGCCGTCCGTCACGTACGGGCCGAAGCGGCCGTCCTTGACCACGACCGGCTTCTCGCTCACCGGGTCCGTGCCCAGTTCCTTCAGCGGCGGCTTGGCCGCGGCCCGGCCGCGCTGCTTCGGCTGCGCGTAGATCGCCAGGGCCTCGTCCAGGGTGATCGAGAACAGCTGGTCCTCGGTCTCCAGGGACCGCGAGTCCGTGCCCTTCTTCAGGTACGGGCCGTAGCGGCCGTTCTGCGCGGTGATCTCCACGCCCTCGGCGTCGGTGCCGACCACGCGCGGCAGCGACATCAGCTTGAGGGCGTCGTCGAGGGTGACCGTGTCCAGGGACATCGACTTGAAGAGGGAGGCCGTCCGCGGCTTGACCGCGTTCTTGCCGGTCTTGGGCGTGCCCTCGGGCAGGATCTCCGTGACGTACGGCCCGTAGCGGCCGTCCTTGGCGACGATCTCGTTGCCGCTGACCGGGTCGGTGCCGAGCTGGAACTCGCCGCTCGGCTTCGCGAACAGCTCCTGCGCGTACTCGACCGTCAGCTCGTCCGGAGCCAGGTCGTCCGGTACGTCGGCCCGCTGGTGGCCCTCCGCGTCCTTCTCGCCACGCTCCACGTACGGGCCGTAGCGGCCGACGCGCAGCACGATGCCGTCGCCGACCGGGAAGGAGGAGATCTCCCGGGCGTCGATCGCGCCGAGGTCCGTGACCAGCTCCTTCAGGCCGCCGAGGTGGTCGCCGTCGGCCGGTACGACCTCCGAGGCCTCCTCCGAGCCGAAGTAGAAGCGCTTCAGCCACGGCACGGACTGGGCCTCGCCCCGCGCGATGCGGTCGAGGTCGTCCTCCATCTTGGCGGTGAAGTCGTAGTCGACGAGCCGCCCGAAGTGCGTCTCCAGCAGGTTGACCACGGCGAACGACAGGAAGGACGGCACGAGCGCCGTGCCCTTCTTGAAGACGTAGCCGCGGTCGAGGATCGTGCCGATGATCGACGCGTACGTCGACGGGCGGCCGATCTCCCGCTCCTCCAGCTCCTTGACCAGCGAGGCCTCGGTGTAGCGGGCCGGCGGCTTGGTGGAGTGGCCGTCGGCGGTGATCTCCTCGGCCGTCAGCGCGTCGCCCTCCGCGACCTGCGGCAGCCGCCGCTCGCGGTCGTCGAGCTCGGCGTTCGGGTCGTCCGCGCCCTCGACGTACGCCTTCATGAAGCCGTGGAAGGTGATCGTCTTGCCGGAGGCGCTGAACTCGGCGTCCCGCCCGTCCGCGGCGCGGCCGCCGATCTTCACGGTCACCGAGTTGCCGGTCGCGTCCTTCATCTGCGAAGCGACGGTCCGCTTCCAGATGAGCTCGTACAGGCGGAACTGGTCGCCGGTCAGACCAGTCTCGGCGGGGGTGCGGAAACGATCACCTGAAGGCCGGATCGCCTCGTGCGCCTCCTGCGCGTTCTTGACCTTGCCCGCGTAGACGCGCGGCTTCTCCGGCAGGTAGTCGGCCCCGTAGAGCTGGGTGACCTGCGCCCTCGCCGCCGTCACCGCGGTGTCGGAGAGCGTGGTGGAGTCCGTACGCATGTAGGTGATGAAGCCGTTCTCGTACAGCTTCTGCGCCACCTGCATCGTCGCCTTCGCGCCGAAGCCGAGCTTGCGCGAGGCCTCCTGCTGGAGCGTCGTCGTGCGGAACGGGGCGTACGGGGAGCGGCGGTACGGCTTGGACTCGACCGAGCGGACGGCGAACGAGGTCTCGGCCAGCGCGGCTGCGAGCGCCCGCGCACCGGTCTCGTCGAGGTGCAGCACCTCGCTCTTGAGCTGCCCGTTCGCGCCGAAGTCACGGCCCTGCGCGACGCGCTTGCCGTCCACCGCGTTCAGGCGGGCGACCAGCGTCGACGGGTCGGACGCGTCACCGGCGCGGCCGGTGCCGAAGGTTCCGGTCAGGTCCCAGTACTCGGCCGAGCGGAAGGCGATGCGCTCGCGCTCGCGCTCGACGACGAGGCGGGTGGCCACGGACTGGACGCGGCCGGCCGACAGCCGCGGCATGACCTTCTTCCACAGGACCGGCGAGACCTCGTAGCCGTAGAGGCGGTCGAGGATGCGGCGGGTCTCCTGGGCGTCGACCATCCGCTGGTTCAGCTCGCGCGGGTTGGCGACGGCGTCGCGGATCGCGTCCTTGGTGATCTCGTGGAAGACCATCCGGTGGACGGGGACCTTGGGCTTGAGGACTTCCTGGAGGTGCCACGCGATGGCTTCGCCCTCGCGGTCCTCATCGGTGGCGAGGAAGAGTTCGTCGGACTCGGCGAGCAGGTCCTTGAGCTTCCTGACCTGCGCCTTCTTGTCCGCGTTGACGACGTAGATCGGCTGGAAGTCGTGTTCGACGTCCACGCCGAGACGGCGGACCTCACCTGTGTACTTGTCGGGGACCTCGGCCGCGCCGTTGGGGAGGTCGCGAATGTGCCCGACGCTCGCCTCGACGACGTATCCCGGGCCGAGGTAGCCCTTGATCGTCTTCGCCTTGGCAGGGGACTCGACGATGACGAGTCGGCGGCCGCCCTTTGCGGTCTCGCTAGTCGGGGACAACTTGGCTCTTCTCTCCGGTCGGCACTCGGTCGCGGTACGGCGACGCTGCGGAGTGTGACGGTACAACCCGCCCCCGTGTCAAACGGCAGAAGCCCGCAACGGCCACTCGAACGGTAACCCGACAAGTGCCATTTCTGCCGCCCGGATGCCGCGCCGGGACCCTCGCGGTCACCGGGCGGGGTGGCCGGGGGGCCGTCTGGCCCCGCACCGGAACCCGTCTCGACGTCGGGTTTCGCACCCCGGCGGAGATCGTCCCCGGCGCCCGCTTCAGAACCGCTGGAGACACCAGACGCCGAGGGCCACGGAGCCCGCCCCGGCCAGTACGGCCACCGGTACGGCCACCCCGGGGCGCACGCCTTCGGCCACCGGCGCGCCGTGCCGGGTCCGCGCCCCGGTCCAGGCCAGCAGAGCGGCCCCGAACAGCAGGAACACGGCCGCCGCGAAGACCGCCGGACCGCGTTCCATGCCGTTCCCCTTTTCCCCCGGGCCGCCCGGGGATCCCCCCGGATCCCCGCTGCCCGGGAGCCTGCCAGCCGAGGGGGTACGGCGGGCGAACCCCGGGTTACATCACGGTGCCGGAGGGCCGCCGGCTACCGGGCGGGACCCTGCACGGGCTCCAGGAACCCCTGCTCCACCAGCATCCGGATCGCCTCCGGAGTCCGGTCCCGCAGGACGACCGGGTCCTCCTCCACCAGCTGCGCGATCGCGTCGAGGATCCGGCCCGCGCTGAGTGAGCCGTCACACACCCCGGCGAAGCCCGCGCCGACCGTGTCCACCTTGGTGGCGCGGCGCATCCCCCGGTTCTGCCGCAGCACCACGTGCTCGGGGTCCTCCGCGCCCGGCGCGCCGACCTGCTCCTGGACGACCTCCGCGGTCAGCTGGAAGTACCCCGCCAGCAGGGCCGCGTCGTCGTGGTCGCGCAGGTAGTCCTGGCGGGCGAAGTGCGCGAGGACGGTGTCGCCGAGCGGCTGCTCCACCGAGTGCGGCCACTCCTCGATCACGATCGAGGGCTCGGCCGCGTCCGAGCGGCGCAGCGTGATCCAGCCGAAGCCGACGGCCTTGGTCTTGCGGGCCTCGAACTCGTCCAGCCAGTCCTCGTACCGCGCCGCGTACTCGGCCGGGTCGCCGCGGTGGTCGCCCGCGTCGCGCAGCCACAGCTCGGCGTACTGCGTGACGTCCTGCACGTCACGCTGCACGATCCAGGCGTCGCAGCCGCGCGGCACCCAGGAGCGGACCCGGTCGCGCCAGTCCTCCCCCTCCACGTGCTGCCAGTTGCCGAGGAACTGCGCGTACCCGCCCGGGTTGAGGTGGGCACCCGCCTCCTGGACCAGGGTCCGGCACAGGTCGTCACCGCCCATGCCGCCGTCCCGGTACGTGAGCCGCGCGCCGGGCGAGATCACGAAGGGCGGGTTCGACACGATCAGGTCGTACGTGGCCTCGCCCACGGGCTCGAACAGCGAGCCGGCGAGCAGTTCGGCCTGCGGCGCCCCGGAGAGCGCCAGCGTCAAGCGGGTGAATTCCAGGGCGCGCGGGTTGACGTCGGTCGCGGTGACCCGGGTGGCGTGGTGGGCGGCGTGCAGCGCCTGGATCCCGGATCCGGTGCCGAGGTCGAGCGCCGAGGCGACGGGGAGGCGCACG
This sequence comes from Streptomyces sp. NPDC034043, assembly GCF_055575675.1. Classification (NCBI taxonomy): domain Bacteria; kingdom Bacillati; phylum Actinomycetota; class Actinomycetes; order Kitasatosporales; family Streptomycetaceae; genus Streptomyces; species Streptomyces sp. NPDC034043. The sequence goes on from NZ_JBVISF010000003.1 coordinate 64,669, forward strand.
GTGATCCCGGCCAGGGTGGTGGAGGCACCGCCGACGCCGAGCACCACGCCCTCCTCACGGCTGCCGATCCCGCCGGCGCCGCCGACCGCGCAGCCGAGGTCCGAGACGATGAACCAGTCCTCGCCGTCGGGCCCGCCGTACGGGCGCACGTCGACGGTGGCGTGGACCTCGTCGCCCTCCCGGCGCAGCCAGCCGTCGGCGACGGCGGCCTCGACGGGCAGCGCGGCGGCGGCGTGCACGTACGGCTCCGGCTGCTGGAGCAGGAACAGCCGGATCAGAGCCGCGAGCGCCTCGTCACCCGCCCCGCGGGTGGCCCGCAGGGCGGGGACCGTCTCGCTGCGGGCCAGCGCGGCGTAGGCGGGGGCTCCGAGCAGGTCGAGCAGTCCGTCGGCGGTGAATCCCGCGGCGAGGAAGGCCTCGCGGAGCTCGGCGGCGCGGTCGGGCTTGGGAAGGCTGGTGGTACTCACCCGACCATTGTGGCCGCTGGGACCGGCGATCCGTACGAGCCCCCGCGCGCGGGACACGAACTGCCGGCGCCGTGGACCCGCCGGCTCGACCGCCGCGGCCACGGCGAGCCCGGAGACGGCCGGCCCCGGCCGCGCGGGATGCCCCGGCCGCGCGCGGCGCGCGCGGCGCGTGGGTGGCCTGAAATCGCGCCGGTCAGCCGTTGGCGGGCGTCGTGACCTGGCAGCCCTTCTGGCTGTAGATCACCTTGAGTCCGCTCGAATTGAGCTTCTCCTTGGCCGCCGTCTCGTTCGCCGCGACCTCGGTGAGTCCGCCGGCGACCTCCTGGAGGCCGTCCGCGAACTTGCCCTGGTCCTTGGGGTCGAGCGCGTCGATCTTCGTCTTGAGATCGGTGTAGCGCTTGGAGATCTCGCCGTAGCTCTTGACCACGGAATCCGCCGCAGCCTTGCCGTCCTTGACGGGGGGTTCGCCCTCCGCCGTCAGGGCGCCGCCCATGGTCTTGTAGGCGTCGGAGAGGGTCTGGAAGGCGGCCGAGTCGGTCTTCTGTACCTCCTCGGGCTTGCTGCTCTGGGTGGCGACCCGCTTCAGCTCGTCGTTGGTCGTCTTGATCTTGGTGAGCTCTGGCTCCCACTTGTCGCAGACCTTCTTGGCCCAGGCGTCGGCCTTCTTGTCGCCGTCGTCCCCGCCGCCGCAGCCGGACAGGACGAGCATCAGTACCGCACCGCCGGACACCGCGGCCGCAAGCTTCTTGTTCACCGGATTGGTCCCTTCGAAGGCTCTCGGCCGGAAGATACACGCCTGCCAACAGCGCACGTGCAAAGGCGGACGGACGGCGCGTCAGTCCGCGCCGCCCGTCCGCCGTTCGGGCGCATCTTCGAGCCGGGCCGGCCCGCGAGTACCGCGGGAGCCGGTCTCAGGGGCCCTGGAGCGTCAGGAGACCACCGCCGGGCCGGCCGGCTGGGCCACCCGTTCGGCGTTCGCGCTCCCCGTGTCGTCGCCGACGGCGATGCCGCGGCGCTTGGAGATGTACACCGCGCCGACGATCACCGTGAGGGCGATCACCGCGACGACGGCCCGCACCACCGGGCTGGTGTCCGGGCCGTAGCTGAACTGCACGACCGCCGGGGCGATCAGCAGGGCCACCAGGTTCATGACCTTCAGCAGCGGGTTGATGGCCGGGCCGGCGGTGTCCTTGAAGGGGTCGCCGACGGTGTCGCCGATGACGACCGCGGCATGGGCCTCGCTGCCCTTGCCGCCGTGGTGGCCGTCCTCGACGAGCTTCTTCGCGTTGTCCCACGCCCCGCCGGAGTTGGCGAGGAACACCGCCATCAGGGTGCCGGTGCCGATGGCCCCCGCCAGGAAGGAGCCGAGCGCGCCGACGCCGAGGGTGAAACCGACCGCGATCGGGGTCAGCACGGCGAGCAGGCCGGGCGTGGCGAGCTCCCGCAGCGCGTCCTTGGTGCAGATGTCCACAACGCGGCCGTACTCGGGCTTCTCCGAGTAGTCCATGATCCCGGGGTGCTCGCGGAACTGGCGGCGCACCTCGTAGACGACGGCGCCCGCGGAACGGGAGACGGCGTTGATGGCCAGGCCCGAGAAGAGGAACACGACGGCCGCGCCGAGGATCAGGCCGACGAGGTTGTTGGGCTGGGCGATGTCGAGGCTGAGGTTCATCTCCCCGGCCTTGGCTCCGACCTCCTTCACCGCGCCCGTGATGGCGTCGTTGTACGAGCCGAAGAGCGCGGACGCGGCGAGGACCGCGGTGGCGATGGCGATGCCCTTGGTGATGGCCTTGGTGGTGTTGCCGACGGCGTCCAGGTCGGTGAGGACCTGGGCGCCCGCGCCCTCGACGTCGCCGGACATCTCCGCGATGCCCTGCGCGTTGTCCGAGACGGGGCCGAAGGTGTCCATGGCCACGATGACGCCGACGGTGGTGAGCAGGCCGGTGCCCGCCAGGGCCACCGCGAAGAGCGCCAGCATGATCGACGTGCCGCCGAGCAGGAAGGCCCCGTAGACGCCGAGGCCGATGAGGAGCGCCGTGTAGACGGCGGACTCGAGACCGACGGAGATGCCGGCGAGGACCACGGTGGCGGGGCCCGTCAGCGAGGACTTGCCGATGTCCCGGACGGGGCGGCGGTTCGTCTCGGTGAAGTAGCCGGTCAGCTGCTGGATCAGGGCCGCGAGCACGATGCCGATGGCGACGGCGACGACGGCCAGGACGCGCGGGTCCCCGCTGTGGTTGGCGATGGCGGCGTCCTCGACGCCGACGAGCTCCTTGTAGGTGGCCGGGAGGTAGCTGTAGACGGCGATGGCCACGAGCACGAGGGAGATCACGGCGGAGATGAAGAAGCCCCGGTTGATCGCGGTCATGCCGCTGCGGTCGGAGCGGCGCGGGGCGACCGCGAAGATGCCGATCATGGCGGTGATGACGCCGATGGCGGGCACGATCAGCGGGAAGGCCAGGCCCAGGTCGCCGAAGGCGGCCTTGCCGAGGATGAGCGCGGCCACGAGGGTGACGGCGTAGGACTCGAAGAGGTCGGCCGCCATCCCCGCGCAGTCGCCGACGTTGTCGCCCACATTGTCGGCGATGGTCGCGGCATTGCGCGGATCGTCCTCCGGAATGCCCTGTTCGACCTTGCCGACCAGGTCGGCGCCGACGTCGGCGGCCTTGGTGAAGATGCCGCCGCCCACGCGCATGAACATCGCGATCAGGGCGGCGCCGAGACCGAAGCCCTCGAGGACCTTGGGGGCGTCCGCGGCGTAGACCAGGACGACGCAGGAAGCGCCGAGCAGGCCCAGGCCGACCGTGAACATGCCGACCACGCCACCGGTGCGGAAGGCGATCTTCATGGCCTTGTGGGCCACGGCGGTCAGGTCCTTGGCGGGTTCGCCCTCGGCGGGAGTGGCCTCGCGGGCGGCCGCGGCGACGCGGACGTTGGCGCGGACCGCGAGGCGCATGCCGATGTAGCCGGTGGCGGCCGAGAAGATGGCCCCGACGAGGAAGAAGGCGGAACGTCCCGCCCGCTGCGTCCAGTCGTCGGCGGGGAGCAGGAAGAGCAGGAAGAAGACCACCACGGCGAAGACGCCGAGGGTGCGCAACTGGCGGCCGAGATAGGCGTTGGCGCCTTCCTGCACGGCTGCGGCGATCTTCTTCATGTTGTCGGTGCCCTCGTCGGCGGCGAGGACCTGGCGGACCAGGATCTGCGCGACGACGAGCGCGGCCAGGGCTACGCCCGCGATGACGAACACGATGATGCGGTTGTCATCAGTGAGTACCGCGGCTGCCAGATCATGGGCGTGATCCGGAGCGATAGGGGTGAAGAGCCCCGTCATTCGTCCTCCTTGACGTGATGAGCTCAAGATGTGGACGGATTGTAGGGAGCGGGACCTGATCAAAACAGTGCGCGTCAAACGGAATTGGCAGACTCTGGCTCCTCAGCAATAGATCACGTCACTCCATTACCCTCGAAAGAGGTAACGGGGCAAAGGCATTGACGCTTGATCAGCGATCTAGAGGATTTTCCGGGAAAACGAAAAAGGCCCTGCTCAGCAGGGCCTTGGCAAAGATCAGAAGAAATTGATGAAGATCGGAAGATAGGGCGGGAACGGCCCTACGGAAGCGGGGGCACCGCCGTGACGGGCCAGCTCATCCGGATCGTCCCGCCCGATTCGCCACTGGTCACGGAGACGTCGTCGACGAGCCCGCTGATCACCGCGAGACCCATCTCGTCCTCCTCCTCCGTGTCCGGGTCGAGGACGGCGGCGATGCCCGGCACCGACTCGGCGGAACCGCCTGCCGGTCCGGGCACCTCGTCGCCGACCTCGATGGAGAACGACTTCTCCTCCTCGGTCAGCACGACGCGCACGGGCGCGGTCAGGCCGTTGCTGCGGTGCAGTCCGACGGCACGCGAACAGGCCTCACCCACGGCGAGGCGCACCTCGTCGAGTACGGCTTCCTCCACCCCCGCCCGGCGCGCCACGGCGGCCGCGACGAGGCGGGCCGTCCTGACGTGTTCGGGCTGGGCGCTGAAGCGCAGTTCAACGGTGGCCATGTGCGTCCCCCTCGGACTACGGGCGTGCCTTGACAGGGGCCCGGACCGTCCACGGCCCGGCACCCCCGCTCCTGGACGGCTCCTCGGTATCCGGAGCCGTACGTCAGTCGGTGGCCTGGACGGCGTCCTCCACCGTGGTGTGGATCGGGAACACCTTGGTCAGACCGGTGATCCGGAAGATCTTCAGGATGCGCTCCTGGTTGCAGACCAGACGCAGCGAGCCCTCGTGCGCGCGCACGCGCTTGAGGCCTCCCACGAGCACACCGAGGCCGGTGGAGTCGAGGAAGTCCACTCGCTCCATGTCGACAACCAAGTGGTAGCTGCCGTCGTTCACCAACTCCACCAACTGCTCGCGCAGCTTGGGCGCGGTATACACATCAATCTCGCCACCGACCTCTACGACCGTGCGGTCGCCGACAGTGCGAGTCGACAGGGACAGGTCCACGGATCCTCCAGCACCTTGCTATCGAGCGGCGCCCCCCAGGGGCCTCCCCGTCCGAAGGTAGGGGAGGGGATCGGCTGCCGCGATGGCATTCAATCACTTACCGGCAGGCGCGCACGACGCCTTGGGACCATTGTCCCGCACGCCAGTGACACACTCGGTTCCAATGGCCAACACTCACCGCCCCGGTCCGCCCACGGCACCCGCCGATCCACGACCCGCTCCCGGCACGGTCCTGGACCGGCTGTCACGGGGGCCTTCCCGGGCTGCGCGCATCACCCATACGGAGCACTTGCCCCCTCGGGAGGGTCGTCATGCGGTCTGGCCGCATCGCATCCGAACGGATGTCGTGGCCGCGATCCGGGACGCGGGGATCGACCATCCGTGGGAACACCAGGCGGCGGCCGCCGAGCACGCCCTGGACGGCGAATCCGTGGTCGTCGCCACCGGAACCGCCTCCGGGAAGTCCCTGGCCTACCTGGCGCCGGTGCTGTCCGCGCTCGCGGACGGCGCCGAAGCGCCCAACGGGCGGGGTGCGACCGCCCTCTACCTGGCTCCGACCAAAGCTCTGGCCGCCGACCAGCTGCGGGCCGTCCGGAAGCTCGCCGCGCCGCTGAAGAACGCCGTACGGCCGGCCGTGTACGACGGGGACACCCCCGTCGAGGAACGCGAGTGGGTGCGCCAGTACGCCAACTACGTGCTGACCAACCCCGACATGCTGCACCGGGGGATCCTGCCCTCCCATCCCCGCTGGTCCTCCTTCCTGAAGGCCCTGCGCTACGTCGTCATCGACGAGTGCCACAGCTACCGCGGCGTGTTCGGCTCCCACGTGGCCCAGGTCCTGCGGCGGCTGCGCCGGCTGTGCGCCCGATACGGCTCCGAGCCGGTCTTCCTGCTGGCCTCCGCCACCGCCAGCGACCCGGCCGCCGCCGCGTCCCGGCTGACCGGCGTCCCGGTCACCGAGATCACCGACGACGCCTCCCCGCGCGGCGAGGTCGTCTTCGCCCTGTGGGAGCCGCCGCTGACGGAGCTCAAGGGCGAGAAGGGCGCCCCGGTGCGCCGGACGGCCACCGCCGAGACGGCCGACCTGCTGACCGACCTGGTCGTCCAGGGCGTACGGACCGTGGCCTTCGTCCGCTCCCGGCGCGGGGCCGAGCTGATCTCCGTGATCGCCAAGGAGCGGCTCGCGGCGGTGGACCGGTCCCTGCCCGGGCGGGTCGCCGCCTACCGGGGCGGCTACCTGCCCGAGGAACGACGGGCCCTGGAGCGGGCCCTGTACTCCGGGGAACTGCTGGGACTGGCCGCGACCACCGCCCTGGAGCTGGGCGTGGACGTGTCCGGCCTGGACGCCGTGCTGATCACCGGCTACCCGGGCACCCGGGCCTCGCTGTGGCAGCAGGCCGGGCGCGCCGGGCGCTCCGGCCAGGGCGCCCTGGCCGTGCTGATCGCCCGCGACGACCCGCTGGACACCTACCTGGTCCACCACCCCGAGGCCCTGTTCCGCCAGCCGGTGGAAGCCACCGTCCTGGACCCCGACAACCCGTACGTGCTGGCCCCGCACCTGTGCGCGGCCGCCGCCGAGCTGCCCCTGACCGAAGCCGACCTGGACCTCTTCGGGCCCGCGGCGCGCGGCCTCATGCCGCAGCTGGAGGCGGCGAAACTGCTGCGGCGCCGCGCCACGGCCTGGCACTGGACCCGCCGGGAGCGGGCGTCGGACCTGACCGACATCCGCGGCGGCGGGGGCCGCCCGGTACAGATCGTGGAGGCCTCGACGGGCCGGCTGCTGGGCACCGTCGACGAATCCGCCTCCCACACCGCCGTCCACGACGGCGCCGTCCACCTCCACCAGGGCCGCACCTACCTGGTGAAACACCTGGACCTGGAGGGTTCCGCCGCCCTGGTCGAGGAGGCGAACCCGCCCTTCTCCACCACGGCCCGCGACACCACCTCCATCTCCATCCTGGAGACCGAGACCGAGATCCCCTGGGGCGAGGCCAGGCTCTGCTTCGGCTCCGTCGAGGTCACCAACCAGGTCGTCTCCTACCTGCGCCGCAAACTGATCACCGGCGAGGTGCTCGGCGAGGCCAAGCTCGACCTGCCGCCGCGCACCCTGCGCACCCGGGCCGTGTGGTGGACGGTGACCGAGGACCAGCTGGACGAGGCCCGGATCGGCCCGGAGATCCTCGGCGGCGCCCTGCACGCCGCCGAGCACGCCTCCATCGGCCTGCTCCCGCTGTTCGCCACCTGCGACCGCTGGGACATCGGCGGGGTTTCCGTCCCGCTGCATCCGGACACCCTGCTGCCCACGGTCTTCGTGTACGACGGCCACCCGGGCGGCGCCGGCTTCGCGGAACGGGCCTTCCAGACGGCCGAGGCCTGGCTGACCGCCACCCGGGACGCCATTGCCGCCTGCGAGTGCGAGGCGGGCTGCCCCTCCTGCATCCAGTCCCCCAAATGCGGCAACGGCAACGACCCCCTGCACAAGCGCGGCGCCGTACGGCTCCTCACCCGCCTCCTCTCCACGGCTCCCTGACCGCCTCCCCGGCTGGCGAGGCCGGGGAGGCCGGGGAGGCCACCGGCGGCCCCGCCCGCGCCGCCACCTCGGAGGTGAAGGGTCCGGCCCGGACCCCGGCCCGGACCTCCGCCACCTCGCCGCCCACCCGGCAGGCGGGCAGCACCGCCCCCTGGGCCCCGGCCACCCGCCGGGCCGCCGCACAGGCCCGCTCGGGGCCGTGCGCCCAGCTCGCGGCCGCCGCCAGGGCGGCCAGATCGGCGGCCGCGCCCGCCCGGTGCCGGGCCACCACCGCCTGCCCGAGCAGCAGCACACCCCCGAACACCGCCACCAGCACCGCGGCCACCACGGTGGCCCACACCGTCGCGACGCCCCGGTCCCCCGGACACCCGCGCAGACCCGGCCCCCGCCCCGGACGCCCGTCCCCGCCCCGGCTCATGACGGCGGCCCCACGCTGTCCTCCGCCAGGGCCACCGCGAGCGCCCCGAGCCGTACCGGCAGCACGGCCGGGCCGGGCGCCGGAGCAGCCACCCGGACCCGCCACAGGTCGCCGGACCGCTCCAGCCGCACCTCCGCCCCCGCCGGGGCGGCCTCCCGGGCCGCCGCGACCGCCACTTCCACGGGCTCGGACCGGGCGGCCGCCCGGGCGCCCGCCCGCGCGGCGTCCACACACCGGATCTGCGCGGCCGCCGCCATCAGCGCCCACACCAGCAGCGCCGCGAACAGCACCAGAGCCGGAATGACCACAGCCGCCTCAGCCGTCACATATCCGCGGTCCTCGAAGACCCGCCGCTTTCGCTCAGAAGGGCACATCGAGCGCCTTGCCGATGGTCGACTGGAGTGCCGCCGAGACGACGTCGCTCGTCACCACCTTGTACAGAACCGCGGCGAACGCACACGCCGCGATCGTGCCCATGGCGTATTCCGAAGTCGACATTCCCGCATCACCCCCACGGCCCTTCAGCGCCGCCCGCACCCGAATCCGGATGATCCTCATGACACCCTCCTGTGGGATTACGTTCTTGATCTGATTTCAGCTTTTCGATTCCGCTGCTCCGGCCGATGCGCTTCACCGTTCCGACAGCAGTCCGGAGGCCATTCCGATCACCACCGGCGCCACTCCCACCGCGAGGAACGCGGGCAGGAAACACAGCCCCACCGGGGCGGTGACGAGCACCGCCGCCCGCTGCGCCCGCGCACCCGCCTGCCGGGAGCGGTCCGCCCGCAGGGCCGCCGCGAGACGGGAGACCGGCTCCGCGGCGGGCGCCCCGGTCCGCGCGGCGCGCTCCAGGCACTCCGCCAGCCCCCGGGCACCCGGTATCTCCGCCAACCTCCCCCACGCCGCCCCCGGTTCGCCGCCCAGACGCAGCTCCGCACCCGCGAGCGCCAGCCGCTCGCCCACCGGACCGCCCAGCGACTCCCCGACGACCTCGGCCGCCTCGACCGGTCCCGCGCCCGCCGCGAGACAGGCCGCCAGCAGATCCGCGGCGAACGGCAACTGCCCCTCCGCCTCCCGCAGGTCCGGCCCGGCGGACGGCCGGGCCCGCGCGAGCGCCCACCGCACCGCGAACGCCGCCCCGCACCCGACCAGGACCCCCACAGTCCCGCCGACCAGCACCCAGCCCGCCAGCAGCGCTCCGGCCGGCCCCGCCCAGGACAGCGCCGCGGCCCGGACGCCCGGCCCCCACACCGGGCCCCGCCGCACCGGCCCGGCCCGGAAGAGGACCGCGGTCCTGCGCCGGACCGCCCGCCTCCCCAGCCGTGCCACCACCGCCGAGGCCAGCCACCACACCAGCGCGGCCACGCACAACGCCGTCCCCAGCCTGTGGACCGCGGAACCGTCCATCACCGCTCCCCCGTCCGCACGATCCGCCGGCACCACAGCAGCCCCAGCGCCTCCAGCACCCCGCCGGCCAGCAGGCAGCCCCACCCGACCGGGGAGTGCAGCAGCACCTTCAGCGGATCCGCTCCCAGCGCGGTGCCCATCAGCAGCCCCACCAGCGGCAGCAGGGCGAGCACCACCGTCGTGGACCTGGCCCCCGCCAGCTGGGCCCGCAGGGACTCCTCCCGGTCCCGCTCCGCCCGCAACGCCCCTTCCAGCCGGTCGAGGCCGGCCGCCAGGCCCGCTCCCCCGTCCACCGACACTCGCCAGCAGGCCGCCATCCCGGCCAGCCCCCGCGCGCCCGGCTCACGCGCCGCCTGGTGCAGGGCTTCGGCCACGTTCCCGCCGAAGGCGGCGGCGGCCAGCACCCCCGCCTCCGCCGCGCCCGGGCCGCCGGGGCCGGCCGCCGTACGGCGTATCGCCACGGTCAGCGCCTGCCCCGGCTGGGCGCCGGCCCGAAGCTCTCCCACGACGGCCCCGCACAGCGCCACGACCCCCGCGGCACGGGCGGCGCGCGCCCGTTCCCGCTCCCTGGCGCGCAGCCAGCGCCGCAGCAGCGGCACCGAAGCCGCGCCGAGCAGCAGGGGGATCACCGACCCGCCCAGTACGGCGACCACCGTCCCGGCCACCAGGCCGGCCCACTCCCGCCACCCCGCGGCCCGGATCCGCACCGCGGCCGCCAGCCGCCGGCCGGGCGCCGGCCCGCCCGGCACCAGCGGTCCGCCCCCGGCCAGGACCAGCCTGGCCCGCCGGGGCAGCCGCTCACCCCCGGCGAGCCCCCACGCGGCCGCCCCGGCGCACAGCACCCCGGCGAACACGGGCACCGACCCGAGCGGTCCGCTGATCACCGCGCACCTCCCAGCAGCGGGGCGAGCCGCGCCCAGCCCGCCTCCCGCAGGAAGCCGCGCGCTCCCCAGCGCAGGGCGGGCACGGTCACCACCAGCCCGGCCCCGTCCCGCTCCAGTACGTGCACCTCGGCCACCCTCCGCTTCCCGGACCGGTCCCGGACCAGGTGGACCACCAGGGTCAGCGCGGCCGCCAGCTGGCTGTGCAGGGCCGCCCGGTCGAGCCCCGCGGCCGTCCCGAGTGCCTCCAGGCGGGCGGGAACGTGCCCCGCCGCATTGGCGTGGACGGTGCCGCAGCCGCCTTCGTGCCCGGTGTTCAGGGCGGCGAGCAGGTCGGCGACCTCGGCGCCGCGCACCTCCCCGACCACCAGCCGGTCGGGCCTCATCCGCAGGGCCTGGCGGACCAGGTCCGCGAGGGTGACCAGCCCGGCCCCCTCCTGGTTCGCGGGCCGGGTCTCCAGCCGCACCACATGCGGGTGGTCGGGGCGCAGCTCCGCGGAGTCCTCGGCGAGCACGATCCGCTCACCCGGTCCGACCAGCCCCAGCAGGGCACTGAGGAGGGTGGTCTTGCCCGTCCCGGTGCCGCCGGAGACGAGGAACGACAGCCGGGCCTCGACCATCGCCCGCAGGAGCCGGTGTCCGCCCGGCGGCAGGGTCCCGGCGGTGACCAGCTCGTCCAGCGTGAACGCCTTCGGCCGCACCACCCGCAGCGACAGGCACGCCGACCCGACCGCCACGGGGGGCAGCACGGCGTGCAGCCGGGTGCCGTCCGGCAGGCGGGCATCCACCCAGGGCCGGGCGTCGTCCAGCCGCCGTCCCGCGACGGCGGCCAGCCGCTGGGCCAGCCTGCGCACGGCCTCGGCGTCGGCGAAGGTCACCGAGGTCAGCTCCAGCCCGCCACCGCGGTCCACCCACACCCGGTCGGGGGCGGCCACCAGCACGTCGGTGACCCCGGGGTCGGCGAGCAGCGGTTCCAGTGGCCCGGCGCCCACCAGCTCGGACCGCAATTCGGCGGCCACTCCCAGAACTTCGGCGTCCCCGAGGAGCCGCCCCTGGGCGCGCAGGGCCGCCGCCACCCGGGCGGGCGTGGGCTCCGCCCCGCTCTCGGCGAGGTGCTGGCGCACCGCGTCCAGCAGCACCGCGCTCATGCCGGCACCCCCTGGGCGGAGCCGAGAGCCCGCTGCCAGAAGCCGTCGCAGAAGCGGGCCAGCGTGCCCCGCGCGCCCGGCGGTTCCCTCTCGGCCACCCGCCCCGGAAGCCCCACCTCGACCGGCACCTCGCCGGCCAGCGGCGCCCCCAGCAGCCCCGCCACGGCTTCGGCGTCGAGCCCGTCGGGACAGCGGCCCCGCACGACCACGCGGACGTCCCGGGCCACCATGCGCACCCCGGCGGCCACCCGCCCCGCCGCGGCCACCGACCGCAGCTCGCCCGGCACCACCAGCAGCACCAGGTCCAGCTGGGCCAGCACCTCCGCCACGGGCTCGTCCACCCGCCGGGGCAGGTCGACCACCACGACGCCGCCGCGCCTGCGGGCGGCGGCCACGACCGACCGCATCGCGGCGGGCGGTACGACCACCCGCTCCCCGCGGTCCCAGCTCAGCACCCGCAGCGCGTGCAGTTCGGGCAGGGACTCCTCCAGGGCTCCGGCCCCGACCCGGCCGCGCGAGGCGGCGAAGTCGGGCCACCGCAGTCCCTCGGCGCTCTCACCGCCGAGCAGCACGTCCATGCCGCCGCCGAGCGGGTCGGCGTCGATGAGGATGGTGCGCTCGCCGGCCTTGGCCGCCCGGAGCGCGAGCGCGCAGGCGAGGGTGGACGCCCCGGCCCCGCCACTGCCACCGATCACCCCGACGGTCAGGGCGGGCCGCCCGGCACCTTCCACCACATCGGCGATGCGGTCGACGAGCAGGCTCTCGGCGTCGGGGAGACGCAGGACCTCCTGGGCGCCGATCTCCACCGCCCGCTGCCACACGGAGGGGTCGTCGAGGTCCCGGCCGACGAGGAACACCCCGTCCCGGCGCGGCGCTCCGCGCACCCGGCGGGCGGCGTCGTCGCCGACCAGGACGAGCGGTGCGGAATCCCAGCCCGCACCCGCCACGCCGGCAACACTCCCGTCGCCGCCGGGACCGCCGGCTCCGGTTTGCTCCGGCACCGCGTGGTGCACATGCGGCTCGGCGCCGGCGGCGGCGCACAGCCGCAGCAGATCGTCCAGGAGCAGCGGGTCCTCGGTGAGGATCAGCGGCCGCCCGCCTCCGGGCACGGCCCCCGCGGCACGGGCGGGCGGTCCTCCTCCACCGGCCACCACGGGTGCCTGCGCTTCACACGACTTCGATCCAGCCACGATCTCCGCCCCCTTCTCACAGCAAATCCACGAGCCGCGGACTTCGCGGCTGGAATCACGGTGGAGGGATCCGGAAAAAGAAGTGGATCTTGCTCGAAAACTGTGGACAAGAAGGCGCCTGTGAATAACTTCGCCACACCATCAGGTGACTTCCGGAGCGCTGTGGAACCACTACGCAGCGTGACGAGTTTGAGGGGGGGAAGGCCTGTGCCAGGCGGGCCCATCGAGGATGGAGGGCCGGGGAGATGACTACCGAAGGCCGGGCGAAGGGACGCGAACCGCGTCCGGACATGCGACGACCCCCGCCGGGGGGGAGAGCGGGGGTCGTCCCCACGGTCCGACTCGGGGGGGGAGGAGCCAGACCGGGTTAGCACGGTCGCGAACGATCCGTGACTTCCATGGTGTACCCGAGAGCCTTCTCAGGCAAACCCACGCGCCACACCTTACGCCGAATGGTGGGCGCATATGCTCGGCTCGTGGAAAATCAGCCCTTGCCGCACTCCTCGCCCAGGACCGCCGCCTTCTTCGACCTGGACAAGACGGTCATTGCGAAGTCGAGCGCTCTGACGTTCAGCAAGTCCTTCTACCGGGGTGGCCTGATCAACCGGCGGGCCGTGCTGCGGACCGCGTACACCCAGTTCATCTTCCTGGCCGGCGGTGCCGACCACGACCAGATGGAGCGGATGCGGGAGTACCTGTCCGCCCTCTGCAAGGGATGGAACGTCCAGCAGGTCCGGGAGATCGTCGCCGAAGCGCTGCACGACCTCATCGACCCGATCATCTACGACGAGGCCGCCTCCCTCATCGAGGCCCATCACACGGCCGGCCGCGATGTGGTGATCGTGTCGAGCTCGGGGGCCGAAGTCGTCGAGCCGATCGGCTCGATGCTCGGCGCGGACCGCGTGGTCGCCACCCGCATGGTGGTCGGCGAGGACGGCTGCTTCACCGGGGAGATCGAGTACTACGCCTACGGCCCCACGAAGGCGGAAGCCGTCCGCGAGCTCGCCGAGTCCGAGGGATACGACCTCGCGCGCTGCTACGCGTACAGCGACTCGGTCACCGACGTGCCGATGCTGGAGGCCGTGGGGCACCCGCACGCGGTCAACCCCGACCGTGCGCTGCGACGGGAAGCGGTCGCGCGGGAGTGGCCGGTCCTGGTGTTCAACAAGCCGGTGCGGCTGAAGCAGCGCCTGCCCGGACTGTCGATGCCGACGCGGCCGGCGCTCGTCGCCGCGGCCGCGATCGGTGCGGCGGCGGCCACGGCCGGGCTGGTCTGGTACGCGAGCCGGCGGCGGGTGGGCACCTCCCTCGCCTCGGCCTGAATCGCCCGCCCCGGCCTGAAACCCGGCGGGGCGGGCGAAAGCCCGGCCCACGCGAGGGCCTCGCCGCCCTCGCCGGGGCCCTCACCGCCGACCATGGAAACGTCCCGGCCTGGGCCGATATGGAGTGCCCGATCTGCCCTCGTTCGCACCGGAAAGTAAAGAACTCCGGTCAGGGGTTTCGCTCGGCGCCGAAGCGGAGTAGAAAGGAGTCACGGCCCGCGAGACCAAAGAACATCCGAGAGGATCATCTTTAAAACGCAGTAAGGCCCACGGACCGAAGCAGGAACGCCGAGCACCCACGCGACGTCGACCCGTCGATTACGGGCCAGCCGCACCAGGCCACGGGCAAAGTTCCCGGCCTGATGGGCAACCATCGAGGACGCTTGGTAACTGGGCGTGAATGCCAGCGGCGGCACCAAAGCAACACGGTGTCGCCGCAACCCTGCGCCCAGCCCGGCTCCCGCCCGTCCGGAACCCGGCCGGGCAAGCCCTCGGACGCGGACCGGCCGCCCGGCGCGACCCTAGGCCGCGCCCCGCTGGAGCGCCTCGCAGACCGCCGTCGACTCGCGTACGCCGAGCTCGATCGAGCGCCCGCAGTGCGCGATCCACGCCGACATCCCCTCCCGGGTGCCCGAGACGTAGCCCTCGAAGGCCTTCAGGTAGGCCTCCGCCCCCTGCTCCGCGTGGCCGACCTCCGCCGGGCAGATCGCCTTCGGGTCCAGCCCGCTGTTGATCAGCACGATCCGCTCGGCCGCCCGCGCCACCAGCCCGTTGTACGAGGCGAAGGGCCGCAGGGCCAGCAGCTCCCCGTGCACCACCGCGGCCGTCACCAGTGCCGGAGCGGAGCCCCCCGCGATCACCAGCCGGGACAGACCGTCCAGCCGGCCCGCCACCTCCTCGGCGTCCGGGAGCGGCAGGCCCACCAGGGGCTCGTCCACCGGCTCGCCCGCCAGCCGCGGCCGGCCGACCACGTCATCCTGGCCGTCCGAGCCCGTGGCCCCGCACGCCACCAGGTGCAGGCGCGCCAGCACCCGCAGCGGCGACTGGCGCCAGATGCTCAGCAGTTGCCCGGCCTCGGCCGTCAGGCGCAGTGCGGCGCCCACCGTCCGGGCCTCGTCCTCCGCGCCGAAGTCGGTGCGGCGGCGCACCTCTTCCAGCGCCCAGTCGGCACCCGACAGCGCCGCGCTGCCCCGGGCGCCCCGCAGGGCGGCCTCCGAGGTGATCTCACCGCTGCGCCGGCGCATCACCCGGTGCCCGTAGACCCGGTCCACGGCCTTGCGTACGGAATCCACGGACTCTGCGACTCCCGGGAGTGATCCGAGGGCCGCCAGCGGGTCAGAAGCGCTACTCATAAGTAGGGAGCCTACGCACTTCGCGGCCTCGGCACCGACCCCTCCTTGGAGTGGTCTTCTTCACTCACCTCGACCACTCGCCGCTATCGTGCCGCTACTCTTGGTGAACATGAAGATCGCTTTCGTGGGAAAGGGCGGCAGCGGCAAGACCACGCTGTCGTCCCTCTTCATCCGCCACCTCGTAGCCAATGAAGCGCCCGTCGTCGCGGTGGACGCCGACATCAACCAGCACCTCGGGGCCGCCCTCGGACTCACCGACGAGGAGGCCGCCGCACTGCCCGCCCTGGGCGCGCACCTGCCGCTGATCAAGGAGTACCTGCGCGGCTCCAACCCCCGGATCGCCTCCGCCGACAGCATGATCAAGACCACGCCGCCCGGCGCCGGCTCCCGTCTGCTGCGCATCACCGAGGACAACCCGGTCTACGAGGCCTGCGCGCGTACGGTGACCCTCGACGACGGGGACTCCGTCCGGCTGATGGCGACGGGCCCCTTCACCGAGTCCGATCTGGGCGTGGCCTGCTACCACTCGAAGGTCGGGGCGGTCGAGCTCTGCCTCAACCACCTGGTCGACGGCCCGGACGAGTACGTCGTCGTCGACATGACGGCCGGCTCGGACTCCTTCGCGTCCGGCATGTTCACCCGCTTCGACGTGACCTTCCTCGTCGCGGAGCCGACCCGCAAGGGCGTCTCGGTCTACCGCCAGTACAAGGAGTACGCCCGGGACTTCGGGGTGGTGCTCAAGGTGGTCGGGAACAAGGTGCAGGGTCCGGAGGACATCGAGTTCCTCCAGGACGAGGTCGGCGAGGACCTGCTCGTCACCTTCGGGCACTCCGACTGGGTGCGGGCGATGGAGCGGGGCCGCCCGGCCGGGTTCGACCTGCTGGAGGCCAGCAACCGGCTCGCGCTCCAGGCGCTCCAGGACGCGGCGGAGGACTCCTACGCCGCCCGCGACTGGGGCCGGTACACCGAACAGATGGTGCACTTCCACCTGCGCAACGCCGAGAGCTGGGGGAACGCCAAGACCGGGGTCGACCTGGCGGCCCAGATCGACCCCGGCTTCGTCCTCCACGAGGCCCTGGTCAGCCCTCGTCCTGCTCCGCTGCCCGCTCCTCAGCCGGCTTGACCTTGTCCGCGCCCGGCGGGGCGGCCGGAGCCGCCGGCGGCCCCGCGGTGAGGAACTTCGTCCAGCCCTCCTTCGGCGCTTCGCCGACGTCGAGGGTGCGCAACCACTCCAGCGTCTTCGGGTCCTGGGCGTCCAGCCAGTCGGCCAGTTCACGGAAGGGCACGCACCGCACCTCCGGCTTGGTGCACATGTGCTTGATGGACTCCTCGACGGCCCGCATGTAGGTGCCGCCGTTCCAGGACTCGAAGTGGTTGCCGATGATCAGCGGGGCGCGGTTCCCCTGGTAGGCGCGGTCGAAGGCCTGCCGCAGCCCGTCGCGCATCTGGTCGCCCCAGTACTGGTGCTGCGACGGGTCGCCCTGGGTCGTCGTACCGGACTGGTTGACCATGTAGTTGTAGTCCATGCTCAGCGTGTCGAAGGCACGGCCCGGCATGGGCACCAGCTGGAGCGGCAGGTCCCAGAGTCCGTCCGTCTTCTTGGGCCAGATCTGCTTGCTGATGCCGCTGGAGTCGTAGCGGAACCCCATGTCCTTGGCCGCCAGCATGAAGTTCTTCTGGCCTTCCAGGCAGGGGGTGCGGGCGCCGATCAGCTCCTTGTCGTAGTCGAAGGGGAGCGGGGCCATGTCCTTCAGGCCCGCGTTCGTCTTCCAGTTCTTGACGAACGACTTCGCCTGGTTGATCTCGCTCTTCCACTCCGCCACGGACCAGGTGCCGACGCCGCCGTCGGGACCGCAGAAGTGGCCGTTGAAGTGGGTGCCGATCTCGTTGCCCTCCAGCCAGGCCGCGCGGATCTGGGTGGCGGTGTCCTTGATGCCCTGGAGGTCTCCGAAGCCGATGTCGGAGAGGCCCGCCGCGTGCTGCGGCGCCGTATAGAGGGAACGTTTCTCCTCTGGCAGCAGGTAGACACCGCTGAGGAAGTAGGTCATCCGGGCGTTGTACTGCTTGCCCACCTCGCGGAAGTGCGAGAACAGCTTCTGGCTGTCCTCGCCCGCACCGTCCCACGAGAACACCACGAACTGCGGCGGCTTCTCGCCGGGCTTCAGCTTCTGCGGCGCCCGCACGTTCGGCTGCGAGCCGGTGTAGGCCGTCGAGCCGTCCCCGATCAGGCGGTTGAGGCTGCCGGGAGCGTCCGGGGCGGCGGGGCCCTTGCGCGCACCCCGGCCGGACGCCCCGGGCTCTGCGGAGCCGGAACCGCTGCACCCCGCGGCGCACAGGACCAGTGCCGTGGCGACGAGGCCGCCGGCGATCTTCTTCGTGGCGGTGCTCATCCGCACACCTCTCCCTCGCAGTTCCATCGCAGGACTTCCGCGAGGCAACGTCCCATGCGGTCCGCGAAGAAGAAGACGTGACAAGCCCGACAAAATGCTTATTCATCCCTGAGCGCTAATTCCTGGGCCATTTGCCCGTATTGTCCACCACGGGTCTTTACTCTCCATTACCGTTCATTTACCGAGTGTTGAGACTCCCGCCGCTTCATCCCTCCTCAGAGGAGACGGGACCCATGACAGCCACAACGCCAGCTCCAGCCCCAGCCCCGACCGCCCCGCAGGCGCGCGGTCCCCTCAAGGACCTCCCCGCCGACCTGTCCGCGTCCATCGCCGTCTTCCTGATCGCCCTGCCTCTCTCCCTCGGCATCGCGCTGGCCACCGGCGCCCCGCTCCAGGCGGGGCTGGTGGCCGCGGCCGTGGGCGGGATCGTGGCCAGCCGGTTCGGCGGAGCCCCCCTCCAGGTGAGCGGACCGGCCGCCGGACTCACCGTGGTGACCGCGGAGTTGATCCAGCGCTACGGCTGGCGCACCACATGTGCCATCACCGTGCTCGCCGGCGTCTGCCAGCTCGGGCTCGCGCTCCTGCGCACCGCCCGGTCGGCCCTCATGGTGAGTCCGGCGATCGTGCACGGCATGCTCGCCGGAATCGGCGTGACCATCGCGCTGGCCCAGCTGCACATCGTGCTCGGCGGCAGCCCGCAGAGCTCCGCCGTGGCCAATGTTCTCGGTCTTCCCGCCCAGTTGGCCGATCCGCATCCGGCGGCGCTCGCGGTGAGCGCCCTGACGATCTGCGTGCTGCTGGGCTGGAGCCGGCTGCCCGGGCGGGCGGGGCGCGCCCTGCGCAAGGTGCCCGCCGCGCTCGCGGCCGTTGCCTCCGCCACCGCCTTCGCGACGCTGGCCGGGCTCTCCCTGCCCCGGGTGGACCTGCCGTCCTGGCGCAGCCACGCGCTGCCCGAGCTGCCGGAGGGGCCGGTCCTCGGACTGATCGCCGCCGTCCTGACCATCACCCTGGTCGGCAGCGTGGAGTCCCTGCTGTCCTCGGTCGCCACCGACAAGCTGATCGCCTCCGAGCGCGGTACGGACAACCGTCCGCCCCGCGCCGACCTCGACCGCGAGCTGCGCGGCCAGGGCGCGGCGAACATCGTCTCCGGGCTGCTGGGCGGACTGCCCATCACGGGCGTGGCCGTGCGCAGCGTGGCCAATGTCAAGTCCGGTGCCGTCAGCCGGAAATCAGCCATGTTCCACGGGCTGTGGGTGGTGCTCGCGGCCGGACTGCTCGTGCCCGTCCTGGACCTCATCCCGCTCGCGGCGCTGGCCGCCCTGGTGATGGCCGTCGGCGTGCAGATGGTCAGCATCACCCACCTGCGTACGGTCAACCGGCACCGCGAGGTGCTGGTCTACGCGACGACCATCGCGGCCGTGGTGCTGGGCGGGGTACTGGAGGGCGTGGCCGTGGGGATCGCGGTCGCCGTCGCCCTGGCCCTGCACCGGCTGGCCCGGACCCGGATCACGCTGGCCCAGCTGGACGGCGGACACCACGTCTGCGCCCGCGGCCAGCTGACCTTCCTGGCCGTACCCAGGCTGAGCCGCGTGCTGAGCCAGATCCCGCACGGCGGGCACGTGGTGCTCGAGCTGGACGGCTCGTTCATGGACCACGCCGCCTACGAGACCCTGCACGACTGGCAGAACTCCCACCGGGCACACGGCGGAACGCTGGAACTCACCGGACGCGGCGGGCGAGCGCTCGCGGGCACGGGTCCAGGGCAGGGCACGGAAGCGGACCCGGTCTCCAGCCCCGTCCCCCTCCTCTCCGGTGCGGGCGGCGGAGGCGGGCACCACCGGAGCGACTCCGGGCGCGCGGCGCACCAGTGCTGCCGCCCCTGGACGCCCTGGCAGAACCACTGCGACCACCGCGCGGCGCACGCCGCCGGCCCGTCGGCCGGCCACGGTGACGCGGCCCACCCCGGCGGCACGGGCGGACGTACGAGCGCCGGAGCGGCCGGGACCGCCGGCGCGGCCGGGACCGCCGGCGCGGCGGTGGCGCCCCGGGGGCGCGGCGCCGGCCAACTGGCCAGTGGAATCGGCACCTTCCAGCGGGACACCGCCCCGCACGTCCGCGACGAGCTGGCACAGCTGGCCCGTGAGGGGCAGCGGCCCTCCCAGCTCTTCCTGACCTGCGCGGACTCCCGGCTGGTCACCAGCATGATCACGGGAAGCGGGCCGGGTGACCTGTTCACCGTCCGGAACGTGGGCAACCTGGTCCCGCTGCCCGGCGCCGAGGCCACCGACGATTCGGTCGCCGCGGCCATCGAGTACGCCGTGGACGTGCTCGAGGTCGCCAGCATCACGGTCTGCGGGCACTCTGGCTGCGGGGCCATGCAAGCCCTGCTGAACTCCCATCCGGAAGCCCCGATGACCCCCCTGATGCGCTGGCTGCGGCACGGCCGGCCCAGCCTGGAGCGGATGGGCAGCCGGCACCACCCCTGGGCCCGGATCTCCGGGCGGCTCCCGGCGGACGCCGTGGAACAGCTCTGCCTGACCAACGTGGTGCAGCAGCTGGAACACCTGCGGGCGCACGAGTCGGTGGCCCGCCGGCTCGCCGAGGGGACGCTGGAGCTGCACGGGATGTACTTCCACGTGGGTGAGGCGCAGGCCTATCTGCTGTCCGAGGGAGAGGACTTCTTCGACTGTCGGGTTTTCGACAGCGTCGGCCAGAACGCTTGATCCACGAGCCGCTTGAACCGATACCCTCCCGTATCCGTGCAAGCTGACGGCCCCTTCCCGCACCCGCGGCGGGAAGGGGCCGTTCGTTCGCATGCGGCGGACGTACGGCGGACGCCCCCAGTCGTGATATAGGTCTAAACCAATTTTCGGCTACCCCTTGTCACCTGGACATCCGACTGATGAGCTATGCCCGGAGACACAGCTATGCCCGGGGACAACGAGAACTCTGGGAAAGGGAGATGTCGTGAGCACTGACAGCCTGGCCAATCTGCTCAAGGAGGAGCGGCGGTTCGCCCCGCCCGCCGATCTGGCCGCCGCCGCCAATGTGACCGAGGCCGCGTACGCACAGGCCGACGCGGACCGGCTGGGCTTCTGGGCCGAACAGGCACGCCGGCTGAGCTGGGACACCGAGCCCACCCAGACGCTCGACTGGAGCAACCCGCCCTTCGCCAAGTGGTTCGCCGACGGCAAGCTGAACGTCGCGTACAACTGCGTGGACCGGCACGTGGAGGCCGGCAACGGCGACCGCGTCGCCATCCACTTCGAGGGCGAACCCGGCGACAGCCGCTCGATCACCTACGCCCAGCTCAAGGACGAGGTCTCGCAGGCCGCCAACGCCCTCACCGAGCTCGGTGTCCGGGCGGGTGACCGCGTCGCCGTCTACCTGCCGATGATCCCCGAGGCGGTCGTCGCGATGCTCGCGTGCGCCCGGGTCGGCGCCGCCCACTCCGTGGTCTTCGGCGGCTTCTCCGCCGACGCCGTCGCCTCCCGCATCCAGGACGCCGACGCCAAGCTGGTGATCACCGCCGACGGCGGCTACCGCCGCGGCAAGCCCGGCGCGCTCAAGCCCGCCATCGACGAGGCCGTCGGCAAGTGCCCGCAGGTCGAGCACGTCCTCGTCGTACGCCGCACCGGCCAGGACACCGCCTTCACCGAGGGCCGGGACGTCTGGTGGCACGAGCTGGTCGGCCGCCAGTCCACGGAGCACACCCCGCAGGCCTTCGACGCCGAGCACCCGCTCTTCATCCTGTACACCTCGGGCACCACCGGGAAGCCGAAGGGCATCCTGCACACCTCGGGCGGCTACCTCACCCAGGCCTCGTACACCCACCACGCCGTGTTCGACCTCAAGCCGGAGACCGACGTCTACTGGTGCACGGCCGACATCGGCTGGGTGACCGGGCACTCCTACATCGTCTACGGGCCGCTCGCCAACGGCGCCACCCAGGTGATGTACGAGGGCACGCCCGACACCCCGCACCAGGGCCGGTTCTGGGAGGTGGTGCAGAAGTACGGCGTCACCATCCTCTACACCGCGCCCACCGCGATCCGTACGTTCATGAAGTGGGGCGATGACATCCCCGCGAAGTTCGACCTGTCCAGCCTGCGCGTGCTGGGCTCGGTCGGCGAGCCGATCAACCCCGAGGCCTGGATCTGGTACCGCAAGCACATCGGCGGCGACCGCTGCCCGATCGTCGACACCTGGTGGCAGACCGAGACCGGCGCCATGATGATCTCCCCGCTCCCGGGCGTCACCGCGACCAAGCCCGGCTCGGCGCAGCGCGCCCTGCCCGGAATCTCGGCCACCGTCGTGGACGACGAGGCGAACGAGGTCCCGAACGGCGGGGGCGGCTACCTGGTCCTCACCGAGCCGTGGCCGTCGATGCTGCGCACCATCTGGGGTGACGACCAGCGGTTCATCGACACCTACTGGTCGCGCTTCGAGGGCAAGTACTTCGCGGGCGACGGCGCCAAGAAGGACGACGACGGCGACATCTGGCTCCTCGGCCGGGTCGACGACGTCATGCTGGTCTCCGGCCACAACATCTCCACCACGGAGGTGGAGTCGGCGCTCGTCTCGCACCCCTCGGTCGCCGAGGCGGCGGTGGTCGGCGCGGCCGACGAGACCACGGGACAGGCGATCGTGGCCTTCGTGATCCTGCGCGGCAGCGCCTCGGAGACGGAGGGCCTGGTCGCGGAGCTGCGCAACCACGTCGGTGCCACCCTCGGCCCCATCGCGAAGCCGAAGCGCATCCTGCCGGTGGCCGAGCTGCCGAAGACGCGCTCGGGCAAGATCATGCGCCGTCTGCTGCGCGACGTGGCGGAGAACCGCGCGGTCGGCGACGTCACCACGCTGGCCGATTCCTCGGTGATGGACCTGATCCAGACGAAGCTGCCCAGCAGCTCCGACGAGGACTGAGACCGGCAGGCCACGGCCTGAGGAGGGCGTCCGGCACGCAGCGCGCCGGACGCCCTCCGTCCGTTCACGACGAAGATCATCTGGTACGACCGGGCACACCCTGTAAAATCAAAGAAACGTCAAGAACTGACGTACGAAAGTCCCCAGGGTGCGCCGGGAAGTCTGGTCGGCAACTGCATAGCCATGCCGTCGACCACCCGGAGGTTCTCCACCGTGGCCAGCCCCACGCACACGCCCGGCCCCGACCGCCGGAACAAGCTCCTCGGCCGTCTCTCGCTGCCCGAGCGCCGCTACATCGCGAATGCTCTGCGCACGGAAACCGTCGGCGGCGTCCTCCTGCTGGTGGCCGCGATCGCCGCCCTCACGTGGGCGAACATCCCCGCACTGGCGGAGAGCTTCGACCGCGTCCGGTCCTTCCACATCGGCCCCGCCTCCCTCGGCCTGGACCTCTCGCTCCAGCACTGGGCCGCCGACGGCCTGCTCGCCGTCTTCTTCTTCGTCGCCGGTATCGAACTCAAACGCGAACTCGTCGCGGGCGACCTGCGCGACCCCAAGGCGGCGGCCCTCCCGGTGATCGCCGCCCTGTGCGGCATGGCGGTGCCCGCGCTCGTCTACCTGCTGGTCAACACCCTGGGGAACGGCTCGGGCGCCGGCTGGGCCGTCCCGACCGCCACCGACATCGCCTTCGCCCTCGCCGTCCTCGCGGTCATCGGCACCTCGCTGCCCTCCGCGCTGCGCGCCTTCCTGCTGACCCTGGCCGTCGTCGACGACCTGTTCGCCATCCTGATCATCGCGGTGTTCTTCACCAGCGACCTCGACTTCGCCGCGCTCGGCGGCGCGGTCGCGGGCCTGGTCCTCTTCTGGTTCCTGCTGCGCGCCGGCGTCCGCGGCTGGTACGTCTACGTCCCGCTCGCCCTGGTCATCTGGGGCCTGATGTACAACAGCGGCGTGCACGCCACCATCGCCGGCGTGGCCATGGGCCTGATGCTCCGCTGCACCCGCAAGGAAGGCGAGCGGCACTCCCCCGGCGAGCACATCGAGCACCTGGTGCGCCCCCTGTCGGCCGGACTGGCGGTGCCGCTCTTCGCCCTCTTCTCCGCCGGCGTCTCCCTTTCGGACGAATCGATCGCTCAGGTCTTCACCCGCCCCGAGACCCTCGGGGTGGTGCTCGGCCTCGTCGTCGGAAAGACGGTCGGCATCTTCGGCGGCACCTGGCTGGCCGCCCGCTTCACCAGGGCCGAGCTGAACGAGGACCTCGCCTGGCCCGACGTGCTCGCCGTGGCCTCGCTGGCCGGCATCGGCTTCACCGTCTCCCTTCTGATCGGCGAACTCGCCTTCGCGGGGGACGAGGTCCTCACCGACGAGGTCAAGGCCGCCGTGCTCATCGGCTCCCTCATCGCGGCGATCGTCGCGAGCGCCATGCTCAAGCTGCGCGACCGCAAGTACCGGGCGCTGACCGAGGCCGAGGAGCGCGACGACGACCTCGACGGGATCCCGGACATCTACGAGCAGGACAACCCGGAATACCACCTGCGCATGGCGAGGATCCTCGAGGAGAAGGCCGCCGAACACCGCCGCATGGCCGAAGCCGCGGTGCTCGGGCGGGCCGCGGCGTCGGACACGGCCGGAGGCGAAGCGGCGGGCGGGTCCAGCACCCGCGCCGACCGTCCGGCATGATCTGAGGGACGACGGAGGACAGCCGCCGGCGGACGACGACAGAGGGAGACAGGGATGAGCGCAGTGGAGGACCAAGGAGCTCCGGGAGCGGAGCGCACACTCGGCCAGCTGGTCGCCTCGGCCACCGCCGAGATGTCCGCCCTGGTGCACGACGAGATCGCCCTCGCGAAGGTCGAGATCAAGCAGGACGTCAAGCGTGCGGGCATCGGCAGCGGCGCCGCGATCGCGGCCGGCGTGCTCGTGCTCTTCTCCCTCCCCGTACTGAGTTTCGCCGCGGCCTATGGCATCCACAATCTGGGTCTCGGGCTGGCCTGGTCCTTCCTCATCGTCGGCGGCGCGTTCTGGCTGCTGGCGGGGCTGATCGGACTCCTGGCGGTGGCCAAGTTCAAGAAGATCAAGCCGCCGGTGAAGACCATGGACTCGGTCAAGCAGACCGCCGCGCTCGTCGGAACCGTCAAGCCGCATCCCCGCGCGGTGAGTGACCAGGCTGTGGGTGTGGCACGCTCGTCCTCATGACAGCGCCCTCGGCCGACTCCGGTACTCCGCCCACCGCCGCCACGGCGGTACGGCTCGACCTCCCCGGCGGGAGGACGGTGACGCACCGGGACGTCGCCGCCAACGGCGCCCGCTTCCACGTCGCGGAGGCCGGCGACGGACCACTGGTGCTGCTGCTGCACGGGTTCCCGCAGTTCTGGTGGACGTGGCGGCACCAGCTGGCCGCCCTCGCGGACGCCGGATACCGCGCGGTGGCCATGGACCTGCGCGGGGTGGGCGGCAGCGACCGCACTCCCCGCGGCTACGACCCGGCGAACCTGGCGCTCGACATCACCGGGGTCGTACGGTCCCTCGGCGAGCCGGACGCGGCCCTCGTCGGACACGACCTGGGCGGCTACCTCGCCTGGACGGCGGCCGTGATGCGGCCGAAGCTGGTGCGCCGGCTGGTCGTCTCCTCCATGCCGCACCCGCGCCGCTGGCGCTCGGCGATGATGGCCGACTTCGGCCAGACCCGGGCGAGTTCGCACATCTGGGGGTTCCAGCGGCCGTTCATCCCGGAGCGGCAGCTGGTCGCCGACGACGGCGCCCTCGTGGCCGAGCTGATCCGGGACTGGTCCGGGCCGCTGCTCCCGGAGGACGCCGATCTGGACGTGTACCGGCGCGCGATGTGCATCCCGTCCACCGCGCACTGCTCGATCGAGCCCTACCGCTGGATGATGCGGTCGATGGCACGCCCGGACGGACTCCAGTTCTACCGGCGGATGAAGCGGCCCGTACGGGTGCCGACGCTGCACCTGCACGGCTCGCTGGACCCGGTGATGCGCACGCGCAGCGCGGCCGGTTCCGGGGAGTACGTCGAAGCCCCGTACCGCTGGCGGCTCTTCGACGGCCTGGGGCACTTCCCGCACGAGGAGGACCCGGACGGCTTCACCACCGAGCTGCTGAACTGGCTCAAGGACCCCGAGCCCGACCGCTGACGGGCCGCCGGCGGGGTCTGACGCATCGACAGCCGGCCCCGTACGACGGTCTTACGGTCATTCAATTGCCCGGCGCATAGGCCAATTGGCCGCCTCGGACGGGGTTACGGACCTTGGAGCCCGGGCACAGCTCGTTGTATGAGCTGGACGCACGACCACGGTGACACCGCACGCGAACGCCGCTCGGCCACAGCGCCGGGCCCGCACGACAGGACCGGCCGGGACGGCCACGACCCCAGGCTCGGGATCCCGCGCATCCTGCGCCGCCGCGCCCGCTGGGTCTCGGCCCGGCTGCGCCATCCCCGCATGTAGGACGCACACGCGGGACGGGCACCCGGGGACGCGCGCGTGGGAATCACGGATCCCGGAGCGGCGCCCCCGGCCCCGTACGGGTCAGAGGGCGCAACCCTGGGTGTCGACGCGGCGCTCGGCGGTCTTCCCGATGCGGATGTCCTCGCGGATCTCGTCCGCGGTCAGGGCGTAGCCGGTGTTCGGGTCGTCGAGCGACTTCGCGAAGACGACCCCGTACACCCGGCCTTCGGGCGTCAGCAGCGGGCCGCCGGAGTTGCCCTGGCGGACGGTCGCGTACAGCGAGTACACGTCGCGGCGGACGGTGCCCCGGTGGTAGATGTCCGGGCCGTTGGCGTTGATCCGGCCGCGCACGCGGGCCGCGCGGACGTCGTAGGCGCCGTTCTCCGGGAAGCCGGCGACGATCGCGTCGCTGCTGCTCGTCGCGTCCTTGTCGGTGAACTCCAGTGCCGGGGCCTTCAGCCTGGGCACGTCCAGGACGGCGATGTCGCGCTCCCAGTCGTAGAGCACGACCTTGCCGTCGTAAAGCTTGCCCTCGCCGCCGATCTGCACGGTCGGCTCCACGACCCCGCCGACGACGTGGGCGTTGGTCATCACCTTGCCGGGGGCGAAGACGAAGCCGGTGCCCTCCAGGACCTTGCTGCAGCTGGGTGCGGTGCCGACGACCTTCACGATGGAGAGCTTGGCCTGCTGGGGGACCCCGCTGCGGGCGAGCGCCGGGTCGGGCGCCTTCACCTCGGTGATCGGCTCGTTCGAGAACGGGCTGAACACCTGCGGGAAGCCGTTGCGGGCGAGCGTGGAGGTGAAGTCGGAGAACCAGGTGTTCGCCTGCTCGGGCAGCACGCGCGACACACCGAGGAGCACCTTGGAGTTGCGGACCTCCTTGCCCAGGGTGGGCAACGAGGTCCCGGCCAGCGCGGAGCCGATCAGCCAGGCCACGAGCAGCATGGCGACGACGTTGACCAGGGCGCCGCCGGTGGCGTCCAGCGCGCGGGCGGGCGACCAGGTGATGTGGCGTCTGAGCCGGCTGCCCAGATGGGTGGTGAGCGCCTGGCCGATGGAGGCGCAGATGATGATCACGACGACGGCGATCACCACGACGGTGGTGGACACCTGGGTGCCGTTGTCGGTCACCCGGTCCCAGATCAGGGGCAACAGGGACACGGCGATGAGACCACCGCCGAGGAAGCCGATCACCGACAGGACGCCGACGACGAACCCCTGGCGGTAGCCGACGATCGCGAACCACACGGCGGCGACCAGCAACAGGATGTCCAGCACGTTCACGAGGGTCACCGTCTCATGCGTGCCAGTCGAGCGGCACGCGACGTGAGCGGTCCCACGGTCGCTCCCAACCCGAGAAGTGCAGGATCCGGTCGATGACACCGGCGGTGAAACCCCAGACCAGGGCCGATTCCACGGTGAATCCGGGCCCCTCGTGCCCGCGCGGATGGACCACGGTGACCCGGTGGGCGGGGTCCGTGAGATCCGCCACGGGCACCGTGAAGACCCGGGCCGTCTCCGCCGGGTCCACCGCGCCGACCGGCGAGGGCTCGCGCCACCAGCCCAGCACGGGGGTCACGACGAACTCGCTGACCGGGATGTACAGCCGGGGCAGCACCCCGAAGAGCTGGACCCCGGCCGGGTCCAGGCCGGTCTCCTCCTCGGCCTCGCGCAGGGCGGCGCGCAGCGGGCCGGTGGTGTGCGGGTCGCCGTCCTCCGGGTCCAGGGCACCGCCGGGGAAAGAGGGCTGCCCGGCGTGCGAGCGGAGGCTTCCGGCCCGCTCCTGGAGCAGCAGCTCGGGGCCGCGCGGGCCCTCGCCGAAGAGGACCAGTACGGCGGACTGCCGGCCGCGGCCGTCCTCGGGGGGCAGGAAGCGGCTGAGCTGGCGCGGCCGGACGCTCCGGGCGGCCTCCACGACGGGGTCGAGCCAGGCGGGCAGACCCGCCGTCGTGAGGGCCAGGCCGTCGCCCTCCCGGGCGGCTGCCGTGGTCTCGTCCTGCGTACCGCGCGTCATGGGCACCCCTGTCCGCGTTCCTCTGTCGACACCGTCTCCACACCGCTGAACGCGGCCCGGGTCCGGATTCGTTCCGCCGGGGGGCGCGTGCTGCGCCCGCCGCGCGCCCCCCGAGGTCCCCGCCGGGCCGTAGGCGCCGTAACGGCCCCTACAGCCGCCCTCAGGGCTCCGTACGGGCTCCCAGCGGCGGTGCGGGGAGGCCCGGGTAGTCCGGGGGCGGGGAGAGGCGCTGGCCCGGGTAGCCGCCCTTCTCGTACTTCAGCAGCTTCTTCGCCTTCTCCGGGTCCGTCTCGCCCTCGCCGTAGGCCGGGCAGAGCGGGGCGATGGGGCAGGCACCGCAGGCGGGCCTGCGGGCGTGGCAGATGCGGCGGCCGTGGAAGACCACGCGGTGCGAGAGCATCGTCCACTCGCTCTTGGGGAAGATCGCGCAGATCTCCGCCTCAACCTTCTCCGGGTCCTCCTGCTCGGTCCACTTGAAGCGGCGCACCAGCCGGCCGAAGTGGGTGTCGACGGTGATCCCGGGGACCCCGAAGGCGTTGCCGAGCACCACATTCGCCGTCTTGCGGCCGACTCCGGGCAGTCTGACGAGGTCCTCGATCCGGCCCGGCACCTCACCGCCGAAGTCGTCGCGCAGCGCCTGTGAGAGGCCGAGCAGCGACTTCGCCTTCGCCCGGAAGAACCCGGTCGGCCGGATGATCTCCTCCAGCTCCTCCGGAACGGCCTCGGCCATGTCCTCGGGGGTCGGGTAGGCGGCGAAGAGGGCCGGGGTCGTCTGGTTCACGCGCAGGTCGGTGGTCTGCGCGGAGAGGACGGTCGCGACGAGCAGCTCGAACGGATTGCGGAAGTCCAGCTCCGGATGGGCGTACGGGTAGACCTCGGCGAGCTCGCGGTTGATGCGACGGGCCCGGCGGACCATCGCCAGACGGGATTCCGGCTTCGCCGCCGACGGTTTCTTGGCCGAACCTTTGCCCAACGGGACAGGTCGGACCTTTTCGGACGCCTCTGGTGGGGCTTGTTCGCCCACGGCTGAATTCGGGCCCGCCGTCACTCCCGCGGACCCCTTGGCCTGTGCTCTCACCGGCTTATTGGACACCCGACCAGCCTAAGGCCGGGCGCCGACACCCGCCCGGACCTCAGGTAACACCACCCCGATCGGCC
The DNA here is from genome assembly GCF_055575675.1 of Streptomyces sp. NPDC034043. Classification (NCBI taxonomy): domain Bacteria; kingdom Bacillati; phylum Actinomycetota; class Actinomycetes; order Kitasatosporales; family Streptomycetaceae; genus Streptomyces; species Streptomyces sp. NPDC034043. Next base: position 93,825 of record NZ_JBVISF010000003.1, read on the forward strand.
TCTCGCCGCACAGCACACCCATCCGTCCGGCATCCTTGTGATTGATCGCACTGTTTGAGCCGTCCGGCAAAATGGGGAGCGGTCCCCACTGGCTGGTCGACATAGGAGAGAGACTCGTGGACGACGTTCTGCGGCGCGCCCCGCTCTTCGCGGCGCTCGATGACGAGCAGGCCGCGGAGCTCCGCGCCTCCATGGCCGAGGTGACCCTCGCGCGCGGCGACGCCCTGTTCCACGAGGGCGACCCCGGTGACCGGCTGTACGTCGTGACCGAGGGCAAGGTGAAGCTCCACCGCACCTCCCCCGACGGCCGCGAGAACATGCTGGCCGTCCTCGGCCCCGGCGAGCTGATCGGCGAGCTGTCGCTGTTCGACCCGGGCCCCCGCACCGCCACCGCCACCGCCCTGACCGAGGTCAAGCTCCTCGGCCTCGGCCACGGTGACCTCCAGCCGTGGCTGAACGCCCGGCCCGAGGTCGCGACCGCGCTGCTGCGCGCCGTCGCCCGGCGCCTGCGCAAGACCAACGACCAGATGTCCGACCTGGTCTTCTCCGACGTTCCCGGCCGTGTCGCCCGGGCGCTCCTCGACCTGTCGCGCCGTTTCGGCGTGCAGTCGGAGGAGGGCATCCACGTCGTCCACGACCTGACGCAGGAGGAGCTGGCCCAGCTCGTCGGCGCCTCCCGCGAGACCGTGAACAAGGCGCTGGCCGACTTCGCGGGCCGCGGCTGGCTGCGCCTGGAGGCGCGTGCCGTGATCCTGCTGGACGTGGAGCGGCTCGCCAAGCGCTCGCGCTGACGCTGACGCGGCGCGGCCTTCGGGTCTTCGCGGAGGGGCCCCGTCCGGGTACGGACGGGGCCCCTCCGTCCGTTTCCGGCGCGGGACCCCGGGACGGGACACCGGGCCGTAATACCGGCCGGTCAGGGCCGGGGGCGTGCAGAGTAGGGCCATGGAGCGCAGAGGGCTGGACGCGTACGGCTACTTCGAGCGGGAGGGGTCCCTCGGGCGGGTCCAGCCCGAGTTCGCGGGCCCGGTCGCGGCCGCCCGCGCCCGCGTCGCGGAGGCGTACGGGCGCCGGCTGCACAGCGCCTACCTCTACGGCTCCGTACCGCGCGGGACGGCCCGGCCGGGGCGCAGCGACCTCGACCTGCTGATCGCCCTGCACCGGGAGCCGGGCGACGAGGACCGGGACACCGCCGAGGTGCTCGGGCGGGGCCTCGACCAGGACTTCCCGCAGATCGACGGGGTCGGCATCCTGCTGTACGGCAAGGAGCGGCTGCTGAGCGAGCAGGAACGTTACGACCTGGGCTGGTTCCTCGCCTGCCTGTGCACCCCGCTGCTCGGCGACGACCTGGCCGAGCACCTCCCCCGGTACCGGCCCGACGCCCTGCTCGCCCGCGAGGCGAACGGCGACCTGGCCGCCCTGCTCCCGCAGTGGCGGGCCCGGTTCGAGGCCGCCTCGGAGCCCGCCGAGTTCCTCAGGATGAACCGGTTCTTCTCACGGCACCTGGTGCGGACCGCCTTCACCCTGGTCATGCCCCGGTGGGGCGGCTGGACCAGCGACCTCGCCGAGTCCGCGGAGATCTTCGGCGCGTACTACCCGGAGCGGGCCGCACAGCTGCGGCGCGCCGCCGTCGTGGCGATGGACCCGGTCGACGACCCGGCCGTGGCGCGGGCCTACCTCGACGACCTCGGGCCGTGGCTCGCGGACGAGTACACGGCCCGGCTCGGGACGAAGACGCCGCGCGCCTAGAGCTTCGCCCCCGCCCGGTCGGCCCTCCGCGTTTTCATTCGGGTCCCCCCGGGATCAGTCCGTGATCGCGGAGGTACTCGAGCTGGGCCTCGACCGACCACGTGGCGGCCGGCCACAGCGAGCGGTCCACGTCCGCGTAGACGTGGGCGACGACGGCCTCCACCGTGGTGAAACCGTTCTCCACCGCCGTCTCGACCTGTGCGAGGCGGTGCGCCCGGTGGGCGAGGTAGAACTCGACGGCGCCCTGCGCGTCGTCCAGGACCGGCCCGTGCCCCGGGAGGACCGTGTGGACCCCGTCGTCGACGGTCAGGGAGCGCAGGCGGCGCAGGGAGTCCAGGTAGTCGCCGAGGCGGCCGTCGGGGTGCGCGACGACGGTGGTGCCGCGGCCGAGGACCGTGTCGCCGGTCAGGACGGCCCGGTCGGCCGGCAGGTGGAAGCAGAGCGAGTCGGCGGTGTGCCCGGGGGTGGCCACCACCCGCAGCTCCAGGCCGCCGGTGCGGATGACGTTCCCGGCGGCCAGGCCCTCGTCGCCGAGGCGCAGCGCGGGGTCGAGGGCGCGGACCTTCGTACCGGTGAGCTCGGCGAAGCGGCCGGCGCCCTCGGCGTGGTCGGGGTGGCCGTGGGTGAGGAGGGTCAGCGCGACCCGCTTGCCGGCCTGCTCGGCGGTGGCGATGACGGCCCGCAGGTGCGCCTCGTCGAGGGGGCCGGGGTCGATGACGACGGCCAGCTCGGAGTCGGGCTCGGAGACCAGCCAGGTGTTGGTGCCGTCCAGGGTCATGGCCGAGGGGTTGGGCGCCAGGATGTTGACCGCGCGGGCCGTGGCGGGCCCGGAGGCGACGACTCCGCGGGGCTGGCCGGGGAGGGCCACTGCATCGCTCATGCGGAGCCCCCGAGGGTGACGCGCTTGGTGAACTCGTCGTGGCCCGGCCAGCTGAGCACCACCACGCCGTCCTCCAGCGAGGCCTCCGCCAGCACCGGGGTCAGGTCCCGCGCACCGGCCCCGGCGAGCGCGTCGGCGGCGCTGCCGTACGGCTCCAGGGAGCGCAGGGTGGAGATGGTGGGCGGCATCATCAGCAGCTCGCCCTTGTCGTACCCGGCGGCGGCCTCGGCGGGGCGGATCCAGACGGTCCGGTCGGCCTCGGTGGAGGCGTTGCGGGTGCGCTGGCCCTCCGGGAGGGCGGCCACGAAGAACCAGGTGTCGTAGCGGCGCGGCTCGAACTCCGGGGTGATCCAGCGGGCCCACGCCCCGAGCAGGTCGGAACGCAGCAGCAGGCGGCGCCGGTCGAGGAACTCGGCGAAGGACAGCTCGCGCGCCACGAGGGCCTCGCGGTCGGCCTCCCAGTCATCGCCGGTGGTGTCGCCGACGACCGTGTCCGGGGTCTCGCCCGCGAGCAGGACCCCGGCCTCCTCGAAGGTCTCGCGCACCGCTCCGCAGACGATCGCCTGGGCGCCGGCGGCATCCGTGCCGAGGCGCCGCGCCCAGAGCTCCAGGCCGGGTCCGGCCCAGCCGATGCGGTGGTCCTCGTCGCGGGGGTCGACGCCGCCGCCGGGGTAGGCGTACGCGCCGCCGGCGAAGGCCATGGAGGAGCGCCGGCGCAGCATGTGCACGGCCGGACCGGCGGTGGTGTCACGGAGCAGCATCACGGTGGCGGCTCGTCTGGGTTCCACCGGGGTGAGGGCCCCGTCCGCGAGCGCGCGGATGCGGTCCGGCCACTCCGGGGGGTACCACTGCCCTCCCGCGGGCGGCTGGCTGGGCGAGGGCTGACCGTGCTGACCATTCGGCATGGCGGGATGCTACGGCCATCCGGCCCGATGTTCGAGGCCCCGGCCCCGGCCGGCCGATCTTGAACCCCGGCCGCTCCCTGACGGTCCCGCCCCGGCGGACGCGGCCCGGCGGACGCGGCCCGGCGGACGCCGCCCGGCGGACGCGGCCCCGCGCGGCGGCGGAGCCGGCAGGGCGCCCTGCCCCGCGGGCGGCACGCCGGAAGATCCGGCGCCGCCGCGCGCCGCGGGGCCCGGGCGTCAGGAGTCGGTCAGCTCGACCTGGATCTCGATCTCGACCGGCGCGTCCAGCGGCAGCACCGCCACACCGACCGCGCTGCGCGCGTGCACGCCCTTGTCGCCGAGCACAGCGCCCAGCAGCTCGCTCGCACCGTTCAGCACGCCCGGCTGCGCCGTGAAGTCGGGGGCCGAGGCGACGAAGCCGACGACCTTCACCACACGGGCGATCCGGTCCAGGTCACCGGCCACGGACTTGACGGCGGCCAGCGCGTTGAGGGCGCACGTCGCCGCCAGCTCCTTCGCCTGCTCCGCGGAGACCTCGGCGCCGACCTTGCCGGTCACGGGGAGCTTGCCCTGCACCATCGGCAGCTGGCCCGCGGTGTACACGTACGCGCCCGACCGGACCGCCGGCTGGTACGTGGCCAGCGGCGGGACGACCTCGGGCAGGGTCAGGCCGAGCTCGGCGAGCCGGGCCTCGACGGCGCCGCTCATGCCTTCTCCCGCTTGAGGTAGGCCACGAGCTGCTCGGGGTTGTTCGGGCCGGGCACGACCTGGACGAGCTCCCAGCCGTCCTCGCCCCAGGTGTCCAGGATCTGCTTGGTGGCGTGAACCAGCAGGGGGACCGTCGCGTATTCGAACTTCTTGGTCATGGGGGCGAGCGTAATGCCTGAGCGGGAGTGGTTAGGCTCGGACGCTGTGAGCAGGCTCCAGGTGGTCAGCGGCAAGGGCGGCACCGGCAAGACCACGGTCGCCGCGGCACTCGCGCTGGCCCTCGCGCGCGAGGGCAGGCGGACTCTTCTCGTGGAGGTCGAGGGCAGGCAGGGCATCGCACAGCTTTTCGGTACGGAAGCGCTCCCTTACGAGGAGCGGAAGATCGCCGTCGCGCCCGGCGCGGGCGGGGGTGAGGTGTACGCGCTCGCCATCGACGCCGAACGGGCGCTGCTGGACTACCTCCAGATGTTCTACAAGCTGGGCTCGGCAGGCCGCGCCCTGAAGAAGCTCGGCGCGATCGACTTCGCGACGACGATCGCGCCCGGTCTGCGGGACGTCCTGCTGACCGGCAAGGCGTGCGAGGCGGTCCGGCGCAAGGACAAGGCGGGACGGTTCGTCTACGACCACGTGATCATGGACGCGCCGCCGACCGGGCGGATCACCCGGTTCCTGAACGTCAACGACGAGGTGGCGGGGCTGGCCCGGTTCGGGCCGATCCACAACCAGGCCCTGGCCGTCATGAAGGTGCTCAAGTCCCCCGACACGGCGGTGCACCTGGTGACCCTGTTGGAGGAGATGCCCGTCCAGGAGACCGCGGACGGCATCGACGAGCTGGTGGCGGCGGGCCTGCCCGTCGGCCGGGTGATCGTCAACATGGTGCGCCCGCACCACCTCGACGAGGACACCCTGCGCGCGGCGGCGGACGGCCGCCGCGCGGAGATCGCCAAGGCCCTGTCCCGGGCCGGGCTGGGCGGTGCGCGACGGGGCGGGCTGGCCGAGCGGCTGGTGGAGCCGCTCCTCACGCAGGCCACCGAGCACGCGAGCCGGGTCGAGCTCGAGCGGGAGCAGCGCGCGGTGCTGGCGGGGCTGCGCGTGCCGACGTACGAACTCCCCCTGCTCGGCTCGGGGATGGAACTGGCCGGGCTGTACGAGCTGGCGGCGGAGCTGCGCAAGCAGGTGGGCGCCGAATGAGCGAGGGCGGGGAGAGCATGGGGCTGGACACGCCGCAGCGGCTGGCGGTCGACGCGCTGCTGGACGACCCGGGGACCCGGATCATCGTGTGCTGCGGCGCGGGCGGGGTCGGCAAGACCACGACGGCCGCGGCGCTCGGCGTACGGGCGGCCGAGCGCGGGCGGCGGGTGGTGGTGCTGACCATCGACCCGGCGCGCAGGCTGGCCCAGTCGATGGGGATCGACTCGCTGGACAACACCCCGCGCCGGGTGCCGGGCATAGGGGGCGGTACCGGCGGCGACGGCGAACTGCACGCCATGATGCTGGACATGAAGCGGACCTTCGACGAGATCGTCGAGTCGCACGCGGACGCCGAGCGGGCACGGGCGATCCTGGCGAACCCCTTCTACCAGTCCCTGTCGGCCGGCTTCGCGGGCACGCAGGAGTACATGGCGATGGAGAAGCTGGGGCAGTTGCGGGCCAGGGACGACTGGGACCTGATCGTCGTGGACACCCCGCCGAGCCGGTCCGCGCTGGACTTCCTCGACGCGCCGAAGCGGCTGGGGTCGTTCCTGGACGGGAAGTTCATCCGGGTGCTGATGGCTCCGGCGAAGGTCGGCGGCCGGGCGGGGATGAAGTTCCTCAACGTCGGCATGTCGATGATGACCGGCACGCTGAGCAAGCTGATGGGCGCCTCGCTGCTCAAGGACGTACAGACCTTCGTGGCGGCGATGGACACCATGTTCGGCGGGTTCCGGACGCGCGCGGACGCGACGTTCCGGCTGCTCCAGGCTCCGGGCACGGCGTTCCTGGTGGTCGCGGCTCCCGAGCCGGACGCGCTGCGCGAGGCGGCGTACTTCGTGGAGCGGCTCGCCGCGGAGCGGATGCCGCTGGCGGGCCTGGTGCTGAACCGGGTGCACGGGAGTGACGCGGAACAGCTGTCGGCGGAGCGGGCGCTGGCCGCCGCGGAGAATCTTGAAGAGGGCGGCATTGTCGATCAGGAGTCCGGGAAAGCTGGACTTCGTGACGCCGCCGACGACGGCTCCCCCGGCATGAACGGCGCGGCTCACACGGACGGGACGACCGCTGACGCGGAGGGCACGGCCGATGTGGACGACGTGGACCGGATCACGGCAGGACTGCTGCGCCTGCATGCCGAGCGGATGCAGGTGATCGCGCGTGAGCAGCGCACACGCGACCGTTTCACTTCGCTTCACCCCGAGGTGGCGGTGGCCGAAGTGGCCGCCCTGCCCGGCGATGTGCACGACCTCGCCGGGCTGCGGGCCATCGGAGAGCGACTCTCGGCCGGGGTGCCGGCCGGAGCGTAGGCGTGCGTACGAGGGGTGCCGACGCGGTGCCCGGGTGGTTACCCGGCTGCCGCGTAGGTCTCGTACGTCACGTCGATCTCCGCGTCGACATCCACGGTGAGGATGCCCGTACTGCGCTCGTACTCCGTGCGGGCGGTTTCGAGCAGCCGCCGCCACGAGGTGACGGTGGGACGCCTGCGCAGCAAGGCGCGTCGTTCCCGCTCGGTCATGCCGCCCCACACTCCGAACTCGACGCGATTGTCGAGTGCGTCGGCCAGGCACTCGGTCCGCACCGGACATCCGGTGCACACCGCCTTGGCCCTGTTCTGTGCCGCTCCTTGAACGAACAGTTCATCCGGATCGGTAGTGCGGCAGGCTGCCTGCGCACTCCAGTCGGTAACCCAGCCCATCCCGGTGCCGTCCTCTCCCGAATCGAGGCTCCCCCACGGCGGTAGCGGCATATTCACCGCTGCCAGTTGAGGACGTTACGGAAGGTGGACACAGTGCAACACCCCCGACGGGCCCAATCTTGAATGGTCCGAACGGACTATGGGTAAGCGGCAGATCACCCGACGGAGTGATCCGGCGACATGCCCGGCCATTCCGGCGATTCGGGTGAAATCGGGGAGGCTCCGGTAAGCGGCCGTCAGAGGGAAGGGCGGGATTCGGACATGAGTCCACCCCCTTCGGGGAGGGTGAAAATCAAGCCGAGGGGTTGATGTCTCCCCGCGCTGCTGTGACAGTTGGGGACAGCTTAGGCCAAGGCATTCGCGCGTGTCCGGCGAATGAGAACGTAGGCTGCCCTCTATGGGAAAGAAGCGCTCGGGCGCAGGGCTGACGGGGCCGCAGCAGGCCGCCAAGTTCCTCGGTGTGTCGGTTCTCTCCGGAGTCGTACTTGCCGGTATCGCGATCCCGGGCGCCGGTGCGCTGGGCCTCGCCGCCAAGGGCACGGTCGAGGGTTTCGATGAGATCCCGGCCAATCTGAAGACGCCTCCGCTGAGCCAGCGCACCACGATTCTGGATGCCGAGGGTGGCTTGATCGCCACCGTCTATTCACGGGACCGTCAGGTCGTGCCGCTCACGGCCATGTCGCCGTACATGCAGAAGGCGATCGTCGCCATCGAGGACTCTCGTTTCTACGAGCACGGCGCGGTCGACCTCAAGGGCATCCTGCGCGCGGTGAACCGCAACGCGCAGGAGGGCGGGGCGGCGCAGGGCGCCTCCACGCTCACGCAGCAGTACGTGAAGAACGTCTTCGTCGAGGAAGCCGGCGACGACGAGACGAAGGTGCGCGAGGCGCAGGAGAAGAGCCTCGGCCGCAAGATCCGCGAACTGAAGTACTCGATCCAGGTCGAGGAGGAGCTCGGGAAGAAGAAGATCCTCGAGAACTACCTCAACATCACCTACTTCGGGCAGGGGGCGTACGGGATCGAGTCCGCCTCCCAGCGCTACTTCAGCAAGCCCGCCAAGGACCTGACGCTGGAGGAGTCGGCGCTGCTGGCCGGCCTCGTGCAGTCGCCGAGCCGGTACGACCCGGTGAACGACAGCCAGGAGGCGATGAAGCGCCGCAACGTCGTCCTCCAGCGCATGGCCGACGTGAAGGACATCTCGCAGGCCGAGGCGGACGAGGCGAAGGCGAAGCCGGTCACGCTGAAGGTGACCCGGCCCAAGAACGGCTGCATCACCGCCGTCAAGGGCGCCGGCTTCTTCTGTGACTACGTGCGCGCCACCTTCCTCTCGGACCCGGTCTTCGGCAAGACCCGCGAGGAGCGGGCGAAGGTCTGGAACCAGGGCGGCCTGACCGTCCGCACCACCCTGGACCCGCAGTCCCAGGAAGCCGCCAACGCCTCGATCAAGGACCACGTCAACGAGGACGACTCGATCGCCACGGCCGTGACCATGGTCCAGCCGGGCACCGGTCGGGTCCTGGCGATGGGCCAGTCCAAGCCGTACGGCTTCGGGAAGAACGAGACGCAGATCAACTACTCCGTGGACAAGCGGATGGGCGGCTCGAACTTCGGCTTCCAGGTGGGCTCCACGTTCAAGCCGTTCATCGCGGCCGCCGCCGTAGAGCAGGGCATGGAGCCGACGAAGGTCTACTCGGCCCCGAACAAGATGGAGTACCCGAGCCCGGTGGCGCGGTGCTCCGGCCCGGCCTGGCAGAACGTGCCGGTGGGCGGCAAGCGGGAGACGGCCGAGAACGAGACCCGGGACGAGATCGGCCCGTACGCGCTGAGGACGGCGATGGAGAAGTCCATCAACACCTACTTCGTGCAGATGATCTCGGACATCGGGCTCTGCCCGGTGATGGAGATGACGCAGAAGCTCGGAGTGGTCCCGGCCGACGGTTCGAAGCTGCCCGAGACACCGTCCATCGCGCTCGGCTCCGCCGAGATGTCCCCGCTGACGATGGCCAACGCGTACGCGGCCTTCGCCAACCGGGGCGTCTACTGCACCCCGATCGCCCTGGAGTCGATCACCGACGCGCACGGCAAGGCGCTCGCGGTGCCGAAGGCCAAGTGCGACCGGGCGATGTCCCAGGACACCGCCGACACCATCAACCACCTGCTGCGCGGGGTGGTCGACTCCGGTACGGGTGAGCGGGCCGGTCTGACCGACCGCGACAACGCGGGCAAGACCGGCACCACCGACAACCGCTACAACGCCTGGTTCGTGGGCTACACCCCCAACCTGTCCGGCGCGGTGTGGGTCGGCTCCGGCGGCTCGAAGAAGATCTCGATGGAGGACATCACCATCGGCGGCCAGTACTACCCGAAGGTCTTCGGCGGTGGTCTGCCCGGCCCGATCTGGAAGGACGCGGTCACGGGCGCGCTGTCCGGCCGCGAGGCCCCGAGCTTCGCGGGGGTCAGCGTCCCCGAGCCCTCGGTCGGGAGCGGCGGCACCGGCACCGGCGGCACCGGCACCGGCACCGGCGGCAACAACGGCGGCCGGGGTGCCACGACCCCGCCGGCCACCCCCCGCAAGCCCGGCAAGCCCACCAGGCCCGGCGGTGACGGCAAGCCCGGCGACACCCGCACCGGCGGCACCACCACCGGGTCCACCGGAGGCGGGACCCTCACCGGAGGCGGCGCCCAGACCCCCGAGCCCCCGACCGACCCGGTCGTCCCGGTGGAGCCGGGCCTGATCGGCGGCCGCGAGACCCCGTAGGCGCACGGGCAGCGCATAACGAAGGGGAGGGCCCCGGTCGGATCACCGACCGGGGCCCTCCCTTTTGGTCCCTGCTGGTCCTCGCTGGATCCCTGCTGGTCCCTGCTGGTCCCTACGAAAGCTGCTTCTTGACGGCGGCGGCGACCCGGCCGCCCTCCGCCAGACCCGCGACCTTCGGGTTCACGATCTTCATGACGGCACCCATGGCCCGCGGCCCCTCGGCACCCGCCGCCCGGGCCTCCTCGACGGCCTGCGCCACGATCGCGGTCAGCTCGTCATCGCTGAGCTGCTTGGGCAGGTAGGCGTCCAGGAACTCGCCCTCCGCCGTCTCCCGCGCGGCCTGCTCGGCGCGACCGCCCTGGGCGAAGGCATCCGCGGCCTCGCGGCGCTTCTTCGCCTCCTTGGCGATCACCTTGAGGACTTCCTCGTCGGAGAGCACGCGCGCCTCCTTGCCCGCGACCTCCTCCTTGGTGATGGCGGCGAGGGTCAGGCGCAGGGTGGACGAACCGAGTTCGTCGCGCGCCTTGATGGCGGTGGTGAGGTCTTCCTGGAGCTTGGCCTTGAGCGTGGTCATGCCCCTGAGTCTGCCAGGTGCCGGGGCCGTGGCGCCCACCCGTTTTCCGGGTCTGCGACGATGGGGGCATGCGTGCGCGTTACGGAGTCCCCCTGAAGGTGACCGCCTCCATCGCGGCGGTGGGGGCCGCGGGTGTGGCCTATGCCGCCGGTTTCGAAGCCCGGTCCTTCCGGCTGCGCCGGATCACGGTCCCGGTACTGCCCGCCGGCGCTCGGCCGCTCCGTGTGCTGCAGGTCTCCGACATCCACATGGTCTCCGGCCAGCGCAAGAAGCGCGCCTGGCTGCAGTCCCTGGCGGGGCTGCGTCCCGACTTCGTCGTGAACACCGGTGACAACCTCTCCGACACGGAGGGCGTGCCGGAGCTGCTCGACGCGCTGGGCCCGCTGATGGACTTCCCCGGCGTGTACGTCTTCGGGTCGAACGACTACTACGGGCCGCGGCTGCGCAACCCGGGGCGCTACCTGATCGAGAAGGCGCAGGGCCGGCACGGGCTGAACGGCAACAAGCCGGTCGTCGGCGCAGTCCACAACCCGTGGGAGGGAATGCGGGACGCCTTCGACGACGCGGGCTGGCTGGACCTCACCAACACCCGGGCCCGGATGAAGGTCAACGGGATGGAGCTGGCCTTCACAGGGCTGGACGACCCGCACATCAAGCGGGACCGCTACGAGCGGGTCGCGGGCGGGCCGGAGGCGGACGCGGACTTCTCGATGGCCGTCGTGCACGCCCCGTACCTGCGGGTGCTGGAATCCTTCACGGCCGACCGCTACCCCCTGATCCTCGCCGGGCACACCCACGGCGGTCAGCTGTGCGTCCCCTTCTACGGGGCGCTGGTCACGAACTGCGACCTCGACACGAAGCGGGTGAAGGGCCTCTCCACGTACGAGACCCAGGGCCGGCGCGCCTACCTCCACGTCTCGGCCGGCTGCGGCACCAACCGCTTCACCCCGGTCCGCTTCGCCTGCCCCCCGGAGGCGACTCTCCTGACCCTGGCCCCGAAGGCCTGACCACCCGCGCCGGACCCGCGCGAAACCGGATTTCGTCTCAGGCCGAGGGTCCGCTAAAGTAATCGATGTCGCCAGGACAGGAACACTTCAGGGCGACGATCGGGGTGTAGCGCAGCTTGGCAGCGCGCTTCGTTCGGGACGAAGAGGTCGTGGGTTCAAATCCCGCCACCCCGACTTCGTAAGACCAGGTCAGGGGCCTGATCCACTCAGTGGATCAGGCCCCTGTTTGGCGTTTGCCCCTGTCTTGGGAGCCGTCGAAATGCCGGCGCGGCGGCGCTTCTGCCGGCCGTGGGCCGGGTTGCCGCAGGTGTCAGGCCGTGGGCCCGGTGGGGGCGTAGAACTGGGCCAGGGCTGGGGCCAGGGCGGACGGGTCCACGTCGTGGGTCTGGCCGTCCAGGGTGCGGTGAGAGCCGGCCGGCAGCAGGGCCGCGAGGGCGCGGGCACCCGACTGGAGCCAGGGGTCGCTCGCGCCGCCGCCGATGGCCAGTACGGGGATCCGCACAGCCGCCCAGCGGTCCGCCGGCAGGGGGCGGCCGGACATGGTGTCGCCCATGACGCGGGCGTCGTACGGGAGGGTGTGGGCCAGCGCCGCGAAGTGGCTCCAGATGCCGCTCGCGCGCATCTGCCCGACGAACTCGGCCGGGACGCCCACGGCGGTGGTCAGCATGAGGGTGACGGCGTCGTCGCGCCGGCCCTCGGCGATGGCCGCGTCCAGCTGGTCGACGTAGTCGACGGGGACGGGCGGACGGCTGTCGTCGATGACGAACGGGGGTTCGTACAGAGCCAGTTTTTCCATGGGGACGCCGTGCGCGGCGGCCTCCAGGGCCAGGACGGCGCCCGAGGACATGCCCATCACGCGTACGGAGCCGTCGAGTTCGGCGATGACGGCCGCCAGGTCCTCGATCTCGCGCTCCACCGCGTAGGGGGAGGTGTCGCCGCTGTCGCCGCGGCCTCGCCGGTCGTACGTCACCACGGTGAACCGGTCGCCGAGGAGGCCCGCGAGCGTGGCCCACCTCGGGTCCTCCCGCACCTGGTAGGCGCCGCCCACGAGGACGAGGGCGGGACCCTCGCCGGTGCGGTCGTAGGCGATGACGGTCCCGTCGCGGGAAATGGCCTTCTGCACGGTCTGACCCCCTGATGCCATGTGGACGGCGTCCACATCTCCCCCGTAGGCTATACCTGGAAGTTGACGCCGTCCACATCTAGCGAGGAATCGAGCCCCATGCCTGCGGAAACCGAACCGCCTCCGCCGCCCAAGCGCAGCACGTACCGCCACGGGAACCTGCGCAACGCGCTGCTCGAAGCCGCCCTGGAGCTGGCGCGCGAGGGCGGACCGGACTCCGTCTCGCTCCGCGAGGCCACCCGGCGCGCGGGGGTGTCGCCGAACGCCGCCTACCGTCACTTCGCCGACCGGGGCGCCCTGGTGCACGGGGTCTCGCAAGCCGCGATGGCCCGCGTGGCCCTGGCCATGGAGGCGGAGATCGAGGCCCTGCCCGGTGCCCCGACCCCCGCCGAACGGGCCCGGGCCCGCTTCCGGGCGGTGGGGACGGGCTACATCCGCTTCGCCGTGACCGAGCCGGGCTGGTTCCGGACGGCCTTCCACGTCCCGGACGACATGACGTACGCCGCCGACGCCACGGCCGCCGGGGCGGGCGGGCTCACGCCGTTCGAGCTGCTCAGCGCCTCACTGGACGCCCTCGTGGAGACCGGCGTCCTGCCGGACTCCCGCCGCCCGGGCGCGGAGTTCCTCGCCTGGTCGGCGGTCCACGGCCTGGCCTCACTGATCATCGACGGCCCCCTCCGCGGCATCACCCCGGAGCAGGCGCACGACGCCGGCCAGGACCTGATCACCATGATCGAGCGGGGGCTCTAGAGGGGGCGTGCGGGGCGGGGCGGGCAGCTCACCCCCGTACCGCGCCGAGAGGTGGGTGGGGTTCACGCACCCCTCAGCGCGGTAGCCGCCCCGGCGTCACGCGTCCAGGGGGTTGGCGGCTATGCGCTTGGCCGCGCCGGCCGCGACGTAGGCCGCCGCCGCGCAGGTGGGCTTGCGGCTCGCCTGCTCCTCGACCAGGGCGAGGAAGGACGGGCCGAAGCCGAGGCGGGGGTAGTGCTCCAGGAGGCCCGTCACGAAGGACGGGTCGAAGTCGGGCACACGCAGGCCTGACACGTCCGCACTGGTGCCCACCTGGAGGAGGTGGCTCTCCACGTCCTGGGCGGCGGTGACGTCATCCCGCATGTGCAGCACGATGACCTCTTCCGCGCGGGCGCGGCGGGCCGGGGGCCAGCCCAGGCCGGCCGTGAAGAGCCGGGCCACGTGCCCGCCGGCCTCCTCGAAGGGCAGGGTGTGGCTGTCGAAGGGCGCGGTCAGGCCCAGGTCGTGGAGCAGGGCGCTGACATAGAGCAGCTCGGCGTCGTACGTGAGGCCGTGCACGCGCGCGTACTCCGCGCCGAAGGCGTAGGAGCGCACGGAGTGGTTGAGGAGGGCGGGGTCGGCGTACTCCGAAGCGATCTCGAAGGCCGAACGGGCCGTGTCCGAGTCAAGGTTGTGAAGGGTCCACGTCATGGACCGCACCTTAGACGCGGGGGCTGAAGTCCACCTCCGACGGGCCCGTCTCCCCCGGCCACCACAGCCGGGCCGGTGCGGGCGGGGACTCGGCGAGGACGCTGCCGCGCGAGACCACGTACCGGGGCCGGACCTGCCGGCGGATCGCCTCCTCGGGGCCCGGCGCCGGGAGGAGGACGAAGGAGGCGGGGGCGCCCGCCACGATGCCGTACTCGGAGGCGGACAGGCCGAGGACGCGGGCCGCACGGTCCGTCACCATCGAGAAGGCCAGCGGGATGTCGTCGGCGCCGGTGAGCTGGGCGGCGTAGAGGCCGACGAGGGCGGTCTGGAGCGGATTGGCGGTGCCGAGCGCGTTCCAGGGGTCCATCACGTCGTCGTGGCCGAAGGCCACGTTGACCCCGGCGGCCAGCATCTCCTTGACCTGGGTGAGTCCGCGCCGCTTGGGGTAGGCGTCGAAGCGGCCCTGGAGGTTGAGGTTCGCGAAGGGGTTGGCGACCAGGTTGATGCCGGAACGGGCCAGCAGGCGCTGGAGTTTGAAGCTGTAGGCGCCGTTGTAGGAGCCCATGGCCGTGGTGTGGGAGGCGGTGGCGCGCTCGCGCAGGCCCGAGCGCAGGGCCAGGGTGGCCAGCACCTCCACGAAGCGGGACTGCTCGTCGTCGATCTCGTCGCAGTGGGCGTCCACCCGCAGGCCGTGTTCCTCGGCCACCGCGAAGGCGGTCCGCAGCGAGGCGACACCGTCCTCGCGGGTGTCCTCGAAGTGCGGGATCGCGCCGACGACGTCCGCCCCGCGCGCGACGGCCTCGCGCAGCAGCGCCTCGCCGCCGGGGAAAGAAACGATGCCCTCCTGCGGGAAGGCGACGATCTGCAGGGTCATGATGTCCCGCACCCGGTCGCGGACCTCCAGCAGCGCGTCGAGCGCGGTGAGGGACGGGTCGGTGACGTCGCAGTGCGTACGGACGTGCAGCACGCCGTTGGCCGCCTGCCAGCGCAGCACCTCGGTGGCCCGTGCGATCACGTCCTCGCGGGTCAGGGTCCGCTTGCGCTCGCTCCAGCAGGCGATGCCCTCCCAGAGGGTGCCGGAGGCGTTCGGGCGGGGCTGACCGGCGGTCAGGGCGGTGTCCAGGTGGATGTGGGGCTCGGCGAAGGGGGCGGTGAGCAGCCCGCCGTGGGCCTCGATGAGCACGCCGGTGGCCGGCGGCTCCTTCTGGTCGTCGTGCGGGATCACCCGGGCGATCCGGCCGTCCTCGGCGACCTCGACGTCGGACAGGCCGTGCTCGTGCAGCAGCCGGGCTCCTCGGACGATCATCCGCATGCGGTCCAGCGTACGCACGAGGCCCGGTGTTTCACGTGGAACGCACCCGCCCGGACGTTTCACGTGGAACGACACCCCCATGTTTCACGTGGAACGCGCCAGGCCGACCGGTGCCCGTGCCGGTGCTCAGCCTCGCTTGGCCTGGGCCTTCTGCTGCATGCCGCGCGTCTTCGCCGAGAGCGACTGCGCTTCCCTGCCCGCCGCCTTGGCACGTGCCTCGGCCGCCGTGTTCTTCGCCAGCGCGCGCTCGGAATCCTGGTGGCCGTGGTGCCCGGTACGAGCTTTCTTGGCCATGATCAACACCCTCTCGGAAACGCTCGTCGTACGCACACCACCATGCGCCCGTTCGGCGCACTCGGCATCCCGGCCGCCCGGTGCGGCAGGACCCGTGAGAATGGAGCGCATGACCAGCGACAGCGACCTGACCCCCGGCACCGACTCCGCTTCCGGGATGCCCGACTGGGAGAAGCGCTTCCGGGCGCCGCGCGTGGGACTGCCCGACTGGGCCGAGGACGCCCCGGACCGCTCGCTCTTCGTCTCGAACGCCACCGGAACCTACGAGCTCTACGCCTGGGACCGGACCACCGGTACGCAGCGGCAGGCCACCGACCGCCCCAACGGCACCACCGACGGCGCCCTCTCCCCCGACGGGGAGTGGATCTGGTGGTTCTCGGACACCGACGGCGACGAGTTCGGCACCTGGGTCCGCCAGCCCTTCGCGGGCGGACCCGACGAGCCCGCCACGCCCGGGCTGGAGCCCTCCTACCCGGCCGGTCTCGCCATCGGCCGTGACGGCACGGCGGTCGTGGGGCGGTCCACCGACGAGGACGGCACCACGATCCACGTCGTACGCCCGGGCGGCGGGACCCCGCAGGTGATCTACCGGCACCGCGAGTCGGCCGGCGTGGGCGACCTCTCCCGCGACGGGACCCTGCTCGCGATCGAGCACACCGAGCACGGCGACGCCATGCACTCGGCCCTGCGCGTGGTCACCCTCGACGGCGCCACCGTCGCGGAACTGGACGATTCCCGGGGCGGCACCGAGGAACTGGGCCTCGAGGTGCTCGGCTTCGCACCGGTCGCCGGGGACACCCGGCTCCTGGTCGGGCACCAGCGGCGCGGCCGCTGGGAGCCGATGGTGTGGGACCTGGCCACGGGGACCGAGGAGGACCTCGCCATCGACCTGCCGGGCGACGTGAGCGCCGAGTGGTACCCGGACGGGACCGCGCTGCTCATCGCACACGGCTTCGAGGCCCGCAGCGAGCTGTGGCGCTACGACCTGGCCGCGCGGGAACTCGTACGGGTGGACACTCCGCCGGGGACGGTGTCCGGCGCGACGGCCCGCCCGGACGGGACGGTGGAGTACCAGTGGTCCTCGGCGGCCGAACCGGCCGCCGTACGGTCCACGGCCGGCGGCGTCGTCCTGGACCCTCCGGGCATGCGGCCGCCGGGCTCGGTACCGGTGGAGGACGTGTGGGTGGAGGGGCCCGGCGGGCGGATCCACGCACTCGCCCAGCGGCCCGTGGGCCACGGTGACGGGCCCTTCCCGACGATCTTCGAGATCCACGGGGGTCCCACCTGGCACGACTCCGACGCCTTCGCCGCCACCCCGGCGGCCTGGCTGGACCACGGTTTCGCGGTGGTGCGGGTCAACTACCGGGGCTCGACGGGCTACGGCCGTGAATGGACCGACGCCCTCAAGCACCGGGTCGGCCTGATCGAGCTGGAGGACATCACGGCGGTCCGCGAGTGGGCCGTGACCTCCGGCTTCTCGGATCCGGCGCGGCTGGTGCTGTCGGGCGGGTCCTGGGGCGGCTACCTGACGCTGCTGGGCATCGGCATGCGGCCCGACGACTGGGCGGTCGGGCTGGCCGCCGTACCGGTGGCGGACTACGTGACGGCCTACCACGACGAGATGGAGGCCCTGAAGTCCCTGGACCGCACACTCTTCGGGGGCACCCCAGAGGAGGTCCCGGAGCGCTTCGAGGCGTCCTCGCCGCTGACCTACGTGGACGCGGTGAAGGCGCCCGTGCACATCGCGGCGGGCGTGAACGACCCGCGCTGCCCGATCCGGCAGATCGAGAACTACGTGGACCGGCTCGCGGCGCGCGGCGCGGTGCACGAGGTGTACCGGTACGACGCGGGGCACGGTTCGCTGGTGGTGGAGGAGCGCATCAAGCAGGTCCGGATGGACCTCGAGTTCGCGCTCAAGCACCTGCCGCAGGGCCTGCCGCGCTGACCCGGCACCGGAGCGCCGGCGCACCCCCCGTACCGTTGGTGGGGTGCACCGGTTTCTCCTGACCCCGCGCTGGTGGGGGATCAACATCTTCGTCGCGCTCGCCATCCCCTTCTGCCTGTTCATGGGGACCTGGCAGCTCGGCCGGTTCGAGGACCGCGTCGGCAGCCACAAGGAGGCGGCGGCCGAGCGTCCCGCCGCCCGCGCGGCCGCCCCGCTGGACTCGCTGCTCCCGGTGGACACGAGGACCTCCGGACAGCTCGCTTCCACGGCCGGGGAGTACGGACAGCAGCTCCTGGTCCCCGAACGGGAACTCGGCGGGAAGCCCGGCTTCTACGTCCTGACCCTGCTGCGCGCCGACTCCGGGAGGACGATCCCGGTGGTCCGGGGCTGGCTGCCGGGGACGGCGGACCCGGCCAAGGCACCGGCCCCGCCGGCCGGGCGGGTCGAGGTGACGGGGGCCCTGCAGGCCTCGGAGAACTCGGGCACCAAGGGCGTGCACGCGCAGGGCGGGCTGCCGCCGGGCCAGCTCGGGGTGATCAGTGCGGCCACCCTGGTCAACCTGGTGCACGATCCGCTGTACGACGCCTGGCTGACGGTGCAGACGCCGGCGGACGGGATGACCCCCGTGCCGGCGAAGGCGCCGGCCAACACCGGGCTGGACCTGAAGGCCTTCCAGAACCTCGGCTACACCGGCGAGTGGTTCGTCTTCGTCGTCTTCGTGCTCTTCATGTGGTTCCGGCTCTACCGGCGCGAGGTGGAGACCCTGCGCGACGCGGAGGCGGGGCTCCTGCCCGCCGGGGACCCGGCCCCGGCGGCGCGGGCGGCCACGGACGCGGCCCCCGGCACCGGCCCGGCCACGGAGGCGGCCACGGAACCGCTCACTGAGCCCGCACCGGCACCGGCTACGGCGCGCCCGGCGGAATGAGACCCGTGCGGTAGACCGTGCCGCCGCAGGCCTCCGGGATGGTGGTCTGGGTGACGGGGGCGCCCGCGCCCGGGGTGTGGGAGACCTCCACCCCGGTGCCCTCCTGGCTCTCGGAGCCGCCCTGCGGGTCCTTGGCCGGCACCTCGTCCGCGCCCGCCGTCTCGCCGGCGCCGGCCGTACCGTCCGCCGTACCGCCCTGCTGGCTGGTGGCGGGCTGCGGCTGGGGCTTGAGCGACGCGCTGGGCGTGGCCGCCGGGCAGGACCGGGCGGAAGGCACCCAGGCGAACCGCACCTCGTAGGCGCTGTTCGGCTGGAGCAGCACGACCGGTGCCTCGGCGGACGGGTCGGGCAGCAGCGCGCTCGCCGGGTCCCCCGCCGTGTGGCCGGTCACCGTCACCGGCGGCGCGGCCGGCTGCGCGGGTGGCGGGCCTGCGGGGGCCACCGAGGCGGCCGTCACGGTGTCCGGGCCGAAGACCGTGCACCCCCGGGAGGAGACGTTGGTGACCTTGAAGCTGCCGTAGACCTTGCCGTCGGTCCCGGGGGGCCGGGCGCTGCCCGACACGCCCAGCTGGTCGGCCGTGCACTCCGGCGCTGCGGGCACGGCCCCCAGCGGCGGAAGCGGGCCGTGGCCGGCGCCGCCGGTGGGGACGCCCGCTCCGGTGCTGGAGGGACCAGCCACCGCGCCGCCCGAGGGGGATCCGCTCGCCTGCGGGGACGGGCGCCCGGCGCCGGCGTCCCGGCCCTTGCCCGCGGACGCCACCGGCCGGGGCCCGGCCGCGTCCTCGGAGTCGTTCTGGCGGGGGCCGGAGAGGTCACCCGGCTTGCCGCCCTGCGACTCCCCGTGCCCGGCCATGGCCGAGTGCCCGGCCGCCGTCCCCTCGTCGGAGCCCAGGTGCAGCGCGGCCGGGACCGCGGTGCCGGCGAGCAGCGCCGCCGCGGCGGTCGCGAGGAGGGCCTGGCGTTTGCGGGCCCGGCGGGCGGGCACCGCGTGCCGCAGCCGCTCCAGTGCCCCCTCGGAAGGCTCCAGCCCACAAACGGCCCCGGCCAGCAGGCCGCGCAGCGCCTGCTCGTCGGCCGTGGCCGTCCCGGCGGGGCCGGGCGGGTTCCTGTGGTCGTCCCTCATGACTGCGCGGCCTCCATCGCCACCCTCAGCGCGGCAATGCCCCGCGATCCGTACGCCTTGACCGAGCCGAGCGATATCCCGAGCGTCTCGGCGACCTGGACCTCCGTCATGTCCGCGAAGTAGCGCAGGACGAGCACCTCGCGCTGACGGCGCTGGAGTCCGCGCATCGCCCTGATCAGGTCGTCGCGCTCCAGCTGGTCGTACGCCCCCTCCTCCGCGCTGGCCATGTCCGGCATCGGCTTCGACAGGAGCTTGAGCCCGAGGATGCGGCGGCGCAGCGCGGAGCGCGAGAGGTTCACGACGGTCTGGCGGAGATAGGCCAGGGTCTTGTCGCGGTCCCGTACCCGCTTGCGGGCCGAGTGGACACGGATGAAGGCCTCCTGGACCACGTCCTCGCAGGAGGCGGTGTCGTCGAGGAGGAGCGCGGCCAGGCCCAGGAGGGAGCGGTAGTGGGCCTGGTAGGTCTCGGTGAGGTGGTCGACGGTGGTACCGGCCACGAGCGGCCGTTCGGCGTCGCCGACGGTGCCGGCGTCGGCTCCGGCACCGGCGCCGGGCGCGCCGACGGCTGCGGTGTCGGCGGGTATCAGAGCCTCCGGGGGGAGGGCACCGGGCGTCTGCGGGCTCGTGGGGGTGTCGGCGCTATCGCGGGGCGAGGGCACGCGGCCGCCCCGGGTCGGTGGTGCGACGTGCGGCACGCTGGCCGGCGGGACGGGCACGATCACAGGGAAACCGCCGCCGGGCGCGCCTGGGCGCCGCCGCGAGGGAACGATCCCGCTGCGCGCCGGTAGGACGGCCGCGTCCAACAGTGCCTCTGCCACGCCCGTTGGACACGCGTCCCCCCGTCAGGGTTGTACGCGCGAGGCAGAGTCTTCAGCAATTTCCCGATTGCCTTCATGCGTACCCGCTCTTCCCGATTGCCCCATTCATCCAGGCGGCAGTCGGACCATCACCTTGATCAAGGGATCGCCACCGATCCTACAAAGCGAATTACGCGGATTCACCCGCGATCAGTTCCGAGATCTGAGTCGCATTCAATGCAGCGCCCTTGCGCAGATTGTCCGCACATACGAAGAACTCCAGGCCCCTCGGATCGTCGAGCGAGCCCCTCAGCCGCCCCACCCAGGCCGGATCTGTACCGGCCGCGTCGGCCGGCGTCGGGAACTCCCCCGCCGCCGGATCGTCGACGAGCACCACACCCGGCGCGGCCTCCAGGACTTCCCGGGCGCGCACCGCGGCCACCTCCCGCTCGAAGCGCGCCCGCACCGTCAGGGAGTGCCCGGTCACCACGGGGACCTGTACGCAGGTCACGGCGACCGGCAGCGATTCCAGACCGAGGATGCGCCGGGTCTCCGCCCGTACGGCCAGCTCGTGCGAGGACCAGCCGTCCGCCCGCAGCTCGCCGGACCACGGCACCACGTTCAGCGCGAGCGGTGCCGCGAACGGCCCGGTGTCCTCGCCCACGGCACGGCGTACGTCCCCGGGCAGTTCCCCGAGGGGACTCCCGGCTACCTGGGTCAGCTGCCTGCGCAGCGCCTCCGCACCGGCCCGGCCCGCGCGGCTCGCGGCCTGGTACGAGGAGACGACCAGCTCGGCCAGCCCGTACTCGGCGTGCAGTGCGCCCACGGCGGCGATCATCGCGGCCGTCACGCAGTCCGGGCCCGCGACGATCCCGCGCGGCCGGTTCCGTACGGCGTGGGCGTTCACCTCGGGCACCACCAGGGGCACCCTGGGGTCCTCCCGGAAGGCCGCGGACTGGTCCACGACGACGGCACCGCGCGCGGTGGCCACGGGGGCCCAGCGCGCCGACACCTCCGCCGGCGTCAGGAATAGCACGACGTCGCCGGCGCCGAGGCCCTCGAAGGCGTCCTCGGTGAGGGCGATCACCTCGGTCTCCTCGCCGCGGACGGCCAGCACCCGGCCGGCCGAGCGCGGGGAGGCGATCAGGCGTATGTCACCCCAGACGTCCGCCCGCTGGGACAGGATCTGGAGCAGGATCGATCCGACCGCTCCGGTCGCCCCGACCACGGCGAGCGCCGGGGCCGACCGGTGCGGGCTCATCGTCCGGTGCCTCCGTAGACGACGGCCTCGTCGCTGTCGGAGTCGAGGCCGAAGGCCGTGTGTACGGCGATCACGGCCGCGTTGACGTCGTCCTGGCGGGTGACGACCGAGATGCGGATCTCGGAGGTGGAGATCAGCTCGATGTTGACGCCCGCGTCGGACAGCGCCTGGAAGAAGGAGGCGGTGACGCCCGGGTTGGTCTTCATGCCCGCGCCGACCAGGGAGATCTTGCCGATCTGGTCGTCGTAGCGCAGGGAGTCGAAGCCGATCTGCGCCTTCGCCTTCTCCAGGGCGTCGATGGCCTTGTGGCCCTCGGTCTTGGGGAGGGTGAAGGAGATGTCCGTGAGGCCCGTGGAGGCCGCCGACACGTTCTGGACGATCATGTCGATGTTGATCTCGGCGTCCGCGATGGCGCGGAAGATCGCCGCGGCCTCGCCCGGCTTGTCCGGAACGCCGACGACGGTGATCTTGGCTTCGGAGACGTCATGGGCGACTCCGGAGATGATGGCGTGCTCCACCTGCTCGTCCCCTTGCGACTCGGGCTTCTCGTTGCTGACCCAGGTACCCGGCAGTCCGGAGAAGGACGAACGGACGTGGATCGGAATGTTGTAGCGGCGCGCGTACTCGACGCAGCGGTGCAGGAGCACCTTGGAGCCGGAGGCCGCGAGCTCCAGCATGTCCTCGGAGGAGATCCAGTCGATCTTCCGGGCCTTCTTCACGACGCGGGGGTCCGCGGTGAAGACGCCGTCGACATCGGTGTAGATCTCGCAGACCTCGGCGTCCAGCGCCGCGGCGAGCGCGACGGCGGTGGTGTCCGAGCCGCCCCGGCCGAGGGTGGTGATGTCCTTGGAGTCCGCGGAGACACCCTGGAAGCCGGCGACGATGGCGATGTTGCCCTCGTCCAGCGCGGTGCGGATGCGGCCCGGCGTCACATCGATGATGCGCGCTTTGTTGTGGACCGAGTCGGTGATCACGCCTGCCTGGCTGCCGGTGAACGACTGGGCCTCGTGGCCCAGGTTTTTGATCGCCATCGCCAGCAGGGCCATGGAGATCCGCTCTCCGGCGGTCAGCAGCATGTCGAATTCACGCCCGGCAGGCATCGGGGATACCTGCTCGGCGAGATCGATCAGCTCGTCCGTCGTGTCGCCCATCGCGGAAACCACGACGACCACCTGGTGGCCGTTCTTCTTGGCATCCACGATCCGCTTGGCGACGCGCTTGATGCCTTCGGCATCGGCTACGGAGGAGCCTCCGTACTTCTGCACGACAAGGCCCACGTGCGCTCCTCGCTCGGTCCGTCTCATTTGCTGGTGCAGTCTAACGAGCGGCCGGGATCCGACCGCCCCGTACCACATCATGAGATGAAAAGATCAGCGGAACGGTTGCCACGCGGACACCACTAACCGGCCGGAACCGGCAGGAACCGACCGGAATCACCCTGCACGCACTCGCTTACTTGCGGCCCAGCTGGCCGAGCTCCTCGGCCATGACCGCGCCGGCCTGCTCCGCGAGGTCGTCCTCGGTCATGTCCTCGTCCGTGTCCAGGCCGTCCAGGGCGGCGAGCGGCTGGTCGAGCCGTACGTGGGCGATCAGCGACTGGAGGGCGCGCAGCATCGCCGAGGCGGTGGGGCCCCAGTTGGTGAAGTACGAGAACTGCCACCACCACAGGGCCTCGGTGACCCGGCCCGCCTGGAGGTGGATGAGCCCGTGCCGCAGGTCGGCGACCACGTCCGCTAGGTCGTCGGAGATCCGGTGGGCGACCGGGGTCTTGCGCGGCTCGTAGGGGTCGAAGACCTCGGAGTAGACGTCGACCGGCTCCAGCATCAGGGCGAACCGCTCGCGCAGGTCGTCCACGTCCGGCTCCGGGCCCAGGTCGGGCTCGTAGCGCTCCTCGGGGAGGACGTCCTGGTACGCGCCGAGCCGGCCGCCCGCCAGCAGCAGCTGGGACACCTCCAGGAGGAGGAAGGGAACGGCGCTGTCCGGGTCCTCGCCCTTGGCCACCTCGGTGACCGCGACGATGAAGGACTCGATCTGGTCCGCGATCTGGACGGCGAAGTCGTCCGGATCCTGGCCCTGGGCGTGCAGCGTTGCGTCAGACATCGAGAAGTCGCCTTCCTTCAAAGGCCCGCCCGAGCGTGACCTCGTCCGCGTACTCCAGGTCTCCCCCGACGGGGAGCCCGCTGGCCAGGCGGGTGACCTTCAGGCCCATGGGCTTGATCATGCGGGCGAGGTAGGTGGCGGTGGCCTCGCCCTCCAGGTTCGGGTCGGTCGCGAGGATCAGCTCGGTCACCGTCCCGTCCGCCAGTCGCGCCAGCAGCTCACGGATGCGCAGGTCGTCGGGTCCGACGCCCTCGATCGGGCTGATCGCCCCGCCGAGGACGTGGTACTTGCCCCGGAACTCGCGGGTCCGCTCGATCGCGACGACGTCCTTCGGCTCCTCGACCACGCAGATGACCGTCGTGTCGCGGCGCGGGTCACGGCAGATCCCGCACCGCTCCTCCTGCGCCACGTTCCCGCACACCGCGCAGAACCGGACCTTGTCCTTGACCTCCAGCAGCGCGTGCGCCAGGCGCCGCACGTCGGTGGGCTCGGCCTGCAGGATGTGGAAGGCGATCCGCTGCGCGCTCTTGGGCCCGACGCCGGGCAGCCTGCCCAGTTCGTCGATCAGGTCCTGGACCACGCCTTCGTACAACGGACTGCCTTCTTTCGTAACGGGCGGGAGGGGTGTCGTGGGTCTGCGGAAGGGTCTGCCGGGGCGGCGGGACTAGAACGGCAGGCCGGGGATGCCGCTGCCGCCGCCCAGCGCCTGGGTCAGCGGCCCCAGCTTCTGCTGCTGGAGCGCCTGTGCGTTCTCGTTGGCCGCCTGGACCGCCGCGACCACCAGGTCGGCGAGGGTCTCGGTGTCCTCCGGGTCCACGGCCTTGGGATCGATGACGAGGGCGCGCAGTTCACCGGAACCGGTGACGGTCGCCCTCACGAGGCCGCCGCCGGCCTGGCCCTCGACCTCTGCCACGGCCAGCTCCTCCTGGGCCGCCGCGAGGTCCTGCTGCATCTTCTGGGCCTGCTGAAGCAGCTGCTGCATGTTGGGCTGGCCACCACCGGGAATCACAGGTACTCACTCCGTACGTCGCAACGGCTGCGGATCGCCTTCGGGGAAGGCTCGGTCAATCCGAGCCTACGTGCTCCCCGGGCGCCGCGCCCTACGCCGGGAGGACCAACTCTTTCGGGTGAGAGGCCGGGCGTGCGCGTCCCTGCTGAAGCCCTCCTTGCGGGCGGAAAACCGGGGATTCGTCGTCCATCGCGTGTCATTCGAAGGTAGGAAGAGCATGCGCACCATTGCGCACACGCGCACCACACGTCAGCGCAGGCAGAGGGAGTGCCGGGTGAGTCAGCCGGAGATGCAGCCCGAGGGGCCACCCCGGGATCCCGCAGAGGACGGCGACCTCACCGGGCGGCCGTTCCCTCTCGGGGACTGGGGAGAGCCCGCCGAGCGGCTCGACGAGCTCTACCGGCGGGTGGAGGCCGATGCGCTGCGCACGGCCGAGTGGTACCTGTCCGACCGGGCGTGGAAGCGCCGGGGCGCGCGGACGCTGCGGGCGGGCGCGGCCGTCGGCGCCGTCACAGGCGCGGCGATGCCGCTGCTGGAGCTGACGGGCTCCGCCCCGGGCGCGGCCTCGTACGGCTACCTGTCGCTGCTGCTGGCCGCGGCCTGCCTGGCCTGCGACCGGTTCTTCGGGCTGACCTCCGGCTGGATGCGGGACGTGGCGACGGCGCAGGCCGTGCAGCGGCGGCTGCAGACGCTCCAGTTCGACTGGGCCTCGGAGAACGTGCGCGAGGTCCTGGGACCCACCGAGGGGACCGCCAGTGAGGCCGCCGAGCGGTGCCTGACCGTGCTGCGCCGCTTCTCGGAGGACATCACGGAGCTCGTGCGCTCGGAGACGGCCGACTGGATGGTGGAGTTCCGGGCCGGGTCGGCGCCGCTGCTGATGCAGTCCCTGACCGGGGCGCCCGCCCGCCCGGACCCCGGCATCCCCCCGGCCCGTTTCCCGCTGCCCCCGGGCACCCGCCCCAACATGCCCCGGCAGCGGCCCCCGGAGCAGCCGCGCTGAACACGGGGGCGCGCCGCTCCCGGGGCGGCGCGCCGGCGGGGCGGGTCAGGCGGGTCAGGCGGGTCAGGCGGGTCAGGCGGGTCAGCTGAAGATGATCATCGAGCCCTGGCCCAGGCTGCGGGTCGCCGCCGCGTGCAGGCCCAGCCACACGTGCCGCTCCCGGGCGAAGGGACTCTCGTCGTACGGAACGGGCCCCGCCGGCTCCTCCAGCGAGGTCGGCCCCCCGGGCGGCGCCGGAGCGGCGGGCGGGTTCGCCGGGTCTATCCCGATCGCGGGGGCCACGAAGGCGAGCTCCCGCAGCAGCCCCTGCGCCGAGCCCAGCGGGCCGCCCCCGGCCAGCAGCTCCTCGTTCGCCAGCGGCGCCGTGAAGTCCACCGGGACGTAAGCCCCCGCGTGGTCGTAGTGCCACACCAGGTGCGACTGCTGCGCCGTGGCCTCGAACATCTCCAGCAGCTGCTCGTAGTCCCCGCCCAGCTCGTCCACCGGCGTCACCGGCAGCCCGCAGATCTGGAGCAGGTACGCCCGCCGCAGGAAGTGCAGGGCGTCGTAGTCGAAGCCGGCCACCGGGGCCACGTCCCCGCTCAGGCCCGGCATGTACGCGAACACGGGCACCGACGGCAGGCCCGCCTCGCCCAGCGCCTTGTCGTACGAGGCGATCTCTTCCGCGAAGGGGTTGTCGGGGCTGTGGCACAGCACGTCGACAAGAGGGACCAGCCACAGGTCACAGGCCACGCGGGCTCCGATCAGTCGTTGCCGCCGATCGGGCCAGGGTAATGCTCCGGACACGCTCCGCGAAGGGGTGCGCAGGACCCGGCCGGGCGGACCGGCGGGGTCAGAGGCTCGCGGCCCAGTCCAGCCCGTGCTGGTTGTACGCGCGCATGATGCGCCGTACCTCGTCGGCGTCGGCCAGCGTCACCGCGTCCACCAGCTCGTTGTGCCCGTCCCAGAGCGCGGCCCGCAGCTCCGGGGCCCCCTGGAGGTGGGGCACCGAGAAGACCCAGCACTGCACGCGGATGCGGTGCAGGAAGTCCGAGATGTAGGTGTTGCCGACCAGTTCGCTGAGCTCCCGCCAGAAGCGCAGGTCGTAGCCGATCAGCACTTCGAGCGAACCGCTGCGCGCCGCCCGCCGCGCCTCCTCGGCCCGGCGGCGCACGGAGACCAGCAGTTCTCCCGTGCCGAGCGGGGCGCCGCGCTCGACGAGCCGCCGGAAGATCCCGTCGAGGACCAGCGTCCGGGCCTCGATCATCCTCCGGAAGTCGTCGACCGTGTAGACCCGCACCCGGAAGCCCCGGTGCTGCACCGACTCCAGCAGTCCCTGCGCCGAGAGGTCGACCAGCGCCTCGCGCACCGGGGTCGCCGAGACCTCGTACTGCTCGGCGATCTGTTTCACGGTGAACTCGGTACCCGGAGGGAGACGCCCCGCGAGCACCTCGTCACGCAGCGCGTCCGCGATCTGCTGCCGAAGGGTGTTGCGGGTGACACCTCCGCTCCGGCTGCCTGGCATAGGGGGTCCGCTCCTCCATAGATCTTCGGACACCTTAGGCCAGACAGCGCGGCCGAAACCGAGCGGTCTAGGACCGGTATGCGGACATATCGCCCACCATCCGGTACCTCACGCCCCGACCGTGTGGCGGTCGGCCACCGTCAGCGCCTCGTCGAGGAGGGCCAGGCCTTCCTTGGCCTCGGCTTCCGTCACGGTGCAGGGCGGGACGACATGCGTCCGGTTCATGTTGACGAAAGGCCACAGCCCGGACGCCTTGCAGGCCGCCGCGAATTCGGCCATAGGGGCGTTGGCGGCACCCGAGGCGTTGTACGGGACGAGCGGCTCGCGCGTCTCCTTGTCGCGTACGAGTTCCAGCGCCCAGAAGACGCCCAGCCCGCGGACCTCCCCGACGGAGGGGTGCCGCTCGGCGAGGTCGGCCAGCCCCGGGGCGATCACCTCGGCGCCGATGCGGGCGGCGTTCGCGACGATGCCCTCCTCCTCCATCGTGTTGATCGTGGCGACGGCGGCGGCGCAGGCCAGGGGGTGGCCGGAGTACGTGAGCCCGCCCGGGTAGGGGCGGGTGGCGAAGGTCTCGGCGATGGCGGCGGAGATGGCGACGCCGCCGAGCGGCACGTAGCCGCTGTTCACGCCCTTGGCGAAGGTGATCAGGTCGGGGGTGACGCCCCAGTGGCCGGCGGCGAACCACGCCCCGGTGCGCCCGAAGCCCGACATGACCTCGTCGAGGATGAAGACGATGCCGTGGCGGTCGCAGAGCTCGCGCACGCCGGCCAGGTAGCCGGGCGGCGGGGTCATGATCCCGGCCGTACCGGGCACCGACTCCAGGATGATCGCGGCCACGCTCTGCGGGCCCTCGAAGGCGATCGTGTCGGCGAGGTGGGTGAGGGCGCGCTCGCACTCCTCGGCCTCGGTGGCGGCGTGGAAGGGCGAGCGGTAGAGGTACGGCCCCCAGAAGTGGACGACACCGGCGGAGGCGGTGTCCGAGGGCCAGCGGCGCGGGTCGCCGGTCAGGTTGATCGCGGCGGCGGTGGCCCCGTGGTACGAGCGGTAGGCGGAGAGCACCTTCTGACGGCCGGTGTGCAGCCGGGCCATGCGTACGGCGTTCTCCACGGCCTCGGCGCCGCCGTTGGTGAAGAAGATCTTGTCGAGGTCGCCGGGGGTGCGCTCGGCGATGAGGCGTGCGGCCTCGGAGCGGACGTCCACGGCGAAACCGGGCGCGAGGGTGCAGAGCCTGGCGGCCTGCTCCTGGACGGCCGCGACCACCTTGGGGTGCTGGTGGCCGATGTTGGTGTTGACCAGCTGGGAGGAGAAGTCGAGGTAGCGGTTGCCGTCGTAGTCCCAGAAGTACGAGCCCTCGGCGCCGGCCACGGCCAGCGGGTCGATCAGGGACTGGGCGGACCACGAGTGGAAGACGTGAGCGCGGTCGGCGGCCTTGACGGACGCGCCGGTGACATGAGGGGTCATGCGGTCACGCTAGAAGTGCGCAGGTCGGAAGGGATATCGGCGGACTGTATGGGGGTGGGGGGCGGCTCTCGGCAGTCTGTCTGCCGGCACCGCCATTGACAGCACCCTCCCAAAATGACAGCCTTCTG
Organism: Streptomyces sp. NPDC034043; assembly: GCF_055575675.1. Lineage (NCBI taxonomy): Bacteria > Bacillati > Actinomycetota > Actinomycetes > Kitasatosporales > Streptomycetaceae > Streptomyces > Streptomyces sp. NPDC034043. Next base: position 122,712 of record NZ_JBVISF010000003.1, read on the forward strand.
TCATACACTTCGTCCTGCGTCCGGAGGCGAGCACCATGACCGAGACCCCCGCCAAGCCCGTCCACCTCGCGGTCTACGACACCTGGGCGGACTGGGAGACCGGCCACACCACCGCGCACCTCGCCCAGCGCGGCCACGCGATCCGCACCGTCGGCTTCGCCGCCGGCACCCCCGTGACCGCGATGGGCGGGGTCCGGATCCTGCCGGACCTGTCCCTCGCCGACTTGCGGCCCGAGGACTCCTCATTGCTGGTCCTGAGCGGCGCCGCGCTCTGGGACACCGGTGACGACCTGGCCCCCTTCGCGGCCAAGGCCCGCGAGTTCCTGGCGGCCGGAGTGCCCGTCGCGGCCATCTGCGGAGCCACGGCGGGCCTCGCGCGGGAAGGCCTGCTGGACGGACGCCCGCACACCAGCGCGGCCGCGTTCTACCTCGCGGAGCAGCCCGGGTACGGCGGCGCGGGGCAATACGTGGAGGCCGACGCCGTGACGGCGGGCGACCTGATCACGGCGGGCCCGACCGAACCGGTGGCCTTCGCGCGGGAGGTCTTCGCCCGGCTCGGCGTGTACGAGCCGGACGTGCTCGACGCCTGGTACCGCCTCTTCCACGACTCCGACGCGAGCGCGTTCCCGGTCCTCATGGCCGCCGCGGAGGCGGGCGATGCCTGACCCGCTCTCCGTACCGGCCCGGCAGGACCTCCTCAGCCGCACCGCGCTCGGCGTCTTCCGGCTCAACGGGCAGTTCCTCTCCGTCTCGGAGGAACTGGCCCGCCCGGCCGGACTGACGGCCGCGCGCTGGCAGGTGCTGGGCGCCGTACTGCGGGAGCCCCTGCCGGTCGCCGGCATCGCCCGGGCCATGGGGATCACCCGGCAGAGCGTGCAACGGGTCGCCGACCTGCTGGCGGCCGACGGCCTCGCCGAGTACGTCCAGAACCCGGCCCACCGGCGTGCGAAGCTGCTCCGCCCGACGGAGGCGGGCCGCGCCGCGATCGCCCGCATCGACCCGGGCCACGCGGCGCTGGCCAGCCGGCTGACGGCAGCCCTGGGCGAAACCGGCCTCGCCGAAACGGCCGCCGCGCTGGAACGCCTCTCGGCGGCCCTGGCGGCCATCGCCTCGGAGGACCGGGAAGCCTCCTGAGCCCGGGCGGGCGGCCACGGCCGCCCGCCCACCACCTCCCTCCCGCCGCCGGCCGCACCGCACCGCACTACGCTCGCCCCGTCCGGCCGGCCCAGGGGGAAGGGACCACCCGGCGATGGAACAGCTCCACCCCGCCGATCCGCACCACATCGGCCCCTACCGCCTCCTGTCCCGGCTCGGGGCGGGCGGCATGGGCCAGGTCTACCTCGCGCGCTCCGACCGCGGCCGCACCGTCGCGGTCGAGCTCGTCCACCCCGCTCTGGCCCTCCGCGAGGAGTTCCGCTCCAGGTTCCGCCAGGAGGTCGCCGCCGCCCGGCGCGTCGGCGGCGACTGGACCGCGCCCGTCCTCGACGCCGACACCGAGGCGGCGACCCCCTGGTTCGCCACCGGCTACGTCGCCGGACCGAGCCTGCGCCAGGTCGTGGCCACGACTTCGGCCCACTGCCCGCCCGCACGGTCCGGATCCTCGCGGCCGGACTCGCGTACGCCCTCCAGGACATCCACCGCGCCGGGCTGATCCACCGGGACCTGAAGCCCTCCAACGTACTGCTCACCCCCGACGGCTTCCGCGTCATCGGCTTCGGCATCGCCCGCCCCCTGGAAGGCGCCGGCAGCGGCATGACCCGGACCGGGGAACTCATCGGCTCGTCCGGGTTCATGGCTACGGGCCGCCGCCCGCCGTTCCCCCGTCCCGCCCGGAGACCGCGTCGACGGTTTTCCTCGCCGCGGTGGCAGTGGTCGTCGCCGCAGCCGCGGGGGGGCACGGTGTACGCCGTGATGAGCGAGGGCCCCGCGTCCCCGCCGCCGGTGGTGGCCACCGGCAGCCCGGGCGGCTCCACGGACGCACCGGGTTCCGGATCCGCTTCCGGTTCCGGAAGCGGATCCGCTCCGGCCGCCGCGAGCCCGGGAAGCGGGACCCCGGCGGGCCGGTTCCCGCAGGCCTACGCCGGCACCTGGCGGGCCGCCTCCGGCTCCACCAGCTGGCGCCTCACCCTCACCCCCGGCGCCGTCGGCGACTCCGTCATGTCGTTGCGGGTCGAGAACCCGGCGTACTCCTGCTCCTGGCGGGCCACCCTGCGCAGTGCCCTGGACCCGGTGGAACTCGACGCCTCCACCGTCACCTCCGGAGCCCCACCCACCTGCACCCCGGGCGGCTGGAGCCGGCTGCTGCTGCTGTCCGACGGGAGCCTGCTCCGCGAGCTGGACGGGGGAGCCAATCCCCCTCTCAGGTATGAGAGGGAGTAGCCGGAAGCCGTTTGTGTCGAAGTCAATAAGCCTGCAAACAGACCTTGTTGCGTACGAGGCGCCCATCGCACACTGCGGCACATGGAGCCCTTGAAGGTAGTGGCACAACTGTGGGAGCGGATCGAGGCACGCGACTGGGACGGCGTGGCCGGGCTCGTCGCCGAGGACGCGGTCATCGAATGGCCGGTCAGCGGCGAGCGGATCGTCGGCAGAACCAACTTCATCGCCGTCCTCAGTGACGAGGCGGACGGCACCGGCGGCACGGACGGCCCGGGAGCCACAGGCGGCACCGGCGGCACGGGAGGCACCGAGGAGCGGTCCATCGGCTCGGTCGAGGTCCTGCGCATCCTCGCGGACGGAGACCTCGTCGTCACCGAGGTGGAGATACCCGAGGACCACGTCCTCTACCGGGCCGTATCCCTGTGGACGGTGCGCGACGGACAGGTCGTCGGAGCCCGCGAGTACTGGACGAGCCCTGGACAGGACCCTGCGCCCCGCTGGAGAGCCGTTTACGTAGAACCCCTGGTGGCAGACTGAGCCGTGTGCTCACGCAACTCGCCGCGGCCACCGGCGTCCTCGCCCTGCTGACCCTCGTACCCGGCCCCGACATGGCCATCGTGACCCGGCGGGCCGTCTCGAGGGGACGGGCCGACGGGCTGCGCACCGTCGGCGGGATCGCCGCCGGGCTTCTGCTGTGGGGCGCCCTCACGGTGGCCGGGCTCGCGGCGCTGCTCGCCGCCTCGGCCGAGGTGTACCTCGTGGTCAAGCTGGCGGGAGCGGCGTACCTCTGCTTCCTCGGCGCGCAGTCCCTGCGCCGTCCGGGCGCCGGGGCCGTGCTGGACGACACCGCCCCCGAGCCGGTCGGCCGCGCCGCGCGCGGCCGCGGCAGTGCCTGGCGCACCGGTCTGGTCAGCAACGCCCTCAACCCGAAGATCGCCGTGTTCTACACCGGTCTGCTGCCCAGCCTCGCGCCGCCGGACCTGAGCCCGGCGGCGGGGATGGCGCTCCTCGTCCTGGTCCACGTACTGCTGACGCTGGCCTGGCTGAGCACGTACGTCTACGTCCTGTCGCGCGCCCGGCGGTTCTTCACGCGGCCGCGCGTCCGCCGGGCGATGGACCGGGTGACGGGCATCGTCCTGATCGGCTTCGGGGTGCGCGTGGCCACGTCCACGGCGTAGCTCCCGGGTAGGGGCCGGGGCCCGGCGGCTATGCGAGCAGGCGGTCGAGCTCCTCGGTGATGGCGGCCCTCGTCCCGTCGTGGCGGGGCGCCAGCGCGTGGCGGTCGCCGCGCCAGCACTCCTCGTCCTCGTAGAGCCAGACCGGCATCCGGACGAGGTCCTCGGGCTCCCAGTCGTAGCGGGGCCAGATGTGGGCGTGCAGGTACGGGTCGGTGTTGCCGAGGATCTCGATGTTCACGCGGCGGAAGGCCGGATCGAGCCGCGCGCAGGCGCGCTCGACGGCCTCGGCGAGCCGCTCCAGGTCGGTGAGGTACGCCATCCGGCGCGCCGGGGCCAGCTCGGAGAGCCGGGTCACGGCGGGGTCGTCGGTCAGCAGCACCGAGTACCCGGGCAGGAACTGCCGGTCCCCGATGACCGCGAATCCGGCGTCGAGGCGGCGCAGGACGGTGGGGTTCTCGCCCCGGTGGGCGCTGCCGATGCGGTCGTGCCGCCAGTCGGTCACGTTCATTCCGAGACCCTAACCGACCGCGTTGAAGGCCCCTTTGTCCGTCCGCGACCGTGCGGCGTGGGGTGCTGTGTGCCCGTCGCGGTGTTCGTGAACCGGTGGAGAACGGCTGTGGGCTGGCTCTCGGGTACTGCCGGTCATACCTGAGAGCCACCTCTGAAGCCCGCTCCGCAGCGGGACGCCGACGAGGGGTTCCGATTCCTAACTTCGTTGCCAGAGCGGGCGCCTGCCCGCCCTGGCAACGAAGGACAGGAAGAGGATCCCGAGATGAGCACTGGCAGCCGCCTCCGCCGCACCCTGCTCGCCGGTCTCGTCGCCGCGGCCGTCGTGCTCCCCGTGTCCGCCGCCGCGTCCCCGCGGATCCCGGCGCCGGCGCCGGGCGCCGTCCCCGAGTCCGCCACCCTGCAGAGCCGGTACGCAGCCGCCCTCACCGGTATCACCGAGGCGGCACGGACGGCCGCGGACACGGGCCACGGCGGCCGGGCGTCGAGACTGCGGGCGATGGCGGGGTCCGGAGCGCAGTTCCTCACCTTCGACGGCCGCGGACAGGGCCGCGCGATAGAGGTGTTCGGCGATCTGGGCAGAGCGGACCGGATCGCGGTCCTGGTACCGGGCTCCGATACGAACCTGGACACCTACCAGCGCTTCCGCGAGGGGGCGCTCGCCCTCGAGCGGCGGCTCCGGGCCGAGCATCCGCGCGCGGCGGTGGTGGCCTGGCTGGGTTACGACACGCCGGGCACGGTGAGCACCACCGTGCTGACCGCCGCTCGCGCCGACCGGGCCGCAGCCGAACTGGAGCCGTTCCTCTCCCGGTTGCGGGGCCTGGCCCCGGCCGGCGCCCGTGTCTCCCTGCTCTGCCATTCGTACGGCTCGGTGGTCTGCGGCCGGACCCGTACCGGCCCCGAGGTCACGGACATGGCCCTCTACGGCAGTCCGGGCGCGGGAGCGGCCTCCGCGTCGGATCTGCCGACCACCGCCCGGGTGTGGGCCGGCCGGGGTGCCGGTGACTGGATCGGCGGTGTTCCCCATGTCCGGCTGGGCGGGGTCGGGTTCGGTACCGATCCCGTGGATCCCGCGTTCGGAGCGCGGGTCTTCGCGACGGGCTCCGCCGGGCACAGCGACTACCTCAAGCCCGGCACCGAGTCCCTCGCCGGCCTGGCCCGCATCGTCCTCGGAGCGGAGGCCCCGCATGCGTAGGCTGCACCGCCGCTGGTCGGACCTCGCCGACCGCGTCGAGGGCGCGACGCCGGCCCACCGGGACCGGTCCGTGGACGCCCTGCGGGCCCTGGCGATCCTCGGGGTGGTCCTCGGGCACTGGCTGGTGACCTCGCTGACCAGTACCGACGGGGGTCTGCGCGGAGCGAGTCCGCTGGCCCACATGCCCTGGCTGGCACCGGTCTCCTGGGTCTTCCAGACCCTGGCCGTGTTCTTCCTGGTCGGTGGGCATGTCGCGGCCCAGGGCTACGCGTCGGCGCGGGCGCGCGGGACCACGTACGGCAGCTGGGTCCGCCGGCGCCTGGGCCGGCTGTTCCGTCCGGTGGCGGCGGTGCTCGTGTTGTGGGCCGTCGTGGCGGGAGGGCTGCTGCTGGGCGGCGCGGAGTGGGACACCGTCCGGACCCTGCTCCGGCTGGTGTGGTCGCCTCTGTGGTTCCTGCTGGTGTTCGCCGCGCTGACCGCTGCCACCCCGCTGGCGGCCCGGCTCAGCCCGCTGTGGCCGGTGGCCGTGGTGGCGGGGGTCGACGTGTGGAGGTTCGGCCTGGGCGGGCCGGAGTGGATCGGCTGGGTCAATGTCGCGGCGGGCTGGCTCGTCCCCTACACCCTGGGCGCCGCCTGGGCCGGGGGCGCGTTCAACCGGCGCCGTCCGGCCCTGCTGCTGCTGGGCGGGGGCGCGGCCGCCACCGCCGCACTGGTCCTGTGGGGCGGGTATCCGGCGTCGATGGTGGGGGTGCCCGGAGCGGCGGTGTCCAATCTGAACCCTCCGACGCTCGCCGCCGTGGCCTTCGGGCTGGCCCAGTGCGGGCTGGCTCTGCTGGCGCGCGGGCCGCTGGCGCGGGCCATGCGGCGCCGGCCCCGGAGCTGGGCGAAGGTGGCCCTGATGAACCTGTCCGCGATGACCGTGTTCCTCTGGCACCAGACCGCGATGATGTCCGTCACCGCTCTCGGGCTGCTGGTCTCGTCCGACCTGCCGGGCCTGCACACGGTGCCGGGTACGGCGGGCTGGATAGCCGCCCGGCTGCTGTGGCTTCCGGTGTTCGCGGCGGCCCTGGCCGTCTGCTGGGCCGCTTTCCACATCCACGAGCGGCCGCGCGGCCGCCGGGCCCCGCGGACGGTCCGCACCGGGCCGGCGTCGCGGCCCCGCGGCCCCCTGCGGCCGTCCGACCGGGAGGCCGCCCATGCCTAGTCTGGCCCGTGTGACCCAGCGATCCGTCCCGCCCGCCGAGCCGTCCACCGCTGAGGGCGGCGCCCTGCTCCAGGAACTGTTCACCCTGCGGCGGGATCCGCTCCCGAAGATGTCGCGGCCCCGGTGGCTGAGCCGGCTGCCGCAGGTGGTGGTCGTGTACCTGGCCGTCTTCTTCGGCTTCCTGACCAACCAGCAGCTCTTCGACCACTACCACGTCACGGGCGGACCGCCAGTGGTCATGTCCCTCATGACGGGACTGTCGATCGGGCTCGCGCTGTCGCGGCCGGTCGCCGCCTGGTGGCTCGGTCTGATCACGACCGGAGTGATCGCCTACGCGATCCACGATCACGTCGGGCAGGGGCAGACCTGGCCCTGGATGCCGGGCGCCGTGCTCTCCTTCGTCCCGCTGGTCCTGCTGGTCGCCCTGCGGGTACCGGCCCGGGTGACCGGAGCGGTCGTGGCCATCTCCCTGGCCTTCACCGGCCTGGCCGAACTGCTCTTCAGGCCGGAGCGGAGCGCCAGCAGCTTCTTCCTGTCCGGCCTTGCCTTCGGCTTCGCCGGGCTCCTCGGATACGCCCTGCGGGCGACCCGGCTGGCCCGCGGCCGGCTCGTCGCACAGGAGACGCTGACGGAGGAGGAGCGGGCGCGGCGGACGCTGCTGGAGGAGCGCAGCCGGATCGCCCGCGAGCTGCACGACGTGGTCGCCCATCACATGTCGGTGATCTCCATCCAGGCGCAGGTCGCCCCGCACCTGGTGGAGAACCCGTCGGCGGAGCTGAAGGAGAACCTCGCGGGCATCCGGCAGAACGCGCTGGAGGCCCTCACCGAATTGCGCCGTGTCCTCGGCGTGCTGCGCTCCGAGCAGGCCGACGATCCGGCGAACCCGCACCATCCGCAGCCCACCCTCGCCGAGCTCGACGGCCTCGTGGCCAACGTGCGGGGGGCCGGGCTGGAGGTGACCACCGAGATCGCGGGCATACGGCGGCCGCTGGCCCCCGGTGTGGAGCTCACCGCCTACCGGATCGTGCAGGAGGCTCTGAGCAACTGCCTTCGGCACGCCCCCGGTTCCCGGGTGGAGGTGGGCATCGCCTACGGGCCACGCGATCTGCACCTGTGCGTCGCGAACTCCGCCCCGACCCGGACGGCCCCGCCCTCGCCCGGAGCGGGGCACGGGCTGCTCGGCATGCGGGAGCGGGCGGGCATGCTGGGGGGCGAACTGGCCGCGGGCCCGCGGCCTGACGGCGGGTACGAGGTGAGCGCCGTCCTCCCGCTGGATCCGCCAGGAGGTTCGCCCTCCGAGATGAAGAAGGACGTATGAGCACTCCGATCAGGGTGATGATCGCCGACGACCAGATGATGGTCAGACAGGGTTTCACCGTCCTGTTGAACGCCGAGCCCGACATCGAGGTGGTCGGCCAGGCCGTGGACGGCGCGGACGCCGTGACGAAGGCCGGGGAACTCGCGCCGGACGTGGTCCTGATGGACATCCGCATGCCGGGGATGGGCGGTATCGAGGCCACCTCCGTCATCACGGGGACACCTGATTCGGCGGTGAAGGTCCTGGTGCTGACCACCTTCGACCTGGACGAGTACGTGTACGAGGCGCTGCGCGCGGGCGCGTCCGGTTTCCTGCTGAAGGACGCTTCCGCCGACCAGCTCGCCGAGGCCGTGCGGGTGGTCGCGGCCGGGGAGGCCCTGCTGTCACCGAACATCACGAGGCGGCTGATCACCGAGTTCTCCCGGCTGGGCGCTCCGCGCGCACCGTCCAGGGCGCGGATCGAGGAGCTGACGGAGCGGGAGACCGAGGTCCTGTCGCTGATCGCCCAAGGCCTGTCCAACGCGGAGATCGCGGCGCATCTCGTGGTGGCCGAGCAGACGGTGAAGACCCATGTGGGCCGGATCCTGTTGAAGCTCGGCCTGCGTGACCGGACCCAGGCCGCGGTGTTCGCCTATGAGACGGGGCTGGTCCGCCCGGCGGGCTACTGAGGGGCCCGTGTAGTACCTGAGGGGGAGGCCGTTATATCCCCTTCAGCGGCGACGCGGTCGAGGGGGGCGGCGGCCTACGGTTTGGACATGACCGAGACGACCACCGGGGTGACCCCCCGGACCCCCGAACTGCGGCTGGCTTCGGGCCTGATCCAGAGCCTGCGGGACGACCTGCTCACCGATGCCTTCGCCTACCGGCCGCTTCCCCTGATGCGTACGGACGGGCCGCTGGTGCGCCGGCTGCCCCAGGGGATACGCGCCAAGGCGGCCTACCTGCCGCATGCGGTGGTGGTCGCCACGGCGTTCTTCGTGACCGTGCTCGCGAGCACCGACAACTTGTACGGCGGGCCGCCGCTCCAGTTCCTGCTGCTGGGGCTGCTGGCGGCGGCACCGGTGCTGATGACCCTGGTGCGGCCCGCGGGCGCGTTCTGGGTGGTGCTGGCCGTGACCACCGCCCTGTCGATGGTCTCCGACCGGACCATGACCTGGCCCTGGTCGCCGAGCACCTTCCTCGCGACCCTGGCCGTCATGACCTTCGTGGCCGTGCGGGTCCGGCCCCGGGCCGCCGGGTGGATGTGGGTCATCACCCTGCTGTACGGGACGGTCCTCCCGGTCCTGGTGGGCGACTGGGACGGCACCACGGTCGCGCCGATGGCCTTCTTCTCGGCGGTGGCCCTGCTGGCGGTGACGGTCCGCAACACCCGCAAGGAGGCACGGCGGGCGGTCATCGCCCAGCAGGAGGAGACGGCCGTGGAGCGGGACCGGCGGACCCTGCTCGAGGAGCGGACGACCATCGCGCGGGAGCTGCACGACGTGGTCGCGCACCACATGTCGGTGGTGGCGATCCAGGCCGAGGCGGCCCCGTACCGGGTGAAGAATCCGCCGCCGGAGCTGGAGGCGGCCTTCGTCACCATCCGGGAGAACGCGGTGGCGGCGCTGACGGAGCTGCGCCGGGTGCTGGGTGTGGTGCGGTCCGCGGACTACGAGGCGCCGGACGCCCCGCAGCCGACGCTGGCCTCCCTGGACGGGCTGCTGGCCAATGTGCGGGAGGCGGGGCTGCGGGTGGACAAGACCGTCACGGGTGCGGTGCGCGAGCTGCCGCAGGGCGTGGAGCTGTCGGCGTACAGGATCATCCAGGAGGCCCTGAGCAACAGCCTGCGGCACGCTCCGGGTGCCGTGGCCGGGGTGGAGGTGTCGTACGTACTGGGCGGCCTGGGGATACGGGTCGTCAACGGCCCGGCGTCCGGTGACGTCCGGCCTTCGCCGGGAGCCGGGCACGGCATCACCGGGATGCGGGAGCGAGTGGCGATGCTGGAGGGGGAGATGACGGCCGGGGAGACCGCGGCGGGCGGGTACGAGGTGGCCGTCTTCATACCGGTGCGCAGCCGGCCCCAGTCCGAGGAGGAGCCGGCATGACGATCCGGGTGCTGATCGTCGACGACCAGATGATGGTCCGCGAGGGTTTCTCCGTCTTGCTGAACGCGATGGAGGGCATCGAGGTCGTCGGAGAGGCCGTCGACGGCAGGCAGGCCATCGCGCAGGTGGCGGCCCTGCGGCCGGACGTGGTGCTGATGGACATCCGGATGCCGGAGTTGAACGGTCTGGAGGCGACACGGCAGATCGTGGCGGCGGACTCGGACGCGAAGGTGCTGGTCCTGACGACCTTCGACCTCGACGAGTACGTGTACCAGGCGCTGCGGGCGGGGGCGTCCGGGTTCCTGCTGAAGGACGCCTCCGCCCGGCAGCTGGCGGAGGGGGTCCGTGTGGTGGCGGCCGGGGAGGCACTGCTGGCCCCGTCGGTGACGAAGCGGCTGATCTCGGAGTTCTCGAAGCTTTCGGAGGTGCGGAGGACGGCGGATCCGTCGGGGGTGGCTGAGTTGACGGAGCGGGAGACGGAGGTGCTGGTGCTGATCGCGCAGGGTCTGTCCAACGGGGAGATAGCGGACCGGCTGCTGGTCGCGGAGTCCACGATCAAGACGCATGTGAGCCGGATCCTGGTGAAGCTGGGGCTGCGGGACCGGACCCAGGCCGCGGTGTACGCCTACGAGACCCGGTTGGTGACGCCCGCTTAGCGAGGGGGCAGCGCTTAGGCTGAGGGGATGGGTTTTGATCCGTGGGATGCCGCCTTCGTCGCCGATCCGTACCCCGCCTACCGGGAGTTGCGGGAGCAGGGGCGGGCGGTGTGGTGCGAGGCGACGGGTCAGTGGCTGGTGCCGCACTACGCCGATGTGAGCGCCCTGCTGCGGGACCGGCGGCTGGGGAGGACGTACCTCCACCGGTTCAGCCACGAGGAGTTCGGGCGTGAGGCTCCGCCGCCGGAGCACGAACCGTTCCACGTGCTCAACGGGAACGGCCTGTTGGACCTGGAGGATCCCGCGCACGCCCGGGTGCGGCGGCTGGTGTCGAAGGCGTTCACCCCGCGCAGGGTGGAGCAGCTGGCACCGTCGGTCGAGCGGCTGGCCCGGGAACTGGTGGACGGGCTGCGGGAGGCCGGAGGCGGGGACCTGCTCACGGCCGTCGCCGAGCCGCTGCCGGTGGCGGTGATCGCGGAGCTCCTCGGGGTCCCGGAGGCGGACCGGGGGCTGCTGAGGCCCTGGTCGGCGGACATCTGCGGGATGTTCGAGCTGCGGCCCGACGCGGAGACCGCGCGGCGGGCGGTGACGGCGAGCGTGGAGTTCAGCGCGTACCTGCGGGAGCTGATCGCCGAGCGCCGCAAGGAGCCCGGCGTGGATTTGATCTCCGGGCTGATCGCCGCCCACGATGAGGAGGGCCGGCTCAGCGAGCAGGAGATGATCTCGACCTGTGTCCTCCTGCTGAACGCCGGGCACGAGGCGACCGTGAACACCACGGTGAACGGCTGGTGGGCCCTGTTCCGCAATCCCGAGCAGCTTTCCGCGCTGCGTGCGCGCCCCGGAGCGGCGGACGCGGAAAAGTTGTCCACAGCTGTGGATGAACTGATGCGCTACGACACGCCGCTCCAGATGTTCGAGCGCTGGGTGCTCGACGACATCGAGGTCGGGGACACCGTCATCCCCCGCGGAGCCGAGGTGGCGCTGCTCTTCGGGTCCGCGAACCGGGATCCGGCGCGCTTCGGGGACCCGGACGCGCTCGACCTGGAGCGGTCCGACAATCCGCACCTGTCCTTCGGTGCCGGGATCCACTACTGCCTGGGCGCGCCCCTGGCCCGGCTGGAGCTGGCGGCCTCCTTCGGGGCGCTGCTCGACGCGGACGGCCCGCCGATGCGGCTCGTGCGGGAGCCGCGGTGGCAGGACGGCTATGTGATCCGGGGCCTGCGGGAGCTGCTGGTGGAGTTCTAGGACCGCCTGCCGGGGCAGCGCGGAGCCCGGCCGCGCCGGGAGGGGCGCCCACCGGGCGCGCTCCGCCGCGGCCGGGCCGTACGCCGCCTCACCGGGGCAGCGTCAGGGACCACGCGGACCGCCGTACCGTCCACGTACGCCGGCGCACCGGGCCGGCCAGGGCATGGTCCGCCCGGTAGCGGAAGTCCTCTCCGGACGCCCCGGGCACCCCGGGCACCCCGGGCACCCCGGAAAATCGGGACATCCCAAATGCCCCCGGCACCCCCGGCACCCCCGAATACCCGGACATACCAGACACCCCGGACACCGTGACCGTCTCCGCGCGGCCCGTCAGCGGCGGCGCGCCCGCCAGCCGGACCACCACCTCCGCCGGCCCCGCCCCGCCCCCGGCGGTCCGTACGGCCACGTCCTCCACGGGCCGGTCCCCGTCGGCCAGCACCACCCCGTCCACCTCGACCCGCAGCCGGTGCACCGGCCGCACCGGCGCCGCCGGACCCGGCAGCAGTGTCCGCAGCAGCGAGCGGTAGCCCCCGCCCCGCCGCACGGCCTGCACCGGCGGACTGATCCGCAGCCCGCCCAGCACCACGCCGCCGCCGTCGTCCACCAGCAGGTCCCGTGGCCGGACCACCCCGTCCAGAGCCGCCCGGGCCGCCAGCACCGCCGACAGCGGCACCCCGAGCGAACGGGCCAGCGCCAGGGAGCCCGGCGCACCCACCGGGACCAGCGAAACCACCCCGTCCCCCGGCTCCGGCTCCCGGTGCAGCAGCCCCACGGCCCGCACCAGCGCCCGGTCGTCCCCCACGATCACCGGCCGCCGATGACCCCGGCGGGCGAGGGCCCGCGCAAATTCCTCCTGCGAATCCGGGAGGCAGATTTTCGCCGCGGCTCCCGCTGACAACACATCCTTCGCGATTCGCACGGACTCGCCGTCAAGACGGCGGGCGACCGGGTCGACGAGCACGAGCAGGCCGCCTACCGGCGCGCCCGCATGGCTCATGGCGGGCTCTGGAGCCGACACCTCGGTCCTTCCTCGGGTAGCATCTTTGTGCAAGAGGCCCTTGCGCTATTGCGCCAGGGCCTTCGTCTATTCCGGGGTACCGGTCCGACGGCTCAGCCTGCGGTGTACATCGTCGTACGCCCCCTGACCTTGGACATGCCCCATCCGGAAGAGGTGTACGCCTGTGCCCGCTCTTGTGCTGCTCGGAGCTCAGTGGGGTGACGAGGGCAAGGGAAAGGCCACCGACCTGCTCGGTGGATCCGTTGACTATGTAGTGCGCTACCAGGGTGGCAACAACGCCGGCCACACCGTGGTCGTAGGTGACCAGAAGTACGCGCTGCACCTTCTCCCGTCCGGCATCCTCTCCCCCGGATGCACCCCGGTCATCGGCAACGGTGTCGTCGTCGACCCGGCCGTCCTGCTCTCCGAGCTGCGCGGTCTGAACGAGCGCGGCATCGACACCTCCAAGCTGCTCATCAGCGGCAACGCGCACCTGATCACGCCGTACAACGTCACCCTCGACAAGGTCGGCGAGCGCTTCCTCGGCAAGCGCAAGATCGGCACCACCGGTCGCGGCATCGGCCCGACGTACGCGGACAAGATCAACCGCATCGGTATCCGCGTCCAGGACCTCTACGACGAGTCGATCCTCACCCAGAAGGTCGAAGCGGCCCTCGAGGGCAAGAACCAGCTCCTCGCGAAGCTGTACAACCGCCGCGCGATCGAGGCCTCCGCGATCGTGGAGGAGATGCTCCAGTACGCGGACCAGATCAAGGGCTACGTCGCCGACACCACCCTGATCCTCAACAACGCGCTCGACGACGACAAGGTCGTGCTCTTCGAGGGCGGCCAGGGCACCCTGCTCGACGTCGACCACGGCACGTACCCCTTCGTCACCTCCTCGAACCCGACCGCCGGCGGCGCCTGCACCGGCACCGGCGTGGGCCCGACGAAGATCAGCCGCGTCATCGGCATCCTCAAGGCCTACACGACCCGCGTCGGCGCGGGCCCGTTCCCGACCGAGCTGTTCGACGAGGACGGCGAGGCGCTGCGCCGCATCGGCGGCGAGCGCGGTGTGACCACCGGCCGCGACCGGCGCTGCGGCTGGTTCGACGCGCCGATCGCCCGCTACGCCACCCGCGTGAACGGCCTGACGGACTTCTTCCTCACCAAGCTGGACGTGCTGACCGGCTGGGAGGAGATCCCGGTCTGCGTCGCGTACGAGATCGACGGCAAGCGCGTCGAGGAGCTGCCGTACTCGCAGACGGACTTCCACCACGCGAAGCCGATCTACGAAACCCTCCCGGGCTGGTCCGAGGACATCACCAAGGCCAAGACCTTCTCCGACCTGCCGAAGAACGCGCAGAACTACGTGAAGGCGCTGGAGGAGATGTCGGGGGCACCGATCTCGGCGATCGGCGTCGGCCCCGGCCGCACCGAGACGATCGAGATCAACTCGTTCCTCTGACGAGAACGGCCACGACGGCCGACCGCGTCCGAAGGGGCGGGGAGCGCACCGCGCACCCCGCCCCTTCGGCGTGCCCCGGGCCTGAAGACACGATTCGGCAGACCGCGCCAACACGTACCGCGTCCGGCGGATCACGTTCGGTACAGTCGGCGCATTCGTCACCCAGGGCTGGGGATTCCATGCACGATCTCCGCGCGCCGGCGCTCCCGGCGACCCGAGGCGAGGCGCTCGACGCCGACGCCTACGCCGAGGACCTGCGGACCCGCCGCGCGGCGATCCGCAACGGCGATTCCTGGCGGCTGGAGCGGCTCCAGCACTTCGAGGAGACCGGCGACCCGGCCCGGGAGGCGCTGCGCCGGGGCGACTGGCGGGAGGTGCTCCGGCTGATCGAGGCGGAGCGCACCACCGCGCGCCGGGCCGCCGACGACGACAGCCGCAACGGTTCGCCTTTCCGCCGGCTGCGGGTGGTGGAGGAGCCGCTGTCCCCGTACGTGCAGTGGCAGCTGCACCGGCTCCACATGCGCGCGGAGGCCGGACACCAGACGCGGGTGCTGTCCGCCGAGGAGTTCTCCTTCGCCGAGGCGTCCGGCGGCGGTCCGCTGCCGGAGATCGTGATCCTGGACGGCCGTGTCCTGTACGAGGTCCTCCACACCCCCGCCGGCGTCCACACGGGCAGCCGACGGTACGAGGACCCGGCGATCGTCAAACCCTGGGAGGTGTACGTGAGGCGGGCCTACGCGAGGGCCGAGGACCTGCGGACGTACTTCACCCACTCCGTCGCGCACCTGCCGCCGCCCCCGGCGGCCTGAAGACCTTCCCGGATCGGCCTTCCGGGAAGGTTTCCCGAATCTCCTCCCCGGATCTGTCACATCCCCGCTCTCCCGTCCGTCAGTGCGGTGAAGACACCGACCGAAGGAGAACAGCAGCCATGACGAACACCTCCGCCACCGCCACCCCGGTCTCGCGGATGTCCGACCCGGGCGAGTTCGTGCCCGAGCTGAGCGACATCAGTGCCGCCCTCTTCCGCGCCACCGGCAACCGCTCGGTGCCGCGCACCACGATCAGCCTGGTCCACCTGCGTGCCGGACAGATCGTCCGCAACACCTACCTGACCGTCCTGAACACCGCCTTCCTCCGCAAGGCCGGGGAGACGGAGGAGCGCATCACCGCCGTCTCCTCCTGGCAGGACGCCCCTTACTTCACCGAGGCCGAGCGCGCCGCCCTCGCGCTGGTGGAGGCCACCCTCCAGCCCGCCCCGCACGGCGAGGAGCGCGTCCCGGACGCGCTGTACGCCGAGGTGGCGGAGCACTACGACGAGAAGGCGCTGGCCACCCTCACCATCGCGATCGGCCAGATCAGCTTCTTCATCGCCGTGGCCGTGATCGGCAAGCCCCAGCCGGTGGCATCCCTCGCCGACCAGCAGTGGGACTGAGGGCCGGCGGCCGCCGCCGGGTCAGGACACCAGGGTCTGGTCGTCCAGCTCGGTCAGCCGCACCGTGCACAGGCCGCCGCGCTCGGTCTTCACGTCCGTGACCTTCAGCTGCGTCCCCGGGGAGAGGATGAACTCCTCCTCCTCGGTGAACGCGGAGAAGTCGCGGATGCCGACCGCCCGAGCGGGCACCACCTCGAACAGCGTCCGCTTGCCGCGGCTGCCGAGGAACCCCCGGGCCACGCCCAGCTTGGGCGTGCAGGAGGACACGCCCCACCAGGTGACGGTGCGGCCCAGCGGGTACTGTGCCCGCAGGTCCAGCGCGACACCGCGGTACAGCGGCTCCGTGCGGGCGGGCAGCCCGGAGACCGCCGCGAACAGCAGCCGCAGGTACGGCAGGTACGGGACGAGGCGCGAGCGGTCAGGGGAGCGCAGGGCCGCGTTGATCTCCCGGTAGAACGCGGACTCGCAGGTGTAGAGGTGGAGGGCGGAGACCGCGTCGGCGGACAGCCCGCCGGCCGCTCCGTCCGCCCGCGCCTTGCCGAACTCGTAAGACCGGTCGACGTGCCCGCCGAGACCGGGCAGCAGCTCGGCGACGGCCGCGACGGCGTCCCGGAACTCCATGAGCGGGGTGTCGAACACCCCGGTGATCGCGGGGAGTACGAGCCCCTCGTCCTTGACGCTGGCGAGGCGCTCCAGATACAGCTGGTGCAGTTCCATCGTGGACGCGATGAAGGCGCCCATGCGGGCGGCGACGTCCTCGCCGCCCGTCCCGCCGGTCCCGGCGGCCGCCCGCTCGTTCCACCCCTTGGCCGGCAGCCAGTCGACCGGGTCCGCGCCCACGGACGCGAGGGCGTCGTTGACCGTCGCGAAGTGGTCGCCGTCGCAGAAGATGTCGCCCTGGGCCGCGGGATTGGCGTGGTCGATGTGCCGGACCTCGACCCCCGGGTACTTCTTCTGGAGTTCGAGGACGACCTTCTTCAGGCTGCGCGCGTGCGCCCCCCACCAGGCGAAGACGACGCCGCGGTCCTCCTCGGCGGCGTCCTGCTTGGCCTTGAGGATCTCCTCGACGATCCGCTCGGCGACCGGCCGCCAGAAGGCGGTGTGCGGATCGGCCCCGCCCCGCGCCCCGCCGCACTCCGCGGTGAGTGCCGCGTTCAGCAGGAGCACGCCCTGGGTGAGCATCGCCTGGAACCATTCCGGCGGCTGCACGGTGTCCCGCTCCTTCAGGAGCGCGCGTATGTCGGCGATCGGGGTCTTCTTCGGAATTCCGTGCTTCCACATCGCCGCCGCTTTGATGATGCAGCGAATGCTGACGACCCTGCCGAACTGACTGTCCTTCCAGTCGTGGAAGGTGTTGTCGAACATCGCTATGCCGGTGGCGCTTTCCGGCCGCGGATACGGGTTCTGCCCGAAGACGACGACTTTCCACTTGTGCGGCGGATTCGGCTTGAGCGCCTGGAAGGTCAGTTCACGGACGGGCACGACGTCCGGACCGCGGCCCGCACCGATGAACGCGGCGGCGTTCGGCTGCGCCTCGATGACCGGCTTGAGCAGCGGAAACCACGGTTCGCCGCCGCCCTTGAACAATTCGGCCAGGGCCAGCGGGTCATTCGGATCGGGCTGTGCGGCGGGAGCCGGGGAGTTGGTTTCGGGCATGGTGAGGAACTCCGAAATGTCGAACCGGACTTCGAATCTTTCCGCAGGCTAGCAGCGGGCACTGACATCACTGACCGACCGTCACCAGACCCTGATCGACGACCGATTGTCAGTGGTCGCCGCTAACGTGGTGAGCGGTCGGAAAGACCGATTCCCGATAGGAGTGGATGATGACCGAGGACCGCGTGCAGCCTGCGCTCAGGGTCGTACTGACCGACGTCAACGCCGGTGTGGTGGAGGCGTGGCGGGCCGCCTTCGCCGACACCCCCGGGATCGAGATCCGCCGGGGATCGATCCTCGACGAGGACGTCGACGCGTGGGTCAGCCCGACCAACTCCCGGGGCCGGATGGACGGCGGGGTCGACGCGGCCGTCAAGCGGTTCCTGGGCGCCGGCATCCAGCTGCGCGTGCAGCGGGCGATTCGCGACCGGTTCGGGGGCAGTCTCCCGGTGGGCAGCGCGGTGTGCGTGCCGTCCGGGGCGGTCACCCCGCGGTTCCTGATCTCGACGCCGACGATGGAGGCGTCCTCGCAGAACATCAGCGAGACCCTGAACGTGGCCCTGGCCTGCGCGGCCGCCTTCCAGGCGATCCACCAGCAGAACGAGACGCGGCCCGGCAGCATCCGCTCGGTGGCGCTGGTCGGCATGGGCGCCCGGACCGGCCGCGTGCCGGCGCGGGTCTGCGCGAACCTGATGTGGACGGGCTACACGCTCTTCAACGACCACCGCTTCGAGGACTACGACGACCTGCGCGCGACGATCACCGCGCAGCTGGACGACATAGAGAGCGCCCCGGCCGGGAAGCGGGTCCGCATCATCCCGCCGCAGCGGACCGCGTCCCGCCGCTGACCGGCCGCTCCACACCCCCGGGCGGCTACCAGGCGAGTTGGGAGATCTCCTCCGCGACCACCGCGCAGGCGTCCGCCGCCGGATCGATCAGGGGGAAGTGACCGACGCCCTCGACCAGGGTCAGGCCGACCATCTCGCCCGCCTTCGCGGCGGCGGCCACGTACGACTCGGCCACCGCCGGCGGGACCACGATGTCCTCCCGCCCCTGCACCACGGTGGTGGCGATGCCCGTGGGGAGCAGTGCCGCCGGATCGGCGAAGGGCAGCCGGGCCTCCCAGTGCTCCGGCCCGCCCAGCAGCTGCGCCGACGCGCCGCCGCACACGCCGAGTTCCTCCGCCACCCCGAAGTCCGCGATCGGGGCCAGCGCCACCACACCGCGCAGCGGCGGCGGGGCGGACAGCCGCCAGGGCGCGCCGTACGGCAGGACGTGCCGCGCCGCCGCCCACAGCGCGAGCTGGCCGCCCGCCGAGTGGCCGGTCACCACCGTCCGGCGGGAGTCGGCGGCGGGCAGGGCCGCCGCGGCCAGGCCGGGCAGGGCGTCCATGGCGGCGGCCACGTCGTCGAAGGTCTCGGGCCAGCGCCCGGCCACCGGCCCCCCGGCGTCCTGGTGGGGCAGGGAGCTGCCGCGCCGGTACTCCACGTTGGCGACGGCGAAGCCCCGCCGGGCGAGGAGGTCCGCGAAGGGGGTGATGTGCTGCCGGTCGTAGCGGGCCCGCCAGGCCCCGCCGTGCAGGACCACCACCAGCGGGGCGGAGCCCGCCGGCCCCTCGCCCCGGGGGGCGTAGAAGTCGATGACCTGGTCGGGGTGGTCCCCGTACGCGGCGCTCGCCTCGGGCGCGACCGGGGGGTGGGCGAAGGCCGAGGCGGCCTCGGCGGCGTCCCGTTCGACTGCGGGGTCCGTCATCGGCTCGACCTCTCGGTAACGCGTGGGACAGGGGGGACAGATGTTCCGGTGTTCCGGCAGAGCGGGACCGTACCAGGCCCGCACGCCCCGCCAGCCGCCGGATCGAGCCCGCACGGAGGCGGGCGGAGCCGTAGCCCCGCCCGCCCCGTGGTGTGACGTTTCGCTACCGCGTCACCCGAAAATGTGACCCAGTGTGCGCGCCGCGTGCTCCACGTCGGCGAAACCGACGTAGAGCGGCGTGAACCCGAACCGCAGGACGTCGGGGGCGCGGAAGTCCCCGACGACCCCCCTGGAGATGAGCTCGGCCATCACCTCGCGGGCACCCGCGGCCCGCAGCGAGACCTGGCTGCCACGCCGGCCGTGCTCGGCCGGGGTCACCGGCTCGACCCGCCCGTCCGGGACGTACGCGGCCACGCACTCGAGGAAGAAGTCGGTCAGCGCGAGGGACTTGGCGCGCACCGCCTCGATGTCGACGCCCTCCCAGGCGTCGAGGGCCGCCTCCAGCGCCAGCATGGACAGGATGTCCGGGGTCCCGACGCGAACCCGGGCCGCACCCTCGGCGGGGACGTACTCCGGAGTCATCGCGAAGGGCTCGGCGTGGCCGTTCCAGCCGGGCAGCGGGGAGTCGAAGGCACCCTGGTGCCGTTCGGCCACGTAGATGTAGGCCGGGGAACCGGGGCCGCCGTTCAGGTACTTGTACGTACAGCCCACCGCGAGGTCGACGGAGTGCGCGTCGAGGCCCACGGGCAGGGCTCCGGCGCTGTGGCACAGGTCCCACACGATCAGCGCGCCCGCGGCGTGCGCGGCGCCGGTGAGGGCGGGCAGGTCGTGCAGCCGGCCCGTGCGGTAGTCGACGTGGTTGAGCAGCACCACGGCGGTGTCGTCGCCGAAGGCGCCGGCCGCGTCGGCCGGATCGACCGGGACGAGCTCGAGGCCGGTCATCCGGGCGGCGGACGCGGCGATGTAGCCGTCCGTCGGGAAGGTGGTGGCGTCGACCAGCATCCGGGTCCGGCCGGGCGCCGCCAGGCGGGCGGCGCCGACCAGCGCCTTGAAGAGGTTGACGCTGGTGGAGTCGCCGACGGTCACCTGGCCGGGGGCGGCGCCGATCAGCGGGGCGATGCGGTCGCCGATCCGCTGCGGGGCGGTCCACCAGCCGCTCTCGTCCCAGGAGCGGATGAGGAGCTCGCCCCACTGGCGCCGCACGACGTCGGCCACGGCGCCGGGAACGCCCGCCGGCAGCGCGCCGAGGGAGTTCCCGTCGAGGTAGACGACCCCCTCGGGGAGGGTGAAGCGCGCCCGGAGCTTGCCGAGCCCGTCTTGGGCGTCGAGCCTCGCGGCCCGTTCCTGGAGCTCCGGTATGGGGTTCAGGGGGTTCAGGCCGGGCTCAGACATGGCTGCGGGCCGTCCAGAGCTCGGGGAAGACGTTCTTCGACGCGCGCTTCTCCAGCCAGGTCACCCCGGCCGAGCCGCCCGTTCCCGTCTTCGCTCCCATCGCCCGGCGCGTCGCGACCAGGTGGTCGTTGCGCCAGCGCCAGACCAGCTCGGCGACGTCCGTCAGCACCTCGCCGAGGCGGTGCAGGTCGGCGTGCGGGCCGGACGGGTCCGCGTAGAGGGCCGTCCAGACGGCCTCGACCTCGGGGGAGGGCTCGTACCGCAGGGCGAGGTCCCGGTCCAGGACCGCCCGGGGGACCGGAAGGCCGCGGCGGGCCAGCAGGCGCAGGGTCTCGTCGTACAGGCTGGGCTCGTGGAGGGCCTTCTCCAGTTCGGCGTGGACCCGCGGCGCGCCCCGGTGCGGGACCAGCATCGACGCCGACTTCTCACCGAGCAGGAACTCCATCCGGCGGTACATCGCCGACTGGAAACCGGAACCCTCGCCCAGGGCGGCGCGGTACGCGTTGAACTGGGCGGGGGTGAGCTGGGCCAGCGGCCGCCAGGAGGCGTTCAGGGCCTCCAGCTCGCGGAGGGATCGTTTCAGCGCGTCCATCGCGACGGGGACGTCGTCCTCGCGCAGGGCGCGGGCGGCCGTCTCCCACTCGTGGACGATGACCGTGAACCACAGCTCCATGACCTGGGTGGTCACCAGGAACACCATCTCGCCGGGGTCGTCCGAGCGCAGGTGCTGGAGGTGGGTGAGGACGTCCGCCTGGACGTAGTCCTCGTACGGAGTCGTGCCGTCGAAGTCGAGGTTCGGGGTGTCCGAACCGGCTCCGGAGGCATCAAGGGCGTGCGACATTTCTGTCTCCTCGACACGTGCTTCCGGGTAGCGGTCCGCTCCTTCCGGTGAGGTAAGTGGAGCCCCGGTCCCCTGCCACGCATCATAAGCAGGGGACCCGGAGGCCCTCTAGGGCGAGCCTCGACAGCGTTATGCGAGCGTGTCCGCCGCCGTCGGCGAGGAATCCCGCAGGAAGGTCGAGCAGCGCTCGTGCTCCTCCTTCTCCCCGATGGCCCCGGCGGCCCGCGCCAGCGCGTGCAGGGCGCGCAGGAAGCCGCGGTTCGGCTCGTGCTCCCACGGCACGGGGCCGTGGCCCTTCCAGCCGGCCCGGCGCAGCGCGTCGAGGCCGCGGTGGTAGCCGGTACGGGCGTACGCGTACGACTCCACCGTCCGGCCGGCGGCGTACGCCTGGTCGGCGAGGGCGGCCCAGGCGAGCGAGGAGGAGGGGTGCGCGGCGGCCACCTCGGCCGGGTCGGTACCGGCGGCGAGCGCCTCGCGGGGCGCGGGCTCGTCGGGCAGGTGGGTGGGGGCGGGGCCCCCGAGCAGGTTCTGGTGAATCGACATGGGCCCAGTCTGGCCGACGACGGCGCCCAGCGGCGAAGCCGGGCGGCGGCGAAACGGCCGCGGCCGGGCAGCGGCAGGCAACGCGGCCCGCGGCCGGCCGGCGGTCAGGACCGGATCACGCGCCGGTCCGGGAAGCCGCGCACGCCCCCAGGTCGGCGCGCCGCTCCGTGCCCGCGGCCGGCCCGGCCGCCGGGTGGCGGGGAGCCGGGGGCACGCCCGCGGGCCGGGAGGCGGCCAGTTCCCGGCGCAGGACCGGCACGATCCGCTCGCCCAGCGCGTCGACCTGCTCCAGGGCCGCCTCCAGTGGCAGCCCGCAGTGGTCCACGGCGAAGAGCTGGCGCTGGTAGTCCCCGTAGGCCTCCCGGAAGGTGAGCACCTTCTCGATGACCTGATCGGGGCTGCCCACCGCCAGCGGGGTCCGGGCCGCGCACTCCTCCAGGGACCAGCGCCCGCCGTGGAGCCGGGACCGGTCGTAGTACGGGCGGAACTCGCGCACCGCGTCCTGCGAGCGCGCCCGTACGAAGACCTGCCCGCCGAGCCCGACGACGGCCTGCCGGGCGGTGCCGTGTCCGTGCTCCTCGTACCGGGCGCGGTACAGCTCCACCAGGCGCGCGCACTGCTCGACGGGAGCGGACAGGTTGTCCGCGAAGAAGCCGTCGCCGTAGTACGCGGCCTGCTCCGCGATCTCCGGCGAACGCACCGACGCGTGCCACACGAAGGGCGGTACGCCGTCCAGCGGGCGGGGCACGGAGGTGAAGCCGTCGAGGCGGGCCCGGAAACGGCCCCGCCAGTCGACGTCCTCCTCCCGCCACAGGCGGTGCAGCAGGGCGTAGTTCTCCCGGGCCAGCGCGATGCCCTGGCGCAGGTCCTGGCCGAACCAGGGATAGCAGTTCGGGGTGCTGCCCCGGCCCGTCATCAGGTCGAGGCGGCCGCCCGCCAGGTGCTGGAGCAGCGCGTACTCCTCGGCGACGCGGACCGGGTCGTTGGTGGTGACCAGGGTGGTGGCGGTCGACAGGATCAGCCGCCGGGTGCGCGCGGCGAGGTAGCCGAGCAGCGTCGACGGCGAGGAGGTCACGTAGGGCGGGCTGTGGTGCTCGCCGGTGGCGAAGACGTCCAGGCCGGCTTCCTCCGCCCGCACCGCGAGGGCGGTCATGGCCCGGATCCGCTCGTGCTCGGTCGGCGTGCGGCCGGTCGACGGATCGGGGACGGCCTCACCGAGCGAGAAGACGCCGAACTGCACCCCGCCCCTCCCGTGTCGCACCGCCGCCGTGCGGGGCACCGCGCCGGGGCGGGCCCGGCACCGCGGCCCATGGGCCCCGCGATCCGACCGTGCCCGATGCGCGGGGGTCCTGCCAGGTCCGCCCGGGCAGTCCGTCAAGTCCGGCGGGGTGTGGCGGCCCCACCACGATCCGGCGAAGTGCGGTGGCCGGCGCACCTCCCCGGAAGAGGGGTGCTCGGCGGACGGTAGAGGCGCAGTGGACGCACGCCGAGGGGGGCATGTCGTGAAAGCGGTCATGAGCAGCATCGACAGCAGGGGGACGGGAACGGCGGTGCCGGTCCGGCGGGACCCGGTCCATGAGGCGGCCGACGACCTGTGTTCCGCGGTCCTGTGCTCGCTGCGCCGCAAGGACCAGCGGGAGAAGGGCCGGCAGTACGTGCGGGGGCTGCTGGCGCTGCCCGGCCGGAAGTCGATGCGCGGGATCGCGGGGCAGTTCGGGGGCGGTGCCGCGGAGCAGAGCATGCACCACTTCATCTCCGGCTCCACCTGGGACTGGGAGCCGATCCGCGCCTCGCTCGCCG
This sequence comes from Streptomyces sp. NPDC034043, assembly GCF_055575675.1. Taxonomy (NCBI): domain Bacteria; kingdom Bacillati; phylum Actinomycetota; class Actinomycetes; order Kitasatosporales; family Streptomycetaceae; genus Streptomyces; species Streptomyces sp. NPDC034043. The sequence goes on from NZ_JBVISF010000003.1 coordinate 146,359, forward strand.
GGTTCCTCCAGGCGGCCACCCCCCTGACCGCGTGGGTGGCGCAGCCGCTGGCGATCCCGAAGGGCGGGGAGCACTCGGTGGGGGTGGCGCATCGCTTCGACCCGCACCAGGGGCAGATGTTCCGGGGGCAGCAGGCCTTCGGGACCTGGTTCGCCTCGGCGGGGCTGGTCACCCCGGTCGGGTGGCGGATGCACCTGCCGGAGGGTGACGGCCCCGAACCGCTGGAGCCGGCCGACGCGCAGGCCGCGTACGAGGAGTCCGCGGCGGCCGCCGTCATCGAGACCGTGCGGCGCAGCGGGAACCGGCGCCCGGTGGTGCTCGACATCCAGCGGATCGGCAGCCGTTCCACCATGAACCGCTTCGCGGAGGCCGGGCTGCCCGTCATCGCCCGCATCGGCCCGGCCACTCCGCTGCTGGTCACCGACCCGGCGCTGCCGGGCCACGGCGCGGGGGCGCGCCCCGCACGGGACGTCCTGCAGGCGGTGAAGGGGCTGTGCACCCCGGTGGAGTGGACCGACCCGGACCCGACGCTGCCGGGGGGCCGTCACCGCAGCACCCTGGCGGTCGCGGTGCGGGTGATGATGCCCGACCCCTCCCCGGCCCGCCGCCGCCACCTGCTGCTGGTCGGCGAGTGGACGGACCCGCGCCGCCCTCCGGCGCAGCTGTGGCTGACGGACCTGGTACGGCTCCCCGTGGGCCCGCTGCTGCGGCTGACGAAGCAGGGCCGGCGGGTCGGTTTCGCCGCCGAGCACAGCGGACGGGAGGCGGGGCTGCGGGACTTCGCGGGCCGGGCCCTGCCGGGCTGGCACCGGCACGTCACGCTGGCCTCGGTCGCGCACGCGGCCCGTGCCCTGACCGCCACGGAGCACTACGCGGCGGCGTGAGACCCCGCCCCCGGCAGGGTCCGGAAGGCCGGCGGCGGGCCTCAGGCCCGGTCGGCGGCGGCGCGGCGGTCGTGCAGGACCGTGCGGGTCCGGCGCAGCCGCAGGGCCATCTGGATCTCCAGGGCGCCGGCGGGCTCCTGCCAGTGGGGGCCGAGGAGTTCGGTGATGCGGTCCAGGCGGCGGGAGACGGTGTTCGGGTGCACGTGCAGGGCCTCGGCGGCGCGGGTGGGGCTGGTGCCCGAGGCGAAGTACGCCTCCAGGGTGCGGGTCAGCTCCGTCAGCCGGTCCGCGTCGTACTCCAGGACGGGGCCGATGGTCCCGGCGATGAACGACTCCACGTCGTGGTCGGCGGACAGCAGCATGCCGAGGAAGCCCAGTTCGCGCAGGGAAGCGGTGCCGCCCACCCCGTCGAGCGCGGTCAGCGCGTCCAGGCAGCGCACCGCCTCGGCGTAGACGCGGGCCACCTCGCCCGGGCTCCCGGTGGGTCCGGCGGCCCCGGTGGACACGGCGTGGCCGAGCAGCGGCGACAGCTCCCCGGAGGCCCGGTGCGCGGCGGCGGAGGCGTCGGTGCCGGGCAGGACCAGGACGATGCAGCCCCGCCGGACGCCCTTGAGCCCGCCCGTCCGGTAAGCGTACGAGGAGGCCCAGGCCACGGCCTTGCCCAGTTCGCCGCCCTCCGGCCGGGCGACGACCACCACGTGCGGGCGGTCCAGGTCGATGCCGAGCCGGCGGGTGCGCTCCAGCAGGTGCAGGTCGACGGAGTGGGGCCGGTCCAGCAGGTCCGCGAGGAGTTCGTCGTGGACGGGGCCCTCGGCGGCGGCCGTGCCGCGCTGGATCAGCATCAGGGAGGCGACGGACTGGGCGGACAGCTGGAGCAGCCGTACGTCCTCCTCGGCGAGCGGCGCGGAGGCGCTGAGCAGCAGCACCCCGAGGTCCTCGGCGCCCGCCAGTACCGGGGCCAGCCACAGGTCGCCGGGCAGCCGCACCGGACGCCGGTCGGTGAGGGCCTGGAGGGCGCCCTTCGTCACCGCCTCCTCGTCCAGGCCGGGCAGCTCCCCGGTCGCGGTCAGCGGCCGCCCGCCGGGGTCGCGCACCTGGAGCACGCCGTCCAGCGCGTCGGCGGTGGCCCGGGCGACGGTGGCGAGACCGGCGCCGTCCAGGACCAGCCCGGCCAGCCGGGCGTGGCACTCCCACAGGTAGCGGACCCGGGTGAGGGCGGTGTGGGTGCGCGAGCCGTAGGCCTCCAGCTCGGTGACCTCGTCGCGGGTCTGCTCCAGCAGCCGGGCCTTCTCGATGGCGACCGCGGCCAGGTCGGCGAGGGAGAGCATGATGCCGATCTCGTCCGGGGTGAACTCCCGTACGGCGCGGTCGGATCCGTAGAGGGCGCCGAGGGTGGAGTCCCCGCGCCGCAGCGGGACCGCGATGATCGCGCGCAGGCCCTCCGCCTCGACGACGGCGTCGATGCCGGGGGCGTGCGCGATGCTGGTGTCTGCGAGGTAGTCCGGGGTCCACACCGGGGAGCGGCGGGCCTGCGCGATGCTGCCGAGGCCGCGGCCGGTGCCGAGTTCGAGGCCGACGTTGAGCGCGGTGGTCTCGCCCTCGGAGGTGCGTACGTACGCGGACCCGTCCGGGCGGCTCAGCGACAGCCAGGCCATGTCGAAGCCGAGGAGGCGTCTGGCCCGGCGGGTGATCAGGCGCAGCAGGCCGTCGATGTCGTACGGGGAGGTCAGGTCGTGGGCGGTGTCGACGAGGGCGGTGAGGGCGGCCTCGCGCTGTCTGGCCCTGCTCGCGCGGGCCCGTACCGAGCGGGCGAGTTCCACGGCCCGGGTGAGGGCCGCGAGTTCGGCTTCGTCCATGCCCGCGCCGCGGGCCTCGGCGAGCAGGGCCTCGTAGCGGCTCTGCGGGGCGTCCGCAGCGAGCAGTTCCAGTACGGCCAGCGGACCGCCCCCGTCCCCGCGCATACCGCCGCTCCCCCCACCCGACCAGCCGTTTTCCGTCCCCGGACCCGAACCTAGGTTCCGCCGGGCGAGGGGTCAAGCAGCGGCCCGCGCGCCTGACGCCGGGTCAGGCGCGGGCGCCACAGCTCAGGGTGAGCCCGCGGGCCGGGCGGGCCATCCGTGCGGCCTCGACGCGGGCCTCGGCCCGGTGCAGGGCCGCCAGGTACGCGTCGCCGGGGCGGCACGCTCCCGCGCCGCGCAGGCCCGCGAGCGCGAGGCGCAGCTCGCGGTGGCGTCCCAGTGCGAGTTCCGCCTCGACCCACTGGCCGAGCACGGAGAGCCGGTCGGCGTCGAGGCAGGCGATGCGGCGGCGCAGCCAGGTCCCGGCGTCGATGCCGTCGAGGACGGGGCCGGTCCACAGGTCCAGTGCCCGGCGGAGCCTCGCGGCGGCCTGCGCGGCGTCGCCCCGCCCCATGGCCCGGTAGCCGGCGCCCGCCTCGCGCTCGAACTCGCGGACGTCGCAGCGGCCGCCGCCGGTGTCGAGAAGATACCCGCCGGGCCGCGTGGACAGCACGGTCTCGGGAGTGCGTACCGAGCCGGCGCCCAGTGCCTCCGCGAACCGCTCGCGCAGCCGGCGTACGGCGGTGTGCAGGGCGGCGTGGGCGTGCTCGGGCGGGACGCGGCGGGCCAGCTCGTCCGCGAGGACGGTAGCGGGCACGACCCGGTCGGGACAGGCGGCGAGGACCGCCAGGACATGCCGGGACTCCGGCGTGGGGGCCGTGATGGGCACACCGTTCTCGGTGACCCGTGGTGCGCCGAGTACCTCAATGTCCACAGTGATCTCCCTGGGCAGGCGAGCAGAAAAATCATACCCGGAAGGATCTTTTTGGGAAGGGGGCGGGCGGGCCGGACCGGCCTCAGGCGGAGATCTCCTCGGCGGCCGAGCGGACTCCCTCGGCAGCCGCGCACGCCTCCTCGGGCGCCTTCCCCTCCAGGGGCGGCACGCCGCCCGGGCAGCCGTACCGGCACTCGTGCGCGCCCTGCGGCCCGTACAGCGCCCGCGCCCCGCGCCCGGGGGCCGTGTCCAGCCGGATCGCCACGGCCGGGACCACCACGCCGGGCATCACGTGCGTGTAGAGCTCCGAGACCTGGGCGTCCAGGTCCAGCCCCAGCGTGTACGACATGGTGTTCAGTCCCGCGAACGCACCCACGATCAGGCGGGCCGGGACCCACGGGTCCACGTTCGGCAGCAGTTCCCCGCGCCGCTGGGCCTCCTCCAGCAACGGGACGTGCAGCTCGATCCAGGTCTGGTAGGGGGTCACCCGGTCGAGGCCGCGGCCGGCGTGGTCCAGCGTGAGCCGGGCACTGGCCCGCATCAGCGCGTCGTGCCGCAGCTGGTGCGAGAAGACCATGCCGATGTCCACGAACTCCTGCGCCTTGTACTGCTGCGGCCGCATCTGCGGCTGCGACTCGTTCTGCGCGTCGATGACGGCCTGGGCCAGGCCTTCCTTGGAGTCAAAGTGGAAGTAGAGCGCGCCCTTGGTGACCTTGGCGAGGTTGACGATGTCCGAGAGCTTGGCCGTGTCGTAGCCGTACTCCTCGAACACCAGCGCCGCCGCCTCCAGGATCGCCCGACGCGTGCGCACCGCCCGGTCCTGCTTCACCTGGGGTCGCACTGTCTTCATCGCCGGCGTCGCCTCTCCTGGCCCGCCGGCATTACATCCCGGCGGGTACGTTTCTCTGCCTAGATTCCACACCATCGCCGCCTCCCCCGTCCACCGGCGTATGTCACCTCGGGCGAATCCGTACCGAAACCGCGCCGGATCCCCCCGGACCCTGCCGTGCCCCTGCCGTGCCGAGCCGGATCCACGGCGCGGGGGCGTACGGCAAAGGGGTCCGCCGGTCCCTGACGGACCGGCGGACCCCTTCAGGTCCCGGCGGACCCTTTCGGGTCCTCGCCGCCTACTTCAGCTTGGTGCCCGTGGAACGCAGGTCGGCACAGGCCTGGGTGACGCGCTTGGCCATGCTCGCCTCGGCCAGCTTGCCCCAGGTGCGCGGGTCGTAGGTGGACTTCTTGCCGACCTCGCCGTCGACCTTCAGGACACCGTCGTAGTTGCGGAACATGTGGTCCGCGACCGGGCGGGTGAAGGCGTACTGGGTGTCGGTGTCGAGGTTCATCTTCACGACGCCGTTCTCCAGCGCGGTGGCGATCTCCTCGGGCGTGGAGCCCGAGCCGCCGTGGAAGACGAAGTCGAACGGAGAGGCCTTGCCGAACTTCTCGGCGACGCCGGCCTGGAGGTCCTTGAGCAGCTCGGGCCGCAGGACGACGTTGCCCGGCTTGTAGACGCCGTGCACGTTGCCGAAGGAGGCGGCGAGCAGGTAGCGGCCCTTCTCGCCCAGGCCGAGGGCCTCGGCGGTGCGGATCGCGTCGTCGACGGTGGTGTACAGCTCGTCGTTGATCTCGTGGCTGACGCCGTCCTCCTCGCCACCGGTCGGGGTGATCTCGACCTCGAGGATGATCTTCGCGGCGGCGGCCTTGGCGAGCAGCTCCTGGCCGATGGCCAGGTTGTCGGCCAGGGTCTCGGCGGAGCCGTCCCACATGTGCGACTGGAAGAGCGGGTTCAGGCCGCGGGCGACGCGCTCGGCGGACACCTCCAGGAGCGGACGGACGTAGCCGTCCAGCTTGTCCTTGGGGCAGTGGTCCGTGTGCAGCGCGACGGTGACGTCGTACTTGGCGGCTACGACGTGCGCGAACTCGGCCAGGGCGACCGCGCCGGTGACCATGTCCTTGCTGTACTGGCCACCGAGGAACTCGGCACCGCCGGTGGAGATCTGGATGATGCCGTCGCTCTCGGCCTCCGCGAAGCCGCGCAGGGCAGCGTGCAGGGTCTGGGTCGAGGTGACGTTGATGGCCGGGTAGGCGAACTTGCCTGCCTTCGCCCGGTCGAGCATCTCGTTGTAGACCTCGGGGGTTGCGATGGGCATCTGTCCGCTCCTTGGATGTGCGGGGAGTGTGCTTATTGCGGGCCCTGACCTGGGGGCGACGTCGCCGTCGCGCCTATCTTTCCAGACTCGGCGCGACACTCCACCCCGCCTGTCACCCCTCGCTCAGCGCGGCGGCCGGAGCGTTTCACGTGAAACACCCCGGCCGTCCGGAAAGGCGCAGGTCAGGACCGGAGCGTCGACCTCCGGGACCGTGGCCGCGCCCCGGCCCACGGCCGGCCGCCGCCCCTTCACGCCCACGATCCGAGACGGCCGGAGCCTCGGGGCAGGGCTCAGGCGAGACCCAGGTCCCCGAGCCGGTAGCCGGTGAGGTACGGCAGGCCCGCCGCGGCGATCGCGTCGGCCGCGCCGCGGTCCACGATGGTGGCGACGGCGACGACCTCGCCGCCGGCCTCGCGGACCGCCTCGACGGCGGTCAGCGGGGAGCCGCCGGTGGTGGAGGTGTCCTCGACGACCAGGCAGCGCTTGCCCTTCACATCGGTGCCCTCGATGCGGCGCTGCATGCCGTGGGCCTTCTGCGCCTTGCGGACGACGAAGGCGTCCAGACGCTCGCCGCGCGCGGCGGAGGCGTGCAGCATCGAGGTGGCGACCGGGTCGGCGCCCAGGGTCAGGCCGCCGACGCAGTCGAACTCGAGGTCGGCGGTGAGGTCCAGCATGACCTGCCCCACCAGCGGGGCCGCCTCGCCGTCGAGGGTGATCCGGCGGAGGTCGATGTAGTAGTCGGCCTCCTTGCCGGAGGAAAGCGTCACCTTGCCGTGCACGACGGCCTTGTCCTTGATCTGCTGCAGAAGCGCATCGCGTGTGCCGGACGGCATTACTTCGTTGACGTCACTCATGACAACGAGCTTAAGTGCGGGCTAGCCGAGCCGGCGCCACGCCCACGTCGTGGAGATCTCCAGCGGGTCCACCGGTGTGACCAGGCGCGGGAGGGTGTTCAGTCCGTTCGGCGGGCCCGACTGCGGCTCGACGCAGACGGCCTCCGGCTGCTCGTCGTAGACGACCACCCATTCGGCGGGGCTGGTCACCCTCAGGTCCAGCTGCCCGGGCCAGGTGAGGGTGACGTCGACCCCGTAGGGCATCCCGAAGCAGTCGTCCCAGGGGCCGGGCTTCGGGTCGATGCGGCGGCCGGTGGGGATGTGGTCCTCGTCGCGTTCCTCCTGCCAGGCCGGGTCGAAGCCGATCCGGGCCGGCTCCCCGCCGTCGGTCAGGACCCGGTTGAACCAGGGGTGCCAGCCCGCCTGCGCCGGGAATGAGTCCTCGTACGTCTCCACGCCCATGCGGATCGTCAGCGCGTCCTCGCCCAGCTCGAAGACCTGCGTCACCCGCCCGGCGTAGGGCCAGGGGTCGACGAGGTCGTAGGTGAAGGCCGCGGTGGTGCCGTCGACGGAGGCCGTCTTCCAGGACGCGTCGCGGGCGAAGCCGTGGAGGGCGTGCGGCGGATGGTTGAGCGGCATCTGGTGGACCTTGGCGCCGTCATGGAACCGGCCGTTCGCCGTACGCCCGCACCAGGGGACCATCGGGAAGGACCCGAACTTCGGGCCCTGACGCAGCAGCTCGATGCCGTCGACGCGCAGACTGCCGACCCTGCAGCCGTTGTCCTGATCGATGGTGAGTTCCGCGCCCCCGGCGCTCAGTTGCGTAGTCATACGGCGACCCTACGGCGCGTCAACGGCGCCGGCGCAACGCCCTTCCGACCACGACCGCCGAGGCCAGCGCCAGGGCCGCCGCCGGGGCGATCCAGCGCAGGCCGTTCTGGCCGGTGGCGGAGGACGGGGCCGGGACCGGGGCGTAGCGGCCGCGCGGGGGCGCGTGGTCGACCTCCTCCGCGCTGCGGCCGATCATCGTGCGGCGGGCGTGGGCCGCCTCGGCCGGCGGGCGTCCGGGGCCGGCGGGGCCCGCGTCCGGCGCCTCCTCCCTCCCCGCCCCGTCGAAGGAGGCGAACTCGGTGAAATCGCCGTCGAGGAAGGGGTCGAGCGACGGCGGCGGCACCTCGGTGTCGAAGACCGACGGGCCGGACTCCGCCTCCTCCGCCTTCGCCTCCTCGGCCTCCTCGGCCTCGGCCACCGGGTCGCCCGCGGCACCGGCCACGCCGGCCAGGTTGGCGGCGAAGCGGTCGAGCAGCCGCCCGGCGGCGGTGGCGGTGGCCTGCGGGTCGAAGGCGGCGGCCCGGCCGTCCGCCGTGGCCCCGCCGCTGAATTCCAGCCGGGTCCCGCCGTCGTACGGCACCAGCCGCAGCACGAGCGCGAGGCTGACGGCGCCGCTGCCGCGGACCTCGGTCCCCTCGCCCTCCGCGGCGAAGTGGTCGGGGTCCCGCTCGACGAGGGACAGGACGCCCCGGTAGGTCACGGTGTGCCCGCCGACCCGGACCTTGAGCCGCCCGGCCGGCGGCCCGGCAGCGGTGTCGGCGTCCTGCTGGAGCCCGGGGACGCAGCGGGCCACCCGGGCGGGATCACGCAGCACGGCGCGGACGTCTTCTACCGGTACCGGAACGAACACCTGATGCTCCATGCGGTCGAGCCTACCGACGGGACCCGCCCGTGCACACGGACACGACGCCCCGGCTCAGTGGTATCGCGGATGCGGCAGCGTGGACGGCGGGAGCCCGGCCGGCCGGACCCGGGCGGCGTCCCGGGCGGCGTCCCGCAGCCCCTGGGTCGACACGGCCAGCAGGGCGGGGGTGTCGCGGTCCACGCGCAGCTCGGGCACCCGGTCGTGGGCGGCGAGCACGAAGCCCCAGTCCTGCGGCGGCGCGTCGGCCACGCCCTGGGTCCGGTCGGGCCCGGCGGCGAAGCCGGAGAGCCGGCCGCCCGTGCTGTAGGGGGTGGTGAGCAGCCCGGCCGCGCGCAGCGTGGACTCGACGGTCCAGTACGTACGCGGCCTCGTGGTGAGGGGGCCGGCGTGCACCGCGATGCGTCCGCCCGGCGTCAGGGCCCGCGCGGCGAGCCCGTAGAACTCCTGCGAGTACAGCTTCGTGCTCGGGGTGATGCCGGGGTCGGGCAGGTCGGAGAGGATGACGTCGAAGCGGTGCCGGGCGGCGGGTCCCCGCAGCCAGCGGAAGGCGTCCTCGGTGACCACGTCCATGCGCGGGTCCTCGTACGCCCGGGCGTTGAGCGCGGAGAGCATCGGGTCGGTGCGGGCGAGGCGGACCACGCCGGGGTCGAGCTCGACGACGGTGACGGAGGCGACGTCCCGGTAGCGCAGGACCTCGCGGGCGGCGAGCCCGTCGCCGCCGCCGAGGACCAGGACGCGGGCGTGCGGGCCGGTCATGGCCGGGTGGACCAGGGCCTCGTGGTAGCGGTACTCGTCGTAGCCGCTGACCCGCAGCCGGCCGTCCAGGAAGAGGTCGAGGGAGCGCGGGGACCCGGTGGACGGCCCGGTGAGCACCAGCTCCTGCACCCCGGTCTGCGCGGCGACCCGTACCTCCGCGCCGTAGACGGCGGTGCGCGCGGCCCGTTCGAAGTCGTCGACGAGGAGGGTGGCGCAGGCGAGCAGGGCGAGTACGGTCGCGTTGGCGGTGACCAGCAGCCAGCGGGAGCGTCTGCTGAGGTCGTGGCGGAACAGCCACAGGACGAGTCCGCCGCCGACGACGGCGTTGACCGTGCCGGTGAGCATGGCCCCGGTGAGCTGGCCGAGCACGGGCAGCAGCAGGAAGGGGAAGGCGAGCCCGCCGACGAGGGCGCCCACGTAGTCGGCGGCGAAGAGGTCGGCGACGGCTCCGCCGGCGTCCTGCCTGCGGATGCGCTGGATGAGGACCATCAGCAGCGGGATCTCCGCGCCGATGAGTACTCCGATGCCGAAGGAGAAGGCGACGAGCGCGGTCCTGGACTCGCCGAGCCAGGCGAAGCTCGCGTACAGGGCCATCGCGGAGAAGCCCCCGAGCAGGGCGAGCGCGGCCTCGATGGCACCGAAGCCGAGCGCGGGCCGGCGGCGCAGGCGTTTGGCGAGGAGGGAGCCGACGCCCATGGCGAAGACCATGACGGACAGCACGACCGACGCCTGGGTGACGGAGTCGCCGATGAGGTACGAGCCGAGGGCGAGCAGCTCCAGCTCGTAGACGAGCCCGCAGGCCGCGCAGACGAACACCGTGGCCAGCACGAGGAGTCGGCCGGTCCGGGGGCGTACGGGCAGGGCGGCATGGACGGTCTGCACGCCCCGTGGCTCCGCCGCCGGGAGCAGCCCGCGGGGGGCGGAACGGTCGATCATGCAGCGAACCGTACGTCACCGCCCACCCACACCCTGTCACCCACATGGGTGTAACTGGCGTGTCGGGCAGACCAGTTGGAGTAATCGGGGTAATCCTGCCCGCGACCGCGCGGCCGGGAAAACCGGACCCGGCCCGGCCGTGATCCGCCGAAGACCCCCCTAGACGGGCGCGCCCATGCGTACGCCCACCCGGGTGCGGGTGGCCACCAGCTGCCCCTCCTGCGGGTACGCGTGCCAGGTGCGCCAGCGCACCTGCCCCTCGTGGCGCTGCGCGAGCATCGCGGTGAACGCGTGCGGGTCGCCGGGAAAGGTGCCGGCTAGCCCGTTGGGGTGGTCCGCGACCAGTGCGAGCAGCTCCTGGGCCCGTCCCGCGAAGGAGCCCCGCGAGAGGGTTTCGACCCGCGCGGCGAACTCGTACTCGTAGTCGCCCACCCGCTTCGCCACGCCGAGCGGCAGCGGCGTACTGCTGCCGGGCATACAGGCGACCGTCTCCGAGCAGAGCACCTCGCCCTCCTCCAGGAGCACCTGGTGAGAGGCCCCGAGCAGGCGCAACTCCACCTTCGCGTCCGCGAGCTGGAGGTTCAGTACGGCCAGGGCGGGCAGCCGGTCGCGTCCCAGGGCCCAGGCGAGATCGGCGGCACGCGTGTCGGTGTAGGTGGTCTGGAGGGTCGTGAGCATGAGTCGGCTCCGCAAACGCGCGAGGGAGATGGGCCGGGGCCCGCCAGCGGTAGTCAACGGGTGGGGGGACACCGGCACGGGTCCGCAGGAAGTCCCGGGAGGTCCGGGGACCTGGTCTACTCAACCGAGGGAATCATGAAAGGCACGGCACTCACAGCGTTTTTACCCAACTTGACGGGGTTTACATCCCCCCGGGGGCTTCACGGTTCACGTGTTCAACACGACGCCGCCCGTACGCCGTAGTGCCGGCCCGAACAAGCGGACGCCCGAAGGAAGTTGTCCCCTGCGGGCGCCCCTTCCACACCGGATCCGCGCACGCTTCCCCGCACCGTCCGGTTCGCCGCCCGCAGCACCCGTACCAGTGTCAGCTGGACCCGCAGCCTCCGCCACCGCAGGAGGACGAGGACCCGCACGAGGAGGACGAACCGCAGGACGACGACGAGGAACCGCAGGACGACGAGGACCCTCCGCCGCCCGCCCACCAGCTGGAGCCGGAGCCGGAACCTCCGGAACCGCTGCCCCCCGGCCCGGAGAAGTGCGTCACCAACAGGACGATCCCCAGGACCGCCGCCACCACGAGAACCAGGACAAGGACCACGGCCCCGCCCCCTTCCTCACACCCCGGTCGCCCGGGTCGCGGCACCCCCGTGGCCCGCGTGCAGGGGGGATGCCCTCGCGCCAACGCCCCGAAAGCACACTTGAGCAACTCCAGAGGTTCCCCGCAGGATGGCGCCCATGAGCGCACCCGCGAGCAGCAGCAGCCGCCCCTTCCTCAACCGCCGCCTTGCCTCCTTCGGCACCACGATCTTCGCGGAGATGTCGGCGCTGGCCGCCCGCACCGGGTCGATCAACCTGGGCCAGGGCTTCCCCGACACCGACGGCCCCGCCGAGATCGCCGAAGCCGCCGTACGCGCGATCCGCGACGGCCGCGGCAACCAGTACCCGCCGGCCCCCGGAATCCCCGAGCTGCGCACCGCGATCGCCGCCCACCAGCAGCGCTTCTACGGCCTGTCCTACGACCCGGACACTGAGGTCCTCGTCACCGCCGGTGCCACCGAGGCCATCGCCGCCTCCCTCCTCGCCCTCCTCGAACCGGGCGACGAGGTCATCGCGCTGGAACCGTTCTACGACTCCTACGCCGCCTGCATCGCCATGGCCGGCGCGGTCCGCGTCCCGCTCACCCTGCGCGCCCCGCACTTCCGCCCCGACCTCGACGCCCTGCGCGACGCCGTCACCCCGCGCACCCGGCTGCTCCTGCTCAACACCCCGCACAACCCGACGGGCACCGTCCTGACCCGCGAGGAACTGGCCGCCATCGCCGAACTCGCCGTGGAACGCGACCTGCTGGTCGTCACCGACGAGGTCTACGAGCACCTCGTCTTCGAGGGCGGGCATGTGCCGCTGGCGTCCCTGCCCGGCATGCGCGAACGCACCGTCACCATCTCCTCCGCCGGCAAGACCTTCTCCTTCACGGGCTGGAAGGTCGGCTGGGTCACCGCCCCGCCCGCGCTGGTCTCCGCGGTCCGCTCGGCCAAGCAGTTCCTGACGTACGTCTCCTCCGGCCCCTTCCAGTACGCCGTCGCCGAGGCCCTCGCCCTTCCCGGCTCCTACTTCGACGCCTTCCGCGCGGACCTCGCCGCCAAGCGCGACCTCCTCTGCGACGGGCTGGCCGCCGCCGGGTTCGAGGTCTTCCGCCCGCAGGGCACCTACTTCGTCACCACCGACATCTCGCCCCTGGGCGAGAAGGACGGCCTCGCCTTCTGCCGCGCCCTGCCCGAGCGCTGCGGGGTGGTCGCCATCCCCAACCAGGTCTTCTACGACGACACGTCCGCTGGGGCCACCCAGGTCCGCTGGGCCTTCTGCAAGCAGACCCACGTCCTCCAGGAGGCCGTGGACCGCCTCCGGCAGCTGTAGGGCACGGCATGGGCGTGACGACGGGACGGATCCCGCCCGCCTCCCCGCGCACGGGACGAAGACCGGGGGCGGCCCGGCCGGCCGGGCTCGCGCTCGGGGTGTTCGCCGCGGTGCGCGGCGCCGGGGTGCTGGTGATCGCCCTGGGCGCCTGGTGGGACGGCCGGAACCCCGTGAAGGTGCTCGGCGGCTCCTGGGACTCCTTCTGGTACCTCTCCATCGCCGCCCACGGCTACGGCCGCACCCAGATGTGGCCCGCCTCCGACTCCATCCAGAGCGACTACGCCTTCTTCCCGCTGTACCCGCTGCTGGTGGACCTCCTCGGTGGCGGCCCCGTCGCGGGGCTCGCGGTGGCCTGGACGGCCGCGGCGGTGGCCGCCGTCGGCGTGTACCGGATCGGGGAACTGCTGTTGGGGGCGCGGGCCGGGGTGCTGCTGGTCGCGCTGTGGGCGGCGCTGCCGCACGCGGTGGTGCTGAGCCTCGCCTACACGGAGCCTCTGCTGTGCGCCCTGGCCGCCTGGTCCCTGTACGCGCTGCTGCGGGAGCGCTGGCTGTGGGCGGCCTCCCTGGCGGCGCTCGCCGGACTGACCCGGCCCACCGGGATCGCCGTGGCCGCCGCCGTGACGGTGCTGGCCCTGCGGGAGCTGGTGGTACGGGGCAACCGCGCGCCCGCGGTGTGGGCGGCCGGGCTGCTCGCGCCCGCGGGCTGGGCCGCGTACGTCGTCGCCGTCGGGGCGCACCGGCACGACCCCCTCGGCTACTTCACCGTGCAGCGGCAGTGGGGCTCGCGCTTCGACTTCGGCGGCGGGACCCTGGAGACGGCCTGGCGGGCGCTGTCCGGCGGGCCCGTGACCATCCCGGCCGGGGTGACGCTGGCCGCTCTGGCCGCCGCCGGGCTGCTCGCGGCGCTGGCCGTACTGGACCGGACGCCGCTGCCGCTGCTCGTGTACGCCGGGACGCTGCTGGTGATCACCTTCGGCGGGGCGGGCTTCTTCGAGTCGAAGCCGCGGTTCCTGCTGCCCGCGTTCCCGCTGCTGCTGCCGGTGGCGGCCGCACTGGCGAAAGCCCGGCCGCGCACGGCGGTCGCGGTGACCGCCGGCCTGGCCGGGCTCTCGTACGGCTACGGGGCGTATCTGCTCCTGATGGCGCGGGTACCCCTGTAAGGGGGACGGACGGCTACTCGCCGTCCTCCTCCTTCTTGTCGTCGCCCTCGGCGGAGTCGACCTCCTTCTCCAGGCCGAGCTGTTCGAGCAGCCACTTGTCGAACTCGATCGACGCGCGGACCCAGCTGACCGTGGAGGACACGAAGTGCTCCAGGCTGACGCCGGTGCCGATCAGCATCTGCGCCTCGCCGATCAGGCGGACGGAGCCGTCGTCGTGCGTGTGGCTGTAGACCTTGGGCCACAGGGTGCGGCGGTTCCAGTCGTCGATCGACTCGAGCAGCTGCGGCTTGTCGTCGATGGCGTGCGGACGGTCGTAGAAGGTCCGGACGGAGAAGACCTGCTGCTCGCCCTCGCCGCGGAACATGAAGTAGGTGCGGAAGTCCTCCCACGGCGCCGCGAGGTCGCCCTCGTCGTCGACGACGTACTTCAGCTCCATCTGCTCCAGGAGCTGCTTGACCAGGTCCTGGTCGGGGACGACGGGGCCCGCCGGTCCTTGGCCTTGCGGTTCGGGCTTACCCCCGAAGTTCGGAATCGAGGCCGGGTCGATGCTCACCGTGTACTTCCCTTCGTGCGGATACCGCCATCCTCCCCCATCTCGCCCACCCCGTGTCCAGCCCCGCACCCCCGATCCGCTCCGGGCGGACACGGGGGCGCGGCGGCCCTTGCGGGACGGTGCTCACCCGTCCGGGGGCGGACCCTTACGCGGCCCGGCCGACCAGCAGGCCGTCGCCGGCGGCGTCGACCCGTACGGTGTCGCCGTCGCGGACCTCGCCGGAGAGGATCTCCTTCGCGAGGCGGTCGCCGACGGCCGTCTGGATCAGGCGGCGCAGCGGCCGGGCTCCGTACGCCGGGTCGTAGCCCTTGTCCGCCAGCCAGGCCAGGGCCGCGGGGGTGACGTCCAGGACGAGCCGGCGGTCGGCGAGGCGCTTGGCGAGCCGGGCGATCTGGAGCTCCGCGATGTGCGTCAGCTCGTCGCGGGACAGCGCGGAGAAGACCACGAGGTCGTCGAGGCGGTTGAGGAACTCCGGCTTGAAGCTCGCCCGGACCACGTCGAGGACCTGCTCCTTCTTGCGCTCCTCCGAGGTGACGGGCTCACCCGGGCCGTGCCCGCTCAGGAACTGGCTGCCCAGGTTGGAGGTGAGGATCAGGATGGCGTTGCGGAAGTCCACCGTCCGGCCCTGGCCGTCGGTGAGGCGGCCGTCGTCGAGGACCTGGAGCAGGATGTCGAAGACCTCGGGGTGGGCCTTCTCGACCTCGTCCAGCAGCACCACGCTGTACGGACGGCGGCGGACGGCCTCGGTGAGCTGGCCGCCCTCCTCGTAGCCGACGTAGCCGGGCGGGGCGCCGACGAGCCGGGCCACGCTGTGCTTCTCGGAGTACTCCGACATGTCGATGCGGACCATGGCCCGCTCGTCGTCGAAGAGGAAGTCCGCGAGGGCCTTGGCCAGCTCGGTCTTGCCCACGCCCGTCGGGCCCAGGAAGAGGAACGAGCCGGTCGGCCGGTCCGGGTCGGCGATGCCGGCGCGGGTGCGGCGCACGGCGTCCGCGACGGCCCGTACGGCCTCGGTCTGGCCGATCAGGCGGCGGCCCAGCTCGTCCTCCATGCGCAGGAGCTTCTGGGTCTCCCCTTCGAGGAGGCGGCCGGCCGGGATACCCGTCCAGGCGCCGACCACGTCGGCGATGTCGTCGGGCCCGACCTCGTCCTTGACCATGGAGTCCTTCGACGCCTCGGCCGCGGCCTCGGCCTCGGTGGCCGCGGCCAGCTCGCGCTCCAGCTGCGGGATCTCTCCGTAGAGCAGCTTGGAGGCGGTGTCGAAGTCGCCGTCGCGCTGGGCGCGCTCGGCCTGGCCGCGCAGGTCGTCCAGGCGCTCCTTGAGCTCGCCGACGCGGTTGAGGGACTGCTTCTCCTTCTCCCAGCGGGCGGTGAGGCCGCGCAGCTCCTCCTCCTTGTCCGCGAGGTCCTTGCGGATCTTGTCGAGGCGTTCGCGGGAGGCGGGGTCGGACTCGTTGTTCAGGGCCAGCTCCTCCATCCGCAGGCGGTCGACGGAGCGCTGGAGCTCGTCGATCTCCACGGGAGAGGAGTCGATCTCCATGCGGAGCCGGGAGGCGGCCTCGTCGACGAGGTCGATGGCCTTGTCGGGGAGGAAGCGGGAGGTGATGTAGCGGTCGGAGAGGGTGGCGGCGGCGACGAGGGCGCTGTCGTTGATGACGACCTTGTGGTGGGCCTCGTAGCGGCCCTTGAGCCCGCGCAGGATCGCGATGGTGTCCTCGACGGTGGGCTCGGCGACCAGCACCTGCTGGAAGCGCCGCTCCAGCGCCGGGTCCTTCTCGACCCGCTCGCGGTACTCGTCGAGGGTGGTCGCGCCGACCATGCGCAGCTCGCCGCGGGCCAGCATGGGCTTGAGCATGTTGCCCGCGTCCATGGCGGAGTCCCCGCCGGCCCCGGCGCCGACGACGGTGTGCAGCTCGTCGATGAAGGTGATGATCTGGCCCTCGCTCGACTTGATCTCGGCGAGGACGGTCTTGAGCCGCTCCTCGAACTCGCCGCGGTACTTGGCGCCGGCGACCATCGCGCCGAGGTCGAGGGAGACGAGCCGCTTGCCCTTGAGGGACTCGGGGACGTCGCCCTTGACGATGCGCTGGGCCAGGCCCTCGACGACGGCGGTCTTGCCGACGCCGGGCTCGCCGATGAGCACCGGGTTGTTCTTGGTGCGGCGGGAGAGGACCTGGACGACGCGCCGGATCTCGTGGTCGCGGCCGATGACGGGGTCGAGCTTGCCGTCGCGGGCGGCGGCGGTGAAGTCGGTGCCGAACTTTTCCAGGGCCTTGTACTGGCCCTCGGGGTCGGGGGTGGTCACCCGCCGTGCTCCTCGTGCGTTCTGGAAGGCGTCCAGCAGCTTCTTCGCCGTGGCGCCCTGGGCGGACAGGACCTCACCGGCCGGTCCGCCCTTGGCGGCGATGGCGATGAGGAGGTGTTCGGTGGAGAGGTACTCGTCGCCCAGGCGGCCGGCCTCGGCGTCGGCCTCGGCCAGTACGGCGAGCAGGTCGCGGCTGGGCTGCGGGGGCGCGACGGTGGAGCCGGTGACGCTGGGCAGGGCGGCGAGCAGCCGCTCGGCCCCGGCGCGGACGGCGGCCTGGTCGGCGTCGGCGGCGACGAGCAGGTCGGTGACGTTCTCGTTGTCCTCGCCGGCGAGCAGGGCCAGCAGGAGGTGCGCGGGGGTCAGGTCGGCGTGGCCGTCCTTGACGGCCCTGCTCGTGGCCGCGTTCAGGGCGTCGCGGCTCTTGTTGGTCAGCTCGGCGTCCATTCTCGGTTTCTCCTCTCCTGCGGGCCTACGGGGCGCTTCGCACGCGACGGGCTGCGGCGTGCGGACTCTGACAGATTCAGCATCCGCAAAGTTGAGTCTATTCCACTCAAGGAGTTCTCCTGCCGGATCGGCCGGTCCGCGGGCGTACGCTTCCGCCCATGTCCCATGACGTACTCAACCCGACGCCCGAGTACCTCGCCTTCTGGCGGGAGCGGCACGTCTGCACCCTGACCACCCCGCGCCCGGACGGCACCCCGCACGTGGTGCCGGTGGGCGTGACCTACGACCCCGAGGCGGGGCTGGCACGGGTGATCAGCAACAAGCACAGCAAGAAGGTCCGCAACGTCCTGGCGGCGCCCGGCGGCGGCGCGCGGGCGGCGGTCTGCCAGATGGAGGGCAAGCGCTGGGCCACCCTGGAGGGGCGCGCGGTCGTCCGCACGGACGAGGCGTCGGTCGCCGAGGCCGTGGCGCGCTACGCGGAGCGGTACGGGCGGATGCCCTCGCCGAACCCGGACCGGGTGGTCCTGGAGATCACCCTCGACCGGGCCATGGGCCGGGCCTGAGGGCGGGCGGCGGGCGGCGGTCAGTGGCGGCGGGAGCCTTCGAGCGTTTCCCGACGGACCCTCGGGCGATTGTCCGGTTCAACCACTGGACGCGCACATCACAACGGCGCCATCGTGGTCAGGTCCACGATGGCGCCGTTGTGTGGGGGTAGCACCTGGAGCGATCTGCAACGACGGGGGAATCGCCTCAGGCACTGCGGGGGGTGGCGGTGGTGATATCGGGTTCGAAGAGCTGGTGGTCACGCTGGTCGAGGTTGACGAAGACCATGCCGTACCGCACTTCGCAGCGGACGGGCTGCGGTGCGCCCCGGGGGCGGCGCAGGCAGCGGTAGGCACGGACGTCCTCGTCCTCCTCGCGCACGACGACTATCGGCTGGCCGAAAAGGGTGACCATCAGCGAGTCGCCGGCGTAGGGGATCGCCGTGGCGAGGTCGATGAACTGCCACCCGGAACGGTAGGCGGAAGCCATTTCGCGGCGGAAGTCGCGGTCGTCGGGGGTCATCAGGACGCCTTCGCAGGGGTGCTGTTCCAGCCGAAATCGCTCTCGGCCGCCGTCCCGGCCAACGAGCTGGCACCAGCCTGAGCGCTTCCCTCGTCACCGCTGACGGCGACGACTGCTCCAAAGACCGCGACGGCGGAGAAAACAACGGCAAGCGCCGAGCGAAGCATTCTCTTATACATGGTCGGCTTCGTCCTCACTTGATGGAATCCTCTCCCCCGCACTGACAGACGATGGCTCATTCAGGCACGTCAGTGCCACAGGGACGATGCATCATGTTCTTACATGTTCAGGACCCTGGGGGGTGGAGATTTGCCCAAGAGCGACATAAACCCGACACATCACCACCCCGTCACCGAGATGTGCAGCGAGGGGGCGCGACTGTACGCGGCCGCCCTGAGCACCGGCCGCGTGGCCCGCGGCGAGGCCGTAAACGCCCCCTGCCTGCTCGAATTCGCACTGCTGCGTCCCGACCCGGACGACGCGAACCAGCTGCGCGCGGTTCCGCCGTCCATCGCACTGGCCCAGCGGCTCCATCCGATCGAACGCGAGATCCAGGAACGCAGACGCACCGCCGTAGATCTCACCGATGCATTCGAGCCGTTCCTCACCATCAGCGCGCAGAGCCCCGCCAACACCCACGCCATCACGGTGCTGGAGGGATTCGACCAGATCAACGCCGCCATCGACCTGGCCACCGCCGAGTGCCACACCGAGGCGCTGACGGTCCAGCCGGGTGGCGCCCGCCCCACCTTCGTCCTCAGCGAGTCCCTGGAGCGGGCCACGCCGATGATCGACCGCGGGGTGAGCATCCGGACGCTCTACCAGCACACCGTGCGGCACAGCCAGGGCACGCTCGCCTACGTGGACCGGATCTCCACGGGGAAGGTGGAGATCCGCACACTGGAGGAGCTGATAGAGCGTCTCATGATCTTCGACCGCACCGTGGCCATCATCCCCGCCAGCGACGACCGGCGGGTGGCCCTGGAACTGCGGCACCCGGGACTGGTGGACTACCTCATCAAGGTCTTCGAACAACTGTGGCGCAGAGCCGTGCCGTTGGGCGAGGAGGTCACCTACACGCACCACCCGGATGGTATCTCGGGAGTCCAGCGGTCCATCGCCCAGCTGCTGATCGAGGGGCACGTGGACGAGGCGATCGCCCGCCGGCTGGGAATGAACGTACGCACCTGCCGCGCGCACATCGCGAAGCTGGCCGCCGCCCTGGGCAGCGGCAGCCGGGCCCAGCTGGGCTACCTCATCGCCCAGTCCGGGATCCTGCACAGCGGCAACCCCCCGGCGGAGCTCCCCGAGGGCTGAGGCGGGCCGTACGGGCCCTCGGAGCGCCCGTGACGCGCGAAGGCCCCGTCGGGGCCCGCTCCGCGACGGGAGGGGCTGACGGGGCCTTCAGGGCGCTCGGGGAAGTCAGTCGCCGGTGCGCTTGGGGCGCCAGACGACCAGTGCGTTGCCCGGCACCGGCGGCTGGTACGGGACCAGGTCGCGGCGGTACGAGGCGTGCACCTGGGCCTCGCGGGCCCGGAGGGCGGCCGCCGCACCGTCCACGGCGGCGGACAGCTCGGCGACGCGCTGCTGGAGCGCGGCCACCTGGTTCTCCAACTCGATGATCCGTTTGATCCCCGCCAGGTTGATGCCCTCGTCCTGGGACAGCTGCTGCACCGTGCGGAGCAGCTCGATGTCCCTGGCCGAATACCGCCGGCCGCGGCCGGCCGTACGGTCCGGGGAGACCAGGCCGAGGCGGTCGTACTGGCGCAGGGTCTGCGGATGCAGGCCCGAGAGCTGGGCGGCCACCGAGATCACGTAGACCGGGGTCTCGTCGGTGAGCTGGTACGCCCCCTCGCCGAAGCGGGGCTGTCGTCGGCGGCCGTCCATGTCATGCTCCCTTCGCGGACTCGAACAGGAGGGCGCGCGGGTCCTCGGACCCGGTCGCGTCCCGGTACGTCTCCAGGGCCTCGCGGGCCTTGTCCGACAGCTCCGCCGGAACCGCGACCTCCACCGTGACGAGCAGGTCGCCGCGGGTGCCGTCCTTGCGGACCGCGCCCTTGCCGCGGGCCCGCATGGTGCGGCCGCCGGGGGTGCCCGGGGGGAGCTTCAGGGTGACCGGGGGGCCGCCCAGGGTCGGCACCTTGATGTCGGCGCCCAGAGCGGCCTCCGCGAAGGTCACCGGGACCGTCACGGTGAGGTTGTCGCCCTTGCGGCCGAACACCGGGTGCGTGCCGACGTGCACCACCACGTACAGGTCGCCCGCCGGGCCGCCCCGCTCGCCCGGCGCGCCCTTGCCGCGCAGCCGGATCCGCTGGCCGTCGGAGACGCCCGCCGGGATCCGGACCTGCATGGTGCGGGAGCTGCGGGCGCGCCCGCTGCCCTTGCACACCTCGCAGGGGGTCTCCGCGATCAGGCCGCGGCCCTTGCAGTCCGCGCAGGGGTCGGTCAGCGAAAAGCCGCCGCCGCTGCCCCGGGAGACCTGGCCGGTGCCGACGCAGGTCGGGCACACCCGGGGGGTGCCGTTCTGGTCGCCGGTGCCGGAGCAGGCCTTGCAGGGGGCCTGCGAGGACATCCGCAGCGGGACGGTCGCGCCGTCCACGGCCTCCGTGAAGGAGAGGGTGACCTCCGACTCGATGTCCTGACCGCGGCGCGGCTGGGTGCGGGGGCCCGCACCGGTGCCGGCGCCGCGGCCGAACAGGCCGCCGAAGACGTCGCCCAGGCCGCCGCCGAAGCCGCCCTGGCCGCCCTGCTGCGTACCGCCGAACAGGTCGCCCAGGTCGAAGTTGAACGAGCCGCCGCCGCCCGGGCCGGGGCGGAAGCCGCCGTTCCCGAACAGCGCGCGGGCCTCGTCGTACTCCTTGCGCTTCTTGGCGTCGCCGAGGATGTCGTTAGCCTCGGAGATCTCCTTGAAGCGCTCCTCGGCCGAGGCGTCGCCCTTGTTGGCGTCCGGGTGGAACTCGCGGGCGAGCTTCCGGTACGCCTTCTTGATCTCGGCCTCGGTGGCGTCCTTCGGGACACCGAGGACCTTGTAGTAGTCCTTCTCGACGAAGTCCTTCGTGCTCATCCCGGGTGTCCCTCCTCTCGGATCCCTACATGGTGTGCGTCAGCCCTCGTCGGGGGCATCCGTGTCCTTGTCGGACGGCGTGTCGCCGTCACCGGACTCGGACTTCGCGGCGGGAGCCGCGCCCGGCTGGGGCTCGGCCACCGCGACCCGCGCGGGGCGGATCGTGCGCTCGCCGATCCGGTACCCCGGCTGCAGGATCGCCACGCAGGTCGTCTCCGTGACGTCCGGCGCGTACGAGTGCATGAGGGCCTCGTGGATCGTCGGGTCGAAGGGCTCGCCCTCCTTGCCGAACTGCTGCAGCCCCATCTTGGCGGCGGCGGTCTCCAGCGACTCGGCCACCGACTTGAAGCCGCCGACCAGTTCGCCGTGCTCCCGCGCCCGGCCGATGTCGTCCAGGGTCGGGAGGAGCTCCGTCAGCAGACTCGCGACCGCGATCTCCTTGACGGCGACCCGGTCCCGCTCCACGCGGCGGCGGTAGTTCTGGTACTCGGCCTGGAGCCGCTGGAGGTCCGCGGTGCGCTCGCCGAGCGCGGTACGGGCCTGGTCCAGCTGCGCCAGCAGCGCCACGTCCTGGGCCTTGTCCCCGGCCGGGGCCGCCTCGCCCTCCGTGGAGGAGTCGGCGGCCTTCGGCTCCGCGTCGTCAGCGCCGGCGCCGGTGGGGACTTCAGGCTCCTTGTCGAAACCCGGGGTCTCCTCCGACATCAGGCAGCGCCGCCCTTCGGCTTCTCGTCGTCGACGATCTCGGCGTCGACCACGTCGTCGGCGGCGTCCGCCGCGCCGGCCTGGCCCGCGTCACCGGCGGCCTGGGCGGCCTGGGCGTCGGCGTAGATGGCCTGGCCGAGCTTCTGGCTGACCGCGGCGAGCTTCTCGGTCGCGGTGCGGATCTCGGCGGTGTCCTCGCCCTTGAGCTTTTCCTTCAGCTCGGTGACGGCGGCCTCGACCTCGGCCTTGACGTCGGCCGGGACCTTGTCCTCGTTGTCCTTGACGAACTTCTCCGTCTGGTAGACGAGCTGCTCGCCCTGGTTGCGGGACTCGGCGGCCTCCTTGCGGCGCAGGTCCTCCTCCGCGTACTGCTCCGCCTCCTGGCGCATGCGGTCGACCTCGTCCTTGCCGAGCGAGGAGCCGCCGGTGACGGTCATCTTCTGCTCCTTGCCCGTGCCGAGGTCCTTGGCCGTGACGTGCATGATGCCGTTGGCGTCGATGTCGAAGGAGACCTCGATCTGCGGGACGCCGCGCGGGGCCGGCGGCAGGCCCGTCAGCTCGAACATGCCGAGCTTCTTGTTGTACGCCGCGATCTCGCGCTCACCCTGGTAGACCTGGATTTGCACCGACGGCTGGTTGTCCTCGGCCGTCGTGAAGATCTCCGACCGCTTGGTCGGGATCGTGGTGTTGCGCTCGATGAGCTTGGTCATGATGCCGCCCTTGGTCTCGATGCCGAGGGACAGCGGGGTCACGTCGAGGAGCAGGACGTCCTTGACCTCACCCTTGAGCACACCGGCCTGGAGGGTGGCGCCGATGGCGACGACCTCGTCCGGGTTGACGCCCTTGTTGGCGTCCTGACCGCCGGTGAGCTCCTTGACGAGCTCGGCGACGGCCGGCATGCGGGTGGAGCCGCCGACCAGGACCACGTGGTCGATCTCGGACAGCTGGATGCCGGCGTCCTTGATGACGTTGTGGAACGGGGTCTTGCAGCGGTCGAGCAGGTCCGCGGTGAGCTGCTGGAACTGCGAGCGCGTGAGCTTCTCGTCCAGGTGCAGCGGGCCCTCGGCGGAAGCCGTGATGTAGGGCAGGTTGATCGAGGTCTCCGTGGAGGAGGACAGCTCGATCTTCGCCTTCTCGGCGGCCTCGCGCAGACGCTGGAGCGCCATCTTGTCCTTGGACAGGTCGACGCCGTGGCCGTTCTGGAACTGCTTCACCAGGTAGTCGACGACGCGCTGGTCCCAGTCGTCACCACCGAGGTGGTTGTCACCGTTGGTGGCCTTGACCTCGACGACACCGTCGCCGATCTCCAGGAGCGACACGTCGAAGGTGCCGCCACCGAGGTCGAAGACGAGAATGGTCTGGTCGTCCTTGTCGAGACCGTAGGCCAGGGCGGCGGCCGTCGGCTCGTTCACGATGCGCAGGACGTTCAGACCGGCGATCTCGCCGGCCTCCTTCGTCGCCTGGCGCTCGGAGTCGTTGAAGTACGCCGGGACGGTGATGACCGCGTCCGTGACCTTCTCGCCCAGGTACGCCTCGGCGTCGCGCTTCAGCTTCTGCAGGATGAAGGCGCTCATCTGCTGCGGGTTGAAGTCCTTGCCATCCAGGTTGATCTTCCAGTCAGTGCCCATGTGGCGCTTGACGGAGCGGATGGTCCGGTCCACGTTCGTGACCGCCTGGCGCTTGGCCACCTCGCCGACGAGGACTTCGCCGTTCTTGGCGAAGGCGACGACGGACGGCGTGGTCCTGGCACCCTCGGCGTTGGTGATGACGGTGGGCTCGCCGCCTTCGAGAACGCTGACGACGGAGTTAGTGGTGCCCAGGTCGATGCCGACCGCACGTGCCATTTCGATTCCTCCAGCTGACTTGAGTGGAACAGACTCAAGGATGCCCCAAGGCTCGGCGAGCGTCAACAGAGGTGAGCCGAGGGGGCTCAACCTTTAGGCTCCCCCTACACTCACACCCGCCCCGGGGCGGGCCTCCGCGGGGCACGTCCGAACGGGTTCCAGGCCCCGGGCGCGCCGCGCGGCGCGCCCGGGCCGCGGCGGGCGTCCGGCAGCGTGCTGGCATGCCTTCGCTCCTCCCCCTCCCCGCCCGGCCCGGGCTGCGCCTGGGGCTCCGGCCGCGGTGGCCGGCCCGGCCGCCGGCCAAGCGGGTCTGTGACCTGATCGGGGCCGCGCTGCTGCTGGCGGTGTGCGCCGCCCCGCTGCTGGCGGCGGCCGCCGCCCTGTACGCGGTCTCCCGCGCACCGGTCCTCGTACGCGAACCCGCGCTCGGGCTCGGCGGGCGGCCGTTCGGCGCCTGGCGGCTGCGCACCGAGGGCGCGGGGCGGACGGGCGCGCTGGTGCGGCGGTGCGCGCTGGAGGGGCTGCCGCGGCTGCTCAACGTGGCGCGCGGGGAGATGTCGCTGGTCGGGCCGCGCCCGGAGCCGCGTACCGACCACCCCGAACGGCTGCTCGTACGCCCCGGAATGACCGGATTGTGGCAGGTCAGCGCCCGCTCCGACCTACCCTGGGAGGAGATGGTGCTGCTGGACCGGCACTATGTGGAGAGCCATTGGCTGGGGATGGATCTCGCGATCCTCGCGAAGACCCCTCGGGCGGCCTACCGACAGAGGCAAGCCTGAGCGACACAGATCACCGCACGCTCACCTACAGTGCGGCGCGGGAACTGGGTAACCTCAAGCCTTGACTCAATAAGTTACCGCTTAGTAAGTCCCGCCCGAGGAGCCCTCCCATGCAACTCGCCGCGATCATCGTGTCGCTGGTCCTGACCGTGGTCGGCGTCGCGCTGATCGCCCGAGCCGTGGCGCAGATCTACCGGTTCGTGAAGCTCGGCCAACCCGTACCGGCGGGCAGCCGCACGGACCGCCCGAAGGACCGAACGATCACCCTGGTCAGGGAGTTCCTCGGCCACACCCGGATGAACCGGTGGGGCATCGTCGGCTTCGCGCACTGGTTCGTCGCGATCGGCTTCCTGACGCTGCCGCCCACCCTGGTGCAGGCCTTCGGCCAGCTCTTCCAGGCGGACTGGCTGCTGCCGATCGTCGGCGACTTCCTGCCCTTCGAGCTCTACACCGAGTTCATCGGCGTGATGACGGTCGTCGGCATCGTCGTCCTGATGGTGATCCGCCTGCTCAACCTTCCCTCGCGGGCCGGTCGCAAGTCGCGCTTCGCCGGCTCGAAGGCCTGGCAGGCGTACTTCGTCGAGTACGTCATCCTCACCATCGGCCTCGCGATCCTCGCCCTGCGCGGCCTCGAGGGCGCGATCCACGGCGTCGAGTCGTACGAGCCGGCGTACTTCGCCTCCTACCCGCTGGTCCTGGCCTTCAAGGGGCTCTCGTACGGAGGCCTCCAGAACGCCATCTACCTCACCGCCATGGTGAAGATCAGCGTCTCGTTCATCTGGATGATCACCGTCTCCCTGAACACCAACATGGGTGTGGCCTGGCACCGCTTCCTCGGCTTCCCGAACATCTGGTTCAAGCGCAACGCCGACGGTTCGACGGCGCTCGGCGCCCTCCAGCCGATGACCTCGGGCGGCAAGGAGATCGACTTCGAGGAGCCCGGCGAGGACGACGTCTTCGGCGTCTCCCAGGTCGAGCAGTTCTCCTGGAAGGGCATCCTCGACTTCTCCACCTGCACCGAGTGCGGCCGCTGCCAGTCGCAGTGCCCCGCCTGGAACACCGGCAAGCCGCTGTCCCCGAAGCTCCTCATCATGTCGCTGCGCGACCACGCGCACGCGAAGGCCCCGTACCTGCTCGCGGGCGGCGGCAAGGACATGGAGGGCAACGAGAAGGCCACGGCGGAGCAGCTCGCCGGCGTCCCCGCCTCGGCCCTGGCCGAGGCCGAACGCCCGCTGATCGGCACCGCCGAGGAGAACGGCGTCATCGACCCGGACGTGCTGTGGTCCTGCACGACCTGCGGTGCGTGTGTGGAGCAGTGCCCGGTCGACATCGAGCACATCGACCACATCGTCGACATGCGCCGCTACCAGGTGATGATCGAGAGCGCGTTCCCGTCGGAGGCGGGCACGATGCTCAAGAACCTGGAGAAGAAGGGCAACCCCTGGGGCCTGGCCAAGAAGCAGCGCGTGGAGTGGACGAAGGAGGTCGACTTCGAGGTCCCGATCATCGGGAAGGACGCGGAGGACCTCTCGGAGTTCGACTACCTGTACTGGGTCGGCTGCGCCGGCGCCCTGGAGGACCGGGCGAAGAAGACGACGAAGGCCTTCGCGGAGCTGCTGAACATCGCGGGCGTCAAGTTCGCGATCATGGGCGGCGACGAGAAGTGCACCGGTGACTCGCCGCGCCGACTGGGCAACGAGCCGCTGTTCCAGCAGCTGGGCCAGGAGAACGTGGCCATGCTGAACATGGCCTTCGGCGAGGACGACGACGACCCGTCGACGAAGAAGCCGAAGTCGGCGAAGCGGATCGTCTCCACCTGCCCGCACTGCTTCAACACCATCGCGAACGAGTACCCGCAGCTGGGCGGCGAGTACGAGGTCATCCACCACACGCAGCTGCTCCAGCACCTGATCGACGAGGGCCGGCTGACGCCGGTGACGCCGGTCGACGGCCTGATCACGTACCACGACCCCTGCTACCTGGGCCGGCACAACAAGGTCTACACGCCGCCGCGCGAGATCATGTCGGCCGTGCCGGGGCTGCGGCAGCAGGAGATGCACCGCCACAAGGAGCGGGGCTTCTGCTGCGGCGCCGGCGGCGCGCGGATGTGGATGGAGGAGCGGATCGGCAAGCGCATCAACAACGAGCGCGTCGACGAGGCCCTGTCCCTGAACCCCGACATCGTGTCGACGGCGTGCCCGTTCTGCCTGGTGATGCTGACCGACTCGGTGAACGGCAAGAAGAACGACGGCCAGGCGAAGGAATCCGTCCAGGTCGTGGACGTGGCGCAGCTGCTGCTGGAGTCGGTGAAGGCACCGGAGCCGACGGAGGAGGAGCTGGCCGAGGCGGCCGCCGCCGCGGAGGCCGAGGCCGCTGCCGAGGCCGCTGCGGAGGCCGAGGCGAAGGCCAAGGCGGAAGCGGAGGCCAAGGCGAAGGCGGAGGCCGCCGCTGCCGAGGCGAAGGCCAAGGAAGAGGCGGAAGCCAAGGCGAAGGCCGAGGCCGAGGCGGCTGCCAAGGCCGCTGCCGAGGAGGAGGCCGCTCCGGCCGAGGCCGAGGCCGCTGCCGAGGAGGAGGCCGCTCCGGCCGAGGCCGAGGCCGCTGCCGAGGAGGAGGCCGCTCCGGCCGAGGCCGAGACCGAGCCCAAGGCCGCTCCGGCCGAGGCCGAGACCGAGCCCAAGGCCGCTCCGGTGGAGGCCGAGGCCGAACCGAAGGCCGAGCCCAAGGCCGAGGCCGAGCCGAAGGCCGAGGCCTCCGAGGCCGAGCCGAAGGCCGACACCGACGCCGAGGCCGCCGAGCCCGAGGCAGCTCCGGCGAAGCCGGAAGCCGACACCGAGGCGAAGACGGAGCCCAAGGCCGACGCCGAGGCCGAGGCCGAGGCCGAGGCCGCCGAGGCTCCGGAGGCTCCCGAGGCCGAGGACAAGGGCGGGACGAAGTCCGAGGCGGCCAAGTAACCGCAGGCCCGCCAGGACAGCGAGCGAGACGGCCGGTTCCCCGTACGTACGGGGGACCGGCCGTTCCGCGATTCCGGGAGGGGCAGGGGCCGGTTCGATCCACGGCCCCGATACGTACGCCTTCCGTCGGCCGCGCGCCGAACCGCCCCACAAGCCCACACAACAGCCCAAATCCCCCTCCCCCCACTCCCCCTAGGGGATGTCACAGGTCAGCCGCAAAGGCCGCCGGTTCCGGTGGCCCGGCCACGGCCGCCCGGCGGAGCAGGTACTTTCGATCACGTGGCTGGATTCAGGATCGGACGCGGCAGGGACGACAACCACCCCCCGCAGCAACCCCCGCACACCCCGCGGCAGCAGCCGTACGGTCAGCAGCAAGCGCCGCAGACGCCGTACGGCCATCAGCCCTACCCGCCCGCCGGTCCGCCGCCGCAGCAGCACTGGCCGGGCCAGGGCGCCACGGGCGACCACGGCGAGCCGGAGTACTTCGACCCGTACGGCCAGCCGGGCCCCGCGGGCCAGCACGGCCAGTACGCCCAGCCGCAGCCGCCGCACGACCCGTACGCGGCCCCGCACGGGTCCTCGTACGCGAACGACCCGGGCCACACCCAGGCGTTCTCGGTCGGCGAGGACCCGTACGGCCAGGGCGCGACGTACCAGGCCGGCGCGGCCTCCGCGGCCCCCGTCGGGCCGCGGCTGCACTGGAAGGACCTGCTGCGCGGCATCGTGCTGCGGCCGGGGCCGACCTTCTTCCAGATGCGGGACTACGCCGTCTGGGGTCCCGCGCTGGTCGTGACCTTCGTCTACGGCATGCTCGCGGTCTTCGGCTTCGACAAGGCCCGCGAGGACGCCATCAAGGCGACCCTCACCCAGGTCATCCCGATCATCCTCAGCGCCGGCGTGGCCTTCGTCCTCTGCGGCCTGATCCTCGGCGCGGTGACCCACACCCTGGCCCGCCAGCTGGGCGGTGACGGCGCGTGGCAGCCGACGGTGGGCCTGTCGATGCTGGTCATGTCCATCACGGACGCGCCGCGCCTGCTGGTGGCGGTGTTCCTGGGCGGCGACAACATGGTGGTGCAGGTACTGGGCTGGGTGACCTGGCTGGCGGCCGGTGCGCTCTTCACCTCGATGGTCAGCAAGTCGCACGACCTGCCCTGGCAGAAGGCGCTGGGCGCGTCCGCGATCCAGCTGGTCGCACTGCTCTCGATGATCAAGCTGGGCACGCTCTAGCCGCCGCCCGGTACGCACCCGTACGGAGAAGGGCCCGCCGCGCGAGTCGCGCGGCGGGCCCTTCCTCGTACTCCGTACTAGTACTCCGATCAGGCGTCGAGGACCTGGCCCTCGCGCTTCACCACGGGCGGCTGGACGGACCAGGGGAACTCGATCCAGTCGTCGGTGCGCTTCCACACGTACTCGCACTGCACGAGCGAGTGGGACTTCTCGTAGATCACGGCGGAGCGCACCTCGGCGACGTGGCCGAGGCAGAAGTCGTGGACGAGCTTGAGCGTCTTCCCGGTGTCGGCCACGTCATCGGCGATGAGGACCTTCTTGTCGGTGAAGTCGATCGCCTCGGGCACGGGCGCCAGCATGACCGGCATCTCCAGCGTGGTGCCCACACCGGTGTAGAACTCCACGTTCACCAGGTGGATGTTCTTGCAGTCCAGCGCGTACGCCAGGCCGCCAGCGACGAACACCCCGCCGCGGGCGATGCTCAGGATGATGTCGGGCTCGTAGCCGTCGTCGGCGATGGTCTGCGCCAGCTCGCGGACGGCCCGGCCGAAGCCCTCGTAGCTCAGGTTCTCGCGTACTTCGCTCATGCCTCGTGCCTCACCTGGGTGCGGTGGAAGTTCTGGAAGGAACGCGAGGCGGTCGGCCCGCGCTGCCCCTGGTACCTGGAGCCGTACCGCTCGCTGCCGTACGGGAACTCCGCGGGCGAGCTGAGGCGGAACATGCACAGCTGCCCGATCTTCATGCCCGGCCAGAGCTTGATCGGCAGGGTGGCCAGGTTCGACAGCTCCAGGGTCACGTGACCCGAGAACCCGGGATCGATGAAACCGGCCGTCGAATGCGTCACCAGACCGAGGCGGCCCAGGCTGGACTTCCCCTCCAGTCTGGAGGCGATGTCGTCCGGCAGCGAGATCACCTCGTACGTCGAGGCGAGCACGAACTCACCCGGATGCAGGATGAAGGCCTCGTCGCCCTCGGGCTCGACCATGCGGGTCAGGTCGGGCTGCTCGATGGCGGGGTCGATGTGCGCGTAGCGGTGGTTCTCGAAGACCCGGAAGAACCGGTCGAGACGCACGTCGATGCTGGAGGGCTGCACCATCGACTCGTCGAACGGGTCAATGCGAACCCGTCCGCTGTCGATCTCGGCCCGGATGTCTTTGTCGGAGAGAAGCACGTCCCGAGGATACGCAGAGCGCGCGGGCCGCCCCAATCGGGAAGGAACCCGCGCGCCCGTGACTACCGGCCCGCCGCCCTAGCGCTTGACGCCGCCGACGGGCACCGCGTGCCGCAGCCGCGCGCACCGCGGACAGCGCAGCAGCCGCCCGGGGCCGATCCGTCCGGCACCGAGGTGCTGCAACGGGAACGAAGCGGTGTTGAAAACATGCCCTTCGGCACAACGGACGACTGTGTGCTCCATCGAGTCCCTTTCCCCAACGAGCCGTACTGCGATGAATCGCCACATTAGGGGATGATCGGGACCCACTCCAGCCGCCGCTCCGCACCCCCACGGTACGCCCCAACTCCCGCCCCCACGAACCCTCCTGCACCCCGGAAACGAGAACGACCCCGAGGGGAGAATTCACCGGGGGTCGATCATGGGGTACAGTGTGCAACGGTAGGGATCCAGGCAGCTGGCCCACTTGCGGATGTAGTTTAATGGTAGAACATGAGCTTCCCAAGCTTATAGCGCGGGTTCGATTCCCGTCATCCGCTCCACGACAAAGCCCCAGGTCAGCGACCTGGGGCTTTGTTTGTTGCCCAGACCTCTCGGGGCACGCACGCCATGCGCGTGCCCCAACTGCGACGACAGGGCGCCGGGTTGTCTGCTGGTGCTGGGCAATATGGGGGCTCATGCCCGATCGTCGGCTCGCTCAGTTGGCGCCTCCCCCTGGCCCGCTGCGGGAAGCATGCCGAGCTGCCGCATCTGCGAGAAGATGTCGACGACCCCCCAGATCTCGGCGATCCTGCCGCCTGCGAAGCGGAAGATGAAGATCTCGTCGTATGCCACGGATCTTCCGGTCGGCGGAAGGCCCCTGTACTCGCCTCGGTGGGTCCCGGTGACGGTGTTCCTGAAGACGATCCTGTCCCCCTCGGCGATCACGTCCTCGACCCTGACGTGAAGGTCGGGGAAGGCCCGAAGGAGCACCTCCCACACTTGCTTGAGGGCCTGCGCCCCCCTCGCACCTGTCGGTATCGGCGCGTGGAACAGCACGTCCGGCTCGACGACCTCGTCGATCGTCTTCGAGATGACCTCCAGATCGCCGCTGTTCACGGCATCGTGGAAACGGCCGAACGTCACCCTGTCGTCGCCTTGCGCCCCGATGCTCACGGCGCGGCCACTGCCACCGGCGCTTCGGCCTGCCCAGCCTGCTTGGCCTGGAGCAGTCGCTGTCGCGTGGCGCCTCCCGAGACGCGGTGCAGGCGGTACGCGCCGGGCTTGCCCGCCTCGTCGGCCAGGTGCTTGACGACGCCCGTGCACACCGTCTCCTTGAGCTTCGCGCCCAGGCGGCCGTCGATGTTGAACCACACCGCGACGTCGGCCCGGTTGGCGAACTGGAAGATGCCGTCTGCCCGGCCCAGGCTGATGCACTGGGCGGCGAAGGACTGGTTGAGGGTCTCGGGCCGCTCACCCGCGATCCGGGCCAGCACCGTGTCGGCGGCGCGCGCGCCCATCGGCATCGCGGCCTGGCAACTCATCCGCAGCGGCAGGCCCGACGGCGCCGCCGAGTCCCCGGCGGCGATGATGCGGACGTCGTCCACGCTTGTCAGCGTCTCGTCCGTGAGCAGCCGGCCCAGGGCGTCGGTGCTCAGCCCACTGCGCACGGCCAGGTCCGGTACGCCGAAGCCGACGGTCCAGATGGTCACCTCGCTCGACAGCGTGCGGCCGTCGGCGAGCCGTACGGCGTCGCGGGTCACGGCCGTCACCTTCGCGCCGGGGCCGTCGAGGACGGTCACCCCGAGTTTGGCCAGCCGCTTGGCGACCGAGCGCCGGCCCCGGGGGTGCAGGTACGGTCCGAGCGCCCCGCCGCACACCAGCGTCACGGCGCGGCCCGCCTCCGAAAGCTCGGCGGCGGTCTCGATGCCGGTCGGGCCGGCTCCGACGACCGTCACCGCGGCCGTCGCGGGCGCGGCGTCGAGGACGGGCCGCAGCCGCCCGGCCTCCTCGAAGGTGCCGATGGGATAGGCGAACTCGGCCGCACCGGGCACGCTCGGGTCGGCGCTGCCACTGCCCACCGCGTAGACCAGATAGTCGTAGCCGACCGTGCCGCCGCCCGCCAGCTCCACGGCACGCCCGGCCGAGTCGATCCGGGTCGCGCTGTCGACCACCAGCCGTACGCCCTCAGCCAGGACCTCCCGGTAGCCGACGACCGCCGTGTCGGTCCCGCCCACCAGCTGGTGGAGGCGGATGCGGTGGACGAAGTCCGGGCGCGGATTGACCAGCGTCACCGTCACGTCGCCGCGCTGCGTCAGACGGTTGGCCGCCATGACGCCCGCGTACCCTCCGCCGATCACGACCACATCGGTGTTCTCGTTCATGCTGCGTCCTCCACTTCAAGGGGTTCGGCCTCAAGACACCGACGCCCCGGTTCCTGTGACGGGTACGGCTGTGTGACCTGCCCCACCATCAAGTACACGACTGTGCGTTCACTGCACTCCTGTGCAGCGACTGCATGAAGATATACTTATTCCCTGAGGGGGCGTCAAGACCCCACCGACCCGATCCGGGAGCGAGAGGCCACGATGACCAGTGACGATCCGGTCCGCCGCGGCGGGCGTGAAGCGCAGCGCCGCCGCACCCGCAAGGCGATCGTCGACGCGGCGGTCCGGCTGAGCGCCGGCGGAGCGACGCCGTCCATCGACGAGATCGCGGCCGCCGCCGACGTGTCGCGGCGCACGGTCTACGCGTACTTCCCGAGCCTCGACCACCTGCTGATCGACGCGACCGCCGGCGCGCTCAACGAGCCCCCGGTCGAGGAAGCGCTGAACGACCCCGCACTGGCCGGCGACCCCGCGGGCCGGGTGGACGCCCTCATAAGGACGCTGTTGAAGTACTCACCGCAGTCGCTTCCCCTCGGCCGCCGACTGATCCGCCTGACCGTCGATCAACCGGCAGGCGAGACTCCGGAGCCGGCCGGGCCGCGCCGCGGCCCCCGCCGGATCCAATGGCTGGAGCAGGCCTGCGAACCGCTCCGCGACACCCTGAGCCCGGAGTCGTACCAGCGGCTGATCTCGGCCCTGACCATCGTGGTCGGCTGGGAGGCGCAGATCGCCCTGCGCGACGTCCGCGGTCTTGGCCCGGAGGCCGAGGAGGAGGCCATCACCTGGGCGGCGCGCGCCCTGGTGGAGGCAGCGATCAGGGAACACGAGGCGGACAGCCCGTAAGACGACGGCCCCCCACGCCGGCCGGCACCGACAGCGGACCTCGCGGAGAGCAACTGCTCCTACGGACTTCGAGGGGCAGGTTCCTGTCCCCGCATGAGGGGTCGTGCCACAACGTGCCGGTCGGGACGGTAAACAGCGGTCAGCAAGGGGGCCGACGAGGCAGTCAGGCCGAAATCGGTGCCGACCGTTTTCGCAGGTCAGAGCCCATTTCCATGCTCAGGTACCGGGTGATTCCCAAGCTTATAGAGCGGGTTCGATTCCCGTCATCCGCCGCCCCGGCCACAAGGCATCAAGCTCCACGAGCCTGTCTCAGCTGGACCTTCGGCCTGTCACGGGCCGCCCGTACCCATGAGTCGATCCCGCCGGCTGGTGTCGCATCGACCCGGATTCCAGGCGGTACCGCGGATTCCGGCTCCGCGCTGATCGGCACCGGCCCGGCTGCCGAGGCGGCCCGTTGCCTGGACAGGGCCGTTTCCGAGACCCCCGAGGGTCAGGGAAGCGACAGGGCGGGACGCATCCTGCGGAACCGCGTTCAGGGCTGGGCGTCGGGCAGGGCTTCGGTGCTGCCGTCGGGGTGGATGAGGAGGCGGACCGCACCGCCGTAGCGGTCGTCGGTTATCACAGCAGGGGTCGGGAAGCCGAGCTGCTGGGCGCGCTGCTGGAGAATGCCGATGACGACGTCCTGGATGTTGCCGAAGGGCGGGGCCGTCACGGGGACCTCGTCGATCAGGCCCGCGTGTTGGGAGAAGACGCGGACTTCCGCGGCCGGAGGGGTGGGCTGCACGGCGACTGCCTTTCAGGAGTTCGGGACGGCTTCGCCGGTGGACGGCCGGTTCGCGGTGTAGGTGCCGCGCGAGACCCGTAGGAGTCGGCCCGCCTTGACCATGGCGGACAGGGCGTTGCTGACCGACTTCCCCGCGTCCTGGTAGGCACCCGGGGGCAGCGCGCCGACCACGTCGCGGCTAGTGAAGTGACCTGGGAAGGAGGACACCGCCGTCTCCACAGCGCGCCGCAGGCTGGGGACGCCCCAGGGACCGGACCCGCCCGCCCCCGTGGCGGAGTGGTGCGGGCGATTGTCGCACTGGATGCCCGCGTGGCCCTCGCCGTGGTCCTGGCGCGGAGTGTGGGGCTGGTAGCGCTCCAGGTGGGAGCCGAGCTCGCGCACCGCTTCCAGTACGGCCGCCAGATTCCCGGCGTGCGCGACGGCGGCCGGGTCCGCGGTGTGGGCTGCGGGGACGAGCACCGCCGTGATGGCCTCCACGTGGTGCAGCGAGTCGGCCAGGCGGCGCAGCAGGGGCTCGAAGATGTCCTGCCGCAGCGCGGCGACGGGGTCGCTGGTCGCGAGCTCGATGCTCACGGAACCGGTCAGGGCGCCGTCCGTCACCTCGTAGGCGGTCTCGTCGCCTGCTGCCGCACGCCAGGACTCCAGGCTCATGCGGGTCCGGGTGACCGCGGCGAGGAGCTCGGGCGCCACGGCGGCGGACGGGGTGAACGCGAGCATCCCGGCGAGCTGCTCGGTGACCTTGAGCATGGGGAGCGTGGCCGACGCCAGCGGACCGAGCACGGCCTTCTGTATGGCCAGGGCCGGATCGGCGAGCGAGTAGGCGATGCGTGCTCCCGACAGGGCCGGGGCGCCCGCCTTCGATATCTCGTCCGTGTCGGTGCGCGGTCGGCGGTCCGCCGGGAAGTGCTGTGCCGGATCCTGCCGCTGGGCGGGAACCGTCCCCTGGCCGGAACCCGATGGCCGGCGTGCCCGGTGCTCCTGGAGGGCGCTGAACGCGTCCAGTACCGCGGCTGCTTCAACCGCTTCACCGCAGCCGTCGCCCGTGGCGGACGCGGTGGCGGTCAAGCGTCCCCGGCTGTCGCCGATGTGCAGCCACCTGCGGATCCAGCGCCGGTCCTGCTCTGTGGTGGCGGCGGCGTAACCGCCCGGATCGGACCGGACGACAGAGCCCTGCAGGCATTCGGCCCACACGGGGCAGGAGAAGCACAGCTGCCGGGCCGCATGGGTGAGGGCCTGGCTCCGCCGCATGCGGAAGGGCAGTTCCGGAGCACCCGCGGACGGACGTGTCAGGAGCGGCTCCGCGAAGATGTCGGGCCGCCGCTGGCAAGGCAGAAGCGTCGTGGTGGCCGGCAGCATCGATGCCGGCCGGGTACTCATCGCTGTCCTCGCCATGAAAGAAGTCCCCCGATGTTCTTTGTGACCAACGGGGACTCTAGAGCAGGCCAATTGGCAGCGGCAAAGCCGTACCACCTGCTGTCGATCACTTATTACACAACGGAAATGCCGGCCCACCAGCTCACCGCGCATCCGTGTCAGCGGCTGCCGCGATCCGGCGCAGACCCCGGCGCTCCAGCCTCGGTTCACGCCGGTTAACGCGGGAGAACGTTCCGCTACGAAGCATCAGAACCCCTACGACGCCGAGAAATCCAAGGGGTACGCCGTACAGCGGCGCCACCATACCCACCCCGGACGCGCCGACGAGGAGTACGTCGGCCAGGACGACGGTGACGCCCCGGCGGCCCCTGGGCCGCTTGAGCATCCAGGCGCCCAGCAGCGCCATACCGCCGAGCGCCCAGTAGCCGAAGACCGCCTGGCCGCTGAGAAGTCCGCCGGAGGACCCACGCGCGATGTCGCCCGCGGCCGCCAGGTAGCCGGTCATCGCGGCGGTGACGACGGTCGAGGCGAGACCGAGCAGCAGCTGGCCGCGACGGCGCAGCAGCCACACCAGCACGGCGAGGACCAGCAGCGCGGCCATCGTGATGAACGAGGCCATGCTGGTCGAGGCGAGCATGAAGAGGGTGTAGGCGCCGGCGATGCCGAAGACGATCCGGCGGAGCAGCCGCACGGCCCACGCGTCGTCGCGCTCCTGACGGAGCAGCCGACGGAAGGAGTCGAGGGAGGGGCGCGGGGTCATCACGGACCGTCCATACCTGGTGCGGGGGCGCGGAGGGTGAGGGCCGGAGCGCCCGCGCTTTCAGCTCCGGAGGCCGGTCCAGCGGTCTCGCGCCGGGTGACGGTGGTCGGCTGCTGGATGCCCATCTGCCAGAGCGGGCTGGGCAGGCGCTTCGGCGTGGCCTGCTGCTCGGGCGCCTCGACGGCGGGGACCTGCGCCTGCCCCGGGGCTACGGCCTCCATCAGATTGTCGATCTTCGCCTTGCGGGCCTCGGGGCTGTCGGCCGCGAAGGCGTACGGGTCGATGTAGCGGGGGAGGTCCTTGTTGTCGAACTGCGCGACGGCCCGCACGGCGTTCGTGCCGGCCTCGGCCCGGGTCACCTCGGGCCAGGACTGGGGGGCCTCGTACACGAAGTTGATGTTGTGCAGCCCGACGTTCGGGTTCTCGCAGAGCGTGCCGAGTTCCTTCTGGTGCAGGACCGCCCGGGTGTTGCCGATGTCCGCGAAGACCACCACCCGCCCTTCGGCCAAACCGCCGTACGTCGCGGAGATCTCGTCCCATTTGGCCTTGGCGTAGCCCTCGGGAAAGCCCGCCTTCTCACCACCGAGAGCCCGGATGATCGCCGGTTCCCACAGGAACATGCCATCCAGCTCCCGGCCGCCCTGGGTCGTCTCCAGGGTCTGGGCGGAGCCGGCGCTGATCGTGTTCTGCTCGGCGGCCCACTGCTCCGCGATGAAGCGCTGGGACAGGAAGTGCACGCCCTTGTCGTTCTTCGGCGCGTCCGGGTGCTCGAGGCCGTGCGACCAGAAGGCGCTGATCGGCCTGGCCCCTTCTGGCGGAGTGAGCTTCGCCTTGTCCCGCGCGAGGGCGTCGATGTACTGCCTCTCCTTGGACAGCAGCGACTTGCCGTCGTCCAGCACGATGTCCTTCAGCCCTGCCGCCACGGCGGAAGCCGAGATCTGCTCCACCACGGCGTCCGGGTCGAGCCGGGCGTCCTTGGCTGCCAGCTCACGGGCGTGAGCCCGCGCCAAGGCGCCTTCCGCTATGTGTTTCGGTATCGGCTCCGAGCTCACCGTCGCCCGGCCTTCAGCGGACGCGGATACACGTCGAGGCTCATGTTGACCGCTCCGGGACGGGACCCGTCGGCGGTACCCGTCGCGGGGGTGATGGTCAGGCTGGCGAGTGCGCCGTCCGGAGCGTTGAGCTCCCAGTAGGCAATGCGGTAGGGGCGCTTGTACTTGAGGCGGCTCTCGAGCTTGGGCACGGCGTACTCTCCGAGCTCGTCAGGGAAGTCCGCCGAGTCCCAGGCGCCGTCCCAGGCTGGTGCGCCGAGCACCGAGGACACGGCGTCGCGGTAGAGGGGCCACGCCTCGTCGGCATCGGTCAGCACCTGGGCGTTGCCCTCGGGGGCGACTGACAACGAGCCCCACACCCAGTACGAGAGGCTGTGCACCGGTGCCCAGCTGCCTCCCAGCGCGTTCAGCGTCATCGTGCCCCCGGTCCGCGTGACCACGTTGAGGACGTACTCGAACTGGGTCGGTGTCCAGCCGAACTGGGCGCACCACTCGTCCAACCCCTGGCTGGGCAGGGGCGGGCCGTTCCAGACGGTCTCCCAGTGGACGTCAGTCAGCCCGCGCAGCTCGGTGACGAGTTCCTGCGGGGTGCGGTTCACCGGCGGTTCGAAGGGCGTGCCCATGTCCGTGGTCTCTCTTTCTCGCGTCTCGTACGTCACAGCAGCCAACCGGGGCCGTCGAGGGCCCTCGGGTCGGCCGGCCCGTGGAAGGTGAGAGAGATCGTCCCACCCCCCGAATACCCGCCCTCCCGGTGGTCCAGCGCGAGCACGATCACCGGGGCCAGCGGATTGGCGTACCTCCACTGGGCCAGCCGGTACGGGGCCCGGAGCTCCCGCCGCTCCTCGGCGTCGCCCCACCGGCCCGGCGCGGGCGGTTCCGGGAAGTCCGTGCTGTCCCAGGCGCCCTCCCAGCCCGGTGCGCCCAACGCGGCCGTCGTACGGGCGAGGTGGGCCGCGTAGCGGTCGAGGGCGGCGGCCAGGACCGCCTCACCGTCGGAGGGCGCACCCTCCGCGGCCTTCCAGACCGTGTACGACGCCCGGGTCACGGGCCGGCCGAGGCCGGCCCGTGAGGCCAGGTGCAGGCGGCCGCCCCGCCGCGTACGCACCCACAGGCCCGACTGGGACCACAGCGGCTCCCAGCCGAAGCCCGCGCACCACTCGGCGCGCTCGGCCTCACCGTCCGGTACGCCTGGCCACACGGCACGCCAGTCCACCCGCAGGAGCGCGCCCAGCTCGGCGGCGAGCTCCTGTGGGGTCTGGTCGGTGATGACGCTTGCCATGGCTCAGGCCTTCCTAGCGGGACACACGGCCGTCACCGCCGTCCCGCGGCGTCGGCGGGGTGGGCAGCGTCGGCGGGGTGGACGGTGTCGGAGTGGCGCGCGGGTCGGGCGCGGGCACACGCGGCTGCTGGTGCACGGGTCCGTTGTCCGGCCTGTTGACCCGGCCCCTGGACGACTGGGGGTCGTGCTGTGCGGGAACGGCGGGCGCGGGGGCCGGTGCCGGCAGGGGCGGTGCGGGCTGCGGCCGTGGCACGTAGGCCGACGGCGTACCACCGCCAACGAGACGGCCGCCGCTGCTCTGGGCCTGGTCGGCTTCTGCGGCTTGCCGCTCTCGCTTGGCCTCGACTGCCGCGTACTGCTCCCCGAGCTGGTCCTTCTGGACCGTTGCGGTCTGGTAGGCGGTCTTGCGCTGTTCACGCTTGGAGGGTTGGGGGGTGGAAAGCTTGCCTTCCTTCTGCCACCGACCGTCGTTCTTCTTGTTGTCGTAGGTCCGTACAGCGGCCAGCGTGCCCTTCTTCGCCACCTTCGCCGTGCCGCCGGCGACACGGCCCGTCGCCTTCGCGGCGCCGACCACGGCCCCAGGGGCGTACTGACCCAGCTTGCCGCCCACCGTGTTCGCCATGTCCCCGACGCCCAGGGAATCCTCTGCCCCGGCGATCTGCGGACTGTAGGCCCCCGACAGCAGCTTCTTCAGCATCATCACGACGGCGACGGTGACCAGCAGCAGCATCAGCAGCTGCATACCGAGGGAGATCCTGGACGGCAGGATCATCTGGTACAGCACGAGCAGCACGGTCAGGACAACGCCGAAGCCGGCTCTGAGGACGAAACTGTGGATGAACGTCTGGAGCCAGCCCTTGAGCAGTTTCTGCTGCGAAGGGTGGATACCCAACGTGGCGATCAGCGGCAGCATTATGATCATGATGAGCGTCACGGCGTGCCACAGCAGGGTGAGCGCACTGAGCACCATCACCATGATGGCGACAATCAGCGCGGCGATCAGCGAATAGAAGGCGATCCCGATCCGGTCCCCGGCGTTCCTGCCGGCCC
This sequence comes from Streptomyces sp. NPDC034043, assembly GCF_055575675.1. Classification (NCBI taxonomy): domain Bacteria; kingdom Bacillati; phylum Actinomycetota; class Actinomycetes; order Kitasatosporales; family Streptomycetaceae; genus Streptomyces; species Streptomyces sp. NPDC034043. Next base: position 185,754 of record NZ_JBVISF010000003.1, read on the forward strand.
ACTGGTCGAAGGTGACCGGGTAGATGTACTGGTCCGCCTTGCTGTTGTTCGATCCCTTACCTCCCGCGATGTCGTAGCGGATGGGGATCCATTCGTCCTCGTACTTCTTGAGGTCCTTGCCGATCTCCTTGTTGGTCCGGGCCTGGGACACCAGCTGGCGAATGCGGAGGTCCTCACAGCGCGCGCTTCCCTTGACGCCCCAATAGCACTTGTCGTTGTGCGACGTCGGGGCGCACACACCGTCCTTGATGCTGCCCTCTTTCTGCCGGAAGATGCAGTCAGTGCCGGCTTCGCCGAACTGACCCAAGGCCCAAGGACGGAACACCAGCGTGTCGTACATGGCGCAGCTGTTGATGCGGACGCCCCGGTTTTCCACCTGACTGTTTGCCGGCAGATCGCAGGGGGGCTGTGCGTTTCCGGAGAGGCCGCTGAGAACCGCCTCGCTGAGCGCTGCGTTGGCCTGGGCAATGCCGGAGTCGGCCGTATCGATGAACTTCTCGAAGTTCCCGCCGGTGAGCATGACTACAACGGCGATGGTGGTCAAGGACGCCCAGCCGATGCCCGACCAGGCCTCTCGCATCTGATTCTTGCGCCACTTGCCGAACACCCAGAAGCCGGTGAGAGCGATCATGACGGGAACCGCTGGTACGAATAGGTTGTTCTTGAGCGTCGTCACGACATTGTTGCGGCCCTCGTACAGACCGGCGAGCGGGCTGGGGTTGGAGGCGTACTCCTTGATGGAAATGCCCGCGCGGGTGAGCAGTTTGGTGAGGTCGAACACCGTGTCTGCTATGCCGTTGTTGACGAAGTCCATGATGGAACAGCTGTCCGCGCCGTTGGCGTTCAAATCCAGGAACCCTGCGTCCTGGGAGGCGTCTCCCCGGCCGCGCATGGTCATGGACCAGTTCATGCCACGCATGCCGGCGAGCTCGTACATCGTGTAGTACTCGTAGCCCTGGGGCAGTTCGGCAGCCCCGTCGAACAGACCCGTGGTGTCGTTGAGGGTCTTGGGGCGCGACTTCTCCCACTGTTTGACGGCCGGGAAAACCGACTCGATGTGGCCCGGGTTGTCCATCTGGTAGTTGTCGTCGCCCGTGAAGGAACAGGCGAAGTCAATGGCGCGTGCCGGGCCGGGCACGGCCATGGTCAACGAGAACAGCGCGAACATCATGAATGCGCCGATCCGCACCGCACGCCCGGCCGCCTTCACCCGTTCGCGGGGCGAGGGGCGGGCGGAAAGATCTCCACGTGGCTTGGCGCTACGGCGCACGGACATCAGCTTCCTTCTGGATTACCGCAACGGACGAGTGGAGAGGCGGTGGCGTGGGCTACGCGGGGATGTAATCCGTCAGGATGCAGCCCTGGACCTTGGCATCGCGCTTCATGTAGCCGCTGGGGATCTGGCTGTTGAGTTTGGCGTTGCACGAGGCGACCAGGAGTCCGGAGGACTTCAGCTCGCGCAGGCCGCCGCCCTCGTTGGGAATGACGGCGAAGTCCGCCCCGACCAGGGCGACCGCATCGCCCTCCTTCCCGGCTTCGGCGTTCGCCTTGAGCGCCTGCTGGAACTTCTTCATGTCGGAAATGGCGACCAGGGCCATGTGCCCCTTTTCGGCATCGCAGTACACCTGTTCCTTCACGCCCGCTCCGGCGCCCTTGGGGACGTTTTCGAACGCCGTGCCGCCGTGCCGCTCCTCCGGCGGGTTCATTTCCAGGTCATTGCACTGGGTGTACTGGTTGACGAAGCGCTCCATCGCGGCGACGTCCTTCGCCTTCGGCAGGCTCTTGCCGCCACTTCCGGTTTCGGAATCTCCCTCACCGCCGCAGCCCGTAAGGGCCGCGAGCGCAGTGAGAGCGGCTGTGGCGGTAAGGATCCTGGACATGCGCATGGGGTCTCCTGTGGTAGGTGGGTGCTGGGCTGAAGGCGCTCCGCTACCGCGAGGCAGCAGGCTCCGCATCCGCAGCGGCCGGCCGCTCCTCGCGGGCGGCCTCCTGCATGAAGGTCCAGTCCCACACGCTGAGCGGCGGGTCGATGGACTGGCGGCCGGGGCGGGTGGTGCCGTTGGTGTCCGTGGCGGCGAGGATCTCCTGGAAGACCAGGTCCACCGCCACCGTGCCGACCCGCTTGTCCACGTCCCGCTGCAGGCAGACACCCGTCCGCAGTTCCTGGAGGGAGTCGGACACCTTGGTGTCGCTCTCCGGCCGGCCGAGCAGCGGCGCCACCATCGAGGCCTCCTGGGCGGACTTCTGCTTGAAGGCGAAGACGGTGTGGATCTGGTTGGCGCCACCGCTGCGGGCCTCGGAGTCCTCGATCTGGACGAGGTCGATGGCCTGCTGCGTGATCAGCACGATGACCGCCAGGTACGAACGGCCCTGCTTGAGCGCGCGCCGCATCAGGTCGCGGCCGCTCTCGGTCGCGGTGACGACGTACGCCTCGTCGACGAACAGCGCCTTGGGCCGCAGTCCGACCTCGCCCGTCACGGGGTTCTTCTCGTAGCCGACGTCGAGCATCTGGCTGCCCAGCTCCACGACCGCCATCAGCGCGGTCGCGGCCAGCCGCTCGGCCGGGTTCCAGCTGCGCGGGTCGGAGGAGGCCGGGGTCTGGAAACCGCGCAGGGTGATCACCGTGCGGCGCTTGCGCATCGCGGACAGCGTCTGTGGCTTCTCCGCGAAGGCGAGTCGCGCGTACGGCAGGGTACGCAGCTCGGTGAGCAGCATCTGGGCGAGCTTGAGGTCCTTGACGGCCTCGCGGTCCCCGCTCGCCACCGCGTCGTCGTAGGCGCGTACGACCTCGTCGACGACCTGCCACAGCGTCGGCCGGGGCACCTGCCGCTCGGCGTCGCGGGCGCTCAGGCCCTGTTCGGTGGCCTGCCGGATCGCGGAGTTGTACCAGCCGACCACCGTGGCCATCGCCTCGATGACGGGCAGGCGCACCCGCTGGTAGTCCTCGTCCCCGAGGAAACCGCGCAGCATCGTTTCGGCGAGCAGTCGCCCGGAGGGCACGTCGCGCGCGACCACCCACGGGTCGAGCACGCCGGCCTGTCCCTTGAGGAGGTCGACGACCTCGGTCTCGGCCCAGAACTCCGGGTTCACCGGCTGGAAACGGCTCTGCGGGGTGCCGAGGAGGCCCGCCTCGGCGTCGAGGGGGAACTCGGGGTCGTTGACCTGGGATCCGAAGGCCAGGTAGTAGCAGAGCTGGGCGAAGTCGGTCTTGGGGTCGATGACCAGGCAGCGCACGCCCGACTCCGACTCCTCGTAGAACTTCTGCAGGGCCAGCGAGGACTTGCCGCCACCGGACGCGCCGACGATGGCCACGCCACCGCCGTCGTTGCGGGCAGGGCCAACGTGCAGCGAGTAGTGGACCGGAGTCTTGCCGGCCCAGCCGACCAGGTTGCCGACCCAGCCGAGCTGCTTGCCCGACCGGCGCTCGGGGTTGTCGCCCAGCTCGGTGCCGGCCGTGGGCAGCCCGGCGCCGAGCTGCTCGACCTCCTGGAGCCGCAGGTACGGCGCGATCGGCAGCTTGGGCGCGTCACCCGGCAGCTGCGACTGCAGCAGGCGCCACTGCTGGCGGCTCGGGCGCAGCAGGGTGACCTTCAGGTCCTGCTTGAACTGCATCTCCAGGATTCGGCGGCGTCGCTCGAGCTCGGTGAGGTCGGGGGCGGAGATGGTGAAGCGTATCTGCGCCTCCATGCCCGGCATCTTGTGCTCTTCCACGTCGTCGACGAGGTTCTGGGCACGGGTGACCTGGGCGGCGAGCTGGGTGCCGGGGGCACGGCCGGAGTTGGCCATGTCGTTCATCTCGTCGACGAGGTTGCCGCTGATCTTCTTCGCCCGGTCCTGGAACTTCAGGTACGGGATGAGGGTGAACCGCATGTCGATCTCGACCGGGAAGTCGACGTGCTGTGCCGCGTAGCGGGCCCACGCGGTGGACTGCCGGAAGCGGGTCTCGGTGGGCCAGCTGGCCGCGACGAGGGTGGTCGTGTAGCTGGTGCGCCGCTCGCCGGTCATCTCGTCGTACTGGTGCAGCACGATGTGCGTCTTGCGGTTCTCACCGGAGAAGTCGACGACCAGGTCGAACTGGTCGGGGCCCCAGGCCCGGCTGCCGAGCACCGGCTCGGCGGGAATCGGCAGGTCGCCGTGGAGCGGCTTGCGGATCAGCCAGACCAGTTCCTCGCGGCTCAGCGGGCTGCCGCCGAGGCCCTCGAGGCCCTCGTGGATCTCGCGGGCGACCTGGGTCCACCGGGCCAGCAGCTCCGGCGACAGGTACTCGTCGTGCACGCCCGTGGCACCGGCCGCGGCCGCGTCGGCGGCGTCCCGCACCGAGCGCGTGACGCCCGACTCCTCGACCGGGTCGTCCCCGCCGGGGAGCACCCCGTGGTCGTTGCCGGACTTCCGCTTCATCGAACCCAGCTTGACCAGCAGAATGTTGCGCTCGCGCTGCGCGCCGATGCGCTCTTGGTACTCGGCCTTGCGGAAGTTGTACGCCTTGTAGTTCTCCGTCGGCTCCCAGGCCACGGCGTTGAGCTGCTCGGCCCAGTCCTGGGCGGTGATCGGCCGGTACACCTTGCGGTAGTGGCACTCGACGTTGCGGTCGCCGCGGGCGAGGTTGAGCAGCGCGCGGGCCGGGGCCTCGGCCATGGCCTGGAGCTCGACGGCGTTGAGGTACTCGTCGATGGCCGTGGGCAGGGCGATGCCCGTCCAGACGGAGTCCCCGTGGACGAAGATCATGTCGTCGGCGTACCGGTAGGGCAGCCGCATCTCCTCGCGCCGCTTGGCCGGGGCCTGGCCGCGGGAGGAGCTGCCGCCCGGCTTCCCCGGACTGCCGGAGCCGCCGTTCTTGGCCCCGGCGTTCTTCTTCGAGGAAGTGGACGCGAGGAGCATGGCGATCAGGAAGAAGGCGACCGCCCCGCCAAAAAAGATCAGCACGAACATGGAGGAGTCATCCTGCGGTCTCGGTGGTTGCGGTCTCGGCGGGTGCGCTCGGTGAGGGCGCGACCGGGGGTGGAGCGGACGCGGCGTACGAGGAGCCGTGCAGGGCCGCCGTCACGAGTGCCGCGTCGTACCGCTTGTGCCAGCGGCTCGCGCCCGGCTGCCAGAGGATGACCTGCCAGTGCAGCTCCTCCGGCTCGCGGTCCGCGGCCAGCCCCTGGAGGCGCTTGGGCTGCATCCAGTAATCGGCCCACACCACCACCTGCTGGCTGAGGGTGAGGGACGAGGGCAGTGGCCGGCCCCAGACGAAGTAGACGGCGACCGGCGGCCCGAGGTACAGGACCGACGTGATGAGCGACAGGCCCAGGAAGGGCAGGAGGGCCGACAGCGTCAGCAGCAGCACGAACCACAGCACGCCGAAACCGAAGGCGGCGCCCAGGGCGGGCAGGAGCAGACCGGGAAGCGGGATGTTGCCCCAGTTCCAGATGCGCTTGGGCCGGTTCAGCAGGTCCGTGTGGTCGTAGGCGACCATGGGCGCCGGTGCGTCCGGCGTGTCCTGCGTCATCAGTCGGTCCCCCTCTCTGGTGTGGCTGCGTGCTCCGTACCGCGATCGCGGGCGGCACGTCTACGGTCGCGGGCCGGGTTCCGTTCCCCACGGCCCGTCCCCGGGATCAGCCCTTGCCGCCGATCTGCTCGCCGAGGCTGATGAGCATTCCGGCAAGACCGGCGGCGCCACCGATGATGAACGCGGCCAGCGCGATCATGCCGAAGCCCTGGAAGGCCTCGCGCATGCCGTCGCCGCGCTTCATCGACAGCAGCATGCGGATGCCGAGGATGAGGAGGGCGCAGGAGGCCACCGTGAGGCCCAGGCCGGCCAGGATCCCCTGGATCTTGCCGAACATGCCTTCGAGGGTCGTTGCTGCCAGGATCATGGCGTGTCCTTCGTTCGTGAGGGGCGTACGGATGGGTGTCGCGTCGTGCAGGAGGGTCGGTACGCCGCCTTGCGCGTGACGCGTCAGTGGGCCGACGGGGAAGCGGACGGCTTGGGTGACGGGGAGGCACTGGGGGAGGCCGGGCCGGACGGAGAGGCCGAGCCGGACGGGGCGGGCGGGGCGCTCGCTCCGGGGGGCGGGGTGGCGCTCGGGGAGGCCGTGCCGGGTGTGTCCGCCCGCCCGCCCGTGGGGTCCATGACACCGCCGCGGATGTCCTTGATGAACCAGCCCTGCGCCGTGTTCACCACGGTCACCCGGTACGAGCGCTTCAGGGCCACCTCCGCCTTCGCGTCGTCGGCCCCACCGCCGCCCCAGAGGACCGTCACCCGTGCCGGGACCGCCTGGCCCTGGCTGTACGTGACCTTCTTGCCGGCTTCGGTGCCCTCGGGCGCCAGCGCCTGCACCTCCTGGACCACGGGCGAGTTCAGCACGCCGGCCAGGCCCGAGACCGCCGCGGGGGTGGCGTCGGGGGTGGTGAAGCGGGTCAGGGCGGTGGTGTCGGACGCGGCCCACGCCTTGAAGTAGCCGGCCAGGACCTGGTCCCTGAGCTGGGTGGAGAGTTCCTGGTCGATGACCTCTTCGCCCTTCTCCAGCGCGGGCGCGGTGTCGCGGATCGGCAGCGGCATCTCGCCGACGTTGCCGACGACCCGCAGCCCGGACGCACCGGCGAGGTCCTTGACGTACACCGGTACGGACAGGGTGGTGGTGCGGCCGCCGGTGTAGGTGACCTGGATGTTGAGGTACCGGCCGTTCTTCCCGTACTCGGGGAGCTCTTCGACGGTCCCGTCCCAGTTCGCCTGCTTGACCTGCTGCTTGCCCTTCCCGTTCCAGCCGCAGTCGCGGTCGACGCCGGCCGAGATGTAGCGGGAGAGGGATTCGCGGCGCTTGTCGGTGTTCTCCGGCGAGTACGTCATGCAGAGGGACGCGTACTCCTCGGCGAAGACCGCCGCCGACTGGACCGGGAAGTCGGTGAGGCGGTAGCGGCTCAGGTCCTGCCCGTCCAGGGCGGCGGGCTTCACGGAGACGGATGACCTGCCGATGACCAGGCCGGTGACACCGCACGACCCGAGTGCGAAGGCGCAGGCGGTGATCATCAGGGTCGCACGCAGGGCGACGTGCGTGCTCCTGCCGTTCGAGGGCAGCCGACCTCCGGGGCGGGGCACCTCGAACCGGGCTTCCGGCCCCTTGGCGCCGCTCCGGCCGGGCGCGGTCACGGCGGCGGCGGACGGGGCCGCGGCGGCAGCGGGAGCGGAGGCAGCGGCCGGCATCCCGGGGACGGAAGCCTTGCCGCCCCCCTTGCGGCTCTCGCGTGCGGCCTTCTTGCTCTCGTACTCGGCCTTGCGGGCCGCCTTCTTGCGTTCGTACTCGGCCTTGCGCTCGGCCTTCGCCTGCTCCCGCTTGTCCTTCTTCGACTCGGCGGCGGGCCGGTCCGCGCGCGGCGGCAGGCTCGGTACGGCCGCCTGACCCGGCGGCACGTTGGACTGCGGGGCCACGCGCACCCACGCGGCGGCCACCTGGCTGCGGGCCGCCTCGGCGGAGAGCTGGGGCACGGCCGGGGAGTCGTACGGACCCGGCGCCTGCTGTGCGGGGTGCCCGGCGGGCCGGTCCTCGCCGATCCCGTCCGCAGAACTGCTGTGGTCCGTCATCGAGTCGGTTCTCTCCCCGCGTGTGATCCCCGTCCGCCGGTCGGGCGTGCGGCGGGCCCTGGCGAGACCAGGTGCGGACGGCAGTGTGGCAAATCGAGCTGACATTCCCCTCTCGCTTTTCCTCACGGGGAGAGGTGAGGAAAAAATAAGGAATCCCTGTGAGGAAAACCGAGGGGCGACGGCGCGGCCACCCGCCCACGACTCCGTCACAATGCCGGGTTGTGCCCCAGTCGCGGGCGCGGAGCCGTCCCCGACCTCCCGAAGGACGAGAGTTGAGCGAGCAGAAGCTTCACCCGTGGCAGGACGCGGGCACCGCCCCCGAGGCCCCCGAACCGCCGTTGGTGGAGGCCGGGCACGCCTGGATCTCCGGCTACGAGCCGGGAAACCCCTGGCAGTCGAAGCTCTGCCTGCGCACCCCGCACGGCACGGTCGCGTACCCCCTCACACCGCACACCATGCCGGACCTCCTGGAGGGCCTGGTGGTGGTCGCACAGGAGCAGCAGGGGGTGACGGGGGCGGACGCCCTGTACGACTCCGAGGCCGATGAGCCCGAGGACGACGCGGAGCCCCATGAGACGGCGGAGACCCCGAGCATCCACAACGGCCGCGCGGCGCGACTGACCGGCTGGGCCGTGGTCCACGAACTGTGGGAGCGGGAGGACCCGAAGGTCCGCCTCATCATGGGTGCGATCGTCGTCGCCGTGTTCGTGTTGGGGATCTTGCTTTCCTGACGGGATACGGTCAAACCCACCACGGACGAAGGAGACCAGCATGCTGACGGAGACGACCGGCCGGACGCCGCAGGACCTCACGGCCGAGTTGACGGCCGTGGCGGCCGTCAACGACTGGCCCTCGGTCTGGGCGGGCCCGCCGCAGGGCGGGACGGCTGAGTTCTACGCATGGTGCGAGCGCTACGGCTGGGAGCCTCAGACGACCGAGCGCAGCCTCTGGGTCCGCACGCGCAGCGGAGGAGACTGGACGCTGTTCCCGGTGTTGGGCGGCGACTGGAGCCCCCTCGCGAGCCTCAGACACCAGGGATGGCACGTCACCGCAGGCTCCGGGCAGGAGAACCCGGACGTACACACGGCAGCGGCGGAAGTGTGGTCCACCTACCTCAAGGCCGCCGAGGCCGCCTTGGGTGCCCCGACCTGGTCCGGGCAGTGGGACTCCCCCGACTTCCCCGAGCCTCCCCACCCCGCCTACTGGCGCGACCGTGAGGAACGGGCGCTGAGCCGGAACCCGTTCCGGTTCGCTTACTGGGCGCCGGAGGCGGCTGTCCCCGGGCAGCCCTGCATCACGCTGAGCCAGTCGGTGTCGTTCCAGGCCTGGACCACGGACGGCGGCCCCGGTGGCTCGGCCATCTCCGTGGACGTCTACGCACCGCTCGAGTTCCTCGTAGGTGATCGGTGAGCCCAGTCGCACCGCTCACGCGGGAAGAGATCGAGCTCGCGCAGCGCCTCGAGGCCAAGCACAAGGCCGGGGAGCCGCGCTCGCGAGCGGACGCGCGCAAGATCGTCGCCAAGATGTTCGCGGACCGGCAGGCGGCCCACGACCGGCAGAGGGAGCTTGCCCTGCGGGAAGGCAAAGAGCCTGCAGGCGAGAACGAACTCCCGGACCTGATGTCCTTCATCCGGAGCGTCGCCGAGGAGGAGGAGGTCACCCGCCCTGACCGGGGCGATGACCGGGCGCTCTGGTCCTGGCAGTCTCAGCCGGCGGGCATGGACCGGGAGATAAAGCACCGGTTCCTGGCCCAGGCGTGTGGTGAAACACGTGGGTACCAGGTTCTGGAGGACACTCCGGCAGCAGCCCGGATGGACGGGTATTACCTGGGCAACAGCTTCATGGCCGAGGTGCTCACGTCGGACTACGGCGTGAGCGCAGCCGACTTGCAGAAGACCACTGCCGAGATCTGGCCCCGCGTCTCGGATCGTTACGCCGCGGCGGCCAAAGGCCAGGTGCTGGTCTTCGCGGCCGAGATCGGTGAAGGCTCCGTCCTGGGTGCGACGGAGCTGAAGCGGGTCCTCGGACCGGAGGGAGTCGGCAAGGAGAACGTGGACTTCCTGGTCGACTTCCCCCACCAGGGGCACCTGCCGGCGGACATCCGCGGCCTCATGGTGGACCCGGCTGTACGGTGCCAGCTGCGAAGGGAGGACTACGCACAGGGAGAAGACAAGTCCCCCGCCTCCTTCGCCGGCAAGCTGGCCGCCATCGACGTCCCCGAGCACCTGAAGGAGGCGCACGCCGCGGCGGTCGCGAAGCTGAACGCGGTGGAGAGCTACGCGGAACTGACCCCGCCTCAGGCGGAGATCACTGAACCCGAACTCACCGCGCCGGAGCCCCGACAGCCAGGGGGGCACCTCACGTTCCAGGACCCCGAGCTCACCGAACCCGCGCCGGACCAGCCGGCGTCGGCGCCCACGGCGCCCGCCCCGCCCGCGCCCCATGTACCGGTGCACGGCGCCTCGTTCCTGCACGGGGCGACCCTCCCCCGCACCCTCGTCGTACCGCCCCGTCCCGCCCCGGCCGTGGCGAGTACGCACGGCGTGACGAACCCGGCGGTCGAGGCCGCCCCCAAGGCCCCGGAGATCGACCTGTGACCGGCCCCGCAGACGTACCCGCGCCCGGCGAGGAGGTCGAGCTCTTCTTCTCGGACGTCTTCGCCTTCGTCAGCGAGTTCCTCGCCCCGACCGTCCGCCGCCGCCTGAACGGATCCTCCGCCACCTGGTGCCCCCGCTGGTGGGAGCACCCCGAAGCCGGCGCGCGCCTCTCCGCGCTCTGGCTCGCCTGGGAACAGCTGCGCCTGGAGCCCACCCTCGGCCTGTCCACGTGGTGGCTGCACCACGCCGACCCGCACCTGCGGGTGCTCATGGACACGGACCTCGGCCCGTTCGCGGCCTGTTCGCCCAAGACGGGCGGACACACCGCGTACCCCTTCGACCCCCTCCCGCTGGAGGAGTACGACCCCGAGGCCCAGCCCTTGTAAGGAACCGGTGAGGACGCGCGGCGCGATCCTCACCGTTTCCCCACATCCGTCAACAACCCTTCGGCTGACCTCTTTTCCTCACGACGAACCCTTCGCTTTCCTCGGATTTCCCCGCGAGGAAAACCCGCGCTCCCCTGGCCGTCCCGCCACCTACGGTGTCTCGGCGACCTGACTGAGGGAGGGCCGGGACGGTGGACTCACCCGCCGAGAACAAGCGAAGTGCGGTACTGGCGCTGGCACTACTGGGTGTCCTGCTGGTCGGCAGCCTCGTCGTGCTCACCGTCTTCAGCGGCGAGGACGAACCCGCGGCCGACGCCAAGCCCAAGGCATCCGCCACACGAGGCACGGGCGCGGCCACCGGCACGGGCGCCGGCCCCGCCGCCGGAGCGGCCACGCCGCAGTCCGGGTCGGCCGCCGGAGTACCCCCCATCGTCCAGCCTGCCGACCTCGCGGAGGCCCACCGCGCGATGGCCGACTACATGGCGGGCCTCAGCACCTTCAAGTACACCGACAACACCGCCTCCTGGGCGCCCCGTCTGCTGGCCCTCACCGACGGCGGCGAGACGATGAAGAAGCTGACCGTGCTGCCGGTCGACAAGGCATGGGCCGTCTGCCAGCAGAGCAAGTGCTCTTCCGCGGGGCAGGCCTTCGTACGCCGGGACGCGCTGATCGCCGACGAGCTCACGCGCGGCAGCGGCCAGGCGATCTCGAGCGTGGTGGAAGTGACCGCGACCCGCTCCAGCGACGGTCGCAAGACCGAGACCGAGACCAACACCTGGCTGGTGAGCGCCCGCAAGAGCGGCGGCAAGTGGCAGGTGAACGGCTTCGACATCTACGGCCTGGGCAACGTGGGCGCGCCCGAGCCCAAGGGAGGGTGAGGCACCCGTGGTGGCTCCTGCCGTACTGGCGGCGGCGTCAAAGGCGGCCAAGGCGGCGAAGGCCGCCAAGAGCGCGGCCCAGGTCGCTTCGGGACAGGGCGGCAAAGGCGGAGGCGGGAAGAAGAGCAACCTCAAGTGGGTGTTGATCATCGCCGGCGTCGGCTCGATGCCGACCCTCGGCATCGTCTTCCTCGTCATGCTCCTGATCACGGCCCTCGTGGGGGGCCTCGGCGGCGGCGCCGCCCAGGCGGCCTGCGGCAACTACGGGGAGAACGCGGGAGCGGGCAACACGGGCGACAAGGCCGCGACGAACCCGATCATGCCCGCGGGCAAGATGTACATGCCGAGCGACACCGCCCGCGACGAGATACCCCCGAAGATGATCCTCGCCTCGATGCGGGCGGCCGCGCGCTACGACGGCCTCGACTGGACGATCATCGCCGGGCAGATGTACCAGGAGACGAGGTACGGCCAGGACAAGTCCGCGGCCCCCGGCGGCGACAACGGCTTCGGCTACAAGGGCCTGCTGCAGTTCGGTGACTGGGCCTGGGGCCAGTATGGCGAGGACGGCAACGGCGACGGCCAGAAGGACCGCTACAGCATCGACGACTTGGCCTTCGCCGCGGCCAACTACATGCACGCCCTGAAGGCGGAGACCAACGCCTGGGACGCGCTGCTCGGCTACTCCGGCTCGCTCAAGACCAACACCGTCTACCCGCGCGTGGTCCTCACCCAGGCCGCCCGCTACCGCGGCACCCTCACCAGCGACAAGGACCTCATCAACCGCTGGTACGCGCACTTGAAGGCCACCGTCGAGAAGAATCCTTCCTTCCCGGTCCTGGGCCAGAGCGCGGACATCCCCGAGCCCGTCGGCAACGACGCCCAGCCGAGCGAGGCGCTGAGCATCCGCTCCAAGGGCCCCCGCAGCTGGTCCACCCCGCCCCTCGGCGGAGGCGGACAGGGCGGCACGACGACGGCCATGGCACCGATGGGCTTCTCCCGTCCGCTCGCGGCCCCGTTCCGCCCGGACGACCCGCCCGCGACGACCAGCGGCAAGGACTGGCAGTGGCCGATGAAGGAGGGCTCGTACAAGCTCGGCACCAAGTACCACCAGGAGGGCCCGCACTGGAGCCTCGGCTACCACACCGGGGTCGACCTGGAAGCGCCCACCGGCACCCCGATCCACGCCCCGGCCGACGGCAAGGTCGTGAAGATCGGCAGCGGTGGCGCGTACGGCAATCAGACGCGCCTGGAGCACGCCAACGGCGTCATCACCCTGTACGCCCACCAGAGCAGCATCTCCGTGAAGATGGGCGACACCGTCAAGCGCGGCGACCAGATCGGCAAGGTCGGTGAAACGGGCAACGTGACCGGCGCGCACCTCCACTGGGAGGTGCTGATGCCGGGCGTCGACGACCCCTTCCGCAGTGGCCAGGACAACGGCCCGGGCCAGATCGACCCGGCGGCATGGCTGGCCGGCAAGATCACGGCCAGCCCCGACTACGGCGGCGTTCCCGGAGGCAGCGGCAACGGCAAGGACGCCGACTACCGCAGCTGCGCCGAGAACGGCAAGGGCACGGCCGTCCCGCCGGACGGCGCCGGCTCGACCGGACCCCTGCCCGACGTCGACGACACGGTCGTCCGCGCGGCGCTCGGCTGGGCCCAGCGCGGCATCGGCAAGCCCTACAAGTGGGGCGCCCCCCGCCTCCAGGGCGACCACCCGACGTCCTTCGACTGCTCCAGCTTCACGCAGTGGATGTACTACCAAGCCAGCGGCGGCAAGATCAACCTCGGTTACACCACCTACGACCAGCAGCCCAACCTCGCGAAGTACAAGGTCGACCTGAGCCAGTCCAAGCCGGGGGACGTGATCTTCTTCCAGCCCAGCGGCCCGAATCGCTCCGAGCACGTCGGCATCGTCTGGGATGCGGCCAAGCACACGATCCTGCACGCCCCGAGGCCGGGCAAGAACGTCGAGTTCAGCAGCTGGGAGTGGCAGGGCGAGATCACGGGCGTCTACCGGGTGCCCACGGCCGGGAGCTTCCCCTAGACCAGCGGCGCGGACCGCGCCCCGGACCACCGACAGAACGAGATGCCGACGTCCACCCCGGGCCCGGCGGAAGGAACGCCCTGACCATGGCCCCCGAACCACAGAAGAAGCCGCGCGCCGAAGACGACTGGACGATCGAGATCGTCCTCCTCGTCGTCAGCGTCCTGGCCCTCCTGTCCGCCGCCTGGCTCGCGGCCCGCCTCGGCGCGGCGTTCACCGAACAGCCGGAGCCCCCGGGCAACCCCTTCTCCTTCGCCATCGCCCTGGCCAAGGGCGACTACTCCTGGCCGGGCGGCGCGGCGAACGCCATCGCCGCCGCCGAAGCGCTGCTGCTCGCGGGCCTGGTCACGGCCGGGTACCGGATACACCGGCGGCTGCGCGACAAGCCCGACGTGGACCGGGCCGCCAAGCACATGACGGACGGCGCGGAGCTCGGCAAGCTCACCATGAAGGGGGCTGCCGCGACCGCGGCGCGCCTCGGCGTACAGGCCCAAGTGCCCGGCGTCTTCATCGGCCGGTCGGTGAAGGGCCGGCAGCCGCTGTTCGGCTCCTTCGAGGACATGCACGTCGACATCTGGGGCCCGCGTACCGGCAAGACGACCCGGCGCGCCATCCCGGCGATCCTGTCCGCCCCGGGGGCGGTGCTCGTCACCTCCAACAAGCGCGACATCGTCGACGGCACGCGCGGACCTCGCCAGGCCCACGGGCAGGTGTGGGTCTTCGACCCGCAGCAGGTGGCCCAGGAGCCGCCGGCCTGGTGGTGGAACCCCCTCTCGTACGTCACCGACGTGGCCAAGGCCCGCAAGCTGGCCGACCACTTCGCCTCGGGCTCGCGCGACGCCGACGCCTCCACCGACGCGTTCTTCGATCCGGCCGGCCAGGACCTCCTCGCCAACCTGCTGCTCGCGGCGGCGACCGCCAAGACCTCCATCACCCAGATCTACACCTGGCTGTCCAACCCGAAGGACGACACCCCCGAGCGCATCCTGCGCGGCGCCGGGCACGTCATGCCCGCCGACTCCCTGAACGGCGTGATCACGGCTCCCGACAAGCAGCGCAGCGGCATCTACGGCGTCGCCCAGCAGATGGCGTCCTGCCTGATCAACCCCGAGGTCAACAAGTGGGTGACCCCGCTCGGCCCGACCGACGACCGCCCCGAGTTCGATCCCCGCGAGTTCGTCCGCACCCGCTCGACGCTCTACTCGCTCTCCCGCGAGGGCAGTGACTCCGCGGGCCCGCTGGTGACGGCCCTGACCGTGGCCGTCGTCGAGGCGGCCGAGGAGTACGCCACCACCCAGCGCGGCGGCCGGCTGTCGCTCCCGATGGTCGGCGTCCTGGACGAGGCGGCGAACGTCTGCCGCTGGCGCGCGCTGCCCGACCTCTACTCGCACTACGGCTCGCGCGGCATCGTCCTGATGACCATCCTCCAGTCCTGGGCCCAAGGCGTCGAGGTGTGGGGGGACCGCGGCATGGAGAAGCTCTGGTCCGCCGCGAACATCCGGGTCTACGGCGGCGGTGTCTCCGACACCCGCTTCCTCGGCGACCTCTCGGAGCTCGCGGGCGAGTACGAGCTTCGCGAGTACTCCGCGACGCGGGAGTCCGAGTTCGGCGGCTGGTCCGGCAACCGCACGGTGAACGAGTCGGTCCG
This sequence comes from Streptomyces sp. NPDC034043, assembly GCF_055575675.1. Classification (NCBI taxonomy): domain Bacteria; kingdom Bacillati; phylum Actinomycetota; class Actinomycetes; order Kitasatosporales; family Streptomycetaceae; genus Streptomyces; species Streptomyces sp. NPDC034043. The sequence continues at coordinate 200,877 of NZ_JBVISF010000003.1, forward strand.
CCGCGAACGCGTCCTGCAGGTCTCCGACCTGGGCTCGATGCCCCCCGGCCGGGCCCTCGTCCTGGCCTCGGGCACCAAACCGGTCCTGGTGGAGACGATCCCCTGGTGGGAAGGCCCATACGCCCGCGAGGTCAAGGCCTCCCTGTCCATGTACGACCCCGGCGCCGCCTGAACACCGCCCGATGCCCTCCCGACGGTCCCGCCGCCGCCCTGTCGCCATGGCCACAGGGTCATGGGTCTCCCTGGTGGTGTGGTCCGTCTGGGCACTGTGGGAAGTGAGCCGGCACAAGGTCTGGCGGGGGATCCCGCACCCGAAGAGCTTCGCGACCGGAGTCGCCCTGTCAGCGCTCATCGGTTCCGCGAGCGTGGCGTACTCCGCCATGTACACCCCGTACGTCGCCCCGCCCAAGGTCCCGTACTCGTGGGACGTGGACTCCGCCGATCGAAAGCACGTCTGGGACGCCCCACCCTGGCTGGCGAGCCCCGGCGATGACTTCTTTCGCTACCGCTCGAGGATCTGTCGCAGCAGCGCGATCATGAACATGACGCAGGCTCCCGACTGGGCGGCCATGTGGTGGGTCATCCCGAAATGGCGCGAGGGTTAACTCTTCGCTCGGGGAGACACCATCCCCTACATGCAGGTCCACATCGCCCGCGACCCGGACAGCCGCGAAGTGCTCAGCGAGGACGAGCAGGAGCCCTACGGGATGAAGACCAGGTCGACGTCGGTCGACCAACCGATTGCCCTGCTCCGCCGGGCCGCCGAAAAGCAGTAGGCACCGCCGGCTCAGGCATATCGGCCCACGAGAACGCCACGCGAGGCCGGACTGTCAGAGCCCCGCCGCACTCGATGTCCGCCGCCATCCAGCGTCCGGCGCCTGCACCGTCTCGTCGGCAGACCGCATCCTGCAGCCGACGGCGAACTGTGAAAACGCCGCGCTCGGGAGTGAATCAATATCTGTCACCGCGACCGAAGAATTTAACGGACCCCGCGGGGAGAGTTTCTACCGCCGCACCGCAGGCGGAAATGTTCAACGCACACAAGCCGCTGGAGCGTGCTAGTGTCGATCTCGGTTGCAGTTTTGGTACCCAAGAAACTTCAAGCGCCTCCAGTCGGACTTCGGGCCGCAGGAAGCGCTTCGTATTTCCCGGTCAATTTCCGGGCGGGGCATCATCGCGGCGACACGACGTCCGCACAGTGCAGACGTTGATGTATTGCCCCAAAGGAGATATGACATGGCTACTGGTACCGTCAAGTGGTTCAACGCGGAAAAGGGTTTCGGCTTCATCGAGCAGGACGGTGGCGGCGCTGACGTGTTCGCCCACTACTCGAACATCGCCGCCCAGGGCTTCCGCGAGCTGAACGAGGGCCAGAAGGTCACCTTCGACATCGCGCAGGGCCAGAAGGGCCCGACGGCCGAGAACATCGTTCCCGCCTGACGCTGACACACATTCTGCAGCTGGGGCCCGCATCCCTCGGGGTGCGGGCCCCAGCTGCATGCGTTTCCCGCGGTGCGTTCACCCGCGGTATCAAGCATTGAGAGATCCGGCCGACTGGCCCTCTCGGACTGCACCCGATTTTTTTCCTTGGTTGTCGCGTCCGCATGACGCCACCTTATTTCAGCGTCTGAGCCCGACAGATTCCTGTCCGCCAGATCCGCTATCGCATCCCATTCGGCCCGTTCCCGCAATTCCGTGCGCCGCTCCTACGCTGCGGGAATTCCTTGATACGTGCCGCATCAGGGAAGGTTCCGCATGAACCCCGCACGTACGACCGAGCGCTCCTCTCGCACCCGCGGCCGCACCGGCGGCCCCGCTATTGGCACCGGCGCCGGTTCGGGGCAGGGCAGCCGCTTCGGCTCGTCCGCCGAGCCGTTCCGGAGGTCCGAGCCGTTCGGGCGGCTACGGCCGCGGCCCGCCGCGATCCAGGGCGAGTTCGCACCGCCGAAGACGATCACCCCCGCGCTGCCCGCCGTCGAGGCCTTCGCCCTGAGCCGCATCACCGGCGCCCAGGCACCCTCCGGCATCCCGGTCACCATCACCGCACCGGTGGCCGAGCGGCCCAAGCGCAACACGGCCTCGCGGTCGGCGCCGGCCCATCTCGGCCGCCCGGCGCGCGAGCCTGCGACAGACCGCCTTCGACGCGGCGGCCTGAGAAGCAGGAGGCACCTTTTGACGCTGGACGCCAGGAAGCAGCCGGTCCACAGGTTTGTGACGACATGACCGTCGAGGTGGCCCCGGCCGTCATGACCAGCGCCCGCGCGGACCATCTGCTCGGGCGGGACCGGCGCGGCGCGAGCCGGGACGGACACAGCGACGAGGGCCTGACCGGCACGTGCCGGTCGGGCCCTCCCGCGTACCGACGGCTTTCTCTGCGCGGCGCAGGGTCAGTGGTCGGAGTAGCTGAAGTCGCCCACGGTCCAGGCACTGACATCCGCGATCGAGACTCGATACATCCCACCCGTCTCCGGGATCCCCACCGTGCCCTGCAGGATGCGGGCCACATGGAAGTGCAGATGGGTTGGCGGCCCGTCCCGGCGAGTCGTGGCGGTGAAGGCGCCGGAGAACTCGGCCAGGCGGGGCGAGTCCGTCAGGACCTCCGACACCCGCTGCCTCCACACGGCTTCGGGGGCCAGCCGACCGGTGATGACGGCACCGCTGGTGACCACCGTCAGGGACATCTGATTGCTCTGCCCGGACTCCACCAGGGTGGCGACATCAACGAGCAGCTGGTCAGGCTTCGACATGAGAGCCGATTCTATTCACCGGCCTTTCCGCCCGCTCCAGAGGTCGCGCCGGGCGAGAAGGGCACTCACCGTCTTCCCGCCGCAGGCCGGACGGGTGACCGCGGTCGCTCGGGCGAGTCGGTTGACGAGGGGCCGGCCGAATCCCCCGGTGCCACCGTCCATTCAGGGGTGCGCACGCGCGGCGCAGGGCGTTCGTGACGAGCTCGGACACGACCAAGACCACGGTGTCCGCGGCTCCTGCGGCCATCGCCTGACCTGCGGTGCAAGCTGCTCACGGCATGCTGGGCCGACCGCTGAGGCCTAGCTGTCCTCAGCACACCGGAAAATCTATAACGGCCGGAGTAGACATTGGGCTGTGCCGTCGTTACAGTTTCTCTCGTAACGCAGAGAGACAGTAGGGCCTGGCAGAGACGAACTGCCGGGCAGCAGTACCCGCATTTGCAGTGCGCAGGACGGTGCGGTGGTGGAGTTTCGAAGCCAGAGTGGTTGCAGGACGGCGACGGGGCTGACGACCGGACCGGGTGGCCCGCAGTGATCAGGGGCCGCCACGAGCAGTACCGCAGTAAGCGCAGTTCGCAGTGCCAGCAGTGAAGTCAGTGAGCAGCACCTCGGTGAAGGCGTCGGCTGCGGGCGCGCGCACCGGGAAGTTCGGCAGTGGGGTTCTAAGCCAGAGCAGATGCAGGATGGGCAACGGGGCTGGCTGCCGAAGAGTGGCGCTGGGTGAGGTCACTGAGCAGTTCGCAAAAGAAGCAGTACCAGTAGGGCAAGCAGTAACGCAGTTCCAGCAGTACAGCAGTGAGTGCAGTACCCCGCAGTGAGCGGTATCTCCCGTAGGGCAAGCAGTTGATCACCGAGGGAAGAACGGAGGAGCAGAGCACCATCAGGATCGCCCGGGCGGAAGTCGGAGCCCGGGTACCGCAGGACATCGATAGTGAGGTGGTCTCCGGTCAAGCAACCGCGATCCCCGCACTCCCGGCAGCAGTTCGGCCGGGTCGGCGGACACAGAAGGCCGGCGCAGGACTAGGGCCGGCAGATGGTGTAGCAGTTCCTTCGGGGCCCTGGTGCTGTACGCACCAGGGCCCCTCCGCACGTTCTCGCCCGTTTCCTCCCCCTGTTTCGCAGTGAGGTGCGATGACAGCAGACGATTCGTTCGGCCGTCTCGACGACGACCACTACCCCGCCTACACGACGGGCCGGGCCGCCGAGATGCTCGGCACCACCCACGGCTTCCTCCGCGCCCTCGGAGAGGCCCGCCTCATCACCCCGCTCCGCTCCGAGGGCGGCCACCGCCGCTACTCCCGCTACCAGCTGCGCACCGCCGCCCGCGCCCGGGAACTCGTCGACCAGGGCACCCCCATCGAGGCCGCCTGCCGCATCGTGATCCTCGAGGACCAGCTCGAAGAAGCGCAGCGCATCAACGCCGAATACCACCGCGTAGCCGAATCGTCCTGTCTGTCGGTCTCGGCCTCGGCCTGAGGTGAGTGTGCCCGTCGCCTCGGTGCGACGGCACTCGTCCCGAACAGCAGCCAGGCGGTGACGGAGTACACGCTGCAGGCCAGAGCGGCCTGCGGTGTCCCTGCCAGGCAGATGAGGACGCTGCCCGCAGCCAGCGATGCGGGGACCATTCCCGCCTGAAACCAGCCTCGTAGCTTCGGCTTGATCGGCTCCACCAGATCGGCCGCCCGCTCGACCAGGTCGGCCGCAGACCGCCGGACCGGCTTCGCCTGACGTGGCCGGTTCAGCCGCCCCATGGTTCCGGTCCTGGCGGTCTGCCACCAACTGGGGTCCTGGAAGTCGTGTAATTCGACGGGCCAGGGGAACGATCAGGGCTCCCGAACGGGTCTCTCCGCTCTCCTACGGTCAAGGAACGCCGATGCTTCCCGAGTTCCGCTCCCACGCATCCGTCCCCCTTTCCCATCAGCTGGAACAGCGACTGGGACTGGACCCGCGCCTCGAAGCCGGCCACATCGATGTGGAGCGCGTCGCGGACATCGCCGTCGTCGCATCGGCCCACTCCGACGGCTACGCGGCCACCGCACACCTCCTCGGGCTGCTGGCCGCTCTCCCCGCTCCCACCGCGGCCGGAGAACGCTTCTGGTCGGAGTTGTGGAGGTCCTCGGGCTCTCTCTACCTGCTGCCCGCCAACATCAAGGCCTTCGTGCTGAGTTCCCTGTCCGGAGAAGGCACCGGTCTCGCCGGGCAGATCCTTTCGGCTGTCGACGAGATGACGCCGCCCCAGCGCATCGCAGCCGGAGAGGTCATCGGCCAGGCACTTGCCGAGTCCGACCACCTCCCGGACCTGAAAACGCAGGTCATCGGCGAACTGTGGCTCCGGGACCTCGAACTCACGGCCTGGCGCGTCCTGCACGCGGACCACAAATCAGCCGATCCGGCCGGGCGGAAAGCCTTCCTCGAGGCATGGACAAGTATCTGAACGGCAGCGGAAGTCCTTCGGCAGGCCGACCCCGGCGGCGGGCCTTGGCCCACTTCCGGCCGAAGGTGGTGCACCGGAGCGGCGCCCCTCCTCCCCCACGAACAGGAGCGCGCCGTCCGGCTTCTCCTCCGCGATCCCGTCCAGGTGCCGCTTGACCTCCATGTAGAGGAAGGACGGCAGGTGGATGGTGCGGACTCCCGCCGCCGACTTGGTGTCGCCCTCGACGCGGAGGGTGGGGACAGTACCCGCGTCGATGTACGCGGCCGGCACGCCTGCTCAACGCGGTCTGCCGGAAGAGCCGTTGCACGCTGCGCGTCGCGGAACACTCCCGCCCTGCACGGGGTGCGGGTTCGATTCCCGCCTTCCGCTCCACGACGAAGCCCCAGGTCACAAACCTGGGGCCTTTGTGTCGTCCGGAGCGCCAGCTTCCTGACGGCCGTCGACGTGATCTGAATCTTGATCACTGGCCGTGCGCCCCTGTCGGCCGGTAATTTCGTGCAGCCGAGGACATCTCTGGTAGTCACCTGGTCGGTGGCCTCGGACAGTGCATCAGGGGGCGGAATCAAGCGTGAAGGATCTTGCCGTGGGCGACCGCGAGCGCGAGACGGCGGTCGGGCTGGAGAAGCACCGGGCAGAACTGACCGGGTATTGCTACCGCATGCTCGGCTCGTACGCCGAGGCCGAGGACGCCGTGCAGGAGACGATGGTCCGGGCCTGGCGGAACATCGAGCGGTTCGAGGGACGGTCGTCACTGCGGTCGTGGGTTTACCGCATCGCCACCAACGTGTGTCTGGACGCCCTGGCAGCGGCCGGGCGGCGGGCTCTGCCGATGGACCTCAGGGAGCCGTCACCCGGAGCCGCGCTCCCCGGCGCCCCGGAGGACGCCGCCGCGTGGATCGGGCCCTGTCCAGGAGGGGACCCCGAGGCAACCGTGGCAGCGGGCGAATCCGTACGGCTGGCGTTCGTCGCAGCACTCCAGCACCTGCCGCCCAAGCAGCGGGCCACGCTAATCCTCCGGGACGTGCTGGCCTTTTCGGCCCGCGAGGTCGCCGACCTGCACGACTCGACCATCGCCTCGGTCAACAGCGCGCTGCAGCGGGCCCGTGCCAGGCTGGCCGCGCACCGCGGACCCGTCGACGCCCCGGGCCCACGGCCGTCCGATGCCGTACGCCGCGTGCTGGCCGAGCGGTACGCCGCGGCCTTCTCCCGCTACGACATGGAGGAGCTGAACATGCTGCTCCACGTGGACGCCACGCTGTGCCTGCCCCCGTACGCGAAGTGGATGCGCGGGGTCTCCGACATTCAGGCGTGGTTGACCGGCCCCGCCGTCGGCTGCCGCGGCTCCCGCTTGATCCCGACCACCGCGAACGGCACCCCTGCCTTCGGCCAGTACCGGCCCAGCGCCGACGGAACGGGCTACGAACCCTGGGCACTCCAGGTCATCGAGATCTGCGGCAACCGCATCAGCGGCATCAACGCCTTCCGTGACACCGAGCGCCTGTTCCCGCTCTTCGGCCTGCCGGCACGTATCGGCCCGGACGACTCTGCCGACACCAGCGCCCCCGAACTCCGCCACCTCCCCAGCCCGGCCCACCGCCTGAAGGATCCCGCATGACGTGGTCAGAGCAGATCGTCGTCCGTGAGGGTGTCCGCATTTCCTGCCGTGACTGGGGAGGTCCGGGACCGTCCGTAGTCCTGCTGCACGGGCTGGCCGGCCACGCGGGCGAGTGGGACGCCATCGCCCGAGACCTGAGCTCCCGCTACCGGGTCATCGCCGTCGACCAGCGCGGCCACGGTGCCAGCGAGCGCCGCCCGCAGGACGTGTCCCGGGCCGCGTACGTCGCCGACACCGCCGCCGTACTCGAACAGCTCGGTCTGCAGCAACCCGTCCTGGTGGGCCAGTCGCTGGGCGGCCACACCGCCATGCTCGCCGCCGCCGCGCACCCCGGGCTGTTCCGTGCGCTCGTCCTGGTGGAGGCCGGGCCGGGCGGTCCGAACCGTAACGTGCAGGCAGAAATAGGCGGATGGCTCGATTCCTGGCCCACGCCGTTCCCTTCACGGGAGGCCGCCGTCGAGTTTCTCGGCGGCGGTCCGGTCGGCGAGGGCTGGGCGGTCGGCCTGGTGGAGCGCGACGGCGGCTGGTGGCCGCGCTTCGACCGCGGCGTGATGGTCGCGTCGCTGGCGGAGATTTCCCAGCGGTCCTTCTGGAGGGAGTGGTCGAAGGTGACCTGCCCGGTCCTGGCCGTCCTGGGCCAGTCCGGCATCATCCCGCCCGAAGAGGTCGACGAGATGCTCCGGCGACGGCCGGAGACCGTGGCCTTGAGTCTCCCTGGGACAGGACACGACGTTCATCTGGAACAGCCGGACGTCCTGGGTCAGGTACTCCGTGGGTTCCTCGAGAAGTCACATGATCTGCCACCAACCGGATGACCTGATCACGTTTCCGCTCCTCACGTCCGCGTCCGCCGCCAGCAGTCCGTCCGGCTCGTGCGAGTAGGCCCGGAGCACCGCTGACGCGTCCCTACCGGCGTGACGGGCCTCGCCGGTCAGGCGTGCTCGTCCGATGGCTGCTGGGCAGGCTGGACCGACCAGTTTGGCGGCTCGTCGTTGCCTGAGTCCTCGTCGCGCTCCGCGTCGGCGGCCGTCCCATGGACCTTGCCCGAAGCGTGGTGGACCGGCGCGTACACGGCGTAGAGCTGCAGCGTCTCGTCACCGATGTTGGTGACGTTGTGCCAGGTGCCGGCGGGCACGAAGACTGCCCAGCCGTCCTCGACCTCCCGGTCGAAGTCGAGTCGATCCTTCGTGCGGCCCATCTGGACGCGGCCCCGGCCCGCGTCGAGCCGGAGGAACTGGTCGGTCTCCGGGTGCGCCTCCAAGCCGATGTCCTCACCCACCGGAATCGACATGAGGGTCAGTTGAAGGTACTTCCCGGACCAGGCGACCGCGCGATAGCTCGTGTTCTCGAGCGTCGCCTTCTCGAGGTCGAAGCTTTGAGGTTCCGGCCCGATGTCCTTGATGGTCATGCTTCTCTCCCGGTCGACGGAGGCGTTACACGGTCGCGGTCTCGCGTCGGCCCACATACCCCGTCCGCGGACTCCAGCACAGCCCGCCGGGCATCGGATACCGACAAGGGCGGCATCGTCGGACCAGGACGCCACCTGCCGACCTAACGCCAAACCCCAGACCCGGGTCACTGGCAGGGGCTTGGTCGGATTCCGCGGCAGTCGACGCGCCGACCCGCGGAGCGACCGGACGACACCGCTCCCGTCCGTCTCCCTCCCTACCGGTTCAGAGCCAGTCCCTGCGCTTGAAGACCACGTACAGACTGACGCACACCACGCCCATGAGCGCCAGGGCGAAGGGGTAGCCGGCGGCCCATTTGAGCTCGGGCATGTTCTCGAAGTTCATGCCGTAGATCGTGCCGACCAGGGTCGGGGCGAAGAGGATGGCGGCCCAGGAGGAGATCTTCTTGATCTCCTCGTTCTGCGCGTGGCTGGACTCGGCGAGCGCCTTCATCTCCTCGTTCTGCTGCTGGGTGACGAGCGTGGCGTTCACGGCGAGGATGTCCTGGAGCGCCAGGCGGAAGCCGTCGACGCGTTCGCTGACGTGGGTGGCGTGGTCGGCGACGTCGCGCAGGTAGCGGCGCAGTTCCTCGTCGATGCCGTACTTCTCGAACCCGGCGGACAGCCCTTCGAGGATCCGGTTCAGCGGGCGGGTGGCCCGCTGGAACTCCACCATCTCCCGGGAGAGCTCGTAGATGCGGCGGGAGACCTTGGGGTCGCCGCGGAAGACCTCGGTCTCGATCTCGTCGACGTCGTTCTCCACGCCGGCCACCACGGGCGCGTAACCGTCGACCACCGCGTCGAGGATCGCGTACAGCACCGCTTCGGGGCCCTGCTTGAGGAGGTCCGGGGCGTCCTCCATGCGGCGTCGGACGGCGGCCAGGTTGGGGGCGGCGCCGTGGCGGACGGTGATCACGAAGTCGGGTCCGACGAAGACGTGCAGCTCGCCGAAGTCGACCTCCTCGGCGTCGTCCAGGTACCGGGCGGCGCGCAGGACGACGAAGAGGGTGTCGCCGTAGCGTTCCAGCTTGGGGCGCTGGTGGGCCTCCAGGGCGTCCTCCACCGCCAGGGGGTGCAGGTCGAACTCCTCCGCCACGGATTGCAGCTCGGCCTCGGTCGGCCGGTGCAGGCCGATCCACGCCATGCCGCCGTCCGCTTCGCGCAGTGTGCCGAAGGTCTCGGCGAGCGAGTCGTGGGTGCTGGTGCGCACGCCGTCGCGGTAGATCGCGGCAGTGATGACGCTGGACCCGCGGGCCGCCCGCGGCTCGGCCGCCGCGGCCGGTCCGGGCCGGGCGGCGGTGGGACGGGGAGGGGCGGGACGCTTGGCGGGCTTCTTGAACGCGCGCAGGGCACGCAGGGGACGGCGCTCGGACACGACGGAGTCCTTCCGCAGGCGGGGAGGGAGGAGAGGCGTTGGGGATGCACGGGGCACGCCGCCGACACCGCCTTCCGATCCGCCTAGGGGCAGGTCGTGGCGGTGTCCCGCGGCACGCGACTGGGAGGTTCACCACACATCGTGGATCTCACCTTCCTTTCGGTACGCACGGGACATAGACCATCGAGCAGGGTATACCCGCCGGGTGAACGCTCCGGACCGGTGATCACCGCGCACGCACCCCTGACCACCGCGGCCCACCCGGTCGGCAGGGGCCGGCGCCATACGCGGAATGACTCGCGTGATGCCTGTCAGGATTCCTTCCAAAGGCCAGGACACCACCGCCTCGATGCGGAGCTTCGCCGAGGAACTCCCCGAGCACACGGACCACATCGACGTACTCGTCAACAACGGGGCACGTTGGCTCGAAGGTCCCGACCTGCTCTCCGCCTCGGACGAGGACGTCGTCGACACCATGGCGTCGGGCGGCACCGGCACCGTCCTGGTCACCGAGAACCTGCTGCCGCTGCTGATGGCATCCAGCCGGCCCGACGTGGTCACGATGGTCTCCGACTGCGGGGTCCCCGGCGCCCGGCACGCCAGTGCCCACGAGGCGTACTACGCCGCCAAGAACGCCCAACGCGCATTCACGGAGGCGCTGTCGCGCCGGTTGCGGCCCCAGGGGGTCCGGGTCATCTCCCTGTTCCCGCCCGACTTCGACAGCTCCGGCGACATCCTGTCCCCGGGGTGGGACGCCGTCGCGCGCGATGGGCGATCTCCCGTTGCGGCCCAGTCGTTGCTCGACTGCATCACCTTCGCGATCCAGCAGCCCAGGGACTGCTTCATCAGCGCGTTCCACTTCGAGTCATGGAGCCCCGCCGCCTCCTGAGCCTGCCCTTAGGCCGAGACGGGGACGGCCGTCACTTGATGCTGGTGTCGCCGAGGGCCTCCAGTACCTGCCGGAGGCCCTCGGCGGTCTTCGCGACCAGGTCGCGGTCCACGTCGGCGAGCAGCCGTGCGTAGTTCGCCAGATGGTCGGCGAAGGCGGCCCGGGTGACCTCGTGTCCGTGTTCCGTGAGGCGGATCTTGATGGTGCGCCGGTCGTCGTCCTCGCGCACCCGCTCGACCAGGCCCTTGGCCTCCATCCTGTCGATGCGGTTGGTGATCGCACCGGAGGTCACCATGGATGCCTTGAGGAAGGCCCCGGCCGTGAGGGCGTAGGGCGGCCCGGAGCGCTGCAGCGTGGTGAGCACGTCGAACTCGCCGTGCTCCACTCCGTGCGCGGCGGCGGAAGCCTTGGCGGACTTGTCGACGACCCGGGCCAGCCGCTGGATCCGGGCGAAGAGTTCCACCGGCCAGAGGTCCTCCGCCACGTCGGGGCGCTCCTTGACCCACTGCCCGATGATCGCGTCCACGGCGTCGCTCATCCGGTACTCCTCTCAATGGACATCTTCTCAACGTTCAGATACTTGACGCTGAGAGAGTCGAGCTGGTTTTATCTCAACGTTGAGATTATCAAGGCTGAACGACAGGAGTGAGCCGGTGTCCGCGACCCATACCCGCCACGCCGTGCGGACCCCGCCCTCCGCGGCCGACGTGCCGGCACATCGGCGCCACGTCCCTGTCGTATGGCTGGCGTTGCTGGCCACTCCGCTCGCCGCGAGCGCCAACAGCCCGGTCCTGATCCTTCCCGACATGGCCGGCTCGCTCGGCATCCGCACCGCCACGGCGACCTGGCTGGTGACCGTCTTCGCCTGGGCCGTAGCCGTCGGCACCCCGCTGATGGCGGGCCTGCTGCGCCGCCGCGGGCTGGGCAGCGTGCTCCGGCTGAGCGCGGCACTGGTCGTGGCCGGCACCGCGGTCGTCGCCGTGGCGCCCTGGCTGCCCGTGGCCATGGCGGGCAGGGCGGGCCAGGCGGTGGGCGGCGCCGGTCTGGTCACCGCGGCGATGAGCCTGGCCGGCTCGGTCCGCCGGATGGGCGTGATCTCGGCGGGTTTCGGAACGCTGGGGGCGGTCGGGCCGCTGCTCGGTTCGACGATCGCGGACTCGGCCTCCTGGCGGGCATCCCTCGCCGTCGGGGCGGTCGCGCTCCTCGCCGTTCCTGCCGTCATGCGCCGCGCCGACCTGTCCGCCCCGCGACAGAGCACCCCCTTCGACGGCCGGGGAGCCGGCCTGCTGGCCCTGACGGCGACGGCCCTGGTCCTCATCCCGCGCTACCCGCTCGCGGCGGTGTCCGCCTCGTCGGTCATGGCCGTGCTGCTGGCCCTGCACATCCGGTCCCGCCCCACGGGCTCCGTCCCGGCATCGCTGCTGCGCAACCGGACGTTCGTCCTCTCCGCCGCGCTCGCCTGCACCCTGGCCACCTCGTACTTCACACTGCTCTTCACCGTCCCGCAGCTGCTGCGCGACCGTACCGACTGGCCGATCGCCACCATCGGCACCGGTCAGCTGGTCGCCCTCCTCGCGGGCTCGGCGCTCTCCATGGCGCTGGCCGCCGCCTCGGCCCGGATGAGCCGCCCGCGCGTGCTGACCGTCCTGCTCGCGACCGGAGCACTGGCCCCGCTCACCGCGGCACTCACCCCCTGGCCGCCCTTGCTCCTGCCGGTCGCGGCGCTCGCCGTCCTCGCGACGAGCGCGGGCCAGGCGACGCTCGCGGTGTACGCCACCCGGGCCGCGCCGCCCGCCCAACGCCCTACGGCGACAGGGCTGTTCAACCTCTGCTACCAGCTCGGCGGCGCCTTCGGCCCGGCGATCGCGGTCCTGGTCGCACCAGGCGGCTGAAAAGGCCCGCCCGGCCTCCGACGCGACACCCGTGACGACCTGTACGACCACCACCCACCACCCACCACCCTAGGATCATGATCATGAACGAAGCGACACCCGCCGTGCCCGCGTCCCAGACTCCTCCGGCGGCGGTGCTCACCCGCCACGCGGATGCCGAGACCTGTGCCGACCCGAGCAGCGTGATGACCCTCCTGGCCGACTCGGACGGCACGGAAGGCGGCATCACGAGCTACCGGTCCACCTTCGCCGAGGGCGCGGTGGGAGCGCCGGCCCACTTCCACACCCGGTCGACAGAACTGTTCTTCGTGATCAGCGGGGCCCTGCAGGTCCTGGTGGGCGAGGAGGTCACCATCCTGAAGGAGGGCGACTTCCTCGCGGTGCCGCCCCACACGCCGCACGCCTTCGCGGCCGCCCCGGGCTGTGAGGCGGACGTCCTCTTCGTCTTCACCCCCGGCATGGGCAGGTTCGACTACCTGCGCCTGCTCGGCCGGGTGATGCGCGGCGAGGCGGACCCGAAGGAGATCGCCGAGTCCTCGGAGCGCTTCGACAACCACTACGTCGACAGCCCCGTCTGGCGTGCCGCCCTGGAGCGTTCCGCGTGATCGACTCCGCGGCCCCGATCCGGGTCGCACGGCCCTCGCGGGACCTCGCCGCCGCCGAACGCTTCTACAAGGACGGCCTCGGCCTGACCGTCCTGTGGCGGACGACCGAGCGCGCGCCGGGCGAGCACGACCTGCTGATGCTCGGCCCGGCCGGCGGCACCTGGCACTTCGAGCTGACGCACGACCCGGACCACCCGATGGAGCCGACCCCGACGGTGGACGACCTGTTCGTCGTCTACCTCGGCAAGCCGGTGGACCACGCCCTGATCGACCGTCTCACGGAGGCCGGCGGCACCCGGGTCCCGGCCCACAACCCGTACTGGGACGAGCACGGGGTGACGGTCGCCGACCCGGACGGCTACCGCCTCGTGCTGTGCTCACGCACCTGGGGATGAACGGCGTCCGGTGCAGCGGAGCGGGCTTCCTCCGCGTGCCGCCCGCCCGTCGGCCACGGGCGGCGCCCCCCGGCGTCAGGCCCGTCCCGTTCCCCTCCCGGGCGTCGCGGGGGGCGTGAAGATCCGGTCCAGGTGGTGACGGAGCACCGCGACCGTGGCCTCCGGACTCCGCTGGCCCACGAGGATGCTGGTGCCCATGGTCGCCGTCATCGCCAGCAGGCTGATCGCCTCAGTGCGCGCGTCGGCGTCCGGGTCGGCCAGGCCGGCCTCCTGCGCCTGTTCGAGGAGTCCGGTCAGGGCGTTCTCCGCGGCGTCGGGGTTGTCGATGAAGGGCTGGGCGGCCAGCGCCCCGTCGGTCACGGACAGGATCGCGTAGGAGCTGTACAGCAGGTGGAACGTACGGCTCTCCTCGTCGGTCGGGAGCGAGGCCAGCAGCAGTGCCTCCACCGTGGCGCGGGGGCCCGGGTCCGGTCCCGCGGCGGCCAGACGGGCGCCCACCCGCGCGGTGAAGCGGTCGGTGAGGTGCCGCAGGCCGTAGAAGAGCAGCTTCTCCTTGGTCTCGAAGTAGTACTGCACGAGCCGGAGCGACACACCGGCCTCCGCGGCCACATCGCGCATCCCGACGGCATGCAGCCCCCGCCGCCCCGCGACCCGGATGAGCGCCTCGGCGATCTGCGCACGCCGCTCCTCGTGGTCCACACGCTTCGGCATGTTTCCGCATCTCCGCCTGTCGACAGTGGGCGCGCTCCGCTACCCGGACACCTTCATGATACCGACGTACCACATTGATGATACGGTCGTACCACGAAGAACGGATCTTCACAGGAGGTGCCGCCGTGCCCGAGAACACCGCCCGCGTACGCCGCGATGTCGGCCGCTACGTCAACGACACCCTGCGCGACCGCTACTTCGCCGCCGAAGAGGTCCTCTACGCGATGGGGGCACCCGTCCGCTCCGAGACGGACGTCGAGACGAGCTTCGGCACCACCCACGTCTACCGGTACGGGCCCGCGGACCCCGCGGCCGAGTCCCGGACCCCGATCGTCCTGATCCACGGCGCGGGCTACAGCTCGGCGATGTGGTACCCCAACACCCCCGGGCTCAGCCTCGACCGCCCCGTCTACGCCCTCGACACCCCGGGCGACGCCAACCGCAGCGTCCACCGGGAGCCCATGTGGCAGCCCGAGCGCGCCGCCCAGTGGATGGACGAGGCCCTCGAAGCACTCGGCCTCGACCGGGTACACCTCGTCGGCTCCTCCTACGGCGGCTGGCTCGTCCTCAACCAGGCCCACCGGCGGCCCGGACGGCTCGCCTCGGTCACCGCCCTCGACCCCGGCGGCCTGGAGAAGGTCGGCCTGCGCTTCTTCGCCTGGGTCTTCGTGAGCCTGTTCGCCACCTTCGCCCCGAAGGCGCTGCGCCCCCGGCTCGCCAGGTGGCTGGACCAGCCGGTGCTCGCCGTCCCCGAGATGCGCAAGTGGATCCAGCTGGGCGCCCGCGCGTACCGGATCCGCCGCCCCGCACCCCTGCCGCTGGCCGAGGACGCGCTGCGCTCCATCCGGACCCCGCTCTACGTGATCATGGGCAAGCACAGCCTGCTCGTACACCCCAAGCGGCAACTGGAACGCGTACCGCGCCTGGTCCCCGGGGCCCGCGCCGAGATCGTCACCGCCACCGGACACGGCCCGCAGATCGACCATCCCGATGTCGTCAACGCCCGGATGCTGTCCTTCATGGAGGACGTCGACTCCCTCGACCCCGCCGCGGCCGACGCATAGGGACACGGCAGGGAGAAACGCCGTCGCGCCGGCGGCGCCCGCTCCACGCCGCGCTCACCCTCGGTGCTTCGGCGCCCGCGCCAGGCGGGGGAACTCGTCGTGGAGGAGTCGGCCGGCCAGGGCGCCGCCGAACACGACGATGCCCACGCCCACCAGCCAGGACTGGATGACCAGGACCGTTCCGAACGGGCCGTAGGTGACGGCGCTGGATGCGATCAGCGGTGAGAACACGAGCCGGGAGAACAGCCTGAGGCCGAGGAGCCCCAGCATGGTGGCGAACGCCCCGGGCAGCAGGGCGGCCCAGGCGACCCGGCCACCGAGCAGCAGCCGCTGGGACCACCAGAAGAA
This sequence comes from Streptomyces sp. NPDC034043, assembly GCF_055575675.1. Lineage (NCBI taxonomy): Bacteria > Bacillati > Actinomycetota > Actinomycetes > Kitasatosporales > Streptomycetaceae > Streptomyces > Streptomyces sp. NPDC034043. The sequence goes on from NZ_JBVISF010000003.1 coordinate 216,399, forward strand.
CAGGGTGCCGCTGACCACCGCCACCACCCCCCGTACCGAGGGATCCCGCCACGGGGGTGTGAGCGCGGACAGGAAGAGGACCCCATGAGGACGGCGAGCCACAGCACGTGCCGCCATCCGGCCCACCACCGGGCCGGGGGCAGGTCCCAGACCTTCTCGTAGCCGCTCTGCACCGCCGCCCCGAACGACAGACCGAACACGGCGAGGACGGCGAGGCCGAACGCGGTGGTGGTCCGCCACGCCTGACCCGGCAGGGCGAACAACCGCTCGATCTCCCCCCTGGCGGCCGCCGAGACGCCGAGCCCGTCTCCCAGCCACTGCGCGAACCCTCGTCCGCTCGCCGGATCGGCCGCGGACACGACGATCAGCAGTGGCACCAGTGTCAGGAAGCCGAGCGCCGCGAATCCCAGTGCACGCTGCCACAGATCGACATCGCTGCCCCACCCCCACCTGCGCCCTGCCCGCGAGCGGCGGATCCCGCTGCGCAAGCGCCCCAACGGAGACGAGCGGCCCACGGCATCGGAAGAGGCGCCCTCGCTAGGGTGCACCGGGGCGGTCCTCGGAGCCCGGGGCCTCGGTCGGCTGCTCCGCCGAGACGCCGTGCTCAGGGGCTTTGCGCCAGCGGGCTTCGCAGAAGGAGTAGAGGCCGAACAGCAGGAGGCCCACCGCCGCGGCGATCAGCAGCACGGGCCCGGCGGGTGTGGTGGCGAACGAACGCAGCGTCTCGTCCAGGCCCTTGGCCCGGGCGGCGTCGAACTGCACAGCGGCCAGCAGGACGAAAAGCCCGGCCGCCGCCGCGACCACGCCGCACGCCACGCCGCCGACGATGCCCAGCCCCGCGACGACCCGCCGCGTCGGCCCGCTCATCTCGCCCGTCCGGAGATTCTCCTCGAACTTCCGCATCACACTGCGCACCATGGTCACCAGACCGACGATGACCAGGCCGCCTCCGACCACGCCGACGAGCACCCGCCCGAGGGGCCAGTCCAGCACCCTTGCGGTGTACTCCTTCGACGTCTCATCGCCGGGACGGCCTCCGGCGGATCCGCCAACCAGCGCGGTCTGCACCACGCCGATACAGATCACGGTGTAGAAGACCGCCAACCCCAGAGAGCCCAGGCGCCGGGTCCACCTGTCACCGCCCGTCACCGCCTGTCCGAACGCGGCCTCGGACAGCCTCCACAGCGCCATGGCCGCCAGCCCCACCACCAGCGCCCACAGCAGCACGCGGCCGAACGGCTGCTCGCCGATGGTCCGCACCGCACCGGACCGGTCGGCCTCCTTGCCACTGCCACCGCCGAAACCCATCTGCACGGCCAGCAGCCCCACCAGCACGTAGATCACCCCCCGCGCGGTGAGTCCGACCCTGGACAGGACCTCCATGGCGCGGCTGTTGGACACACGCCGCCCTTGGGACCTGGCCTGGGCGGCACCATTCCTGATGGCCATAGTCGGCACCTCCAGGGCCCTGCCGCGAGGTCGACAGGGCGGGCGCAGTGGTCAGTGCTTGAAGGCGTCCTTGATCTTCGCCGCGGCCTGCTTGACATTGCCCTTGATCTGGTCACCACGGCCTTCGGCCCGCAGGTGCCGGCTACCGGTGACACGGCCGACGGTCTTCTTGGCGCCGCCCTTGACCGCCTCGGCCTTGTGCGCGATCTTCTTGCCCATACCCATCGCTGGCCACCCTTCATAGGTCGTGTGCCGGTATGCGGCGGGCTACCGGGGTTCCGGTCGATGCCTGAACGGGTTGAGCCGCCTGCGGCGCTCGCCCTCCGGGTGGGGCTCACGCCCACCCGTCGTCTCCGGGCCGCCGGTGTCACGCCGGTTCACGACGTCTGCGCGGTCGTCGTAGTCGGCGGCGGCTGTCCCCCGCCGCGCCGCGCGTCCGCGGCGTGCGTCATGGCCGCGGTGAGAGGTACGGCGGGCACCGGCCACGACAAGGCTCAACCCGAGCAGGCCCACTGCCCCCACGACGATGCCGTAGAGGAAGAGGGTGCCCGTGGAGCCGGTGACGTTGTAGTCGAGTACGGAGAATCCGCTGGTCAGCTGGTGGGCGGTGCCGTCGTTGGTGAGGACACCGGCCACGCCGACGACCAGCGCGGCGATCAGGAGGACGAGTCCGAACATGACGAGCATGGCGCGCTCCAGAGGTCTGGTGGCTGTTTCTCCACGGTAGGACCGTGCCGCCCTGGAAGCCACACACCCGCGTCGTCGCACGGCCCCCACGTCGAAGGCGCGTACGACCGACCCGGCACCGCTCCTCAGGGCGCCGCCGGGAATTTCGTGCCGAGGTATGTCTTCACCACATCGGCCAGGAACTCGCGGGTGCTGTCGGGGGGCAGCGCCTGGGCTTGCAAATGGGCACACATATCGCCGAAGAGACGCGCGTCGGATTGCTTCTCCAGGTAGAGGTCACTGGTGAACCTCTCCGGATACACCACGCTCGCATCGGTGGCGTCGGAGAATTCGAGCAGCGAAAACTGTCCGGCCACGCCCGGGTGCGTCCCCACCTCGTGACGGAGGACCTGCACGGTGATGTGCGGCCGGCCACCGAGGCCGTTCAGGTGCTCCAGCTGTTCGGCGCATGACCTCGCGGCTGCCCACGACGCGCCGCAGTGCCGCTTCACCAGTACGGCCCACACGCGCAGCGGGTCGCAGGCGCTCCGCCACCTGCTGCGTCGTCATGCCGCTGGTCTGCCGGAGCCGGCGTAGTTCCGACCCAGTCGGCGCCTGCCGACGGTGGGGGATCCTGCTCCGGCGAGCAGACCGCCATGGGGCGGGGGCAGTTGGAGCCGCCCCGGCACCGTGTCGCGCACGGGCTCCAGCCACTCTCACAGGCGTCGTCGCCTCACGGATCCTCACCGCCCGGGCCGTGGACACGCGGGATCACCATTTCCCCCACACGGCCCATTAAAGCCGTTCGGCTATTTGGATTATTCACCCGTAGAGGCGAATGCCGGAGGGCGAAGAAATCGCCGGACAAATCCCGGGCCTTTTGCAGGTTGCTGCGTAATATGCCAGCGACAGTGAGACGGCCCCATGCGGCCGAGACCATCAGATACGCCACCATCCACTCACAGGAGTTGGCCCCCTCGATGACGCTGAAAATCTCTGGCGCGGCGCTCAAGCGCACGACGCCCGTCTGGATCGCGACGGCACTGGCCACGGTGATCGCCTCTGCCGTGGTCGCCGTGACGCCGATCCGGGCGCATGCGATCGCAACACCCGTACCTCTGGGCACAGCCGCCAGCTTTGCCGTGCTGGCCGGCTCGGAGATCACCAACACCGGCCCCTCGGTGATCACCGGCGACCTCGGGGTGAGCCCGGGGACCGCCATCAGCGGATTTCCGCCCGGCACCGTGAACGGCACCGTGCACGCCGGCCCGATCGACGCCGTGGGCCTCGGGGCCAAGCGCGACCTGGTCGTGGCGTACAACAACGCCGCCGGGCAGGCCTCGGACGCGATCCTTCCCCCGGACGCCGGAGGCCTGACGCTGGTTCCGGGTGTGTACACCGCCCCGTCCACCCTGGGACTCACCGGCACGCTCACCCTGGACGCCCAGGGCGACCCCAGCGCCGTGTGGGTGTTCCAGGTCGGTTCGGCACTGACAACGGCGAGCTCCAGCAGCGTGTCCCTCATCAACGGGGCCTCGCCGTGCAACGTGTTCTGGCAGATCGGCAGTTCGGCCACGCTCGGCACCGAGACCGACTTCATCGGCACCATCATGGCCCTCACCTCCATCACTCTGACCACGGGCGCGGACATCGACGGACGGGCACTGGCCCGCAACGGTGCGGTGACCATGGACACCAACGAGATCAACCGCGGATCGTGTGCCGGCGGCACCACCGGCGGCACGACGACCGGTGGCGTCCTCGGGGGCGTTCTCGGGGGTACGACGACGGGCGGCACGACGACCGGTGGCCCCACGACCGGTGGAACCACGACCAGTGGCCCCACGACCGGTGGCACGACGACCGGTGGCCCCACGACGGGAGGCACCACGACTGGTGGCGTCCTCGGCGGTACGACGACGGGTGGATCCAACGGCGGTCTTCTCGGCGGCGTGCTCGGCGGCGTGACGACGAGCGGCGGCCTCATCGCGGGTACCACCACGAGTGGCGTCACGGGCGCGACGACGGGCGGGATCAACGGTGGCGTGACCGGCGGCATTCCCAAGCCGCCCCCGGGCAAGCCCGGCAAGCCCGGATGGCCCGGCTGGCCGGACAAGCCCGGCTGGCCCGGGCACGACGGTCCGGGCGGACCCGGTCACGACGGCCCCGGCCGGCCCGGTCACGACGGGCACGACGGGCACGACGGACCCGGCGGACCCGGTCACGACGGCCCCGGCCGGCCCGGTCACGACGGCCACGACGGGCACGACGGACCCGGCGGACCCGGCCACGACGGGCACGAAAAGCCGGGCCGGCCCGACCACGGGGATCAGCACGGTGAGCACGACGGCCCGGGCCACGACGGGTGACCACTCCCCACACAGGGTGGACCGAGGACGGTGAGTCGCGCGTGGCTCCCGCGGGGGCCTGCACGGCCAGGCGGTCACGCGTGACACACCAGTAGGACGGGGGCGCGCGGCGGACCGTCCTCGGTTCCGCCGCGCGCCGCTCGCGCAAGCCGGAAGGATCGGATGGATGAACAGTCGGGATGGGAAGGCCGGGTGGGGTCGTGCCGAGTGGCGTCACTTCAGCGGACGTGGAGGGAACGGAGCACTCAGGAGCCGAGCCGGCGGGGAAGCGCCGTGACGGTGGTCCGGAATCGGTCTCGGGTGACCGCGGGCCGCGACGCCCGCCGCCCGGGCCGGGAACAGCGGCCGTCGTCGTGCTGTGCCTGGCGGCCACGCTGATCCATGTGCTCGTGGTCTTCCTGCACGTGGCTCCGGCGAACGTCGTCTCACAGCTGTACAGCGGGCCGGTCAACGCATGGGTCTATCCGCTCTTCGAGCAGAACTGGCGCCTCTTCGCCCCGGACCCGGAGTCGGTCAACCGGCAGATCTCGGCGAGGACCAGGCACACCGCCCCTGACGGCAGCGTGCGGACGAGCGGCTGGTTCGACCTGAGCGCCGTGGACAAGTCCGCCGTCGAGCACAACGCCTTCCCGAGCCACACGGCGCAGAACATGCTCCGCCGCTCCTGGAGTTCCTACCTCGAAGCGTTCGGCGGTGACGACGAGCCGCATTCGGAGCGTGCCGTCATGATGCGGACGTACCTGCGCAACATCGCGGCCGCCCGCGTCGCCGCCCACCGGCGCGGCCCCTTCGACTCCATCCAGCTGCGGGTGATCACGCTCCCCGTCGCCGCTCCGACGGCCTCGGGCGCTGCCCGCCCGGCCGCCCCCATCGACACCCGTTACCTGCCCTGGTGGAAGGTGGCCCCCCATGGAACGGACTGACCCGGCACCGGCACCGGCAGGGCAGCGCGTACTCGACCGGATGAGCGTGCTCATCGCCCTGCTCGTCGACCGGCCGGTCTCCTTGTACGCCGCCGCGGTCCTGCGCATCGGGTACGGGCTGCTCTACCTCGTCTTCCTGTTGCGCGAGTTTCCGCACCGCGACGAGATCTGGGGCCCGGGATCGCCCTGGACGCCCGCGCTGGCGCGGCAGCTGTTCGACCAGACCGAGTGGTTCAGCATCCTCACGCTGTCCGACAGCCGGGCGTACTTCGAGACCTGCTACGCGGCTGCCGTCGTGACGTCCGCCCTGTTCATGCTGGGCTGGCGCACCAGAGCGGTGTCCGTGCTGTTCGCGGTCGTGGTGGCGTCGTTCCACGCCCGGGCGGTCTTCATGACGGACGGAGGCGACAACCTCTTCCTCCTCATGGCCGTGTACCTCGTCTTCACCGCGTGCGGCCGCCGCTGGTCGCTGGACTCACGCAGGAAGGCGGGTGCGGCGGTGGACGGCGGCCGGCACCGGCGCCGGTTCCGAGAGTTCCGCGACACCGCGAGCACCGTGCTGCACAACTGCGGCATGTTCGTCATCGCCGCCCAGGTCTGCTTCCTCTACGGATGCGCCGGCCTCTACAAGGTGCAGGGCGACTCCTGGGGCAACGGCACCGCCCTCCACTACGTGCTGAACCTCGACCTCTTCCGCCCGTGGCCCGCGCTGTCCCTCCTGTTGGACGAACACCCGGTCGCGGTGGCCATCGCCGGTTACCTGACGGTGCTGCTGCAGGTCGCGTTCCCGTTCGTCCTGTTCGGCAGGCTCAAGTACCCCGTCCTGATCATGCTGGTGAGCCTGCACCTCGGGATCGCGGTCCTCCTGGGGCTTCCGGTCTTCTCCGGAGTGATGATCGTCGCGGACGCCGTGTTCCTTCCGGACCGCTTCTACCGGTCCTTGGGGAGCCTGTGGCCGAAGGCCTTCCCGCCGGGAGGCTCCTGGACGGCGCGCCTCCGGTTCCGGAGGGAATCCGCCCTGGTGCCGAACCAGCCCGGTCCGGCCGGCTGGACCCCTGTGCCGTCACCCGGGTGCCCCGTATCGGAGTCGACGTGATGCGGTCCGCAACGGTGCGTGTGAGCGTGGTCCGGGAGGGATCCGATCCCCGCACGACGATCCCCGCACGACGGATCCCCGCACGACAGAAGGAGTCGCGGTCATGGGCGGTGCGCAGCACAAGCGTCAGGAGCCGGGCAAGGGGAGCGAGGCACAGGCGCACCAGCGTCCCGGCGATCCCGCGCACCCCCAGCCGGGCAAGCAGTCCCGTGAACGGGGGCGGGAGGAGGGGCGGAAGGAGACCCCTCGCCGCGGTGAGGACGACCTGTTGCGCGAAGAGGACCTCCACGACGAGTCGATGTGACCGGAAGACCGTCCCGGGGGGCGCCCACCACGTCCTGGGTGCGCCGCTCACGGACGTCCGCCCTCCGGATCATCCAGGTTCCCCATGCCCGGATTCGGGAGCGGGCCCGGACGCCACGAGGATCTCGGCGGCCGAGGTGACGTTGTCGGCGCGGACCGCGCGGGCCATGGCGGCGCGTGCGGCGTCCGGCGTGGTGCCGGGCGGTACCACCAGCAGGGCGAAGTGGTCCTTGTCGCCGCGGGTGATGAGGACGGTGTCGTCTCCGACGGGGTCGGTGTCGAGGTGGACGACGCGGTCGTCGACGACCAGACGGGCCGGCAGGCCGTTCCAGGCCGAGGCGTCCAGGGCCACGCGGGTGATGGGTCCGAGGTGCTCGGTCAGCGCGCCGATCAGCGCGGGGAGCTCGCTCTCGACGTCGCGCGAACGCGGCCACCAAGCGCCGTCCAGGACTCCTTCCCGGGTGTGCGTGGTCTCCAGCCGCAGCAGGGCCGTACCGGGCCGGACCGCGGAATGGATCGCGTCCGGCAACAGCATCGGGGACGTGCGCGGTGTGTCGGCGTCAGCCATCAGGGTCCGCCCGTCTGCGGAAGTCCGCGGAGTACGGCCGCGCCCGGCCCGGACCGGCGCCGAAACCCGTGGTGGCGCCCGTCGGCGGACGCGGCACTGCCGTCCTCTTCACGGTACCCCCGCCGCCGGATCGCCGCCCGGCCCGAACGCCCCGGCACCGCCCCCGGAAAATGCCTGGTCGCGGCGGGTGGGAGTGCGCCGGGCGGGCGTACAGTGGGAGCACCGGGAGCACTTCGCACACCGGCTCCCACGCGGGTGTCGTTTCCGGGGATCACGAAGAACCGGGCTGCCGACGGGCGGCCCGGGGGCAGGTCGCACCATGACCACCACCACCGACCCGACCGCACCCCGCGACCTCGCCACCGAGCTCCCGGCACGCGTGTCCCTCACTCCGAGGACCACCCTCGCCGGCCAGCTGGACGGGGCCTGGTGGCCCTACTCCCGCGACCTGTACGCCGAGCTCCCGCCGCTCGTGGCCGTGCTCGACGAGGCCTGGGGACGCATCACCCGTGTCACGGTGAACCCGACCCGCTGGCACGCCGTTCCGCACAAGGTGCCGGCCGCCGGGCACACCGTCCATGTCGGCTGGTTCACCGAGCAGCACCCCGACAAGCTGATCCTGCTCTCGCTCACCGTCGGCCGCTGGGACCTGCTCGTCGTCCCTCCCGAGACGGAGCCCGCCGCCGCGGCCCGCCTGATGACCGCCGCGGCGATCCCCGGCAGTGTCCTGACCGCCGGCACGCTGGTGGCCAACGAGGCCGCCATCGGCCGCGGCATACGCGATGCCGGGAACCAGGAGGACGTCTGGGAGGCCGAGGGCGGGGCCCGCACAGCGCGCTCCGGGCACCTCGCCGGACGGCGACGGCCCCTCCCGGGGCCCGGGAACACCCGGCGGTGAGCACCGCCCCTGACGGAAGGACGCCCCCCTTGGACCCCCACGAGACAGAAGCGCTCCCGGTGGCCGGAAACGCCGAGGTCCGGATCGTCGCCGCCAGCCCCGAGGCGGCCCGCGCGGTAGCGGAAGTACTGCGCCGCTGCTTCGACGCGACGGAACAGCGCAGCTACCCCGCCCCGGGCGGCGGCACCCGGCTCCACCTCACCGTCGACACCGAGGCCGTCGCCGGCCCCGCCCGCTCCTGGCTGGACACCAGCAGATCCTCCACCGATGTCGGCGCCCGGGCCGAGGAGAACTGACCGGCCACGGCAGGACCCTCGCCGCGGGGAATGAATACCTGTCTTCGCGGCCGGAGAATTTGCCGGTCCTCGCAGGGAGAGTTTTTACGGGCACCACGCCGGGGAAAATGTTCGACCCACGCGATCCGTCATGGCGTGCTACTGTCGAAGTCAGTTGCAGTTTTGGTACCCAAAAACTTCAAGCGCCTCCGCCCGGCTACGGCCGGACGGAAGCGCTTCGTATTTCCGGTCATTTTCCGGTCGGGGCATCATCGCGGCGACACGGCATCCGTAAAGCGCGGATTCCGAGGCAATGCCCAAAGGAGATATGACATGGCTACTGGCACCGTGAAGTGGTTCAACGCGGAAAAGGGTTTCGGCTTCATCGAGCAGGACGGTGGCGGCGCTGACGTGTTCGCCCACTTCTCGAACATCGCCGCCCAGGGCTTCCGTGAGCTCCAGGAGGGCCAGAAGGTGTCCTTCGACATCGCGCAGGGCCAGAAGGGCCCGACGGCCGAGAACATCGTTTCTGCCTGACGCTCACGCACATTTTGCAGCTGGGGCCCGCATCCCTCGGGGTGCGGGCCCCAGCTGCACGCTTTTCCGCAGTGGTTCCACCCGGGATCCGAGGGAACAGCCTCCCCGGAGCCTCACCCGCTCCGCCGGTGCGCCGGATCCATTTCCGTGCGCCATCCCCGTTCCCCCCGCGCCGACACGGATTTCCCCGTGATCCGCGTTCGCTTTCGCATTCCATTCGGTCCGTGCCTGCGATTCTCCGCACCGTTCTTCCACTGCGGGAATTCCTTGATGCGTACCGTATCCAGGAAGGTTCTGAATGAACCCCGCACGCACGAACAGCCGCTCCTCCCGCAGCCGCCGCCACACCGGCGGCCACTCGTACGACTCCGGCGCGGCACCCGTCCGGGGCGGCCGCTCCGGTTCGTCCGCCCCGAGCCGTTCCGGCGCTCCCGGCCGCTCCGCCGGCTACGGCCGGCGCGGCTCCTCGGCGTCGGGCGAGTTCGCCCTGCCGAAGACGATCACCCCGGCGCTGCCCTCCGTCGAGGCGTTCGCCGACCTCGACATGCCCAAGGAGCTCCTGGCCGCGCTCTCCGCGCAGGGCGTGACCGTCCCGTTCCCGATCCAGGGCGCGACGCTGCCGAACTCCCTGGCGGGCCGTGACGTCCTCGGCCGCGGCAGGACCGGCTCCGGCAAGACCCTGGCCTTCGGCCTGGCCCTGCTGGCCCGTACCGCCGGTCAGCGTGCCGAGCCGCATCAGCCGCTGGCCCTGGTCCTGGTCCCCACCCGGGAGCTCGCCCAGCAGGTCACCGACGCCCTGACCCCCTACGCCCGCGCCGTGAGGCTGCGCCTGGCCACCGTCGTCGGCGGGATGCCGATCGGCCGGCAGGCGGCCGCGCTGCGCGGTGGCGCCGAGGTCGTCGTGGCCACTCCCGGCCGCCTGAAGGACCTCATCGACCGCGGTGACTGCCGGCTGAACCAGGTCGCCATCACCGTCCTGGACGAGGCCGACCAGATGGCCGACATGGGCTTCATGCCGCAGGTCACCGCCCTCCTGGACCAGGTACGCCCGGAGGGCCAGCGGATGCTGTTCTCCGCGACCCTGGACCGCAACGTCGACCTCCTGGTCCGCCGCTACCTCGCCGACCCGGTCGTGCACTCCGTGGACCCCTCCCAGGGCGCGGTCACCACGATGGAGCACCACGTCCTGTACGTGCACGCCGCCGACAAGCACCGCATGACGACGGAGATCGCGGCGCGCGAAGGCCGGGTGATCATGTTCCTGGACACCAAGCACGCCGTGGACCGCCTCACCCAGGACCTCCTGGACTGCGGCGTCCGGGCCGCCTCCCTGCACGGCGGGAAGTCCCAGCCGCAGCGGACCCGGACCCTCACCCAGTTCAAGACCGGACACGTCACCGTCCTCGTCGCGACGAACGTGGCGGCCCGCGGCATCCACGTCGACAACCTCGACCTGGTCGTCAACGTGGACCCGCCCACCGACCACAAGGACTACCTCCACCGCGGCGGCCGTACCGCGCGGGCCGGCGAGTCCGGCAGCGTCGTCACGCTGGTCACCCCCAACCACCGCCGTGACATGACCCGCCTCATGGCTGCCGCCGGCATCACCCCCCTGACCACCCAGGTCCGCTCCGGTGAGGAAGCGCTCAGCCGGATCACCGGCGCCCGGACCCCCTCCGGCATCCCCGTGACGATCACCGCGCCGGCGCCCGCACGGCCGAAGCGCGGCACGTCGTCCGCCCGCGGCCGGCGCGGCCCCGGTTCGACGTCCCGGCGCCTGGGCGCGAGGCAGGCCGCGTTCGACGCGGCGGCCTGAACACCGCGTGATCCGAAGGTTCATCCATCTCTGCAGGAGGCACGTCGTGACGCTGGTCCAGACGCAACCCCGCCCGGCGAACGCCGCCCCGCTGCACCTGACGGTGGCCGAAGCCATGGACACGACCGGACCGCGGGTCCATGACGACATGACCGTCGAGGTGGCCCTGTCCGTCATGGCCAGTGCCCTCACCGGGCACCTGAGCGTCACCGACGACGACGGCGTGTGCACCGGGCTGGTCACGCGGGCGCAGCTCACCGCCGTCCGCGCGAGCTCCGCCTACTCGGACCGGCTCCGGCTGCGCGACCTCACCGGCGACGGCGGGCCCTCCGCCCCGCCGGCCACCCCGGCGGCCGGGCGCGCCCCGCGCCACCGCCCGCTCGTCGCCCGGTGCCCGGGGGACGGCCAGGACAGTGCCCGGGGGCTCCTCGCCCCCGTCCGCTGAGCCGCCTCACCGCGGCGGAACCATCTCCCCCTTCTCCCCTGTGAGGCATCGTGCGCTGTGTCATCGCCCGCTTCCCGTTCGAACTCACCAAGAGTGGTGTCCTGGCCTCCATGAAGGGCATCAAGCCCGAGGAGGTGACGGGTGAGTCGGTGATCGTCGGCCGCCGCACCTACCCGGTCAAACAGGTCGGCCAGGTCATCACCCGCCAGGACCGCCGCGACTTCAGCGCCGCCGAAGTCGTCCGGGCCCTGACCAAGCTCGGGTTCACCTGCCGGAGCCTGCCGCGCAGCCCCGCGCCCACGCGGGCCGCCGACGCGTTCGAGCACGCCTCCGCGATGCTCGGCGTCCCGGCGATCGCGTGACCGTCTGACAGTACGGCCACGAGCCGGGGAGAGCGCGAGCCGACCCCGGACAGCCAGGAGGGCCCCACCGGCACACGCCGGTGGGGCCCTCTCGCGTACGGGTGGGGTTGCGCGCGACGCGGGGTCAGTGATCGGAGTAGCTGAAGTCGCCCATGGTCCAGGCGCTGACGTTCTCGATCGAGACGCGGTACATGCCCCCCGTCTCCGGGATCCCCACCGTGCCCTGGAGGATCCGGGCCATGTGGAAGTGGAGGTGCGTGGGCGGTCCTTCGCTCCGCGTCCTGGCGGTGAAGACGCCGGAGAACTCGCCCAGGCTGGACGAGTCGGCCAGGACCTCCGACACCCGTTGCCGCCACACGGCCTCGGGAGCCAGCCGGCCGGTGATGACAGTTCCGCCGGTGACCACGGTCAGGGACATCTGATTGCTCTGCCCGGACTCCACCAGGGTGGCGACGTCAACGAGCAGCTCGTCAGGCTTCGACATGAAAGCCGATCCTATGCCCGTGCGCGGGGCCCGCGGAGTGCGGTCGCGCACTCCGGACACCACCGCGACCGGCGGCGACGGCGCCGCCCTCCCGCGCCCGTCTCCCGGCACTGCCGATTTCCTCACCGCCGGACGGGCAAAAATCTGCACTCGCCGGAGTAGACATTGGCCGGTGAGCTGGTTATGGTTTCTCTCGTAGCCCAGAGAGACAAAGAGGCCTGGCAGAGACGAACTGCCGGTCAGCAGTATGTGCGGAGCGGTACGGTGGTGGAGTTCCGAAGCCAGGTTTTCGCAGGACGGCGACGGGACTGACCGCCGGACCGGGTGGCCCGCAGTGATCAGGGGCCGCCACGGCGGGACCGCAGTCATGGCAGGAGCGGTCCCGCGAGCAGTTCGCGGTACGAGTTCGCAGTACGCAGTACCCCCGTGGTAGGTAGTGATCAAGAGGAAGAACGGAGGAACCCACGCCATCAGGATCGCCCGGGACGAAGTCGAGCCCGGGTACCGCAGGACATCGATAGTGAGGTGGTCTCCGGTCAGGCAACAGCGATCCCCGCGCCTCCGACAGCAGCCAGGTCGGATCCGCGGACACAGAACGCCGGCGCAGTATCAGGGCCGGCAGGTGGTGTAGTAGTTCCTTCGGGGCCCTGGTGCCGTACGGCACCAGGGCCCCTCGACGCGTTTCACAGAGAGGTGCAAATGACAGCAGACGACTCGTACGGACGTCTCGACGACGACGATTACCCCGCCTACACGATGGGCCGGGCCGCGGAAATGCTCGGCACCAGCCAGAGCTTCCTCCGCGCCATCGGAGAAGCCCGCCTGATCACCCCACTGCGCTCGGAGGGCGGTCACCGCCGCTACTCCCGCTACCAGCTGCGCATCGCCGCCCGCGCCCGTGAGCTCGTCGACCAGGGCACGCCCATCGAGGCCGCGTGCCGCATCATCATCCTTGAGGACCAGCTCGAAGAAGCCCAGCGCATCAACGCCGAATACCGTCGCGCCGCCGAATCGTCCGGACCGCCGGCCTCCGCCTGACGTGAGCCCGCCCGTCCCGGGCAGCGGCCCGGCCGCCGCCCCGCCGGAGGACGGCTCACCGGTGCTCGACTCCGCTGCCGCCGGGTGCCGGTGCGCCCCGGCGAGCGGGGGACGACAGCACCCGGCTCAGGTCCAGCGCGCTCAGGCCGAACATCAGCACCCCCAGGGGCACGTGCAGCGACGGCACGCGCGCGATGCCCAGCGCCACCTGCACCGAAGCCAGGACGAGGAAGCCGCAGGCGTACAGGACCGGCCGGGGCGAGCCGCCGCCCGGCCGCCACGCCAGGACCGCGGCCAGCACGTACAGCATCGAGGCCCCGTACATCACGCGCGCGCCGACGCCGTGCAGCGTCTCGCCGTACGACGAGGACAGCAGCAGTCCGGCGGTGAGCGCCTGGAAGAACAGCGCCAAGGTCTGCAGGGCGATCGCCGCCCCCTGGAACGTGAACCCGCCCGGTACTGCCGTCGTACGTGTGGCCATGACGCGGCCCCCCTCTTCTGCCTCGCGGCGGTGGATCGGTGATCTCTCGCCGGTCCGACGACGCAGCTCCGCGAAATGTGAGGCGCCCCGGACGACCCGGTTTCCGGGCCGCCCTCCCCGCCCGTCAGTCCGCGTACGCGCGCGCCGGGAGGCGGTGCCCGGCGCGGGGGGCGGGCACGAGGGCGAAGCCGTGGTTGGCGGCGATCGCCCGGGTGTGGTCGGCGGACAGCGAGCCGTGCCGTTCGAGGGTGAGCGCGGGCAGTCCCGAGCGGCCCCGCCCGGGCGCGTGGTGGAAGGAGAGCACCGTGGCCGGCGTCGGGGCGTGGTGGGGGTAGCGGCGGCGGGCCGCGGGCTCGTCGTCGTGGACGAGGATCCGGACGTCGGGCCGGTGGCCGAAGTCGGCGACCACGCCCTCGGCGCGCCAGTGGGCCGGTTCGTGCTCCGTGCCGGTCAGGTGCCGGGAGAGGTTCACCGAGGTGACGGACAGCAGGGCGCCGCCGGTGCGCTCCAGCGCCTCGGCGAGGAAGCCGTTGGAGGGGCAGCGGTAGCCCGGTCCGACGAGCCGTACGGTGGCCACCCCGTCCCGGACGTCCGTCAGGTGCCGCGGGACGTGTGCGGCGGCGGGGCCGCGGAAGCCGAACGGGCCGAGCAGGAAAAGCTCCTCGACGAGCTGGCCGAGCTGCCGGCGCGGCAGGGCCGCCGGGACCCGGCTCCAGTCGAAGAGCGACAGCACCCGCTCGCGGACCGTGGTGACACTGGCGACCTGCCCCTCGGGGCGGCCCTTCAGCCGGCTGACCCGCTCCACGGCCGCACGGTCGGCACCGGCGGTCACGGCGTAGAGGTTGCCGAAACCGTGCGCCACCGCGCACCCCTCCGCCAGCGCGCCCGCCGCGGCCCGTACGTCCTCGGCGTCGTCCAGGACCAGTCGCCGCGCGCTCGTCCTCGTCCGCTGTCCGTTCACTGCCGGCCCTCCGCAACGTGATCCTTTACGAGCGGCAACGAGAAGGCCCCGGATACGTCACCGGCCATCCGGGTGGGACGCGGCGCCGGGGCGGCCCGCTCGGCCGGCCGGACGGACGGCGCGCAGGGGTGTAGGCGGCGGCCCGGCGGGTAGGCGAAGTGGGCGTCGCGCCGCGGGAGGCGCGGGTACGGAACACCCCGGGAGGTCTGCCATGGACGGCCCCGAGCTCTCGGAACACGAGCGGATGATCCTCGACGGCATCGAGGGCGACCTGCGGTCCGACGCGCGCCTCGACCGCAGGCTCCGTACCCTGCGCCGCGGACTCGGACCGTGGAGCGGCACGTGGAGCCGGCAGGGCCTGTGGACGTCCCTGCTGGTCCTCCTCTGCGCGTCCCTCTTCGTACGGGCCGTGGCGACGGGTTCGCCGGGCCTGCTGTGGCTCTTCGCCGGCGTGTGGGTGCTCACCGCGGTCCGGCTGCTGCGGCTGGCCTGCTCGTGGGGGCGCCGCCGGATGTACGCCAGGGCCGCGGCCAGGAGGAACTGAACCGGACCGGACCGGACCGGGCAGGACCGGTCAGGATTCGAGAAGCGCGGCCCCGGACCCCGCGCCTACCGTTGCGGGCATGGACATCACCATTCACACCACCGCCCTCCCGCACACCGACCCGGACGCCTCCGTGGCCTTCTACCGGGACGTCCTCGGTTTCGAGGTCCGCAGCGACGTCGGCCAGGGCACGATGCGCTGGATCACCGTCGGCCCCGTCGGCCAGCCCGGTACGTCGATCCTGCTGGCGCCGCCCGCCGTCGACCCGGGGATCACCGAGGACGAGCGGCGCACCATCCTGGAGATGATGGCCAAGGGCACCTACGGCTGGATCCTGCTGGCCACCCGCGACCTGGACGCCACCGTCGAGAAGGCGCGGGCCGCCGACGCCGAAGTGGTCCAGGAGCCCACCGACCAGCCGTACGGGGTGCGCGACTGCGCCTTCCGCGACCCCGCGGGCAACCTGGTCCGGATCCAGGAACTGCGCTGATGTGCCGCCCCGGATGGGCGCGCGCGCTCACCGAGGCACAGCACCTGAGGGAACTCGCGCGGCTGCGCCGGGTCCGTGACCGGATCGACCGGGAGCACGCGCGGCCGCTGGACGTCCTGGCCCTCGCGCGGGCCGCGGACATGCCGGCCGGGCAGCTCGGCCGCGAGTTCCGGCTCGCCTACGGCCGCTCGCCGTACGCGTACGTGACCGCGCGGCGCGCCGCCGCCCGCGCGGAGACGGCCGGCTGATCCGGCGGGCACCTCTACAGCGGTGCGCTGTCGTCCGCCGGGAAGGCGGGGCCGTGGCCGGGGACGATCACGTCCGCGGCCGCGAGCACCCGCTCCCGGGAGGCCCGCAGGACGTCGTGGTCCGGGGCGACCGGGTCGTCGACCGGGCCGTTGGGACGCCACCACAGGTCGCCCACGAAGGCCACGACGCCCTCGTCGGTGCCCGCGAGCAGCGTGATGTCCTCACGACTGTGGCCCGGGGTGCGGATGAGGCGGAGCGCGGGGGTCAGTTCGTAGCCCTCGGCGTCACGGTCGGTCCACTGGTCGTTCTCGTAGATCGCCTTGTGGTCGTGCACGCGGGCGTGGCCGAACAGGCCGACGTTCATCGTGTTGTCGGGATGGTGGTGGCTCAGCACCACGTCGGTGATGTCGTCGGGGCCGAGCCCCATCTCCGCGAGCGGGCCGAGGATCCGGTCGCGGCCGGCCACCATGCCGGGGTCGACGATCACGTGGCGGTCCCCGTCGCGGGCGTAGGAGACCGTGGCGGCCACGCCGGGGCCGGTGGAGAGGGTGTAGCCGGTGGTCAGGATGCGGAAGCGGGCGCTGCGGCCGAGCGGTGCGTTCGTCATGCCCCCAAGTCTTCGCGGAGACGCGGCACTTCACGAGTGGCCGTACTGCCACTGATCGCGGGAATCGTGCCACGCGGGCGGGGGGGTGCGCCCCGGGCGCGCTGGGGGCCGTGCGCGGGGCGCGTGCCAGACTGCCCGCATGCCGCCCTTCGTGTCCGTCGCCGCGTACGCCCCGCCCGGGGTCGGGATGCTCGGGGCCGGGATCGTCTCCGAGGTGTTCGACGAGCGCGGCCAGGGCCTGCCCCGGTTCGACTTCGCCCTCTGCACGGACCGGCCCGGCGCGGTGCGCAGCGACGTCGGGCTGCCGCTGATGGTCGAACACGGCCTGGACCGGCTGGCCTCGGCCGACCTGGTGATCGCCCTGCCCTGGGCCGGCTTCCGCACGCCGCCGCCGTCCGCGGTGCTGGACGCGCTGGCCGCCGCGTACGCGCGGGGCGCGCTGGTGGCCGCGCACTGCGTCGGGGCCTTCGCGCTCGCCGCGGCCGGGCTGCTCGACGGGCGCCGGGCCACCACCCATTGGCGGTTCGCCGGCCTGCTGGCCGAGCGGCATCCGGCGGTCGGCGTCGAGCCCGACTCCCTGTACGTGGACGAGGGCCGGATCGTCACGGGCGCGGGCGCCGCCGCCGGCTTCGACCTGTGCCTGCACCTGCTGCGGCGGGAGTACGGCGCCACCACGGCCAACGCCATCGCCCGGGACCTGGTGCTGCCGTCCCACCGCGACGGCGGACAGGCCCAGTACCTGGCGACGCCGGTCCCGGAGGACTGCCGGGACGAGAAGCTCGCCGAGGTGCTGGCGTGGGCCCGTGCGCACCTCCACGAGCCGCTGCCGGTGGCCGAGCTGGCCCGCCGGGCCCTGATGAGCAGGCGTTCCTTCGCCCGCCGCTTCGCGGCCTCGACCGGCACCACCCCGCACGCCTGGCTGCTCGGGCTGCGGCTCAGCCGTGCCGAGGAGCTGCTGGAGACCACGGACCTGCCGGTCGAGGAGATAGCCCGGCTGGTCGGCTTCGGCAGCGCGGCGGTCCTGCGCGAGCAGTTCGTGCGGCGCCGCGGGGTGCCGCCCCGCTCCTACCGCAGGGCCTTCAGCCGTACCCCGGCGAGGGGTTAACGTCCCCTGGAACAGGCGGAGATCACTACGGGGGGACCGGACAGGTGAACGCGAAGGACGATCTGGCACGGCGGTTCGACGAGCACCGGCCGCACCTGCGTGCGGTGGGCTACCGGATGCTGGGCTCGCTCAGCGATGCCGACGACGCCGTCCAGGAGGCCTGGTTCCGGCTGAACCGCTCCGACGCCGGCGAGGTCGCCAATCTGGGCGGCTGGCTGACCACGGTGGTCGGGCGGGTGTGCCTGGACATGCTGAGGTCGCGCACCACGCGGCGGGAGGAGCCGCTGGAGGCCGGGGACGGGCCGGTCCGGCTGCCCGATCCGGTCATCGGCCTGCCCGGCCGGGCCGACCCGGAGCAGCAGGTGCTGCTGGCCGACTCGGTCGGCATGGCCCTGATGGTCGTACTGGACACCCTGTCGCCGGCCGAGCGGCTCGCCTTCGTCCTGCACGACCTGTTCGCCGTGCCCTTCGAGGGGATCGCCCCGGTCCTCGGCCGGACGGCGGCCTCCACGCGCCAGCTCGCCAGCCGGGCGCGGCGCCGCGTCCAGGGGGCCGCTCCGGCCCCCGACTCGGACCCGGCCCGGCGCCAGGAGGTCGTCGACGCGTTCCTGGCGGCCGCCCGGGGCGGGGAGTTCGACGCCCTCGTCGCCGTCCTGGACCCCGATGTCGTGGCCCGCTCGGACGGCGGCGCGCTGCTGCCCGGTCTGCTGCGGCGCGGTGCGGCGGAGGTGGCCTCGCAGGCGATCACGTTCGCCCGGTTCGCCCGCGCCGGGCGCCCGGTGCTGGTCAACGGCACCCCCGGCGTGCTCTCCCTGGCGGAGGACGGCCGCCCGGTGTCGGTGATGGCCTTCACGATCCGGGGCGGACTGATCACCGCCCTGGACATCCTCACCGACCCCGAGCGCCTCGCCCGCCTGGAGTGGGGCGGCGCGCTGGAGGAGTGAGCGCCCCGGCCGCCGGCCGGTACGGTCACCCGCGCGCCAGCAGCGAGGGGTTGAGGCGGGCGAAGCCCTCCTGGCGCTCGTACGGGAAGTACGGGTACGGCGCCGGCCGGTGGCTGGCGGCGTCGAGCCGGGCCACCTGCTCCGGGGTCAGCTCCCAGCCGACGGCACCGATGTTCTGCCGCAGCTGCTCCTCGTTGCGGGCGCCGACGAGCACGGTGGAGACGGTCGGGCGGCGCAGCAGCCAGTTGATGGCCACCTGCGGGACGGTCCGGCCGGTCTCCTCCGCGATCCCGTCGAGGGCGTCGACCACGTCGTAGAGGTGTGCGTCCTCCACCGGCGGGCCGTAGTCGGCCGTCTCGTGCAGCCGGCTGCCGGCCGGCAGCGGGCTGCCGCGGCGCAGCTTGCCGGTGAGGCGGCCCCAGCCGAGGGGGCTCCACACCATCGCGCCGACGCCCTGGTCGTGGGCGAGCGGCATCAGCTCCCACTCGTAGTCCCGGCCGATGAGGGAGTAGTACACCTGGTGGGCCGCGTAGCGGGGGAAGCCGTGCCTCTCGGCCGCGGACAGGGACTTCATCAGCTGCCAGCCCGCGAAGTTGGAGACGCCGACGTAGCGGACCTTGCCGGAGCGGACGAGCTGGTCAAGGGTGGCCAGCACCTCCTCGACGGGGGTGGCGGCGTCGAAGCCGTGCAGCTGGAAGAGGTCGATCCGGTCGGTGCCGAGCCGGCGCAGGGCGTCCTCGACCGCCCCGATGAGGCGAGAGCGGGAGGTTCCGTACTCGCCCGGGCCGTCACCGGTGGGCAGGCCCGCCTTGGTGGAGATCAGCACCTGGTCCCGGCGGCCCTTGACGGCCTGGCCGAGGACCTCCTCCGAGGCGCCCGCCGAGTAGACGTCGGCGGTGTCGAACAGGGTGATGCCCGCTTCCAGGCAGATGTCCACCAGCCGGCGCGCCTCCTGGGCGTCGGTGCTGCCCCAGGCGCCGAAGACGGGGCCCCGGCCGCCGAAGGTGCCGGCTCCGAAGCTGAGGGCGGGGACCTTGAGGCCGGACGCGCCGAGCTGCCTGTATTCCATGACGGAGTCCTCCCGAGAGCGGGCGCGAGCGGTAATGGCACCGCAGACCCTTTAAGGTGGTCTCAACGTAACAGCTGGACACCGCTAATGGAACCGAGGACCCGTTATGACATTGCCGAGTGCTGCCCGAGGGGACGCGGCGGACGCCGGGGACGCGGGGTTCGCCGGGGACACCGGGGACGCGTCCGCCGGGCCGGGGACCGTGCGCCCAGGGGGCCGGACCGCCCGGGTACGGGCCGCCGTGCTGGACGCGGCCGGGGACATGCTGGCCGAGCACGGCTTCCACGGACTGGACCTCGCCGAGGTCGCCCGGCGGGCCGAGGTCGGCAAGACCACCGTGTACCGGCGCTGGGGCACCGTGGCCGGGCTGGTCGCCGACCTGCTGACGGACATGGCCGAACAGTCGCTGCCGCGCACCGAGACCGGCTCGCTGGAGGAGGACCTGCTGGCCAACGCCGCACTCGTCCGGCGCACCCTGTCCGACCCGCGCCAGGGCCCCCTGTTCAAGGCCGTCATCGCCGCCGCCACGGGCGACGCCCGGACGGCCGAGGCCCTGCACCGCTTCTACGCGGTCCGGGTCGCGGAGTGGGCGCCCTGCGTCGAGGAGGCCGTCGCGCGGGGCGAACTGCCGCGGGGCACCGACGCCGCCGAGGTGGTCCGCGCCGTCTCCGCCCCGCTGTACTACCGGCTGCTGACCAGCGACGCCCCGCTGGACGAGGCCGCTGCCCGCCGGGCGGCCACGGCGGCGGTGGCGGCGGCCCGCGCGGGGGCCTTCGTACGGACCCCGTAGGCCGTCACGTCCGGATGTTCCGGGGCGGTCCGGCCGGGGCGGTCCGGCCCGCGGTCAGGCGCGGTCGACGAACACGCTGGTGGACTTCACCCGGGCCGTGGCGCGCATGCCGACCTCCAGGCCCAGCTCCTCCACCGCCTCCCGGGTCAGCAGCGACACCACCCGGTGCGGGCCCGCCTGGATCTCCACCTGCGCCGCGACCGAGCCCAGCCTGATGCCCGTCACGATGCCGGGGAAGGCGTTGCGGGCCGAGGTGTACGGGCCCTCCCCGTCCTCCCCGGTCTCCTGCGCCACCTCGACGCAGAACGCCGCGAGGTCCGGCCCGTCGACGATCCTGCGGTTCCCCTCGCGCCGGGTCGGGAAGCGCTCGGCGTCCGCCCAGCGGCGGGCGGTGTCACTGCTGACGCCGAGCAGCCGGGCCGCCTGGCCGATCGTGTACGACTCCATGCACCGCAGCGTAGGCGGTGCCCGGTCAGGCCGTGAGGAGGGCATCCGCGATCGCCGTGCGCGCGTACAGCACCGAACGGCCCGCCCGGTGGGCGGTGACCAGACCCGCGTTGCGCAGGGCCGTCAGGTGCTGCGACACCCCGGCCGCGGACAGTCCGCACTGCCGCGCGAGCTGCGTGGTCGACGCCGGGGTGTCCAGCTCCGCCAGCAGCAGCGCGCGGGAGCGCCCCAGCACCCCGGCCACCGCGTCGGCGGAGGAGCAGGTCCGCGGCTCCCACAGCGTGCCGACGCCGCGCGCCGGATAGGCCAGCTGGGGCGGGTCGGGGGCCACCGCCCGGGTCAGGACGCGCGGCCAGGCGAAGGCCGACGGCACCAGCAGCAGGCCGGCACCGGACTGGTCGCGGCTCAGCCCGCAGTGCGCCCGGACCAGGCGCAGGGTGTCCGCGTCCCACCACACGGACTCGTGCAGCTCGTTCAGTACGGACGCCGTCCCGTGCTCGGCGACCTGGCGGGCACGGTGGAACACGTCCGCCTCCAGCACCTGGCGGATCCGCGCCCAGTAGGGCGCCAGCGCCAGCTCCCAGTACACCTCGATCTCCGCCGCGACCTTCTCCAGCGCCGCCTCCGGCTCCTCCAGCAGCTGCCTCAGCCGGGGCGAGTAGTCCGCCCCCGCGCCCAGCCCGGCGAGGTCGGTGCGCACCTGCTCCGGCCGGGTCTCGCGGACGGCCCGCAGCTCCGCGGACAGTTCCGGGAAGGGCCCGGGCGGGGTCGGGTTCAGGAAGTCCGCCAGGTAGCCGCGCACCGGGACCAGCTCGGCCAGCCAGCCCCGCCCCAGGCCCGCCCGCGCGATCCGGGGCCGCACCTGCGCGGCCCAGCTCCGGTGCAGGTGCGGCGGGGCGGGGTCCAGCAGCCGCCGGAAGCTGGTGACGACCTCCCACATCGGGGAGACCGCGAACCGGGTCTGCGCCAGGTCTCCCGCCGAAAAACTCAAGCCCGTCCGCACGGCCGCGCCCCCTCGTCCCGCCCCTTGGATTCGGCCTGAGCTTAATCAGTTCGGGAGGGCGGGGGCGGGCGTGCAGGCTCCTCGCATGCTCTCCACCTTCCGCGGACTCCCGCCCACCGTCTGGACCCTGTTCGCCGGCACGGTCGTCAACCGGCTCGGCCACCTGGTCACCCCGTTCCTGGTGTTCCTGCTGGCCGACCGGGGGATCACCGGCACCGAGACCTCGTACGTCCTCGGCGCGCTCGGCGCGGGCAACCTGCTCGGACCCGCGCTCGGCGGCGTGCTGGCCGACCGGATCGGGCGCCGTCCGACGATGCTCATCGGGCTGTTGGGCGCCGCGGCGGCACAGGGCGCGCTCTTCCTCGCGCCGGGCGTGCTGACGATGGGCGCGGCCGCCCTGCTGCTGAGCGCGGCCTCGGCGGTGGTCGGCCCGGCCACGTACGCGTTGATGGCCGACACCGTCGACGGGGAGCGCAGGCAGCGGGCGTACGCGCTGTTCGGGTGGGGCGTCAACATCGGGACGGCCGTCGCGGGGGTGCTCGGCGGCTTCCTCGCCGCCCACGGCTACTGGCTGCTCTTCGCCGTCGACGCCGGGACCCTGCTGGTGTACGCGGTCGTCGTGGCGGCCCGGCTGCGCGAGCCGCGCCGGGAGGCCCCGGCGGACGGGACCGTACGGACCCTGGGCTACGGGGTCGTGCTGCGCGACCGGCTGATGCTGGTGCTGCTGCCGGTCTTCGGCGTCCAGCTGTTCGTGTACTCGCTGACCGAGGTGGCCCTGCCGCTGTCCATGCGCGACAGCGGGCTGTCCCCCGCCGCCTACGGGGCGATGGCCGCCGTCAACGCGGTCCTGGTGGTGGGCCTGCAGCCGCTGGTGACCGCCCGTCTCGCCAAGCTGCCGCAGCTGCCGGTGCACGCGGCCGGCAGCGTGCTGATCGCCGCCGGAGTGGCCGCGACCGGGCTCGCCGACACCCTCGCGGGCTACACGGCCTCGGTGGTCGTCTGGTCGCTCGGCGAGGTGGTCGTCGCCGGGATCGCGGCCTCGGTGATCGCCGGCCTCGCCCCGGCCGACGCCCGCGGCCGCTACCAGGGCGCCTTCAGCTGGACCTGGGGCGTCGCCCGCTTCGCCGCGCTGACGCTGGGCGTGGCGCTGTACGCGGGCGCCGGCCCGGCGGCCCTGTGGTGGACGGCCCTGGTCGGCGGGCTGCTCTGCTCGGCGGCGGTCGTGCTGCTGCGCCACCGGGTCGCGGCCCGGGTGGAGCACGAGCTGGCGGCGTAGGGGCGCCGGACGGCGGGGGCGGTATCCGGCCGGTACGGAGTCGCGTGCGGGGAGCCCACGGGGGAGCTCCTCGCACGCGGCCCCGTACCGGCCGGCTGCTCATCCCCGGCGCGGTGTCGGAGCCGTCGCGGGGCCGGTGCTGCCCCGGTGACCAGGGGTTTCGTCCGGGGCGTGGTTTCACGTGAAACACGGGACCGGAGAAAGGGTGGGTATGGGGCGGTTTGATCGGGTATATCCACCTGGATGGTGAGGGCCCACAGCGCATGACTCGGCCCCGCGACCCGGGACCGCCCGTCGGAGGAGCGCAGAACAATGGACCGTACCGAGCGCGACCACACCGAAAGCAACGACCGCATGGACGCGGCCACCCTCGAGGCCAGGGCGCTGTCCACCGCCCTGTTCCACCGCCTCGCGGAGCTGAACGAGGGAACGGCCGACTACTCGTACGTCCGCAACACCCTGGTCGAGCTGAACCTCAGCCTGGTGAAGTACGCCGCGAGGCGCTTCCGCGGCCGCAGCGAGCCGATGGAGGACATCGTCCAGGTCGGCACGATCGGCCTGATCAAGGCCATCAACCGGTTCGACCCCGGGCGGGGGGTGGAGTTCACCACCTTCGCGATGCCCACGATCAGCGGGGAGATCAAGCGGTTCTTCCGTGACACCAGCTGGGCGGTCAAGGTCCCCCGCCGCCTCCAGGAGCTGCGGATCGACAGCGCGAAGGCCCACGACGCGCTGGAGCAGGACCTCGGGCGCGAGCCGACCGACGCCGAGATGGCCGAGCAGCTGCACGTCACGCCGGAGGAGTTCAGCGAGGGCCGCAAGGCGGCCAGCGCGTACTCCGCACGCTCCCTGGACGCGCCCGTGCAGGAGGACTCCGAGCGCGACCCGGCCGCGGAGCGGTCCTCGATCGGCGAGGAGGAGCCCGCGTACGACCGGATCGAGTGCCTGGAGTCGCTCAAGCCCATGCTGGCCGAGCTGCCCGCCCGGGAGCGGGAGCTGCTGTCGCTGCGGTTCGGGCAGGAGCTGACCCAGTCCGAGATCGGGGCCCGGCTGGGCCTGTCCCAGATGCACGTGTCCCGGCTGCTGAACCGCACCCTGACCCGCCTGCGCGGCGGCCTCCTCACCGACGCGTGAACCCGGCCTCGCGCGGGGCCGCTCGGCGGGCAGGGCGTTCAGGCCCCTCCCGGGGCGGCTGCCGCTCGGCGGGCAGGCTCAGGCCCCTGCCAGGCCTCCCTCGGCCGCGGGGGCGGCGACCGCGGACCCGGGGGCCGTCATCTCCAGCCAGACCGTCTTGCCCGGGCGGCCGTCCGCGGCGGGCACGGAGCCCCAGCTCTTGGCGAGGCGCTCCAGCAGGATCAGCCCGTGCCCGCCCGGGCGGGAGCGGTCGCGCGTCGCCCGGCGCACGGGCGGTTCGGGGTTGTCGTCGCTGACCTCGGCCCGCAGCAGGCCGGGGCTGTGCCGCAGCACCAGTTCGCGCGGCCCGCCCGCGTGCAGACAGGCGTTGGTGACCACCTCGGAGACCAGCAGGAGCACGTCCTCCTCGGCCTCCGAGCCCTCGGGCCACGACCAGTCGGTGAGGGCCCGTCGCGTGAAGTCCCGGCACCGGGCTACGACCCCTGTCGTGGCGCCGCCCAGGACCAGCCGCCGCGTCTGCTCCGCCACAGGCTCTCCTGTCTCCGCCACCGCTCCCCCGGCGCCGCACCTACCCCCGGCCGGGACGGACAAATCCCGCACGGGCACCACGCTACTGCCGAGTGTGCACCGGAAGCACGACGCGTGGCGGTGAGAGGTCACGGCGGGGCCCTCCGCCGCCGCCCGGCACCGGCCGCCCGACGCCCGCACGCGGCGGGTCCGGAGGGGCGCGGTCTCGAAGGGGCCTCGAAGGCCCGTCGAGGGCGCCGGGCCCGGCGCGTGCAGGGCGGCCGGGCGGCGGCTCTTCAGGCGCCCCCGGCGGCGCGCGGACCCGCGAAGGGCTCCCACCATGGGTTTCCCGCCGTTCTCCCCCGTGGAGCGGCCGGTCCGGGGGACGCTATGCGGGCCGCCCGGACCCGTCGAGAACAAGGCCCGGGATCCGTCAAGTCGCCCGCGCGGGGTGTCGTACCCGAGGCACCCCGGCGTCCACATCATGGACAACTACCCTCGATATATGAACGCAGAAGCCGATGCCACCGCCGCCGTGAAAGACGCAGTCAAAGAAGCTGACCGGAAGCACGTTTTCCATTCCTGGTCGGCACAGGAGCTCATCGACCCGCTGGCCGTGGCCGGCGCCGAGGGCTCGTACTTCTGGGACTACGACGGCAACCGCTACCTCGACTTCTCCAGCTCGCTCGTCTACACCAACATCGGATACCAGCACCCCAAGGTGGCCGCCGCCATCGCCGAACAGGCCCACCGGCTCTGCACCCTCGCGCCCGGCTTCGCCGTGGACGTCCGCTCCGAGGCCGCACGCCTCATCGCCGAGCGCACCCCCGGCGACCTCGACAAGATCTTCTTCACCAACGCCGGTGCCGAGGCCGTGGAGAACGCCGTACGCATGGCCCGGCTGCACACCGGCCGGCCGAAGGTGATGTCCGCGTACCGCTCGTACCACGGTGCGACCAGCACCGCGATCAACCTCACCGGTGACGCCCGCCGCTTCGGCAACGACACCGCGACCGCGGGCGTCGTCCACTTCTGGGGACCGTTCCTCTACCGCTCGCCCTTCCACGCCACCACCGAGGCCGAGGAGTGCGAGCGTGCCCTGCGCCACCTGGAGGACACGATCGTCTTCGAGGGGCCGCAGTCCATCGCCGCGATCATCCTGGAGACCGTCGGCGGCGCCCCCGGCGTGCTCGTGCCCCCGGCCGGCTACCTGGCGGGCGTGCGCGAGCTCTGCGACCGCTTCGGCATCGTCTTCATCCTGGACGAGGTCATGGTCGGATTCGGCCGCACCGGCGCCTGGTTCGCCGCCGACCACTGGGACGTCACCCCGGACCTCCTCTGCTTCGCCAAGGGCATCACCAGCGGCTACGTGCCGCTGGGCGGCGTCGCCATCTCCGCCGCCATCGCCGAGACCTTCGCGCGCCGGCCGTACCCGGGCGGGCTGACGTACTCGGGGCACGTGCTGGCCTGCGCCGCCGCCGTCGCGACGGTCAACACCATGGCCGAGGAGGGCATCGTCGAGCAGTCCGCCCGCACCGGCGCCGAGCTGCTGGGGCCCGGACTGCGCGAGATCGCCGGCCGGCACCCGTCCGTCGGCGAGGTCCGCGGCACGGGCACCTTCTGGGCGCTGGAACTCGTACGCGACGGGGAGACGCGCGAGCCGCTCGTCCCGTACAACGCCTCCGGTGCCGACAACGCGCCGATGGCCGCCTTCGGCGCGGCCCTGAAGAAGGCCGGCCTGTGGCCCCTCCTCGCCGGGAACCGCATCCACCTCGCACCGCCCTGCAACATCGCGGAGCAGGACGTGGCCAAGGGACTGGCGATCCTCGACGAGGCCCTGTCCGTCGCGGACGCGCACATGGCCTGACCTGCGAGCTTGTGCGGTCGCCCAATCCGTGGGTGCTGGTGTTGGGAGGTTCCGTGCGGTGGTCAACCCGCCGCACACATGGTGCAATCCCGTCAGTACTTCAGTACGACTCAGCACCTACGGACCGGGATGCACGTCAGTCCCGGGGCGGTCCTGCGGGGCCGAACGGCGGGGAGCGGGACGTCCTTCGAGGAGGGCGGGCGCTGGACGCCGGGCGTACGGGATCCAGACCAACGGACTCCGTGTTCCCGAGTACCCGAAGGAAGACAGCATGAGCAAGCACGTCCTGGGCCAGAACCAGTACGGCAAGGCCGAGAACCGCATCGTCGTGGTCACCCGCAAGGGCAACGACGGATCGTGGCACGAGATCCGCGACCTGAACGTCTCGGTGGCCCTGCGCGGCGAGTTCCGCGACGTCCACCTGACCGGTGACAACGCCAACTGCCTGCCGACCGACACCACCAAGAACACGGTGTACGCCTTCGGCAAGGAACACGGCATCGCCTCCCCCGAGGCCTTCGGCATCCTGCTCGCGAAGCACTTCGTCTCCTCACAGGCCCCGATCCGCGAGGCGCAGATCCGCATCGAGGAGTTCGCCTGGGAGCGGATCCCCGTCCCGACCCGCAAGGAGCAGCACTCCTTCGTCCGCAAGGGCCAGGAGGTGCGCACCGCGCAGGTCACCTACAGCGAGACCACCGGTCTCCAGGTGATCTCGGGTCTGAAGGACCTGACGGTGATGAACTCGACCAACTCCGAGTTCCACGGCTACATCAAGGACGAGTACACGACGCTCAAGGAGGCGTACGACCGCATCCTCGCGACCAAGGTCACCGCCCGCTGGGCGCACTCGGCGCTGGCCGGTGACGACGCGGGGCACGACTGGGACCAGTCGTACAAGAAGGTCCGCAAGCACATGCTCGAGGCCTTCGCGGAGACGTACTCCTACTCGCTCCAGCAGACCCTGAACCAGATGGCCGAGCGGGTGCTGGACAACTGCCCCAAGGTCAACGAGGTGCGCCTCAACCTGCCCAACAAGCACCACTTCCTGGTCGACCTGGAGCCCTTCGGCCTCAAGAACGACAACGAGGTCTATTTCGCGGCGGACCGCATGTACGGCCTGATCGAGGGCACCGTCCACCGTGACGGCGTGCAGCCGGTGATCGCGACCTCCGACTGGATCGTCGCCTGATCCGTCTCCGGCCGCGGTGCCGTCCAGCCGGCCCGGACCGCGTCGCGGGGTCCGGGCCGTCCTGCTTCCCGCCGGGGCTCACCCCCGGTCCTCCGCCGCGGGCCGTCCCACCAGGAGGTTCCAGCGGCCCGCCCGCCCGCTGAGGAACGTCACCGTGTCGGGCCGTACGTCGAGCCGCCAGAAGGCCGCGGCCGGCAGCTCCAGGGCGGCCACCACGGCCGCGCGTACGACGGCCTGCGCGACCACCGCGTGGTGCCGTCCGGGGACCAGGACCCGCAGGTACGCACCCGTCCGGCCGAGGAGCGCGGCCAGCGGCTCACCGCCGCCGGGGGGCGCGTACTCCGGTTCGGTGAGCCAGCTGCGGATCCCCTCCGGGTCCTCGGCGGCCACCTCTTCGATGGTCCGGCCCGCCCAGTCCCCCATGGCCGGAGCGGCCAGGCCCTCACGGCCCGGGCAGGGCTCCCCGTACCCGAACCGCCCCCGACGGGCGGCGTCCTCGAGCGGCGGGGTGGTGAGGTGTACGCGTACGGATGCCATCCGGGGAGCGTAGGCCCGCGCCACGGGCGGGAGTGTTCCGTCTCGCGCCGCTCGCCGTCCCGGTGACGCGGTGGACGACTTTCGGCCTGGTCCCTCAGGTTTCTAGCCGAACGCGCACTTGCCCCGGCAGCCGCACCCAAGGAGGCTGTACAGCCGATGAGTTGAGCGAGACACGCCTGTTGCGCGTGTGACGGGTGTGGAGGTGGGAGCCGGCGATGCAGTCCGCGATCCGGGAATGGCGGGGCTGGACCGGCGCCGCGCCGTTCTGGCTGAACTCGGTACTGCTGATCCTGGCACCCTTCACCGCCGCCACCCTCCTCGCCCAGATCGGTGTGATCGGCGCCCTGGCCGCCCTCGGCGGACTGGCCCGCCAGCTCTGGTTCGGGGACTACGGCCACTCCGCGATGCACCTCGCCGCCGCCCTCATGGGGGCGGCGACGGTGGCGCTGGTGGTGGTCTGAGCACCCCCGCCTCCTCCCCGGCCAGTAGTTGATCTTGGTCCGGGTGAGAATGGGGGTCGGACGAGCCGGGGAGCTGGTGTGGGGTCAGGGCGGGACATACCCGAGGAGTATCTGGACGGGTACGTACGCATGCTCGCGGGCGTCTCGGCCACCGGCCGGGGCCCGGACCCCGCGGAACTCGACGCCCGCCGGGCACTCGGCGAGCAGGCCGCCGGGGCCGGTCACGGCCTGCGGCACCTCATCGGGGCGCACCTCGCCGCAACCCGCACCGCCCTCGCCGGACGCCCCGCCCCCGACCACCTGCTGGCGGCGGTCGAACAGGCCGTGGACGCCTTCGCCGAAGGGTACGAACGGGCCCACGGGCCGGCCGCGCACCGGGAAACGGCGGCCCGCCGGGAGTTCGTCGACGACCTGCTGCTCGCCGGCGGCGACCCCGCCCGCCTCGGTGAACGCGCCGCCCGCTTCGGACTGCGCCCGGCGCCGACGCACGCGGTGGCCGTCGCACGCGGCCCCGGGCCGTACGAGGACGGGGGCCCGGAACAGCACCGGATGGAGTCGGCCCTCACCCGGTGCTCCGGGGACCGCGCCTTCCTGCTCGCCACCAAGGACGGCCTGCTGGTCTGCGTGGCGCCGGGCGACCAGGACGGGGTCCTGGCCCACTTCGCGCAGCTCCTGCACACCGAGTCCGCGGGCCGGGCGCTCGTCGCGGTCGGGCGCCCGCATCCGGGCCCGGGCGGGGTCGCGGTCTCGTACGCGGAGGCCCTGGACGCGCTCGGCGTCGCGGACCGGCTCGGCCTCGGGGGCCCGCTGCTGCGCGCCGCCGACCTGCTGGTCTTCCCGGTGCTGACCCGCGACCGGGCGGCGATGGCCGAACTGGTGCTGACCGCGCTCGGGCCGCTGCGGGCCGGGCGGGGCGGGGCGGCGCCCCTGCTGGACACCCTGACCGCGTACTTCGACTCCGGGTGCGTGGCGGCGGAGGCGGCCCGGCGGCTCAACCTGAGCGTGCGGGCGCTGACCTACCGGCTGGAGCGGATCCACCGGCTGACGGGCACCGACCCGGGGGACCCCGTGCAGCGCTACACCCTCCAGACGGCCGTCATCGGAGCCCGGCTGCTGGACTGGCCCGCCCGCGCGCTGTAACCGCCTTCACCCCTCACCCCTTCGGGCGTAGCCGCCCGGTCGGGCGTGTACGGCCGGCACACCCACCGCCAGCTGGGAGGACGGGAGAGCCGGGCGGCGAAGGGCACGTGACGCGCCGTCATTTCCGGGGCGGGCGGCGATGTGCGGGCGGGCGGGGAGCGGTCCACTGCTCCCAGGACCGGCCGCCCGAGCCGGACAGGAGGAATGCCATGTCCCGCGCCCGGTGGGCCGCCGCCGCCCTGACGGTCACTCTGCTCTGCACCGGGATCGGCCTGTTGCGCGGCAGCGCGGGCGCGGAGCCCGCCACCGCGAGCGTCACCGACGCGCTGCCCTCCCGGGCACTGGGCCTGTCCGGGCACCGCCGCCTCGTACGCGGGCTGGAGCACGCCGGTGCGCGGGCTCCCGGAGCGGAACGCCGGACGGTGTCCGCCCCGCCGATGCGGGCCTCACGGCCGCTGCGGCTGCGCATCCCCGCTCTGGGGGTGGACCTCCCGCTGGCCGCGGGCCCGCAGGACGGTGAGGGCAGGGCCGGCTGGGACATCGACGGCCCGGCTCCCGGATCCGCCGGCACCGCCGTGGTCACCGGTCACGGGATCCCGCTCGCCGGACTGCGGCGCGGCCGCGTGATCGAGATCCCGCGCGCGGACCACCGTACGGCGGTGTTCACCGTCGAGCGGGTCTCCCCGCACCCGGTCGCGGCGCCGGCCGGGGACACCGGTATCGCCCGGCTGCGGCTGGTCAGCGGCGAGACCTCCGTCCTGGCCCGGCTGACGGGTCCCCGGCGCACCGGCTGAGTCGGCCGTTGGGGGGTGTCTTCGTCCCCCGGTCGGCGGCTTCTCGGGGATCAACGGAGAGCCGTACGGCGTGTCGGGGCATGCAGGCCCCATGAACGGTGCGCGGTACGCGCGGACGCCACTGGCGCGGGCCCTGACAGTGGCCTGCGTGGCTCTGCTGTGTCTGTTCGGCGCCGGTCCGGCGACGGCGGCCACGGCCGGCGGGGAGTCCCGCCCCGCCTCCTCGGCACCGGCCGACCCCACCGAGGGACAGTCGGATCCGGCCGGGGACGCCGTCGGCCGGGCGGCGCTGCGGACGGCCGTGCGCGCGGCCCCGGCCGTACGGCGGTGGCCGCAGCGGATGTTTCACGTGAAACACGCGGGTCAGGTCGCCCGTGCGGCCTCGTACGGGGCGGCCGCACCGGCCCTGCCCCGGTGGACGGTACGGAGCATGGTCCTGCGCTGCTGAGCGGGCCGAGCAGCGTGAACGACCCCCCACACCCCCGAGCCACCGTGAGGTTCCGTCATGCCCATCGACCCGTACGCCGCCCTGAACGCCATGCTCCGCGCCGAGGTCGCCCGCTTCTCGCCGCCGGCCCGGCAGGAGGCCGCCGCCCCGGACCGCCCGGCCGGCGACCGCCACGCCGCCGACCGCCACGCCGCCGACCGCCACGCCGACCGGAGCGTCCCGCAGCCCGCGACCGCCGGCGCGCCGAAGACCGGCGGCGCGGCGGCAGCCGGCGCCGGGAGCGAACCGCGGCAGGACACCGCCGGTTCGGCGGCGTAACGACACATGACGGCGCCGGTTCCCGCGCCCTCCCAGCGGGTGCGGGAACCGGCGCCGGGCCCGGTTCAGTCCTCGCGCGTGTAATACCGGTAGAACGCCGTGAGTCCGACGCCCAACGCCACGAACAGGCCGATCACGGTGGAGCGGAGCACGGACGCGTGGGTCAGGCTGTGGAGGTAGCCGACGGCGATGCCGCCGAACACCCCGTACGCGGTGGCGTGCACCTCCCGCCCCAGCCTGGGGCCGACCCGCGCGAGCGCGAACATGCAGGCGGCGAAGAGCGCGCCGCACAGGATCCCGTAGAACACGTTGCCCGCGTCGACCGGGCCCGTCTGACGCTGGATGAAGGCCGCCCAGACCCCGTAGACGAGGCCCATGAGCAGCGCGCGGATCAGGGCGCCGCGGTCGGTGTGCCGGCGCGCGTCCGCCGACGTCATCGGGCGGTGCCGCCGGTGGGCGGTGGGTGCCGCATGTGCCATGGCGGGGCTCCTCTCTTCCACCCTCAAGGGCACACCCGGCACCCGGGACCGGCAAGTGGATCACCCGTCCGGGCGGTTCCCGCCCGGTCCCGGGAGGGAATCCGGGCCCCGGACGCAGCAGCGGGGGTGGCGCCGCACGCCGCGTCCGCTTTCCCTGGTGACGTGCGCACCTACCTGTCGGCGGCCCTCATCGTGCTCGTGGCCCTGCTCGTGCCCGCGAGCGCGGTCGCGTACTGGGGCGACCGCCGGCTGGGTGACGCCGACCACTACACCGCGGCCATGGCCCCGCTCGCCAAGGACCCGGCCGTCCAGGAGGTGGTCGCCGCCCAGGCCACCCGGGCCCTGTCCGGGCAGATCGACGCGGGCCCCTTCCAGGGCGCCGTCGACGCCCTGATCGGCGAGGCCCTGCACTCCTTCACCGGTACCCCCGCCTACCGGACGGCCTGGGAGACCGCGAACCGGGCGGCGCACACCGCCTTCCTCGACGCCCTGGAGACCGGCCGCGGTGACGCCGTCACCGTCGACCTCGCACCCGTGATCGCGCAGGTCAAGGAGGAACTGGTGGCGGACGACGTGCCCTTCGCCGACCGCATCCCGGAGACCCACCTCTCCGTGAAGGTCATGGAGTACGACAACCTCGGCGCACTCCGGGAGGGGTTCCACGCCCTCCAGATCGCCGGAGTATGGCTTCCCGTGCTCACGGTGCTGCTCGCCGTGGCGGCCGTGGCCGTCGCCGTCCGGCGCCGGCGGGCCCTCCTCGCCACCGGCGCCGGGCTCGCGGCCGGAGCCCTGCTGCTGTGGGCGGCGGTGGGCGTCTGCCGCCGCATCACCCTCGACGACCTGCCCGCCGACATCGACCGGCCCGCCGCCGCGGCCGTGTACGACGCGCTCACCGCCTTCCTGCGGACCACCGCCTGGGTGGTCCTCGCCCTCGGACTGGCCACCGCGCTGACCGCATGGCTGATGGGCCGGCTACGCCGCACCCCATAAGCTCGGAAGGTACCCATCCTCCGCAGAACTCCCCAGAACGACCGATTCGCGAGCGGTGACACGGAAGAGCGGCGACACGGAAGCGGAATGACCACCCAACGACGCACCGAGCACATACCGCCCGGCCGGCCACGCCCCCGCCCCCTGGCTCCCCCCGCCTGGCTGCTCGCGGGACTGCGGCCCAGCAGCGGCCGCATCCCCTGGGCCGCGGCCGCCCGCGCCGGGATCGCGATGGCCGCCCCGCTCGCCGTCGGCTTCGCCCTCGACGAGCCCGAGTACGGGGCCCTCGTATCCATGGGCGCCCTCGCCGGGGTGATCGGCGACACCGCCGACGCCTACCGGATGCGGGTCCTGAACATCGCCGTCCCGCAGGCACTCGGCGCCGTCGGGGTCGCCCTCGGCACCCTCGTCTACGGGCGCGGCTGGCTGGCCGTCGCCGTCCTCACCCTGATCGCCCTCCTCTCCGGGATGATCTCCTCGATCGGCACGGTCGCCTCCGTGTCCGGGCTGCTGCTCCTGCTCAACGCCGTCGTCGGGGCCGGTCTGCCGATGCCCCAGCCCTGGTGGACCGCGCCGCTGCTGCTCACCACCGGCGGCCTGTTCGTGCTCGCCCTGACCCTGCTGGGCTGGCCCGTACGAGGCCGCCGGCCCGAACGGTCCGCCGTCGGGGCCGCCTACCGGGCGCTGGCCGACGCGCTCGAAGCCTGCGGCGGACCCCAGGCCGCGTACGACGAACGCCGCCAACAGGTCACGCATGCCCTCGACCACGCCTACGACCTCGTCCTGGGCCGCCGCGCACGGGTGCACGGGCGCAGCCCCTCCCTGGTGCGGATGCTGGCCCAGCTGAACGTGCTGATCCCGCTCGTGGAGGCCGCGCCCGCCGTACACCTGCGGGGCCGCCCGCCGGCGCCCGGGATCCCGGCGGCCGTACGGGAACTGGCCGCGGCCGTCGAGGAGGGCCGCACCGGCACCCCCGTCCTGGACCTGCCCGCCCCGCACACCCCGTCCGAGCGGGCCATCGACTCCGCGCTGCGGCACGCGGCGGTCATCGTGCACCTCACCGAGCCGGACCCGTACAACGTCGACGACCGCCTCGGCCGGCCGGCCTCCCTGCGCGTGCGGGCCCGTCGCGGGGTGCGCGACATGATGCTGTCCGAGGCCTCCTGGCGGTACGGGCTGCGCCTGGCCCTGTGCATCGGCCTCGCCCAGTCCCTCGTCTCCCTGATCGAGGTGGAACGCTCCTACTGGGTGGCCCTGACCGTCACCTTCGTCCTCAAGCCCGACTTCGGCTCGGTCTTCTCCCGGGCGGTCCTGCGCGCCCTGGGCACGGCCGCCGGGCTCGTCCTCGCCGCCGCCGTCCTCTCCGAGGTGCCGCGCGGCTGGTGGGACGTACCGGTGATGGTGGTGCTCGCGGCGCTGATCCCGGCGTTCTCCGTCAAGGGGTACGCCTTCCAGACCGCGGCCATCACCCCGGTGATCCTGCTGCTGTCGGACCAGCTCAACCACGAGGGCTTCGACCTCATCCTGCCCCGGCTCCTCGACAGCCTGATCGGCTGCGCCATCGCCCTGGTCGCCGGCTACCTGCTGTGGCCCGAGAGCTGGCACACCCGGATCGGGGACCGGCTCGCCGACGCCGTCGACGACGCCGCCGGGTACGTGGAGCACGCCTTCGCCCCCGTCGCGGACGAGGCCGCGCTGCGGGCCGCCCGGCAGTCCCGCCTCCAGGCCCGGCGCCGCATCTACCGCGACCTCTCCGGGGTCCGCAGCGAGTTCCAGCGGGCCCTGACCGAGCCCCCGCCCACCGGGGCCCGGGCCGCGGCCTGGTGGCCGCTGGTGGTGGCCCTGGAACGCATCGTGGACGCCACCACCGCCGCGCGGGTCCGCGTCAACCACGGCGCCGCCCCGCCCTCGGCGGACGAGGTCGACCGGATCGCGCGGCAGCTCCGCGAACTGGCCGGGGACGTCCGCAGCAGCCCCGTCCCGGTCCGCGTGGACACGCCCCCGGAGGACGACGAGACCGGAGTCCTGGCCCCCGTACGGCAGGAACTGGCGGCGGCCCGCGCCATCTCCCACCGCCCTGCATGAGGCGCCTGACGCGCCGGGCCGCCGCACGGAAGGGCCGCCCGGATGGAGCAGTGACCGGGCCGGGAGGCCGGTGGCGGGGCAGCATCGGGTACATGCGCAGCCCCCACCGCCTGGCCGCCCTCGCCGCCCTCCTGGCGGCCACGGCCGGCTGCGCCGACGCGGAAGGACTGCGCAGCGCCGGCGACCTCGGCACCGCCCACGCCCCGCAGAGCCTGTGGAAGGCCTACCGCCCCGACCCGCCGGGCCCCGGACAGCAGCCCGGCGCGGCCGCCGTGGTGCCCGGGCTCCCCGAGCCGAAGGGGCCGGGCATGCGCGGGGTGGACGCGCTGGGCGTCGTACGGGCCGACATCACCTCGGCCGCCGCCGCCGACGCCGGCACGGGCCGGCTCGTCGATCCCCGCGCCGTCCAGCGGCTCACCCTCTGCACACAGGCTGTGGACGGCGGTCCGTACTGCCCCGTCCGCCCCGGAGTCCTCCACGACCTCACCGGAGACGGCAAGGAGGAGCTGATCACCGCCCTCGACGTGGACGGCCGGGTCAGCGAACTGCGCGTCTACACCGTCCGGGGCGACGGCCGGATCGCCCGGATCCTGTCCCGGCGCGCGGTGCTCGAAGGGGTGGAGGTCGCCGCCGAGCACCTCGCGGTCCGCGAGCCGACCTCGAACCCCGCCTACATCTCCGTCTCCGACTATGTGTGGGACCCCCAGGCCCGCAGCATGAGCCTGTCCCAGCTCACCCTCGACGACTGCCCGGCCGTCTCGGACGTCCCGCTGGGCGAGGGACGGTTCCGATGCGCCCGCTGAGCAGCCTGCGCTGGAAGATCGCCCTCACCATCACCCTGGTGTGCTGCGCGGTGGCCGCCGCCCTGGGGATCCTGGTGCACAACGTGGTCTCGCGGCAGGTGGTCGGCGAGATCCGCAAGGACGTCGAACGGGACCTCGACCACGCCCTCGGCCACTACGAGTACGGCACCTCGCACGGGGACGTGAACGTCGCCCTGGACCCGCCCGGCCTGCCCCGCCCGCTGCGCGAGCTCGTCGCACGCGGACGGACCGGCAGCATGGTCGGCACCCACGACGGCGAGCCCGTCATGTGGGCCGCCGCCCCCGCCGACCGGAAGGCGCTGGCGGTGTGGATCCCGTACGGCGCCACCCGCGACCGGCTGCGCGACATCGACACCGCGATCCTCGCCTCCTCGGCGCTCGCGGCCGGGGCGGTGGCCCTGGCGGGCGTGTTCCTCGCCGACCGGATCAGCCGCCGGCTCGTGACGGTCGCCGCCGTCGCCCGCCGGATCAGCGCCGGGGACCTGGACGCCCGGGTGGGTCTCGCCGTGGACACCGGCTCCGGCCGCCGCCGCCACCGCGACGAGGTACGGGACGTCGCGCTGGCCCTGGACTCGATGGCCGCCTCGCTCCAGGAGCGGCTGGACGCCGAGAAGCGGTTCACCGCCGATGTGGCGCACGAGCTGCGCACCCCGCTGACCGGTTCGCTGGCCGCCGCCTCGCTGCTGCCGGAGGGCCGGCCGAAAGAGATGATCAACGACCGGCTCAAGGCCCTACACCTGCTCACCGAGGACCTGTTGGAGATCTCCCGCCTGGACTCCGGGGTGGAGCGCGCCGACCTGGCCCGGATGGAGCTGGGCCGGTCCGTGGAACGGGCCGTCGCCGGGACCGGGCTGCCCGCCGAGGTACGCATCCTGCGGGACGCGGTGGTCTTCACCGACCGGCGGCGCTTCGACCGGATCCTGGCCAACCTGCTGGCCAACGCCCACAAGCACGGGCGGCCGCCGGTGGAGGTCACCGTCGACGGCCCGGTGGTGGTGATCCGCGACCACGGCTCCGGCTATCCCGCCGAGCTGATCGAGCGGGGTCCCAAGCGGTTCCGCACCGGGGACCCGGGCCGCGGCCGCGGCCACGGACTGGGCCTGACGATCGCGGCGGGCCAGGCGGCGGTACTGGAGATCGGGCTGAGCTTCGCCAACGCCGAAGACGGGGGTGCGCTGACGACGCTCCGGCTGCCGGTGGGGCGGCTGCCGGAGCCGGGCTGACCGGCCGGGGGACGACGGCCGGCCGGTCAGCCTCCGCACCGGGGCGGTCAGACGCCGATGTTCTTCCCGTCCTTGCGCCACACGGACACCACCGCCGGGCGGACGAGCTTGCCCGGCCCGTCGGGCCACACCGACTGCGGCTTCTCCACGGAGGCGCCGTCGATCTCGCCCGGGTGCTGCACCGAGACGAGGACGCGCTTGTCCTGGATGACCGGGCCGCAGGTCTCGGCCCCGCGCGGGACGGTCAGGAACTGCTTCAGCTCGCCGCGGCGCTCACCCGCGGTCGCGACGCCGAACAGGCCGTCGTGGGAGCCGAGCTGGTTGCCGTCGGTGGAGATCCACAGGTTGCCGTGCGGGTCGAAGGCCACGTTGTCCGGGCAGGAGATCGGGCTGACCTTGTCCTTCGGGAAGCCGGCGAAGTAGGTCGCCGGGTCGTTCGGGTCACCGGCGACCAGGAACAGCCGCCAGGCGAACCCGTCGCCGGCCGGGTCGTCGAAGTTCTCGGCGAGCTCCAGGATCTGGCCGTGCTTGTTCAGGTTGCGCGGGTTGGCCTCGGTCGCGCCCTCGGCCTTGCCGGGCTTGCCGCGGTCGGTGTTGTTGGTCAGCGCGACGTACACGCGGCCGGTGCGCGGGGACGGCTCGACGTCCTCGGGGCGGTCCATCTTCGTGGCGCCCACCTTGTCGGCGGCCTGGCGCGTGAAGACGTACACCTCCTCGGCGGTCATGCCCTCGACGTGCGAGACGTTGCCGGTCGCGAGCTTGATCCACACGCCGGAACCGTCGAACTCGCCGTCGGCGGGCAGCTTGCCGGAGCCGTCGATCTGGGCGGCCGGGGAGTCACCGGTCAGCTTGGCGACGTACAGGGTGCCCTCGTCGAGGAGCGTGAGGTTGTGCTCCTTCGCCGCGCGCGAGTCGCCCTTCTTCATCCGCTTCGACGAGACGAACTTGTAGAAGTAGTCGAAGCGCTCGTCGTCGCCCATGTAGACGACGGGACGGCCGTCCTCGGTCAGGCGCGGCTGCGCGGCCTCGTGCTTGAAGCGGCCGAGCGCGGTGCGCTTGCGGGGCACCGAGTTCACGTCGTACGGGTCCAGTTCGACGACCCAGCCGTGGCGGTGGGACTCGTTGGGCTCCTGGGCCACGTCGAAGCGCTTGTCGAACCGCTCCCACTTGCGCTCGGTGGCACCGGAGGTCACGCCGTAGCGCTTCAGACGGGCGGCCTGGGTGGGGTCGGTGACCTGCCCGGCGTTGCCGAAGTACTGGTTGAAGTTCTCCTCGCCGTGGAGGGTGGTGCCCCACGGAGTGGTGCCGCCGGCGCAGTTGTTGAGGGTGCCGAGCACCTTGGTGCCGGTGGGGTCGGCCGAGGTCTTCAGCAGGGCGCTTCCCGCGGCCGGGCCGGCCATCCTGAACTCGCTGGTGGCGGTCAGACGGCGGTTGAGCTGGTGGCGGGAGACCGCGGTCAGCTTGCCGCTGCGGTGGTCCTCCTGGACGACGACCACGGACAGGCCGTGCGCGGCCCAGGCGATCTCGACCTGCTCGCGGGTCGGGTTGGCCGGGTCGTACCCCTTGAACATGAGGTTTTCGTCGGTGTACTCGTGGTTGGCCACCAGCAGCTGCTGGCGCTCGTAGCCGCCGCCGAGCGGGAGCAGGCTCAGGAAGTCGTTGTTGTAGCCGAACTGGCCGGCCTGGGCGGCGGCCGTCTGCTTGTCCGGGTTGAAGCCGGGGGCGCCCTTGAGGATCGGGTCGCCCCAGCGGATCACCACGTTCTGCTCGTGGCCCTCCGGGACGGTGACCTTGTCGTCGGTGTTCGGGGCGACCGGCTTGAAGCGCAGGCCGCGGGCGGCCTCGCCCGCGCGCCTGGCCTCGTCCCCGGGCACGGGGGCGGCGCTGGCGCTCTGGCCGCCGCCCGCACCGAGGGTGACGGCGGTGCCGGCGGCGGTGGCCACCGTGACGACCGCGGCGGAGCGCAGCATCGAGCGGCGGGAGTAGGCCCGGGCCATGATGTCGCCGGCGTACTCGTTGTCACTGGTGTTGGGCACCTCGTGGAAGCATGCGTCGCCGCAGCGGTAGCGGCAGGTGAGAGCGGAACGGCCGCTGCCATGCGGGTTGCCGATGAACGGCAGGAGCTTGCGCACGAGGGTGTCCTCCGGTGTCGGTACGAATCAGCGGTGACGCTAGGCGCGGGTTGCGCCGATGCGGCGGCGCGGGGATGAACGGTGGATGAACCCGGCACGGCGGAGGGGAAGTTCGGGTAAGGGCCACGGTTGGGTGGACAGCCGGGCGCCACGAAAGGCGCCCCTGCCGAAGTTCCAGCCGAGCGGCCGATAACCTTACGTGTCCACTCTGGGCAGGGATCAACCGCGCAGCACGGACAAATGACGCACGCACTCATGCGAAAGGCCTGGCCCATGGGTATTCGGAGCTTGTTGCGCAAGGTGTTCGGACGGACCGAGGAGCCGGTCCCCGAGACGTCCGACGCCCCTTCGGCGGCCGTCCCGAGCCAGGCCGAACGCACCCCCCTGGACGTGGCGGCCGAACTGGTGGCGGCGTCCTTCGACAACCCGACCGTCCCGCCGCAGTCCGCGCCCCGCGACCGCGAGCCGGGCACGCTGCTCACCGCCGCCCCGGCGCCGACGGCGGACCCCACGGTCCCGGAGGCCCGCCGCCCCGTGCCTCCGGCGGCCCCGGAGGGCGCCGGGGGTCCCACGACCCCCGACACCCCTGCCGAACCGGCCGCGTCCGCGGACGCCGAGCCCGCCGGAGCCGGGGCCGGGGCGCAGGACGCCCCCGCCGCCGAGGCGGAGCCCGATGCCGTTGAGGCCGAGGCCAAGACCGAGCCGGCTGCCGCCGAGGCCGAACCCGCCGTCGTCGAGGCCGAGGCCAAGGCCGAGCCCGTCGTCGAGGCCGAGCCGGCTGCCGCCGAAGCCGAGGTCGAGCCGGCTGCCGCTGAAGCCGTCGCCGAGGCCGAGCCGGAGGCCACCGCCGCCGAGCCCGAGGCCGCCACCGCCGAAGCCGAGCCCGCCGAGGCGGAGGCCAAGCCGGTCACCGCCGAAGCCGCCGCCGAGCCCGAGCCGGAGGCCACCGCCGCCGAGCCCGAGGCCGCCACCGCCGAAGCCGAGCCCGCCGAGGCCGAGGCCAAGCCGGTCACCGCCGAAGCCGCCGCCGAGCCCGAGCCCGCGCCCCAGCCCGAGCCCGCCGCCGAGGCCGAGCCCGAGCCCCAGGACGCCGCGCCGCAGGCCCAGGAGGCGCCCGCCGCCGAGCCCGAGGCGGCCGTCGCCGCCGAGCCGGAGCCCGGCGCCGCGGACCCGGTCGCCGCCGGAGCAACGGAGCAGCCGGACCCCGAGCAGCCGGAGCAGGGGCCCGCCATCGCCGCGGCAGCGGTACGGCGGCGGGCCGCCGGGATCGCCGGGGCGTACAAGGCCGCCGGGCAGGTGCTGCGGGCCAAGGGGAAGGCCGGGGCCCGCGCGAAGGTGTACCTCGTACTGGACCGGTCCGGCTCCATGCGCGGCTTCTACAAGGACGGCAGCGCCCAGTACCTCGCGGACCACGCCCTCGCCCTGGCCGCGCACCTGGACGAGGAGGCCACCGTCCACACGGTGTTCTTCTCCACCGAGCTGGACGGCACCGCCGAGCTGACCCTCGACGCGCACGACGCGAACTGGGTGGAGGCCCGCCACGCCGAGCTGGGACGGATGGGCCGCACCAGCTACCACGTCGCCGTCGAGGCCGTGGTCGAGCGCTACCGGAAGGACGGCGGCACGGGCCCGGCCCTGGTCGTGTTCCAGACCGACGGCGCGCCCGACAACGTCCGTCCCGCCCGGCAGGCGATCGCCGACGCGGCGGCCGCCGCCCCCGGCGTCCACTGGCAGTTCGTCGCGTTCGGCGACCACGACGCGAAGGCCTTCGACTTCCTGCGCAAGCTGGACGCCGAGAACGCCGGCTTCTTCCACGCCGGCCCGGCCCCCGCGGAGCTGACCTCCGCCGCCCTCCTCAAGGGCGTCCTCGAACGGTTCTGACCGCGGCGGTCAGAACGAAGGCGGAGAACGAAGGCAGAACGAAGGGCCCGGGATCCTCGGATCCCGGGCCCTTCCCGCTACAGGAGCGGCTGCGACAGGTCTGCCTAGGTCCTGTCGTCAAAGTAGCGCCGGTCAGGCCTGCGGCGTCCGGTGCCGTGCATCGCAAGGCGGAGGGGCGCCCGAGTACTGGACGTACTTGGGTGCCCCGACAACGCGGCGAGGTGCGGTGCCGGGGGCCGCGGGCCAGGCGGGACTTTTGACGACAGGGCCTAGCGCGCGGCGTCCGGGTGGACGGCCTCCGCGACCGGCTTGGCGTCGGCCGCCTTCGTCTCGACCGGCTTGCGCAGGGCGATGTTCAGCTCGCGCAGGCGGGACTCCTCCAGCACCGTCGGGGCGCCCATCATCAGGTCCTGGGCGTTGCCGTTGAGCGGGAAGGCGATGGTCTCGCGGATGTTCGGCTCGTCGGCCAGCAGCATCACGATGCGGTCGACGCCCGGGGCGATGCCCCCGTGCGGCGGGGCGCCGAGGCGGAAGGCGCGCAGCATGCCCGCGAACTCGCGCTCGACGGTCTCGGCCTCGTAACCGGCGATCTCGAAGGCCTTCAGCATGACCTCGGGCTCGTGGTTGCGGATGGCGCCGGAGGACAGCTCGATGCCGTTGCAGACGATGTCGTACTGCCAGGCCAGGATGTCGAGCGGGTCCTTCTCCTCCAGGTCCTTCATGCCGCCCTGGGGCATGGAGAAGGGGTTGTGCGAGAAGTCGATCTTGCCGGTCTCCTCGTCCTTCTCGTACATCGGGAAGTCGACGATCCAGCAGAAGCGGAAGACGTTCTCCTCGAACTGGCCGGCTCGCTTGGCGGCCTCGACCCGGACCGGGCCCATGATCTTGGAAACCTCGTCGAACTCGCCCGCGCCGAAGAACACCGCGTGCCCGGGCGCCAGGCCCAGACGCTCGCCGAGGACCTTGACGTTCTCCTCGGTGAGGAACTTGGCGATCGGGCCGGTCAGCGAACCGTCCTCGCCCACGCGGACCCACGCCAGGCCCTTGGCGCCCAGCGAGATCGCGTACTCGCCGAGACCGTCGAAGAACTTGCGCGGCTGGCCCGCGGTGTCCGGGACGGCCAGTGCACGCACGTGCTTGCCGGCGAACGCCTTGAACTCCGAGCCCTCGAACACGTCGGTGATGTCGACGAGCTCCAGCTTGGCGCGCAGGTCGGGCTTGTCGTTGCCGTACTTCAGCATCGACTCGCGGAACGGGATCCGCGGGAACGGCGAGGTGACCGGGCGGCCGCCGCCGAACTCGGTGAAGAGCTCGGTCATCAGCTTCTCGATCGGCTGGAAGACGTCCTCCTGCTCGACGAAGGACATCTCCACGTCGAGCTGGTAGAACTCGCCCGGCGAGCGGTCCGCGCGGGCGTCCTCGTCGCGGAAGCAGGGCGCGATCTGGAAGTAGCGGTCGAAGCCGGAGATCATCAACAGCTGCTTGAACTGCTGCGGGGCCTGGGGCAGGGCGTAGAACTTGCCCGGGTTCAGGCGGGACGGGACGACGAAGTCACGGGCGCCCTCGGGGGAGGTCGCGGTGAGGATCGGGGTCGCCATCTCGTTGAAGCCGAGGGCCACCATCTTCGAGCGGATGGACGCGATGACCGCCGAGCGCAGCATGATGTTGCGGTGCATGCGCTCGCGGCGCAGGTCGAGGAAGCGGTACTCCAGACGGCGCTCCTCGTTCACACCGTCGTCGGTGTTGATCGTGAAGGGCAGCGGGCCGGCCGCGCCGAGCACCTCGACCTCGGCGGCCTCGATCTCGATCTCACCCGTCGGCAGGTCGGGGTTGACGTTCTCGGTGCCGCGTGAGACGACCTTGCCGTCGACGCGGACGACCGTCTCCTTGGACAGCTTGTCCAGGACGTCGGCGGCGGCGGTGCCGGGGCGGGCGACGAGCTGCGTGATGCCGTAGTGGTCGCGCAGATCGATGAAGAGGATGCCGCCCAGGTCTCGACGATTGTGCAGCCAGCCGCTCAGCCGGACGTCGGTGCCGACGTCAGAGGCACGGAGCTCGCCGCACGTGTGGGACCTGTACCGATGCATCAGTCATCCAGTTCTACGCGATACCAGGGTGGATTCAACCCTCCCAAGGTTACCGCCCGGGCCGGGCACCGCGCGGGCGTGCCCGGAGAGGGTCCTGAGAGGGTCCTGAACAGGCAGGCCCGTGCGATGACCTGTAAAGATGACCGGGTGCGCACCGAGGACGTCCTGGCCGCCATCGCGACGGGCCTGTGGCGATGGGACAACGCCTCCGGGACGGTCACCCTCGACAGCGAGGCCGCCCGGCTGCTCGGGCTGCCCGCCGAGCCCGTCGTC
Organism: Streptomyces sp. NPDC034043; assembly: GCF_055575675.1. NCBI lineage: Bacteria > Bacillati > Actinomycetota > Actinomycetes > Kitasatosporales > Streptomycetaceae > Streptomyces > Streptomyces sp. NPDC034043. The sequence goes on from NZ_JBVISF010000003.1 coordinate 259,963, forward strand.
CTGCCCGAGGCCGCCGCGCGCTCGCGCTTCCACCCGGTCGACTGGAACGAGATCAACGGCATCGTGAACCTCGCCGTCGCCGAGGGCACCCTCGCCGAGGCACGGCTGCGGATCATGGACGAGGACGGGCGCGTACTGCGCACCGTGCGCAGCCGCTCCAAACCCGTGGAGAACCGTACGCCCGACGGCCGCCTCGACTACGAGCTGATCGGCACCATCCAGGAGATCGCCGAGCCGCAGCCCGGCACCACCGCCGCCCACACCCCGATCACCGGCGACTGGCGGCGCTCCCGGGAGGCCTTCCTCCTCGACGCCGGCCGGGCGCTCGCCGAGGCGCGGTCCACGGCCGAGGTGCTGCGGGTGGCGGCCTCGCTGTCCATGCCGGGCTTCAGCCCCGACGGTCTGGCCGTCTTCGGGGTGGAGGGCGACCGGCTGTCGGTCATCGGCCACCACGGGCACGACCCCGGCGACGAGGCCCCCTTCACCGACATGGGCCTGGCGACCGGCTACCCGGCCGCGGAGGTCGTCCGTACCGGCCGGGCGATCTACCTGCCCACACCGGAGGACTACGAGCGGCGCTTCCCCGTCACCTGGCCGCTGGCCCGGCCCTTCGGCCGGAGCTCCTGGGCCTTCCTGCCCCTGATCGTGGCCGGGCGGACCATGGGTGCCTGGATGGCCGCCTTCAAGCAGCCGGTGACCTTCTCCCCCGACGAACGGTCCGTGCTGACGACGGTCGCCCGGATGCTGGCGCAGGCCCTCCAGCGGGCCGGCGTCGCCGAGTCCGAGCGGGAGCTCACCACCGGGCTGCAGCGGTCGATGATGCCGCAGCTCGGGCCGGAGATCCCCGGTATGACGCTCGCGGCGCGCTACGTGCCCACCGGCGGGGGGCTCCAGGTCGGCGGCGACTGGTACGACATGATCCCGCTGCCCTCGGGCCGGTTCGCGCTGGTCATCGGCGACGTCCAGGGGCACGACGTACGGGCCGCCGGGCTGATGGGCCAGCTGCGGATCGCCGTACGGGCCTACGCGTCCGAGGGCCACCGGCCGGACGCGGTGCTCTCCCGGGCCTCCCGCTTCCTGGCCGGGCTCTGCTCCTCGCAGGAGCAGGAGGGCGAGGCGGAGGCCGGTGGACGCGGCCCGGGCGGCGAGCCCGACTACCTCAGCCCCCGCTTCGCGACCTGCCTGTACGTGGAGTGCGACCCGGGGACCGGCACGCTGGAGGTGGCCCGCGCCGGGCACCCCGATCCGGTGGTCCGGATGACGGACGGCACCGTCCTGATGCGGCCGACGGCCGGCGGACTGCCGCTCGGGATCGTCCCCGACACCGACTATCCGACGACCCGGTTCACCCTGGAGCCCGGCGAAACGATGATGCTGTGCACCGACGGGCTCATCGAGACCGGCGGCCACGACCTCGACACCGGCTGGGCGCGGCTGCGGGCGGTCCTGGAGGCCGACGCGGAGACGTACGGGGCCGGCGCGTCCGGTGGCGCCGGACTCACGGCCGGCCACCTGGAGCGCCTCGCCGACCTGCTCGTCCAGGCCGTGCACGGGCCCTCCTCGCACCACACCACGGGACCGCTGGCCGACCGCCGCGAGGACGACATAGCCGTGGTGCTGCTCTGCCGCGAGGGCGCGGGCCGCGGCTGCGGGACGGACGTGCCGCACCCCGTACGGCCCGCCCGGCGCACGGTGCTGACCGTGGCGCAGGCGGAACCGGAGCGGATCGCGGGCGCCCGCCGGCAGGTCCGGGAGCTGCTGCACGACTGGGCGGACCCGGAGCAGGTGGACTCGGCCGAGCTGATGGTCTCGGAAATGGTGACGAACGTGCTGGTGCACACCGACGGCGACGCGCTGCTGGTCGCGGAGGCGGCCGGCGAGCTGGGCACCCGCCGGCTGCGCGTGGAGGTCGCCGACGGCAGCGACGAGCTGCCGCACAAGCGGCACCCCGGCGAGATGGCCTCCAGCGGGCGCGGGGTGCTGCTGATGGAGATGCTGGCCGACACCTGGGGCGTCGACCCCAGGGGCGCCGGCAAGTCGATCTGGTTCGAGCTGTACGAGCGCTCCAAGCCGGCCGACGGCTCCCCGGCCGGGGACGACGCCGCGGCGGCCGGGTAGGCCCGGCGCCGCGGCTCCCCGGAGGCCGGAGGCCTCAGGCCGTCTCCTCCGGGTCGGCCGCGCCCGCCCCGCGGTGGCCCAGGCCGGTCCGGGCGGTGGTGGGGATCCGGCCCAGCCGGCCCGCCTGGAAGTCGTCGAAGGCCTGCTGGAGTTCGTGCCGGGTGTTCATGACGAACGGCCCGTAGTGCGCCATCGGCTCCCGGATCGGCCGGCCGCCGAGCAGGACGATCTCCAGGTCCGGGGTGTGGGAGTCCTGGGACTCGTCCGCCCGCACGGTGAGGGAGCCGCCCTCGCCGAAGACGGCCGTCTGCCCGGTGTGGACCGGCCTGCGGTCGGTGCCCACCGACCCGCGCCCGGCCATGACGTACGCGAGGGCGTTGAAGTCCTCGCGCCACGGCAGGGTGAGCTGCGCGCCCGGGGTGACGGTCGCGTGGACCATCGTGATCGGCGTGTGGGTGATGCCGGGGCCCTCGTGGCCGCCCAGCTCACCGGCGATGACGCGGAGCAGCGCGCCGCCGTCGGGGGTGGTCAGCAGCTTGACCTTGCCGCCGCCGATGTCCTGGTAGCGCGGGGGCATCATCTTGTCGCAGGCGGGGAGGTTCACCCACAGCTGGAGGCCGTGGAAGAGCCCGCCGCTGACGACGAGGTGCTCCGGCGGGGCCTCGATGTGCAGGAGGCCGGAGCCGGCGGTCATCCACTGGGTGTCGCCGTCGTTGATGACTCCGCCGCCGCCGTTGCTGTCCTGGTGGACGAAGGTCCCGTCGAGCAGGTAGGTGACGGTCTCGAAGCCGCGGTGCGGGTGCCACGGGGTGCCCTTGGGCTCGCCGGGCGCGTACTCCACCTCGCCCATCTGGTCCATCATGATGAACGGGTCGAGGTACTGGTAGTTGATCCCCGCGAAGGCGCGGCGCACCGGGAAGCCCTCGCCCTCGAATCCCCCCGGAGCCGTGGTCACGGCGAGCACCTTGCGGGCGGCGGCCGTCTGCGGCTCGGCCACGCGCGGAAGGGTCAACGGGTTCTCAACAGTCACTGCGGGCATGGTCAGGACCTCCTTCTGCTTCGAGTTTAGTTGAAACTCGAACTTTCTGCCATGCCACAGGGAACGGCGCGCCCGGCCCGCGCATTCCCGTAGCGATCACTTCCGGCCGCATGTCCCGCGAACCGAGGATTTTTGCCCGTACCTGACAACCACAGGAGGCCGTGGCGCGGTCTGACAGGGCATGGAGACCAGCACCCCCGACACCGAGGCCGCCCCCGGGCGGCGATGGAACCCGCCCGCGTGGCTGCGCGCCCTCGCCCGGGCCACGGCCATGACGGCGGCGATGACGGCCGCCGGGTACGCCGCCCACCGCTGGGCGGCCACCGGACTGCCGATGGAACCCCTGCCGGGCTCGCCCTGGCCCTACCTGATCGCGTGGGCGGCGCTGACCTTCGTGGCCTCCCTGCTCCTGCAGTGGGCCACGTCCGGGATCGACTACGACGGCCGCTGGAGCCTGGTCGCCGTGCCGGTGTTCGCCGGCATCCGCCTCTCGCTGGCGCACCGCCCGGACCCGGCCCTGCTGTACGCGTACGGCCTGGCGGCCCTGGCGGCGACGGCCGCGGGCATCATCCTGTGGCGGCTGCGCGGCGGGCGGTAGCGCGGGGGCGGACCGAACGGGGGGCGCCCGCCCCCCGGCGGGCTACGGCGACGTCAGCCGTACATGCGGCGCATGGCGAAGTCGACCATCTGCTCGACGGCCTTCGCGTCGAACACCATCCGGTGGTCGCCCTCCATGTCGAGGACGAAGCCGTACCCGGTCGGCAGCAGGTCGATCACCTCGGCGCCGGTGATCACGAAGTACTTGGACTCCTTGCCGGCGTACCGGCGGAGCTCCTTGAGCGTGGTGAACATCGGGATGACCGGGTGCTGCGTGTTGTGCAGCGCCAGGAACCCGGGGGTCTCGCCGCGCGGGCAGTAGACCTTTGAGGTCGCGAAGATCTGCTGGAAGTCCTCGGCGGCGAGCTGCCCGGTGGTGAAGGCCCGGACCGCGTCCGCGAGCGAGGGCGGCGACGGCTCGGGGTACAGCGGCGGCTGCTGCGCGTAGCCCTGTTGCGGCGGGGGCTGCGGCGGCGCGTACTGCTGCTGCTGGGCGCCCGGAGTCTGGTCGTAGCCGTACATGCGCCGAAGCCTACCGAGGGCGGGGCCCGGCCCGTCCCCGAGTTCCGGTCAGAGGCCACCCTTGAGGGCGGCGACGAACGGCGCCCAGGCCGCCGCCGACACCACGAGGACGGGCCCGTCCTCGACCTTGGAGTCCCGGACGGGCACGATCCCGGTGACCCCGTCGGCCACCTCGACACAATCCCCGCCGCTTGCGTTGCTGTAGCTGCTCTTGCGCCACAAGGCGGACGTCAAGTCAATGTCGGTGCTTGCCATGTCGGAAGTCCTCTGCAGCTGCGTCGATCATCGCCAGGGACGCCTCAGGTGACAGCGCGGCAGCCCTGAGCAGATCGTACGACCTGCGGTAGTCCTTCACGAGCGCCGGATAGTCGATGAGTTGCCCGCTGTGCAGACCTTCGGTGTACACGAGCGGTGGCGCGTCCGGAAAGGCCATGACCTTGATCATGCCCATCATGAGCGGGTGGGCTGCCGCCTTTTCCGGAAGGACTTGCAGAACGCTTCGCGACGCCCGAACCACTTGCCCGATGTAGGCCAGCTGCTTTGCCATCGCGTCCGCCGCCAGGAGCGGCCTGCGGATCAGCGACTCATCGAGGATCACCCAAAACGCCGGGTGGTCGTCCTTCTCCCAGAGCGCTGCACGCTTGATGCGTGCGGCAATCTGCTTGTTGACGGTTTCCGGGGGCAGCCAAGGCATCCCTGCCCGGATCACGGCCGACGCATACGCCTCTGTCTGGAGCAGCCCCGGCACCAGCATCGGGGCCCACTCCTCGATGGTCTCCGCGAACGGCTCCATCTCCGCCACGTCCGCGAAGTACTCCGCGTGCCCGGACTGCTTCGCCTTGCGCGCATCTTCACAGCGGCGCTCGAAAAAGCCGTCCGTCCCCAGCTTCGCGTCCACGTGCCGGGCCAGATCCACCGGCATCCGGCGCTCGCCGCGCTCGATCTGGCTCAGGAACGGAACGCCTCTGAAGCTGCCGTCCGCCAGCTGCTCCAGCGTCAGCCCCGCCGCCTCCCGCTTGAAGCGCAGCTCGGCGCCGTAGAAGGACGGCACGTTCGCCGACGCGTCGGGGTCCTTACGAGAGGGCACAACCCACCACCGCCATTTGCCACTTGCCCAGCGCAATCGGAAACCCTTCCCAAGCTACGCCGCGCGACGTCACGCTGTGAGCGGTTCGTCACAGTCAGTCCACACCGGAACGGAATCCCCATGAGCAACCACGCCGCCGACCGCGAGGCCCTCGACGCCCTCAGCCGCCTCCGCGCAGCCCTCGCCGCGCACGGGATCACCCTCCCCTCCCTCGACCTCCACCTCCCCTCCTACGCCAGTAGCCACCGCACCCCACCCCTCATCACCCTCGGCAACTGCAACGTCGCCACCGCGCGGCTCCTGACGGCCGCCCTGGACGAGCGGTGAGCGACCTGACCATCCGGCTGCTCGCCGCCCCCAAGGCCGCCGGCATGCTCCGGCACGCCGTGCGCGAGCACCTCGGGGCCGAGGCGTCCCCCGACGCGGAACTCTGCGTCAGCGAGCTGCTGGCCAACGTGATCGCCCACCTCGGCGAAGGCACGCCGGTCACCCTGCGGATCAGCGGCAGCGGAAGGGCAACCCGTACGCGGGTCGAGCTCACCGACCCCGATCCGCGCACCCGGCCCCTGCCGCGGCAGGCCTGCGACACGGAGGAGTCCGGTCGCGGGCTGGCCCTGCTGGCCGCCGTGTCGCTGCGGTGGGGGGTGAGCCGGGGGCGGGGCGGCAAGACCGTGTGGTGCGAGCTGCCGAGAGAGCCGTCACACTCCGGGCCGTAGGGGTTGCGCCTTATTACTCGCGGGTAGCATCATTACGTTACCGATTGGTATGTACGAGGAACCTGTCTCCCCGAGCCTTAACGGAGCCGTCGCCATGGGGCACTACAAGTCGAATCTCCGCGACATCGAGTTCAACCTCTTCGAGGTGCTCGGACGCGACAAGCTGTACGGCACCGGCCCGTTCGGTGAGATGGACACCGAGACCGCCAAGAGCATCCTGTCCGAGATCGCCCGCCTCGCGGAGAACGAGCTCGCGGAGTCCTTCGCGGACGCCGACCGCAACCCGCCGGTCTTCGACCCGGCCACCAACACCGCCCCCGTGCCGGCCTCCTTCAAGAAGAGCTACGAGGCCTTCATGGACTCGGAGTACTGGCGCCTGGGCCTGCCCGAGGAGATCGGCGGCACCACCTCGCCCCGCTCCCTCATCTGGGCGTACGCGGAACTGCTCCTCGGCTCCAACCCGGCCGTGTGGATGTACTCCTCCGGCCCGGCCTTCGCGGGCGTCCTCCACGAGGAGGGCAACGAGGCCCAGAAGCGCATCGCGCAGATCGCCGTCGAGAAGCGCTGGGGCTCCACCATGGTCCTCACCGAGCCGGACGCCGGCTCGGACGTGGGCGCCGGCCGCACCAAGGCCGTGCCGCAGGAGGACGGCTCCTGGCACATCGAGGGCGTGAAGCGCTTCATCACGTCCGGTGAGCACGACATGGAGGAGAACATCCTCCACTACGTCCTCGCCCGCCCCGAGGGCCACGGCCCCGGCACCAAGGGCCTGTCGCTCTTCCTCGTCCCGAAGTTCCACTTCGACTGGGAGACCGGCGAGCTGGGCGAGCGCAACGGCGTCTACGCCACCAACGTCGAGCACAAGATGGGCCTCAAGGCCTCCAACACGTGCGAGATGACCTTCGGCGACCAGCACCCCGCCAAGGGCTGGCTGATCGGTGACAAGCACGACGGCATCCGCCAGATGTTCATGATCATCGAGTTCGCCCGCATGATGGTCGGCACGAAGGCCATCGCGACGCTCTCGACCGGCTACCTGAACGCCCTGGAGTACGCCAAGGAGCGCGTGCAGGGCCCGGACCTCGCGAACTTCATGGACAAGACCGCGCCCAAGGTCACCATCACGCACCACCCCGACGTGCGCCGCTCGCTCATGACGCAGAAGGCCTACGCCGAGGGCATGCGCGCCCTGGTGCTCTACACGGCCTCCGTCCAGGACGAGATCGCCGTCAAGCAGGCCGCCGGCGAGGACGCCTCCGCCGAGATCGGCCTGAACGACCTGCTCCTGCCGATCGTCAAGGGCTACGGCTCGGAGAAGTCCTACGAGCAGCTCGCCCAGTCCCTGCAGACCTTCGGCGGCTCCGGCTACCTGCAGGAGTACCCGATCGAGCAGTACATCCGCGACGCGAAGATCGACACCCTCTACGAGGGCACCACGGCCATCCAGGGCCAGGACTTCTTCTTCCGGAAGATCGTCCGCGACCAGGGCGCCTCGCTGAACACCCTCTCCGAGACGATCAAGAAGTTCCTCGCCGAGGGCCCCGGCGGCGAGGACCTCGCCCCCGCCCGAGACGCCCTCGCCAAGGCCGCCGTCGACCTCGAGGCCATCGTCGGCCAGATGATCGTCGACCTCACCGCCACCGGCGAGGACGTCAAGAACATCTACAAGGTCGGCCAGAACACCACCCGCCTGCTGATGGCCTCCGGTGACGTCGTCGTCGGATACCTGCTGCTCAAGGGCGCGGCCGTGGCCGCCGAGAAGCTGGAGGGCGCCTCCGCCAAGGACGTCCCCTTCTACACCGGCAAGATCGCCGCCGCGAAGTTCTTCGCCGGCCAGGTGCTGCCCGGCGTCTCGGTCCAGCGCGCGCTGGCCGAGGCCGTCGACAACTCCCTCATGGAGCTCGACGAGGCCGCCTTCTAAGGCACACCGCCCCGCCGGACACAGCCGTACGCGGTGTACGTACGCACAGTGGCCGGACCCTCCCCGCGGAGGGTCCGGCCACTGCCGTCGGGCCGTTTCGGCGTTGTCGGTGGTTCATGGGACGCTCGTAGACATGAGTCCACAGGAGCAGCACAGCAGCAGGGGGTATTCCGTCCCCACCGGGCGGCCGTACGCCCTCAAGGAGCTGCAAGCGAACGTGGGCGCGCTCGGCGACAGGATCAAGGACCTCTACGACGGCGCCCACCCCGCCGAGTACGACCCCGTGGCCGACGCCCTCTACGTCGCCTTCCAGACGGCCGCCGGCCTGGCCCCCGCCAAGAGCTACACCGGCTGCCCCGAGCACCCCAACGGCGCCCTCGACCCCGAGGCGCCCGAGGGCTGGGGCCGCTGCCTCATCTGCAACGACCGCCGCCGCCTCGGCCGGCGCCTCCAGGGCGGCCGGGCCGCCGGCCCCGCCCCCGCCGGCGAACAGCGGCGCCTCGGGTACCCGGTCCCCGAGCCCCCGTACACCCTCGACGTCCTGCGCCACTACCTGCGCGTGATCGACGAGCAGCGCTTCCACCTGACGCTCGGCTCCCCCGACCAGGACTTCGTACGCATCGCCGACGACCTCCACCGGGCCTTCATCGTGGCCCGCGAACTGTCCCGGCCGCGCAACGCCTCCGGATGCTCCGAGCACCCCGGCGCACCCATCGACCCCGATGCCCCTCCCGGCGAGGCCTGTATCTTCTGCGCCGGACGCAAAAGACGCGCGCAGCGCCCGCCGCAGACCCCCGAGATGCTTCCGCGCATCCGCCGGGGCGAGCGCAGACAACTGCAGCGCAGATTCGAACGTCCGCCGGGCTGAGAACGACGGGACCACGGGGCAATCCCCCCGCGGTCCTCGTCCTTTCGGCCATCCGCCGCTGCCCGGCCATGACGAACACGACCGTCGTTAAGGTGAACCACATGAGCTCTCCCGCCCGCTTCGACCGCGGCCACACCGACGATCTGATGACCTTCCTGACGGCCAGTCCGTCGCCGTACCACGCCGTGGCGAACGCGGCGGAGCGGCTGGAAAAGGCGGGCTTCAGGCAGTTGTCGGAATCGGACGCCTGGGACTCGGGCACGGGAGGCCGGTTCGTCCTGCGCGGCGGCGCGCTCATCGCCTGGTACGTGCCCGACGGCGCGGCCGCGCACACCCCCTTCCGGATCATCGGCGCGCACACCGACTCCCCCAACCTGCGGGTGAAGCCCGTACCGGACACCGGCTCGCAGGGCTGGCGCCAGATCGCGGTGGAGATCTACGGCGGCACCCTGCTCAACACCTGGCTGGACCGCGACCTCGGCCTCGCCGGGCGGCTGACCCTGCGCGACGGCACCGAGCGCCTGGTGAACGTGGACCGCGCGCTGCTGCGCGTCCCGCAGCTCGCCGTGCACCTCGACCGGTCGGTCAACACGGACGGACTCAAGCTCGACAAGCAGCGGCACATGCAGCCGGTCTGGGGTCTGGGCGAGGCCCGCGAGGGCGACCTGATCTCCTTCCTGGAGGAGGAAGAGGAGCTGCCCCAGGGCTCCGTGGCCGGCTGGGACCTGATGGTCCACTCGATCGAGCCGCCCGCCTACCTGGGCCGCGACCGCGAACTGCTGGCCGGGCCGCGCATGGACAACCTGCTGTCGGTGCACGCCGGCGTCGCGGCGCTCGCCGCCGTCTCCGCCTCCGAGGGCCTGGACCACATCCCGGTCCTGGCCGCCTTCGACCACGAGGAGAACGGCTCCCAGTCGGACACCGGCGCCGACGGCCCCCTGCTGGGCAACGTGCTGGAACGTTCAGTCTTCGCGCGCGGCGGATCGTACGAGGACAAGGCCCGCGCCTTCGCCGGCACCATCTGCCTCTCCTCGGACACCGGGCACGCCGTCCACCCCAACTACGGGGAGCGGCACGACCCTTCGCACCACCCGCGCGCCAACGGCGGCCCCATCCTGAAGGTCAACGTCAACCAGCGCTACGCCACCGACGGCAGCGGCCGCGCGGTGTTCGCCGCGGCCTGCGAGCGGGCCGGGGTGCCGTGGCAGACGTTCGTCTCCAACAACTCCATGCCGTGCGGCACCACGATCGGCCCGATCACCGCCGCCCGCCACGGGATCCAGACCGTGGACATCGGCGTCGCGATCCTGTCGATGCACTCGGCCCGCGAACTGTGCGGCTCCGACGACCCGTTCCTCCTCGCCAACGCCCTGCTGGCCTTCCTGGAGGGCTGAGCCCCCCGGGAAGCGCCCGCGGGACGGGCCGACGGGCCGCCGGCCGACGCGCCGTCAGGCGTCCATGCCCGCCAGCACCAGCGGCAGGCGGGCGGCGCCGGCGGCCGTGACGACGACCGGGACGCCCCAGTCCTGCTGGTGGACGTGGCAGGCCGGGTACTCGTTCTCCGGGTCGTCGTCGCAGGACGCGGCCATCGCCGACACGTGCAGCACCCCTTCGGTGACGGCGGGGTCCAGCACCAGGTCCCGGAACAGGTCCGTGCCGGCGCCCTCGCCCTCCGCCAGCAGCTCCGGCGGCGTCGAGGACACCAGCAGCCGGGTGGACGGCCCGTAACGGGTGTCCAGCTTCTGGCCGGCCGGGGCCTGGAACACCACGTCGAGGCGGAGCGTGCCGGGCGCCACCTCGGTCGCGGCGCGCTGCGTGCGGTGCGCGACGGCGTCGACCCGTACGGCCTCCTCCGGGAGCCGCAGCCGCGTCAGCCGGTGCCGCGCGGACTCCACCACCACGATGTCCTCGCCCACCAGGACGGCGTCGCTGGGCTCGCGCAGGTCGGTGGCGAGGGTGGAGACCTGCCCGGTCGCGGGGTCGTAGCGGCGCAGGGCGTGGTTGTACGTGTCGCACACCGCGACCGAACCGTCCGGCAGGGCGGTCACCCCGAGCGGGTGCTGGAGCAGCGCCTGCCCGGCGTCCCCGTCCCGGTGCCCGAAGTCGAACAGTCCGGTGCCGACGGCGGACCGCACCGCGTACCCGTCCCCCTCGCGCTCCACGTACCGCAGGGCGCTGGTCTCGGAGTCGGCGATCCACAACCGGTCCCCGGCGGCCGCGAGCCCGGACGGCTGCGCGAACCAGGCCTCGGCGGCGGGCCCGTCGACGAGCCCCTCGTTCGTGGTCCCGGCGGCGACCGCGACGGTCCCCGTCTCCGGGTCCCAGGTCCACAGCTGGTGCACGCCGGCCATGGCGATCCAGACCCTGCCCTGCCACCAGGCGACGTCCCACGGCGAGGACAGGTCCACCTCCAGCGCCGGCCCGGAGGCCGGGGATCCCTGCCACCACTGCCGTCCGGTCCCGGCGACGGTCTCGACGGTCCCCGTCCCGGGGTCGAAGACGCGCAGCGCGTGGTTGACGGTGTCGGCGACCACGACCCGCCCGTCGGGCAGCAGCGCGAGTCCCTGCGGCTCGCTGAAGGCGTCCGGCCCGAAACCGCGCTCGCCGCTGCCGATGCGGCGTACGACGCTCTCCCCGTCGGCGGCCAGCTCCACGAGCTGGTGCCGCGTCGAGTCGGAGACCAGCAGGTTCCCCGAGGGCAGCACGAGCGCCTTGCCGGGGAACCGCAGGTCGGTGGCCACGGGCTCGGGCGCCACGTACGGCCCGTCCCCACGCCGCAGGGTCCCCTTCGCCTCGTGCTCGGCCTCCAGCTCCTCGACGAGCCGCGCGATGGCGTGCGCGTGCCCCTCACCGGCGTGCTGCGCGACGACGTACCCCTCGGGGTCGATCACCACGAGCGTGGGCCAGGCCCGCACGGCGTACTGCTTCCAGGTGGCGAGCTCGGGGTCGTCGAGCACGGGGTGGTGGACCTGGTACCGCTCGACGGCGTCGACGACGGCGGCGTGATCGGCCTCGTGGACGAACTTCGGCGAGTGCACCCCGATGATCACCACGGTGTCCCGGTGCTTCTCCTCCAGCTCCCGCAGCTCGTCGAGGACGTGGAGGCAGTTGATGCAGCAGAACGTCCAAAAATCCAAGATCACAACGCGGCCGCGCAGGTCGGCGAGGGTGAGTTCCTTGCCTCCGGTGTTCAGCCAGCCGCCCTTGCCGATCAGCTCGGGGGCACGGACACGGGCACGCTTGCGGGGTGCGGGCGCGGGGGTGGGCGCCGGAGCAGCATCGTTCATCCTTCAAGCTTGCCAGCCGCCCGTCGACCACCGCAGCCGAGCCCCGCGGAACGGGTCAGGGGGTTGTGAGGAAGGAGTCCAGGGAGGTGATCAGGGAGTCCACGAAGGAGTCGCGGGTGTGCTGCGGGAGCAGGTCCAGGGAGAGGTACGGGTTCAGGTCCTCCAGCTCGACCAGCAGCAGTTCACCGGACGGGGCGCGGCAGGCGTCCACGCGCTGGATGCCGTGGTCGAGGGTGTTCCAGTCGATGAAGCGGCGGGCGAACGCCAGGTCCTCGCGGGTCGGCTCGTAGGGGGTGAGCTCCCAGCGGCGGGCGGGGTCCGGGGCGTGGAGGGCGTACTGGAAGGCGTCGTCGACGAAGTAGAAGGACACCTCGTACGCGAAGTCGATCCGCGGCTGGATGAGGATCTCCCCCGCCGGGCCGGACGGGGTGGCCGTGAAGGTGAGGCCGATGGAGTCGGCGCCCTGCTTGGGCTTGACCGCGTACGTGCCGGTGCTCGGCAGGCGGTCCAGGTGGGCGGGGTCGTCGACGGTCGGGATGACCGGGAGCCCGGCGGCCGTCAGGTCGAGGAGGTACTGCTTGCCGGCCATGTCGCCCCGCCCGGTGAGCGGGTTGTAGACACGGGTCCCGGTGGCGAGCGCGGCCGCGCGGAACGCGTCGTAGGCCTGCCGGTAGCCCAGGACCGGGCCGCTGTTGCGGATGACGACGGCGTCGAAGCCGGGCATCAGGGCCTCCGCGTCCAGCGGGTGGCACAGGGCCAAGCGGAAGTGTTCGCGCAGGCGGGCGGTGAGGAAGACGTCCTCGTCGCCGTAGCGGCGGCCGCGCGCGGGGTAGGCCAGGTCGGTCACGTAGAGGAGACGCGTGGTGGGCATGGGGTCAAGCTATCCCGGGCAGCGATCAGCACATGAAATACCTCGTTCGGGACAAACTGCTGGCCATCGGGGACGACTACTGCATCGAGGACGAGGAGGGCCGGCACGCCTTCCTCGTCGACGGGAAGGCACTGCGCTTCCGCGACACCCTGGAGCTGAAGGACCCCGACGGGCGGATCCTGCTCACCCTGCGGGAGAAGCTCTTCACCCTGCGGGACGCGATGACCCTGGAGCGGGACGGCCGGCGCCTCGCGGTGATCCGGCGCAAGCGGCTGTCGCTGCTGCGCAACCACTTCCGCGTGACCATGGCCGAGGGCACGGAACTCGACGTCAGCGGGCGGATCCTGGACCGCGAGTTCAAGGTCGAGTACGAGGGCGAGCTGCTCGCGCTGGTCTCCCGCCAGTGGTACCGGATCCGCGAGACGTACGCCGTGGACGTGGTCCGGGAGGACGCGGACGCGGCGCTGCTGGTGGCGCTCGCCGTGTGCGTGATCAGGATGGCCGAAAAGGAACGGGAGGAGAGCGGCGGGGACGGGACCCCCGACGGCTGAGCCGGGAGTTCCCGAGGTCCGCCACCGCCCCCGGGTTACGGGCGGACCGGGGGGTGGAGGCCCAGGGCGCGGTCCTTCAGGGCGGGGAACTGCTCCCGGGTGGCGGCCACCTTCGCCGGGTCGAGGTCCACCGTCAGGACGGCCTCGCCCGGGCCCGCCTCGGCCAGCACCTCGCCCCAGGGGTCCACGACGAGGCTGTGCCCGGCCTGTTCCACGCCCGCGTGCGTACCGGCCGTCGCGCAGGCCAGTACGTACGCCTGGTCCTCCACCGCCCGCGCCCGGTTCAGCAGGGTCCAGTGCTCGCGCCGCCGGGCCGGCCAGCCGGCGGCGACGACCATCGTGGTGGCGCCGGCGTCGACGAGGCCGCGGAACAGCTCCGGGAAGCGGAGGTCGTAGCAGGTGGCGAGGCCGAGGGTCTGCTCCGGCAGGGTCACCGTGGTCAGGGTGTCGCCGGCGGACATCAGGACCGCCTCGCCCTGGTCGAAGCCGAAGCGGTGGATCTTGCGGTAGGTGGCGGCGAGCTCACCGGACGGGGACAGCACGAGGGCGGTGTTGTAGAGCGAGCCGTCACCGGCGCGCTCCACGACCGACCCGGCGTGCAGCCAGACCCCGGCGTCGCGCGCGGCCTTGGACATGGCCTCGTACGTCGGGCCGTCCAGCGGTTCTGCCTCCGTCTCGAACTGCTCGTAGGCGAAGGCGCCCACGGTCCACAGTTCCGGCAGCACCACGAGATCGGAGCCGCTCTGCTCCCGTACGAGATCGGCGGCCCGCTGGCGCCGGGAAGCCACCGACTCCGCTTCGTTCACCGCGATTTGAATCAGCGAGGCGCGCACGCTACCACCGTCCTGGCATGTCAGCCGGTCAACTCAAGGCCTACGATCGTCACACGAAAGCGCTGCCGGGGTGCTCATCGGCAGCGTACTTTTGGGAATAGTCCACAACGCGCCACTGAACAGCCAGCGAGGGGTCCCGTTGACCGTCCATCCCAGCCTTGAGCCCTATGCCGACGCGTGGACCCACTCCATCGAGGCGATAACCGAGCTGGTCCTCCCCCTCCCGGAGGCCCGGTGGAACCTTCCGACGCCCTGCCCGGGATGGTCCGTGCGCGACGTCGTGTCCCACATCATCGGCCTTGAGCTGGAAATGCTCGGCGATCCCCGGCCGATCCACACGCTGCCGCGCGACCTGCGGCACGTGGTGGACGAGTTCACCCGGTACATGGAGGTACCGGTCGACGTCCGCCGCCACCACACCGCCCCGGAGATGACCTCGGAGCTGGAGTACACGGTCATCCGGCGCCAGCGCCAGCTGCGGAACGAGAAGCGGGATCCGGCCACGACGATGGTGCGCGGGCCGCAGGGCAACCAGATCACGCTGGAGTTCGCGCTGCGGCTGCGGGCCTTCGACACCTGGATCCACGAGCAGGACCTGCGGGCCGCGCTGGGCGTGCCGGGGAACTGGGATTCGCCGGGCGCGTTCGTGGCGCGGGACATCCTGCTGGCGGGGCTGCCGAAGGTGGTCGCGAAGGGCGCGGGCGCGCCGCCGGACTCGGCGGTCGTCATCGACGTGCACGGGCCGGTGGAGTTCCTGCGGACGGTACGGGTCGACGCGGCGGGCCGCGCCACCCTCGACCAGACCCCCTCGCTGGGCCCGGCGGTGTCGCTGGCCATGGACTGGGAGACGTACGTACGGCTGGCCGCGGGCCGGGTCCGGCCGCGCGCGGTCGCCGACCGGGTCAAGGTGGAGGGCGACACCGAGCTGGCCGCCGCCATCCTCCGGTCCTTCGCCGTGACCCCGTAGGACCCGGTGGGGCCGGGAGTACGCGGCCGGGCGGAGGCGCACGCCCGCGGGGTCAGCGGGGCGTCGGCCGGACGGACTTCCGGCAGCTCTCCCCGGCCGGCGGCGCCGCGGGACCGGGGGCTTCGCGTTCCGGGGCGTCGCGTTCCGGGGCGGAGGCTTCGCGTTCCCGGGCGGAGGCTTCGCGTTCCCGGGCGAGGGCCCTCCGGTACAGGCGCAGGATCTGGGTGAGGCCGAGCAGCTCCACCACGAACACCGACGAGAAGGCGGTCCGGTAGTCGTCGCCGGTGGCGTCGAGCAGGATGCCGACCGCCAGCAGGGTGGTCATGGAGGCGAGGAAGCCGCCCATGTTGGTGATCCCGGACGCGGTGCCCTGGCGTTCGGCCGGGTTCGCGGGCCGGGCGAAGTCGAAGCCGATCATCGAAGCGGGTCCGCAGGTGCCGAGCACCACGCACAGGGTGACCAGCAGCCACATCGGCGCCCGGTCGCCGGGGTACGCCAGGACCGACGCCCACAGCAGTGCCGTGACGCCGACCGTGCCCAGCGCCAGCGGGAGGCGCGCGGCCGGGCGGCGTCCGATGAGCTGACCGTAGACCAGGCCGAAGGCCATGTTCGAGGCGACGACCAGGGTCAGCAGCCCGCCCGCGGTGGTCCGCGGCAGTCCCTGCGCCTCGACCAGGAACGGCATGCCCCACAGCAGCAGGAAGACCATCGCTGGGAACTGGGTGGTGAAGTGCACCCACAGGCCGAGGCGGGTGCCGGGCTCCCGCCACGATTCCCGGATCTGGCGGCGTACGAAGCCCCCCGTGCCCGGGCTGACGGGCGCGGGCCCGTGCCCCTCGGGGTGGTCGCGCAGGAACAGGACGAGGGGGACGAGGACGATCAGCCCCGCCACCGCGCTGCCCGCGAAGGCGGGCACCCAGCCGAGGCCGTGCAGGACGGGCGCCAGCACCAGGGTGGAGACCAGGTTGCCGGCCATCCCCACCAGCCCGGCCAGCTGCCCCATCACCGGAGCGCGTCGGGCGGGGAACCAGCGGGTGCCGAGCCGCAGCACGGATATGAAGGTCATCGCGTCACCGCAGCCCAGCAGGGCGCGGGCGGCCAGCGCCATGCCGTACGACGGGGAGAGGGCGAAGCCGAGCTGCCCGGCGGTGAAGAGGACGGCGCCCAGCGTCAGCACCTTCTTGGTGCCGAGCCGGTCCACCATCAGGCCGACGGGGACCTGCATGCCCGCGTAGAGCAGCAGCTGGAGCAGGGAGAAGGCGGAGAGGGCGGAGGCGTTGACGTGGAAGCGGTCCGCCGCCTCCAGGCCGGCCACGCCGAGGCTGGTGCGGAAGATGACGGCGACGAAGTAGACGGCGACGCCGATGCACCAGACGGCGACGGCCGTGCGGCCGCCGCGCGGATCGCCGGTCATCGCTCCCCACCGCCGTCACGGCCGTCACGGCCGTCGCGGCCGTCACCGGCGTCACGGCCGTCGAAGCCCCGCACCAGCGCCCCGACCCGGCCCACGTGGCGGCGTACCGCCGCGGCGGCGGCCTCCGCGTCCCCGGCGCGCAGGGCGTCCAGGACCTCCGCGTGCTCGTCCAGGGTGCGCTCCACCCGCTCGGGGTGCGCGTGCAGCAGGGCCGCGCCCATCCGCAGCTGCCGGTCGCGGAGCTGGTCGTAGAGCCGGCTGAGGATCTCGTTCCCGGCGTTGCGGACGATCTCGGCGTGGAAGCACCGGTCGGCGGTGGTCATCGCCGCGAGGTCGCCCCGGGCCGCGCACCGGCGCAGCTCCTCCAGCAGTTCCGCGAGCCGCTCCAGCAAGGCGGGCGGGGCCGGCACGGCCCTGCGTACGGTGAACTCCTCGACGAGCAGCCGGGTCTCGACCACGTCGGCGATCTCCTGCGCGGAGACCGGCAGCACCAGCGCGCCCTTCTTCGGGTACAGCCTCAGCAGGCCCTCGGTCTCCAGCCTCAGCAGGGCCTCGCGGACCGGGGTGCGGGAGACGCCGACCGCACCGGCGAGCTCGCCCTCGGTGAGGAGGATCCCGCCTTCGTAACGGCGGTCCAGCACACCCTGCTTGACGTGCCGGTAGACGCGGTCGGCGGCCGTGGTGGCGCGGGTGGCTGAGGGCATGCGCACAGGATAGATACATGAAGGACACAACGATCTGCCCCGTCCGCGATGTGGACGCCGGCGGCCCACGGCTGCACCGAAGGATGTAGCCCGCGTTCCTCCACCGGCAGGACGAACCGGGCCCTCGCCCCCGGGACGCTGGGGACATGGCCGACACCCTCCTCGCATCCCGGGCGGACACGACCGCTGCCCGCCTGCCCCTGCTCGACGTCCTGCGCGGCGCCGCCATCCTCGGCACCCTCATGACCAACGTGTGGATCTTCGCCTCGCCCGGCTCCGAGTGGGGCGTCCTCCAGGGCGGCCTGGACCTGCCCGACCCGATCGACGATCCCTCCGCCGCCACCGTTGCCGAAACCGTCTTCCGCTTCCTGGCCGACGGGAAGTTCCTCTCCCTGCTGACGATCCTCTTCGGGGTGGGCCTGGCCATCCAGTACGACTCCGCCGCCCGCCGGGGCGAGCGGTGGCCCGGCCGCTACCCGCGGCGGGCCGCGTTCCTCTTCATCGAGGGGACCGTCCACTTCGTCCTGGTCTTCGCCTGGGACGTGCTGATGGGGTACGCCGTCACCGCGCTGCTGGTGGCCTGGCTGCTGGCCCGCTCCGAGCGGGTGCGGCGGGTCGCGATGTGGGTCGCGGCCGGGGTGCACCTGGCCCTGGTCGGCTTGCTGACGCTCGGGTACGTGGTCACGCCGGACTCCCCCGGGACCGTGGACCCCCGGGCCGTGCGGCTGTACGCGCACGGCAGCTGGGCCCAGCAGATCGGCTTCCGGCTCGACAACGCCCTCGCCCTGCGCATCGAACCCGTCTTCACCTTCGGGCTGCTGGTGTTCCTCTTCCTCCTCGGTGTCCGGCTCCACCGCGCCGGCGCCTTCGGCCCGACCGCCGGCGGGCGCCGGATCCGGGGCCGGATGGCCGCCTGGGGACTCGGCCTCGGACTGCCGCTGGGCATCGCCGCCGCGCTGGGCGGCACCGACTTCTTCGTCCTGGGCCGCTACGCCATCGCCCCGCTGGTCGCCGTCGGGTACATCGGCCTGATCGGCCGGGCCCTCGACCGCTTCGCCGTCCCCGGCGCGGGCGCCCTCGGCTCGGTCGGGCGCACCGCCCTGTCCTGCTACGTCGGCCAGAACCTGCTGTGCGTACTGCTCTGCTACGGCTTCGGGCTGGGGCTGGCCGGACGGTTCGCCGGGAGCGGGCCCTGGTGGGTGATGGGCCTGTGGGCGGCGGTGAGCCTGACCCTGGTCGCCGCGTCCCGGCTCTGGCTGCGGTACTTCGACCGGGGCCCGCTGGAGGCCGTACAGCACTGGGCGCTCAGGCCGCGCCGGTGACCTCGACGTCCAGCACGAACTCGTCGTACGGGGCCTCCTGCGGGTAGGGCGGGCGGATCTGCGCGAAGCGGATCCGGGCCCGCCCGCCGGGGCGGCGGCCCCGTACGGCGTACGTCCGGACCAGCGGAGCACCGGGCGGGACGGCCGCGGGCGGGTCCGGAACCACCGCCGCCCGTGGCCCTTCGGGCACCTCCGGCACCTCGGGCACCTCGGGCACTTCCGTGACGGAGACGGCGTCGGCGTTGCCGGTGACCTGCCAGGTCCACACGTACCCGCGCGCCCCGCGCCCGGTGAGCCGCAGCTCGTACGACTCTCCCGCGGCGAGGGTGATCCCGCGTACTTCCACCGGCTGCCTCCCTGGTCCGTCACGCCGGGCCGATCACCGCCCCCTCGTGCCAGCCCGCGCCGTCGCGCCAGTAGTGCTGGAGCAGGCGGTCCGTGCGCAGGACGACGACCTCCAGGTTGAACCCGAAGCTGCCCTGGAGCATCCCGGTGACCGCGAGCACGTCGTGCCCGAAGACGGCGCCGCGGGCCCAGGGGGCGCCGGCCGCGTTCCCCCGCCACCAGTGCTCGACCCGGCCGTCGGCGCGGGCCACGCACAGCTCGTAGTTCCCGGCGGTGTCCTCGTCGGCGGCCCCGTACGGGCCCTCGATCATGCAGGGTGCCGAACGGACGCCGCCGCCGAAGACCTCCCCGGCCCGCCAGACGAAGCCGTTGGGGTCGTCGCGCCACCACAGCTGCATCCGGCCGTCGGTGCGGGCGGCGACCAGGTCGAGGGTCCGGGAGCGGGTCTGGACGAGGGCGGGGCCGCAGTGCGCGATGCCGGAGGCGAAGCGGCCGCCGTCGTGCCAGGTCCAGGGGGCGCCGTTGATCCGCCACCAGTGGTTGAGGCGGCCGTCGGCGGTGCGGACCACCACCTCGAAGTTGCCCGGGCTGCCGTAGTCGCTCTGGATGAACGCCGGGGTCGAGCCGATGGCCGCGTCCCCGGGGCCGAATGCGCCGCCGTCGCGCCAGACGCCGAAGGCCTGCTCGTAGTACCAGTGGCGCAGCCGGCCGCCGGTGGTGACGTGCAGGGACTCCATGTTGCGGTTGTAGGTGCTGCCGGTGAAGGCGGGCTGGCCGGAGGCGTCGGAGGCGAAGGTCCCGGCCCGGGACCAGGCGAAGGGGGCGTCGCCCTCGCGCCACCAGTGCTGGAGCCGGCCGCCGCCCGCGGTGGCCGCCATCTCGAAGTTGCGGTGGGCCCGGCCGTTGCCGCTCTCGTAGACGCTGCCCGCGTGCAGGCGGCGCTTGCTCCAGGGGTCCACGTTGGTGCCCCGCAGACCGCACTTGGCCCAGTGGTCGATGTTGGCCTCGCCGTAGGCGATCCGGCCGTAGCCGCCGACGTGGTAGCCGGTCCCCCAGGAGTTCTTGAACAGCCAGCAGCCGGCCGTGTCGTCGTAGCCGACCACCAGGACGCAGTGGCCGCCCGCGAGCCGCTCGCTGGTGCGGTGGTAGACGCCGGAGCCGAGCCCGAAGAAGTCGTCGTAGACGTCGAAGCAGGCGGTGAGCGGGCCGACCGTGTCCAGCCACACCTTCTGCTGCTCGACGTCGCCGAGGCGTACGTAGTCGGTGATGCGGACGGTGCGGCCCGAGCGGTCCCAGCCGGGCGTGTACTCGGCGCGCCAGGCGTCGCGCCGCTCGGCGGGCAGACCGGGGGGCGGGGGGCTGTACGGCAGGCAGTCCGGGTCGGCGAGACCGCCGTTGTCCCTGATCCAGTCGAGCGCGGTCTCCGGGTTGCCGCCCTGCCCGCAGGTGGACTTCAGGCCGCCGTGGACGTCGCCCTCGGAGCGCGCGGCCCATACGTCGTGCTCGATCCGGGCCATCGATTCGACGAGCCCGGCCGCGACGAAGGCCCAGCAGGCGGCGCACGGGTTCTGGTCCTTGACCTTCGTCAGCCAGGGCCGGCCCCACCGGTCGCGCCAGTCGACGGCGGCGGGCCGGCCGGGGCGGCCGCCGGCCGTTCCCGGGAGCAGCCCGTGGGCGGCGCGGCGCCGGGTCAGGTGCGGGTTGCCGCTCGGTCTCCCCACGAGCGCCCGCAGGTCCACCGGACCCGCCTCCGCGGCGGGCGTCAGGTTCGGCCCCGGCTCCAGCCCGAGCGCGGGCCGCGGCAGGGGGTCGCCGTCCGACAGGTGCTCGCTGACGCTCCACCGCGCCCCGAGCCCCGCGAGCCGCGCCCGCAGCTCCCCCACCGTCTGGACAGACTCCTCCTGCATCCCCGGCCCCCCAGCTGCAACCTCGGTCATGAGCCCGGGGAGCGTCTCCCCGGCGCATTGCCCCGTCAAGGGGGGCCGCGCGGTCGCGCGGTGGCACGGGGGTCGTACGCGGGTTCGCCCCCGGGGCGGGCGCGACGGCGGAGCGGCGGGGCGGCGCGAGGGGGCGCAGCCCCGGAAGCGGGGGGTTCGGGGCTGCGCCCCGGAAGGCGTCCAGGGCACACCCCGGAAGCGGGCCCAGGGCGCAGCCCCAGAGGCGCGGCCGGCGGGCGCTACGGGGAACCGGCACCCGGAGCACACCCCCGGAACGGGGGGCCCGGGCGCAGCCCCAAGCCAGGGCCCGGGGGCAGCCCCGGAAGCGGGGGTCCGGGACGGAGACCCGAAGCGGGGTCTTGGGGCGCAGCCCCGGAACGGGGGTCCGGGGCGCTGCCCCGGAAGCAGGCCCCCCGGGGCGCAGCCCCGAAGCGGGGTCCGGGGGCGCAGCCCCGGAGCCGGGTCCGGGGGCGCAGCCCCGGGGAACGGTGGAAGGGCGGGGCGGGGAGCAGCTCCGCGCAGCGGGACGCAGCCCCGGAACGGACCCGGGGGCGCAGCCCCGAAACCGGGGTCCCGGGGCACAGCCCCGAAACCGGGTCCGGGGCGGAGCCACGGGGAACGGTGGAAGGGCGGGGCGGGGAGCAGCTCCGCGCAGCGGGACGCAGCCCCGGAACGGACCCGGGGGCGCAGCCCCGGAGCCGGGTCCGGGGCGGAGCCACGGGGAACGGCGGGAGGGGGCGGGGCGGGGAGGGGCTCCGCGCAGCGGGCCGGGGCGGCGGCGTCAGCGCGGCAGCGGTTGGCCGCCGATGCCCGGGGCCCCCGCGAGCTGGGCCCGCCACCACGCCTCGGCCTCGCCCCGGCTCATCCGCGCCCAGTCCGGGGTCCGTTCCACCTGGGCCCGCCCCAGCCGGCGTGCCAGCGCGACCAGTTCCCGGCCGGCGGGCCCCCTGGCCGCCCGGTAGGCCCGCAGCAGTTCCTCCCACGTGTCCGCCCCGGCCCACGCGGCCCCGAAGGCGGTGGCGTCCTGGAGCGCCTTGGCGGCGCCGCTGGTGTTGTGCGGGCGCACCACCGTGGCCGCGTCCCCGGCGAGCAGGAGCCGGCCGGCGGTGGTGTTCGCGGTCTCCAGGTCGTAGATGGGCTGCACGAAGGTGTCCGCCGGGTCGGTCAGCGCCAGGGCCCGGCCCCAGTACGGCGGGAACTCCCGCTCCAGCAGGGCCCGCAGGTGCTCCAGCAGGCGCGGGGTGAGCGCGCCCGGCGGGAAGCTGGTCGGGTCGTCGAAGCGCAGCTGTCCGTCCCGCGGGGGCGACGCGTAGAGCACCCAGTTCACGCGCGGCCCGCCGGGACCGGGGATGCGGTAGACGACGCAGCTCCCGCCGGGGTAGCACACCGTGGTCACCGCGTCGGGGTGCGAGCCGTCGCCCGCCAGTGCGGCCGCGTCGAAGTTGCCGCGCCAGCACACGTACCCGGCGTAGCGCGGCCGTGCTCCCGGCGCCACCGCCTCCCGGACCACCGACCGGTACCCGTCCGCGCCGACGGCCAGGTCGTACCGCTCGACGGAACCGTCCCCGAGCCGCACCTCGGCCGCGTCCGCGTCCCCGGCCACGCCCGCGACGGTCACGCCCTGCCGGTACACGACCTCCCGCGGCGTCGCCTCGCGCAGCCCGCGCCACAACAGCCCCCAGTGGTACGAGTGGAACGGGAACGGCTGCTCCCAGACGAGCCGTCCGCCGGGCCCGGCCCCGGCGTCGCGCACCACCCACCGCCGCCGCAGCAGCCGGTGCGCGGGGATTCCGCCGGGCAGCGCCCCGGCGGCGGACAGCTCGGCGGCGCGTTCGTCGTGCACGCACAGTCCGAGCCCCCGGTCCGCGAGCCGCCCGCGCGTGCGCTCCAGTACGACGACCCGCGCGGCCCCGGCCCGTACCGCCGCCGAGGCGAAGGCGCACCCGGCGATGCTCCCGCCGACCACCGCGACCGTTCCGCCCCGCATGACCGCCCCCTGCCGCCGCCGAGTCGCACTGGGCGACCAGCCTACTGAGCGGACCGCGCCGCGGCGGGCGTTAGCGAAACGTCAGCGGTACGTCAGCGGCGGCGAGCAGCATGAACCGGGTCGCCGCGGCTCAGGAAGGACTGCGGCGACGCCCGATCGGATACTCGATCACCTTCGGAGCGGGACGCGGCGCCCCCCTTGCCCCGTCCCGCTCCGACGCGTCCCCCGACGCCTCCCGCACCACCCCCCGTACCGCGCCCCGCCGTCCACCGGGCGGAGCAGAGGCGGCGGTCCTAGGCTGGGTACGTTGTCGCCTTGTCGCGACCTCGGGGTCTCGGGTTCCTCGGACGACAGGAGGCCGTGCCATGACGCCGACCGCCCGTATCCGGCTGCGCCGGGCCTGCACGGCCGTGACCGCCGCCGGTGTGCTCATCGCCCCGGTCGCCGCGGGCCCCGCGTACGGGACGTCCGCCCCGGGCCGGACCGCCGCCGCGGCGCCCGCCGTCCCCGACGCGCGATCCGCGCCCTCGCCGGACGCCGGCCGGGACTTCCCCGAACTCACGCCCGCGGTCGCCGCGAAGCTCGACGCGGCGATCCGGGACACCCTGCGCGAGGCGAAGGTGCCCGGCGTGATCGTGGGGCTGTGGGCGCCGGGCAAGGGCAGCTACGTCAGGACGTTCGGGGTGGCCGACAAGGAGAGCGGCGCGCCGATGCGGACCGACTTCTACACCCGCATCGGCAGCCAGACCAAGACCTTCACCGTCACCGCCCTGCTCCGGCTGGTCGACCAGGGCAAGGCGGGACTGGACGACCCCATCGGCACGTATGTCTCCGGCGTGCCGAACGGCGACCGCATCACCCTGCGCGAGCTGGCCGGCATGCGCAGCGGTCTCTTCAACTACAGCGAGGACGAAGAGTTCGGCAAGGCGCTCACCACCGGCGGCACGCGTCCCTTCACCCCGCGGCAGCTGCTGGACTACTCGTTCGGGCACCCGGTCCAGTTCGAGCCGAACGCGAAGTTCCAGTACTCCAACACCAACCTGATCCTGCTGGGCCTGGTCATCGAGAAGGTCACCGGTCAGCCGCTCCAGCGGGTCATCAGGGAGCAGGTCATCGAACCGGCGGGGCTGCACCACACCCTCTTCCCCACGAACGCGGACTTCCCCGAACCGCACGCGCAGGGCTACACCGACCAGTCGGCCTCCGGCGACATCGTCGACTCGACCGACTGGAACCCGTCCTGGGCGTGGGCGGCGGGCGCGATGATCTCCACCATGGAGGACCTGCGCAGCTGGGCGAAGACCCTGGCCACCGGCACCCTCCTGAAGCCCGCGACACAGGCGGAGCGCCTGAAGACCACCTCCGCCGGCATTCCCGGCGCCGGCTACGGCCTGGGCATCTTCGACGTCCAGGGCTGGATCGGCCACAACGGGTCGCTCCCGGGCTACGAGAGCCTCGGCGTCTACCTCCCGGAGGAGCGGGCGACCCTCGTCGTCATCCTCAACACCGACGTCCTGCACGACGGTCAGGAACCGAGCACCCTCTTCGGCGAGGCGATCACCGGCATCGTCACTCCGGACCACGTCTACCCGGGCCACGAGCCGACCGCCCCGCGGCACGACTGACCCCACGGCACCATCCGGCGGAGCGGCGCGGGCTCTCAGGACGCGCGGTACCCGGCGAGGATCCGCTCGGCGATGCGGGTCAGGCCGAGGTCGAGCCGACGGAAGTACGTGGCGCGGCTCAGGTGCAGGCGGTGCGCCACGCCCACGTGGTCGGCGCGGCGGCGTACGTAGTAGGCGTCCAGGATCCGTCCCGCCTGGGCGGTGGGCGGGTCGTCGGAGGCGATCAGCTCCGTGATCGCCTCGGCCAGCGCCCCGCGCAGCCCCTGCGGGGTCGCGGTGGCGACCGTCGCCAGCAGGGCGCTCCGGGCCAGGCGTGCCGGCTCGTGGAGGGCCTCCAGCGCCTTGCGGACCTCGGCCGCGCACCACCGCAGGTCCGGCGGTACGGGCCCGGCCGGACCGGTGGCGGCGACGCGGCCCAGCCATGCGGCGAGGCCGTCGGGGGTGGGGAACGCCAGCTCGTGGATCTCCGCGCTCGGCCCGCCGTCGGAGGGCTCGTGGCGGGCCGTGCCGACGAAGCCGAAGCCGAGCCTGCGCACCAGTCGCTGGTAGTCCGGCGAGGGCGTGGCGACCACCATCCGCCGCTGCCCGATGCCCTCGGCCAGGATCCGGCGCAGCAGTGCGGCGTGCGCGCCCGGGTGTCCGTCCTCGCACGCCGCCATCCCAATGAACGCCCCGGCGGCCCCGTCGCCCCCGGCCGCCAGCCGGTCGGTGTGCTGGCGGGTCACCGGCTCGATCACCGCCAGCGCCCGGTCGGTGAGCAGCGGTGTGTAGCTCATGCCCACCGGCCGGTCGTCCGGGTCGCACACCACGCGGAACCCCTCGGGGGTGTGCCGGAGCCAGCCGTCGAGCAGCCGGCCGGTACGGACGGTGCTGTGGCCGCCGCCGCGCGCCCACTGGTGGGCCAGCGCGGCGATCCGCTCGTGGTCGCCGGGCCGGGCCTCTCGTACGACGGGCACGTCCGGCGCGGGCGGGAACAGCGCGCTCCGGACGACCGGGTCGTCGGTCAGGTACAGCGAATGCACCGCGAGGGCCCGTCGGCGGCGGTCGTCGGCGGTGGCGTCCAGCAGGCGGAGGTTGCGGGAAGCGGCCCGCGTGATCGCGGCGCGGTGCGCGACCGGGCGGCGCCAGCGGTACCGGAGGTCGAGGAGGGTGCGGAACGGTTCGACGACCGTCGGCCCGCATTCGGTGACCGTGATCAGCGCGAGGTCGGTGAGCGCGGCGAACCAGTCCTGCCCGTCCGGTGGTTCGACCAGGCCGGCCAGCAGTTCCTCGTCCCCGCGGCCCACGGCGGCCAGCGCTTCGAGTACGTGGGACAGGTGCCGGTCCAGGGGGACTTCGGCCAGGACCTCGCGCAGCGCCCGGTCGGCGACGGCTCCGGGCACGTCGGGCGGGGTCGGCGCGAGCAGCGCGCGGCTGAGCCCGCCCGCGACCAGGGGCAGCCCCCCGGCCAGCGCGACCACCAGGTCGAGCCCGGCGGTGACGCCGAGCGCGACGGCCAGGTCGCGGACCTCTCCGTCCGTCCACCGCGGGACCGGGACCGTCGACGTGCCGGGTAACGGGTGTCCGCTGGCGAGCACGACGTGCACCCCGGGCCCCGCCCGGCGGAGTTCGTCGCGCAGCACACCCATGAAGCCCGGCGCGTCGGCGTCGTCCACGTGGACGACGGGCCGCGCGCCGCCGGACGCCTCGCGCAGGGCGGCCCTCAGGTCGTCCCTCGGGTCGTCCCGCCGGGCCCTGACGACCGGCAGCCCGTCCGCGAGTCCGGCCAGCAGGGTGCTCTTCCCGGACCCGAAGGGTCCGACGACGTCGACCACGACGCCCCGCCCCGCCCCCGCGAGGAGCGCCGTCACCGCGTCCCTGACGGCCGCTTGCCCGGCGTTGGCTAACGCGGGCTCGGCTGGTGCTGTTCCCATGTGGCGGCCCCCGCCCCTCGGTCACCGGCTCGGCACGGACCCGTGGAGCACGGTCCGGGCTGACGATGATAGGAGCGGGACAGCCGCGGACGAGGGTGTTCCGGCTGCCCCGGGAGGCCTGCCCCGGGAGGCCTGGCCCGTGTCGGCCGGGGCCTCCCGGAGCGGTCCTTCACCCCCCGACGTCACTCACCGCAGATGTAGACGTGCACCACCGTGCCGTCGGAGTACCGGATCCACCCGCCGTACCGGCAGTCGGCGGCCTGGGCCACCTGGGCGGTGCCCGCGTCGGCCGCCAGTACGACCTTCCCCGACGTCCCGGCCGGAGTGGGCGCCGCCGAAGCCGGAACCGCGGCGAACATCAGCGCGCCCAGGCCGACCGCTCCCCCGAGCAGTGCCGTACGAATCCGTCGCATCATGTTTTCCCCTCACTATCCCCGACACCCTCGCGGGTGGGCCTCTGCCCCCTTGCGTCAGAGGCGGACTCCACCGACGTTACGAGCGGCAAGGCCGCCCGAAGTCTCACGGACGTCTCAAAGGGCGAGGGCCCGAACGCCCGGGGCCTTCCCGCCGGTTCCCTCCGCCCCCCTCCGGCCGCACACCGGTACCGTGCGGCCGGGGCGGGCTCCCGGGGCGGGCTCCCGGGGCCCGTATAGGGTCCCCGTATGGATGGCTGGACGGCGCCGAGTGCGATCGAGAGGGAGCTGTACGAGGCGAAGCGGCGCGGCGACTGGTCCGCGTACCTGGACGCCCTCGCCCGCGCCGAGCTGTTCCTGCCCCAGCCCAGGGCCCAGGTCGACGCCGATCCGCGGGCGGCCCGCTTCCACCCCGGCCCGGCCGGACTCGCCGTGTACACCCGGGGCGTGCTCCCCGTCCCGGACGCGCACACCGTGTTCCTGCGCCAGAGCCTCGCCTGGTTCGCGAACGCCTGGGACCACCGGGACCCCGCCCACCTCGCCGTGAACCCGGGCACGCCCGCCGAGGCGTACCTGACCACCACCCCCGCCGACCGGGCCCGCTGGCGCGCGCACTGGGACGCCGCGCCCACCTGGGGGCTCACCCCCGGCACCCTGCACGCCCTGCATACCGGCGGGCCGCTGCACGGTCCCGTCGCGCACGGGCTGGCCCTCGGGGCCCACCTCGCCGTGTCCAACGGGGAGTTCTGGAACGCCCTCGCCCACCACGGCAACGGCTACACCCACGAACGCGAACGCCTGCTCAAGGCGTGGGGCGTCACCGGCACCGCCGGCTGGCTGGAGGTGCTCCAGCGGATGCTGAACGCCGAGATCGTCAGCCCGGTCTGGGAGTACGCGCTGCGCGTGCGCCGCCTCCTCGCCTCCGACCTCGCCGGCCCCGTCGACGTCGAGCACTGGCGCCACGCCGCCGAGGCGAGCCTGCGGCGCGGCGCCGAGATCGCCGCCGAGCCGCAGCTCACCCCCGACGGGGTGACGGTCGCCGCGCCGCGCCCCGTCGCGGAGGTCGAGGGGGAGATCGCCGGGGTGCGGCGGCTCATCGGCCGGATAGCCCGCTACGAGCAGCGTTTCCGGGCCGACGGGCTGCTCCCCGAGGACGGCTGGGTGCGCTCGGTGCACGCCTGGGACCACGGCCGGGCCTCGCAGATGGCCCGCTGGGGCGTCGCCACCCGCTACGGCACCCTGGAGGACGCCGAACGCGCGGTGCTCCGGGCGGGCGCGGCCGCCCGGGGCGCGTACCGGTCGTGGGAGGAGTTCTCCGCCGGGTACGCGCTGGGGCGCTGCCTGCACTTCGACGAGGAGGAGTTCGGGCGCTGGTACGGCTCCTCGCTCGCCACCCACCTCACCCTGACCACCGATCCGGCGAGCCCGTACCGCAACATCCCCTGGGACTGAGCGACTTCGGGCAGTAGGCGTGGCCCCCAACGAGGCCCTCGGCGCCGTTACGAGCGCCAATTACCCTCCCCTCCATGACCCTTGCCCTGAACGATGCCGTACGCCGGCTCCTCGACTCCCCCCACCCCGCGGTGCTCTCCACCCTCAACCCCGACGGCAGCCCGCAGAGTTCGGTGGTGTGGGTCTCCCGGGAGGGTGACGACCTGCTCGTCTCCACCGAGCGCGGCCGCCGCAAGGAGCGGAACATCGCCCGCGACGCGCGGGTCGGCCTCACCGTCTTCGACCTCGCCAACCCGTACCTGTACGCGGAGATACGCGGCACCGCCACCGTCACCGAGGACACCGGCCGGACGGTCGCCGTCCGCATCGCCGAGGAGTACCTGGGCCCGGGCGGCGGCAAGGAGTACCAGGACGCCTCCGACGGAGCCGTACGCGTCGTCGTGCGCATCACCCCGTCCAAGGTGCTCGGCAACGCCGCGAAGGCCTGAGGCCCGACTACGCCTGCCGGCCCGGCTACGCCCGCCGGCCCGGCAGGCGCAGCGCCGGGATCACGGACAGCGCCAGCAGCACCGCCGCGGCTCCGTAGGCGAGGCGGAAGCCGGACGGGCCGGGGCCCGTTCCGCCGAGGAGGACGGAGAGCAGGGCCGTCCCCACGGAGGCCCACAGCTGGGAGTTGATGCTCAGGGCGGTGCTCGCCGCGGCCATCCGCCCGCCGGGCAGGTCACGGCTCGCGGTGGTCATCGCCGGCATCAGCACCATGCCGGAGCCGACGCCCATGACCACCGCCGCGCCGACCACCTGCCAGACCGGCGCGCCGGGGGTGCCGGTCAGCAGGGCCGACGCCAGCATGCCGAGGGCAGCCACCACCGCACCGGCGGTGATCAGGCCGCGCGGCGAGACCTTGTCGACGCGCCGCGAGGCGATCTGCATGACCAGGCCGACGGCGAGCCCGACGGGGGCGACGAGCAGCCCGGCCGTGCCGGCGCTCATGCCGCGCGCCTGCTGCCAGTACATCGGGGCCAGCAGCATCGACCCGAAGTAGCCGCAGGTGAAGAAGGCGAGGGTGGTGATCCCGGCGGCGAAGGTGCGGTCGCGCAGCAGCCGCAGGTCCAGCAGCGGCTCGCGGACCCTGAGGGCACGCCGGACGAAGCCCGCGGCGAGGGCCGCGCCGGCGAGGGTGGGCAGCAGCACGCCGGGGGCGGTGAAGTCGCCGCCCTCGCCGGCCCGGGTCAGCCCGAACAGCAGCAGGGCCAGTCCCGGGGAGAGCATCAGCAGCCCGGCGGCGTCCAGCCGGGGCGCCGACGCCGGGTCGGCGGGGCCGTCGGGCCGCAGGAGTTTCGCCGCGAGCAGCAGGGCGGCCGCTCCGACGGGCAGGTTGATCAGGAAGATCCACTGCCAGGGGGCGGAGTCGATCAGCCGGCCGCCGATCACCGGGCCGGCGACCGGTCCGACGAGGATCGGCAGCCCGAGCATGGCCATCGCCCGTCCCAGCCGGGCCCGGTCGGCGGTCCGCATGACCATGGTCATGCCGACGGGCATCAGCAGTCCGCCGCCCAGCCCCTGGAGGGCGCGGAAGGCGATCAGGCTGCCCGCGCTCCACGCGCAGGCGGCGAGCACGGAGCCCAGGGTGAAGAGGACGAGGGCGGTCAGGTAGGTGCGCTTGGCGCCGATCCGGCCCATGGCCCAGGCCGCGGCCGGTATGACGGCGGCCAGCGCGAGGGTGTAGGCGGTGGCGGTCCACTGGATGGTCTCCAGCGGGGCGTGGAAGGCGTCGGAGAGCCGGCCGAGGGCCACGTTGACGATGGTCATGTCGAGGACCGCCATCATCGAGCCGGTGATGACGACGGCGACGGTCTTCCCTAACGGCCCCGGTGCGGCGGGCGGGGCTTCGGGGCGGGCGGTGGAAGCGGAGGCGGGGGCTGCGGTCATGGTGTCCAGCTCCCTCAGGCCTCGTGGGGCCGCGTGGCGCGTGCCGTCCGCGGGGCCCGCCCGCGCCGGTCCGGACGTCCGGGCGGGTTCCCGGCGGGGCTCGGGGTGACGGCCGCGCGCAGCGGCTCGTCCGGGGCTGTTTCGGCGGCAGACATGATGATCTCCCTTGGACAGCGGAGTGCCGCCCGGTGCGGCCTCCACCCCGGTAAGCTACAACGAGCGTTGTAAGTACTGCAACGCTCGTTGTAAAAATGGAGGAGGCAGGCGTGGCCGCCAGCGACGGCACCCGGACAGAAGACGTACAGCGCGACGTCCCGCCGCGAAAGCTCGCGAAGCGGATCGCCCTGGCGAAAGCGGCCTGCCCCCTCTTCGGCCGCGAGGGGTACGCGCGCGCCTCCGTCGACGCGCTCGCCGAGGCCGCCGGCGTCTCCACCCGGACCCTCTACAACCACTTCCCCGGGGGCAAGGCGGAGCTCTTCGCCACCGTCGTCACCTGGACCTCGGGCGAGGTGCGCGACGCCCACACCGCGAAGGTGCGCGCCCTGCTCGACCCCGCGCGGCCGCCCCACCCGGACCATCTGGAACGCGATCTGACGGCCCTCGCCCGCGCGCTGGTCCGCACGATGTTCGAGCACTCCGACCACTTCGCGCTGGTCCGGCACATCCACGCCGAGGTCAACCACGTGCCCGCCGAGGTGCTGGAGGCGTGGAAGGACGCCGGACCGCGCCCGGTCGCCCGCGCCCTCGCCGAGGCCATGGAGGGCCTCGCCGCCGCCGGGCTGATCGACGTCCACGGCGACGCCGAACTGGCGGGCACCCACTTCACGGCACTGTCCGCGCAGCAGATCGTGCAGGAGTCCCACTACGGCCTCCTGCCCCTGTCCGATGAGGAGACCGACCGGCTGCTGACCGGCGGGGTCTCGGCCTTCCTGCGCGCCTACCGGGCCGGATGACGACCCCCGCCCGGACCGGGTCTAGGGCAGGACTGGACGGACCCGCGACCAGGCGTCCAGCGCCACCGCCGACGGATCGCCGTCCACCAGGTACGGCCGGGCGGCGCCCGTCCACCGCAGCAGGATCTTCAGGTGGCGCAGGTGCACGATCTCCGCGCGCGGCAGCTCGCGCCAGACGCGCGCCCGCGCGGCAGCCTGCTCCGGAGTGAGGTCGACGAGCGCGAGCGACTCCCGGCACACCGCGGCGGGGTCGCCGCCCGGGCCGGGCCCGAACTCCCGGAGCAGGTAGCCGCGTACGAAGGCCAGCTCGATCCCCCGGACCAGATCGGACGCGCCCTCCGCCGCCGCGCAGCGGTACGCCGCCGCCTGCGCCACCCGGCCCCAGCGCAGCCGCGTCGCGTCCGGCAGCAGCGCGTCCCGCATCCCGCCCACCGCGAGGCCGCGCAGGGTGCGCGGGCGCGGCTCGTCCGTCAGCGGCGGCCCGGTGGCCAGCCAGGCCTCCAGCTCCGCCAGGCCGTGCCCGTCGGGCGGTACGCAGGTCAGCACCTGGCCGCGGCTCAGCAGCGCGACGGCGGCGCCCGCGAGGCGGACCCGCGCGGTGTGCCCGGCGTCGAAGGAGCCGACGTCGCGCCCGTACCGCTCTATCGCACGCAGCCAGACCCGCGACTGCCCGGCCGCGTACACCTGTCCGGCCCGCGCCACCCCGCCGACGCACCGTACGAGACACACCCCACCGGTGACGTCGGCCTCCTCCACGTCGTACACCTGCAACTCGGCGATCGGCATCCCGGGAGGCTACCGCCTCAGTTCCCGGGCGGAGCCTCCAGGACGAGACGGATCTCGGTGACCTCGTAGCCGGCCCGGTCGAAGGCCGCGGCCATCGGCAGGTTGACGGTGTCGGTGGTCGCCGTGACGCGCTCGGCGCCCTCGGAGGCGTGGAAGCGGGTGATCTCGGCGAGGACCTCGTCGATCAGGCCCTTCCCGCGCTGCTCGGGGACGATCCCCAGATAGCCGACGTTGCGGTGGTAGGGGGTCGCGGAGGGCAGGGCCATCCCGGCGAGGGTGCCGTCGGGGAGGTGGGCCAGGCGCCACCAGGAGCGCTCGCCGGGGCAGTCGCGGTAGAACTCGAAGTCCTCGCGGGCCAGTTCCTCCTCGCTCATGCTGTCGAGTTCGTGCCGGGTGGCCAGGTCGAGGCTGCCGCGCGAGAGCCGGGCGAAGACGTCGAGGAACTCCTCGTCGCTCCCCTCGCGGAAGACGAGTCGGCCCGTCGGCTCCGCCGTCCCGGCGGCCGGGGTCCACTCGTAGCGCAGCCGCTCGATCTCCCGCGTCAGTCCGGCCCGGTACGCGGCCTCCTGCCGCCACGCCACCGCGGCGGCCAGGCCGGGGTCGGCGCGCCAGCCGCGCGGCAGGGAGACGTTGTAGCCCGGGCGCTTTCCGAAGGCGGCGTGACCGGCCTCCAGCAGCGCGGCGGCCAGGGCGGCCGGGTCGGCGACCGTGCCGGCGACCTGGAGGCAGTCGAGGGCGACTGGCCGCTCGCTGTCGGCGCGCCCCCACCACAGGGCGCGGGCCAGCACCCGGCCGTCCGCGTCCTCGGCGGACCAGGTCCACTCGGGGCGCATCCGGTTCGCCGCGAACTCCTCGCGGATCCGGTCGGGGGTGAGGGCGGCGACGGGGCCGTCGGCCGGGTGGGCCAGGGCGCGGTCGAGGTCTGCGGGGTCTGCTGTGGCAGCGCGAAATCTCATCAGCCAGATGATCACACCGGCGCATGGCTTTGGCCAGGGGTTTCCCGCCGGCCGGGGCCCGACGCCCGACGGCCGGTCCCCCGGGAGGGGACCGGCCGTCGGCGGGTGCCGGCGCGTGCGCCGCGGGCGGGCGGCACGGGCCGCGACCGGGCCGCTCACGGCCCGGTCGTGTGCGCTACGACCAGGTGATCAGCCGGCGCGGGTGTTCCAGGACCGCCGCGATGTCGGCGAGGAACTTGGAGCCGAGCTCGCCGTCGATGAGCCGGTGGTCGAACGACAGCGCCAGGGTGGTGACCTGACGCGGCTTCACCTTGCCCTTGTGGACCCACGGCTGGAGCTTGATCGCGCCGACCGCGAGGATCGCGGACTCGCCGGGGTTCAGGATGGGCGTACCGGTGTCGACGCCGAAGACGCCCACGTTGGTGATGGTGAGGGTGCCGTTCTGCATGTCGGCCGGGGAGGTCTTGCCCTCGCGGGCCGTGGCGACCAGCTCCGACAGGCCCGTCGACAGTTCCGCCAGGCTCTTGGCGTGGGCGTCCTTGATGTTCGGGACGATCAGGCCGCGCGGGGTGGCCGCCGCGATCCCCAGGTTGACGTAGTGCTTGAGCACGATCTCCTGGGCCGCCTCGTCCCAGGAGGCGTTGACCTCCGGGTTGCGGCGGACGGCGATGAGGACGGCCTTGGCGATCAGGAGCAGCGGGTTGATCCGCAGACCGGCGAGGTCCGGGTCCTCCTTCAGCTCCTGGACCAGCTTCATCGTGCGCGTCACGTCGAGGGTGATGAACTCCGTGACGTGCGGCGCGGTGAAGGCGGAGCCGACCATGGCCTGGGCGGTGACCTTGCGGACGCCCTTGACCGGGATACGGGTCTCCCGTGCTCCCGCCTCGAACGCCGGCACCGTCCCGGCCGTGGCCGTGGCCGGTGCGGGGGCCGCCGCGGGCGCTGCCGCCGGGGCCGTCACCGGGGCTGCCGCCTGCGGGGCCAGCGCGGCCGCCGCGGCGGCGTGCACGTCCTCCCGCGTCACGACCCCGCCGTCGCCGGTGGGGACCACCGCGGCCAGGTCGATGCCGAGGTCCTTGGCGAGCTTGCGCACGGGCGGCTTCGCCAGCGGACGCTCCGCCGACGGCACCGCGGTGCCGTTCTGCGGGACGGCGGCCGGGGCTGCCGGGGCCTGGGCGGCGGCGGGGGCCGGCTGCGCCGGAACCACGGCCGGAGCGGCGGCGGGCGCCGCGGGCGCGGCCGGGGCGGCCGTGCCGTTCTGCCCGGCGACGGCGGCCGCGGGGGCCTTGCGCGGGCGGCGCTTGGTCGAGGCCTGGGAGACCCCGTAGCCGACCAGCACGGGCTGGCGGGCCGCGGCCGCCGGCTCCTCGGCGGCCTCCGGGGCGGCAGCGGCTGCCGCCGCCGGGGCCTCGGCCGCGGTGCCCGCCGGGTCACCGGTCTCGACGGAGATGATGACCTGGCCGACGTCGACCGTCACGCCCTCCTCGAAGAGCAGCGCGTGCACCACCCCGTCGAAGGGGATCGGCAGCTCGACGGCCGCCTTCGCCGTCTCCACCTCGCAGACGACCTGCCCGTCGGTGACCGTGTCACCCGGCTGGACGTACCACTTGAGGATCTCGGCCTCGGTGAGGCCCTCGCCCACGTCGGGCATCTTGAATTCGCGGATCGTCATGGCGGGGCTCTCCTCAGTACGCCAGCGAGCGGTCGACGGCGTCGAGCACCCTGTCCAGGCCCGGCAGGTACTCGTCCTCCAGGCGGGCCGGCGGGTACGGGGCGTGGAAACCGCCCACGCGCAGCACCGGGGCCTCCAGGTGGTAGAAGCACCGCTCCGTGATGCGGGCGGCGATCTCGGAGCCCATGCCCAGGAAGGTCGGCGCCTCGTGGACGACCACGAGCCGGCGGGTCCGCTCCACCGACGCCTGGAGCCCGTCGAAGTCGACGGGCGACATCGAGCGCAGGTCCACGACCTCCACCGACTTGCCCTCCTCGGCGGCCGCGGCGGCGGCCTCCAGGCAGACCTTCACCATCGGACCGTACGCGGCCAGGGTGATGTCGGTGCCGGAGCGGGCGACGCGCGCCTTGTGCAGCTC
This sequence comes from Streptomyces sp. NPDC034043, assembly GCF_055575675.1. Classification (NCBI taxonomy): domain Bacteria; kingdom Bacillati; phylum Actinomycetota; class Actinomycetes; order Kitasatosporales; family Streptomycetaceae; genus Streptomyces; species Streptomyces sp. NPDC034043. Next base: position 295,166 of record NZ_JBVISF010000003.1, read on the forward strand.
GCCGGGGATGGCCTCGGTGTCGACCTCGCCCTTGTCCCAGTAGCGGCGCTTCGGCTCGAAGAAGATCACCGGGTCGTCGCTGAGGATCGCCTGCTGGAGCATCCAGTACGCGTCGCTCGCGTTCGACGGCGAGACCACCTTCAGGCCCGGGACGTGCGCGAAGAGCGCCTCCGGGGACTCGCTGTGGTGCTCGACGGCGCCGATGCCGCCGGCGTACGGGATGCGCACGACGACCGGCAGCTTGATCTTGCCGAGCGCGCGGGCGTGCATCTTCGCGAGCTGCGTGACGATCTGGTCGTACGCGGGGAAGACGAAACCGTCGAACTGGATCTCCACGACCGGCCGGTAGCCGCGCAGGGCCAGGCCGATGGCGGTGCCGACGATGCCGGACTCGGCAAGCGGGGTGTCGATGACCCGCTCCTCGCCGAAGTCCTTCTGGAGCCCGTCGGTGATGCGGAAGACACCGCCCAGCTTGCCGACGTCCTCGCCCATGACCAGGACCTTGGGGTCCGTCTCCATGGCCTTGCGCAGGGACTCGTTGAGCGCCTTCGCGATCGACATCTTCTCGACAGCCATCAGTGACCCTCCTCGAAGGACGCGAGGTAGGCGGCGAACTGGGCGCGCTCCTCGTCGACGAGCGCGTGCCCGTCCGCGTAGACGTTCTCGAAGATCGCCATCGTGTCGGGGTCGGGCATGGCGCGCACGACCTCGCGCACGCGCTTGCCGAGGGCCTCGCTCTCGGCCTCCAGCTCCTCGAAGAACGCCTCGTCGGCACCTCCGGAAGCCAGCAGGTGGGTCTTCAGGCGCAGGATCGGGTCCTTCGCCTCCCAGGCCGCCGTCTCCTCGTCGAGCCGGTACTTGGTCGGGTCGTCGGAGGTGGTGTGGGCGCCCATGCGGTACGTGAACGCCTCGACCAGGGTCGGGCCCTCGCCGCGGCGGGCGCGGTCCAGCGCCCAGCGGGTGACCGCCAGGCAGGCCAGTACGTCGTTGCCGTCGACGCGGACGCCGGGGAAGCCGAAGCCCTGCGCGCGCTGGTAGAGCGGCACGCGCATCTGGCGCTCGGTCGGCTCGGAGATCGCCCACTGGTTGTTCTGGCAGAAGAACACCACGGGGGAGTTGTAGACGGCCGAGAAGGTGAAGGCCTCGGCCACGTCGCCCTGGCTGGACGCGCCGTCGCCGAAGTACGCGATGACCGCCGAGTCGGCGCCGTCCTTGGCCACGCCCATCGCGTAGCCGGTGGCGTGCAGCGTCTGCGAGCCGATGACGATCGTGTACAGGTGGAAGTTGTTGGTGTTCGGGTCCCACCCGCCGTGGTTCACACCGCGGAACATGCCGAGCAGGTTCGTCGGGTCGACGCCACGGCACCAGGCCACGCCGTGCTCCCGGTAGGTCGGGAAGACGTAGTCGTCGTCGCGCAGCGCCCGGCCGGAGCCGATCTGCGCGGCCTCCTGGCCCAGCAGCGAGGCCCACAGGCCCAGCTCGCCCTGGCGCTGGAGGGCGGTCGCCTCGCCGTCGAAGCGGCGGGTGAGGACCATGTCGCGGTACAGCGCCCGCAGGTCCTCGGTGGTGATGTCCGCGACGAAGGGGGCGAACTCGGCGATGTCGGGGTTGCCCTCGACCTCGACCCGTTCACCCTCGGGCGTCAGCAGTTGTACGAGCTGAGGCTCGGCGTCGTGCGGCTGTGCGGTGGCAGCGGCGGTCTTGCGGGCGCTCGCCGCGCCGGCCGCCCGCTTGGTGCCGCTGCTGCGTCGCGGCTTGCGCGCGGCAGTGCTCTCCACGGTCACGTGTGCTCCTCCGTCGGTCCGGCACCCGGGTTCTCCGGGGACCAGTGCGGCTCACCTGTATCCGTACCCGCACACGGGGTGGGTGCACGGCATGTGACGGATTCAGGCGTGACAGGTGCCCCGGCGAGTGCCCTGCGCACAGCACGTTACCCAGTGCGACGCATAACTGCGAAACCCCGTTTGACCTGCGATTTTGCTTGGATATCCAAGTAAATCGGCCGCCTGGGGAACATCCACTGGTCACAGCCTTGCAGGGGGCCGGAACAACGGCACGTTATCCCGGGTAACCCCGCCAGGGAAGAGGTGAGTGTGTGAAGATGAGTTCGTGCGCGAAGACGGAAAAATCAAGGTATTTCTCCTGGACGACCACGAAGTGGTACGTCGGGGCGTTCATGAGCTTTTGTCGGTCGAAGAGGACATCGAGATCGTCGGAGAGGCCGGCACCGCCGCCGACGCGCTGGTCCGCATCCCCGCCACCCGTCCCGACGTCGCCGTCCTCGACGTACGCCTCCCCGACGGCAGCGGTGTCGAGGTCTGCCGCGAGGTGCGCTCGCAGGACGAGGACGTCAAGTGCCTGATGCTCACCTCGTTCGCCGACGACGAGGCGCTCTTCGACGCGATCATGGCGGGCGCCTCGGGCTACGTCCTCAAGGCGATCCGCGGGAACGAGCTGCTCAGCGCCGTGCGCGACGTGGCGGCCGGCAGGTCGCTGCTGGACCCGGTGGCCACCGCGCGCGTGCTGGAGCGGCTGCGCGACGGCAAGAACGGCAAGGGTGACGACCGGCTCTCCAACCTGACGGAGCAGGAGCGCAAGATCCTCGACCTGATCGGTGAGGGCCTGACCAACCGGGTCATCGGCGAGCGGCTGCACCTGGCCGAGAAGACCATCAAGAACTACGTCTCCAGCCTGCTGTCCAAGCTCGGCATGGAGCGCCGCTCGCAGGCCGCCGCGTACGTGGCCCGCCTCCAGGCGGAGCGGCGCTAGCGCGCATCTCGGGCCGGTCCGGCGCCTGCCGGCACGGCGGTGCGTCCCCGCCCGGCCCCGCTCGACCGCGCCCGCACCGCTCTTCGAGCGGTTCCCGAGCGCGCCGCCCCGCGGCCGCGCGGCGGCGTCCCCGCCCGGGGTGGATGGTGCGATTCGGGACCAACGTCCTCGATCATCGGGGCGGGGTCCTCTTTCCGGGCGCTCCGCCGGTACCCGACAGTGGCTGCATGTCCCCAGAGGAACTCCACGCCATCGAACTGCTGCGCCGCGTGCCGTACGGCCGGGTCGCCACCAGCATGCGCGCCCTCCCCTTCCTCGCGGTCGCCCGCCACATCGTGGTGGACGGCAGGGTCGTGCTGAGAATGCACGCCGGTTTCGGCTACCACCAGGCGTGCGCCGGCAGTGTCGTCGCCTATGGGGCGGACAACTTCCATTCCGGCGAGGCCGCGTTGTGGACGGTGCAGTTCACCGGTACGGCGCAACTCGTCGAGCCGTCCACCGCGGAACTGGAACTATTCGGACCAGCGCCGCATTTCGTGGACGGGGAGGTCTTCGACCCCGTCCACATGCGCATCGAACCCCAGCTCGTATCCGTGCACACCCTGACCGGGAACCCGGTTCCGGAATGCCGCGCCGGTTCTCCGGACCGGCCGTACCAGCACGCCCTGTGACCTGCCCGCGGCAATGGAAAGGGCCCGGCGGAATTCCTTCCTCCGGGCCCTTTTTCCTGGGCTGTCACTCGTCGCCGGCGGGACTCCCGCCGCCCGTGGGCGCCGTCGGCTTGGTGGGCGGGTCCGTCGGGGGCGTGGGCTTCGTGGTCGGTTCCACCGGCGGTGTCGTCTTCGGCGTCGACGGCGCGGTGCTCGGCGCCGACGGGGTGCTGCTCGGCGTGTACTTGCTGCGGCTCGGGGCCGGCTGGTAGGTCTCGTCGGTGTGCGAGCGGCCGGTCTCCGCGCTCGGAGTGGTCGACGGGGTCTGCTCCGTGCTGCCGCCGCTGCTCTGCGAGGCGCCGGGCGTGCTCACGGTGGTCTTCGGCTTGTTGCCGCCCCCACCGCCGCCGCCGCCGAGACCGCCGCTCTTGATGGCGTACGCGACCCCGCCGGCGATCGCGAGGACCGCGAGCACCGCGAAGAGCCACGCCTTCCACGCGCCGCCGCGCCGGCGGTCGTCGTAGCCGTCGTACCCGTCGTAGCCGCCGTGACCGCCCTGGCCGCCTCCGTGGCCCCGGTTGCCGCCGCCGGGGAACGCCGTGCCGTCGTCCGGGTTCAGCGGGGGGACCATCGGCTGCTGGAACTGCGAGGTCGTGGCGTGCGCGGGGTACTGCCGGCGCGGGCCGCCGTTCTGCGCGGGCCCCATCGCCGAGGTGGGCGCGCCGCCCGGCTGGCCGTGCGGGAGCGCCATGGTGACGGGGCCGGTGTTCCAGGTGCCGGTGTTCGCGCCCTGGTCCTGGAGCATCTGGAGCGCGTACTGGACGAGCCCGCGCATCTCCTCGGCGCTCTGGAACCGGTCGTCCGGGTCCTTGGCCAGCGACCGCATGACCAGGCCGTCGAGTTCGTGCGGGATGGAGCCGCCCTCGGGCAGCTGCGAGGGCGGCACCGGCGCGTCCTGGACGTGCTGGTAGACCACCGACAGGGGGGTCTCGCCGGTGAAGGGGGGCCGCAGCGCGAGGAGTTCGTACAGCAGGCAGCCGGTGGCGTACAGGTCGGAGCGGTGGTCCACGGCCTTGCCGAGGGCCTGCTCGGGCGACAGGTACTGCGGGGTGCCCATGACCATGCCGGTCTGGGTCATCGTCGACTGCGCGCCGTGCAGGGCGCGGGCGATGCCGAAGTCCATCACCTTCACCGCGCCGGTGTCGGTGATGATGACGTTGGCGGGCTTGATGTCGCGGTGCACGATGCCGTGCTGGTGCGAGTACGCGAGGGCTTCGAGCACCCCGGAGACGATGATGAGCGCCTGCTCGGGTCCCGGGGCCTCGGCACTGATCAGCAGGTCGCGGATGGTGCGGCCCTCGACCAGCTCCATCACGATGTACGGGACCACGTTCGGACCGACCCGGTCCTCGCCCGAGTCGTACACGGCGACGACGGCGTGGTGGTTGAGGCCGGCGACCGACTGCGCCTCACGGGTGAAGCGGGCCTTGGACACCGGGTCCTCGGCCAGGTCGGCGCGGAGCAGCTTGACGGCCACGGTGCGGCCCAGCCGTACGTCCTCGGCGGCGAACACCTCCGCCATGCCGCCGCGGCCCAGGCGGTGGGTCAGCCGGTAACGGCCGTCCCCCACGAGACCGCCCGCGCCCCAGTGCTCAGGACCGTCGGCCATCCCGGCGCCGTTTCCCTCGGGTTCGGGTGCCATCAGTCCTCGCCGTCGTCTCTCTCGTCCGCTCTAGCGGTGGGTCCCATCGGGTGCTCCGATGAACGCTACAGCCTCCGAACCGGTCACCGTTCGGCCACAGACGCCCCGTAGGCCCGTGGTCACGCAGCGGGCACCGGCTTGACGTGTGCTTGCCCTCCGGCAGACTGGGCGCGACATGCGCTCAGCCAGACGCGTAGGGAAACAGCCCGAGGGGAAGCAACAGTCATGAGCCAGGACGGCACGCAGGGCCGGTACGCAGGCGGCTCCCTGGCCGGTGGCCGTTATCAGCTAAGGGATTTGCTGGGCGAGGGGGGCATGGCCTCGGTCTACCTCGCGTACGACTCCGCGCTCGACCGCCAGGTCGCGATCAAGACCCTGCACAGCGAACTCGGGCGCGAGGCGTCCTTCCGCGAGCGCTTCCGGCGTGAAGCGCAGGCTGTTGCGAAACTGTCGCACACCAACATCGTCTCGGTCTTCGACACCGGCGAGGGAACCGTCACCTTCGGCTCCGGCGGGGGTGACGAGACGGTCATGCCGTACATCGTCATGGAGTACGTGGAGGGGCAGCCGCTCGGCTCGGTCCTCGACGCGGACGTGCGCCAGTACGGCGCCATGCCGGCGGACAAGGCCCTGAAGGTGACGGCCGACGTGCTGGCGGCGCTGGAGACCAGTCACGAGATGGGCCTGGTCCACCGCGACATCAAGCCCGGCAACGTGATGATGACCAAGCGCGGCGTGGTCAAGGTGATGGACTTCGGCATCGCCCGCGCCATGCAGTCGGGCGTCACCTCGATGACGCAGACCGGCATGGTCGTCGGCACCCCCCAGTACCTCTCGCCCGAGCAGGCGCTGGGGCGCGGCGTGGACGCCCGCTCCGACCTGTACTCCGTGGGCATCATGCTGTTCCAGCTGCTGACGGGCCGGATCCCCTTCGACGCGGACTCGCCGCTGGCCATCGCGTACGCGCACGTCCAGGAGGAGCCGGTGGCTCCGTCGGCCGTCAACCGGTCGATCACCCCGGCGATGGACGCACTGGTCGCGCGGGCGCTGAAGAAGAACCCGAACGAGCGCTTCCCCACGGCCGCGGCCATGCGCGACGAGATCATGCGCGTGATGTCGGCCGGTCACACGGGGGCTCCCGCCATCGTCCCCAACGCCGCCGTCGGCGGCAGCGGGGCGGGCGTCGGCTCGGCCGTCTTCCCGCCGGTGGACTCCGGCTTCCAGTCGCCGCCGCCGCAGTCGCTCCAGCAGCCGTACCAGGCCCAGACCCCGCCGCCGTCCCCGTACGCGCCTCAGCAGGCGCAGCAGCAGGGCGGTTACGCGTACCCGCACACCACCGCGCCCATGGCGCAGCAGCAGTACGCGCCGCAGACGCCTCCGCCGTTCACCATCTCGCCCACGCCCGCCCCGGCGGCCTCCTCGGGCGGCGGCAAGCGGAACACGCCGGTCGTGGTCGGCGCCGTGGCGGTGGCCCTGCTGGCCATCGGCGGCCTGGTCGCGGTGCTGAACATGGACGACGACAAGGGCAAGGGCGCGTCCCCGTCCGCCTCGGCATCCGCGTCCGCGTCCGGTTCGACGGTGGCCGGCCACAAGGGCCCGGACCCCTCGCGCACGATCGACGTGGAGAAGTGCAAGAGCCCGACGAAGTCCTACAAGGACGCCACCAAGGTCGTGGCCCCGGACTTCCGGTACAAGAACCTGCGCTCGGTCAAGGAGTGCATCCAGGCCGCGGGCTGGAGGTTCACCATCCAGGACCGCGACGAGGCCGTCTACGGCAAGGACACCGTCCTGGAGCAGCTGCCGGCTTCCGGGACCGACGTGGCCAAGGAGGGCACGGAGTTCACGCTGGTCGTGTCCACCGGCAACCCGCAGTAGGGGGAGTACTCCGGCGGCGGCGGGCGCGGCGGGCTCCAGGGCCGCCGCCACGGCCGCGCGGCGGCCCCCGCCACGGCCGCGGCGCCCGGTGCGCGGCCGCGTACCGCCGGACCGGTGGTACCGGCGTCCGGGGCACCCTGACGGGCCACCCGGCATGCCCGCTTCGCCCCACTATGCAAGCCTGAGTGCGACGTCCGGCATCGGGCGTCCGGGCCGCATGGAAGGGGAGGGGCACCCCGTGACTCCACGCCTCCGCCTGCCGCACTGGACCGCCGGGGCCGCGCTGGCCGCCGCCGCGCTGCTGGCCACCGCGCCCGCGAGCGCCGCCCCCGCCCCCGCCCCGGCCGTCGCCGCGCCCGAACGCCCCGGCCGGGTGGCCGAAGTACCCGAAGAGGCGTACGAGGAGCTCGCCGGCAGCCCCGCGGGCGTCGGGCGGGAGCACCCCGGGCGGCCCGCCGACGAACCGGTCGGCCCCGGCTTCGCCGCCGTCTCCCGCCCGGTGCGCCCGGTCCGCCCGGCGCACCCGGTCCCTCCGGCGCACCCCCTGCCGGAGCGCCCGGGGCCGGCCACGCCGCCGCCGAGCGCGGCCCCGAGCCCTACGGCCCCCCTCACCGCACTGGGCACCGATCAGAACGAACGGGCCGCGGACCTGGCAGCGGACCTCCTCCCGCTGGGCACCGGGCTGGCCCTGATGGGTCTGGGCCTCGGGTACATGGGCATGCGGCTGCGCCGGGGCCGGTAGCGGGTCCCGCCAGGTCTGCGACCGGCCCGGGGCACGGCCCTGGGGGGCGCGGGGGCGCTTGCATCGGTGAGCATACTCGGTATACATACTGAGTATGTCGATCCGTCACGGCCTTCTCGCACTGCTGGAACGGGGCCCCCGCTACGGCTCCCAGCTGCGCACCGAATTCGAATCCCGCACCGGCTCCACCTGGCCGCTCAACGTCGGGCAGGTCTACACGACCCTGGCCCGTCTGGAGCGCGACGGGCTCGTCGCCCCCGGCGGCGAGGACGAGGCCGGCCACACCCTCTACGCCATCACCGAAGGCGGCCTCGCCGAACTGCACGACTGGTACGAGCGCCCCGTCGACCGCACCAACCCGCCCCGCGACGAACTGTCCATCAAGCTCGCCATGGCCGTGGGCGCACCCGGCGTGGACATCCGCGCCGTCATCCAGGCCCAGCGGCACGCCACGCTCAAGGCGATGCAGGACTACACCCGGCTCAAGGCCCGGGCCCTCACCGCCATCGAGAGCGGGCAGGCGCGCGAGCGCGACGACCTGGCCTGGCTGCTGGTCCTGGAACAGCTGATCTTCCAGACCGAGGCCGAGGCCCGCTGGCTCGACCACTGCGAGTCCCGGCTCGTCCGGCTGGCCGCGCTCGGCCCCGCGGACGCGGCCGGCCCGGGACCCGAAACGCCGGGCGCGGGCAGCACGTCCGGCGTCGGCTCGGAGCCCGCGGTGTCCGCGGTGTCCGCGGTCGCCACCAGCCCGGGCGCCACCGGCCACGCCGGCCCCACCAGCCCTGCCGCCCGCACGCGGCGCGGCTGAACGAACGATCCAGGGGGGATCCCTCATGCCCGACCAGCACCAGCACCACGGCTCACACCCCGTACTCCAGCTGAACCGACTCGTACGCACCCACGGCAGCGGCGCCACGGAGGTGCACGCCCTGCGCGGGGTCGACCTCGACGTCCACCCCGGCGAACTCATCGCCGTCATGGGCCCCTCCGGCTCCGGCAAGTCCACGCTGCTCACCCTCGCGGGCGGACTCGACACCCCCACCAGCGGCAGCGTCCTCGTCGAGGGCGTGGACATCACCACCGCCTCCCGCAGGCAGCTGGCCGCACTGCGCCGGCGGAGCATCGGCTACGTCTTCCAGGACTACAACCTGATCCCGGCCCTCACCGCCGCCGAGAACGTGGCCCTGCCCCTCGAACTCGACGGGACCTCCGCCCGGAAGGCGCGCCGCGCGGCCCTCGCCGCACTGAAGGAGATACGCCTGCCGCAGCTCGCCGACCGCTTCCCCGACGAGATGTCCGGCGGCCAGCAGCAGCGCGTGGCCATCGCCCGCGCCCTGGTCGGCGAACGCCGCCTGGTCCTCGCCGACGAGCCCACCGGCGCCCTCGACTCCGAGACCGGCGAGTCCGTGCTCGCGCTGCTGCGCGCCCGCTGCGACGCGGGCGCGGCCGGTGTCCTCGTCACGCACGAACCCCGCTTCGCCGCCTGGGCGGACCGGGTCGTCTTCCTGCGCGACGGCAGCGTCGTCGACGAGACCCTGCGCAGTCAGGCCGATTCGCTGCTCTCCGGGCGGGCGGCCGGCCTGTGACCTTCCCCCTCGCCGCCTGGTACCACTCCTGGATCGCCGCCCTGCGCATCGCCCGCCGCGACGCGTGGCGCGCCAAGGGCCGCAGTGCCCTGGTCCTCGCGATGCTCGCCCTGCCCGTCATCGGGATGAGCGCCATCGACCTCACCTTCCGCAGTGCCCAGCTCTCCACCGACCAGCGGATGACCCGTGAGCTCGGCGCCGCCGACGCCCGGATCAGCCCCGCCGGCCTGGACGCGGCCATCTACCAGCACCCCAACGGCGAGCAGTACGCGCCGGTCGGCGGCTACGAGAAGTACCGCCCCGGCCGGGAGGAGGACCGGCAGCCGCTGAAGTCGGCCCTCCCGCCCGGGGTGCGGGCCGTCGAGGACAGCAAGGGCTTCGCCAAGATGCACACCGCGCACGGGCTGCTGGGGACCGACCTGCGCGAGCTGGACGTGCGCGACCCGCTGACCCGGGGCCTGATCACGCTCGGCCGGGGGCGCATGCCCGAGGGCCCGGGCGAGGTCGTCGCCACCCACGCCTTCCTGAAGGCCTCGGGCCTGTCCGTGGGCTCCTCCACGACCCCGCGCGGCTCCCAGGTGCCGTACCGGATCGTGGGCGCGTACGAGATCCCGGACAAGCTCCTGCACCCGGAACTGCTCGCCCTGCCGGGCACCGTGCTCGAACCGCTCGACAAGGCGCTCAAGGCCACCGGAGCACCCGGGATCACTCCCCGCTCGTCCTACCTCGTCTCGGTGGGCGGCGGTGGTTTCACGTGGAACATGGTCACGGACGTCAACAAGCGGGGCGCGCTCGTTCTTTCCCGCGCCGTCGCCCTGCACCCCCCGGCCGACTCCGAGGTGCCGCTGTTCAAGCAGCAGCCGAAGGAGCAGTTCACCCTGCCGGAGCAGGGCGGGGTGACCGAGCAGTCCGCACTGGTCACCGTCGTCGGCCTCGCCATGCTGGAGATCTGCCTGCTCGCCGGACCCGCCTTCGCGGTCGGTGCCCGGCGCTCACGCCGCCAGCTGGGCCTGGTCGGCGCCAACGGCGGCGACCGGCGGCACATCCGGGCCGTCGTCCTCTCCGGCGGCATCGTGCTCGGCGCGGTGGCCGCGGTCATCGGCACGCTGACCGGTGTGGCCCTCACGCTGGGCCTGCGGCCCCTGCTGGAGGAGAAGCTCGGCGCCCGCTTCGGCGGCTTCGAGGTCCGACCGCTGGAACTGCTGGGCATCGCCCTGCTCGCCGTGGTGACCGGCCTGCTGGCCGCGGTCGCCCCCGCCGTCACCGCCTCCCGGCAGACGGTGCTGTCCTCCCTCACCGGCCGGCGCGGGGTGCGCCGCGCCGGCCGGGTACTGCCCCTCATCGGGGTGCTCGCCATCGCCGGCGGCACGGTGATCGTCGTATACGGGAGCCGGTACCGGGTCAGCACCACCTTCGTGATGGGCGGCAGTGCGCTCGCCGAGCTCGGTGTCGTCGCCCTCACTCCGCTGCTGGTCGGCCTGTTCGGACGGCTCGGGCGATGGCTGCCGCTGTCGCCCCGGCTCGCCCTGCGCGACGCCGTCCGCAACCGGGGGCGTACGGCCCCGGCGGTGGCCGCCGTACTGGCCGCCGTCGCGGGGACGGTGGCGGTCTCCACCTACCAGCACAGCCGCGACGTCCAGTACCGGCACGAGTACGTGGCCGAACTCCCCTCCGGAGCCGGGTATCTGACGAGCCGCGACAACAGCGGTCACAAGGACATGCCGGCCCTGCGCGACACCCTCTCCAAGACCCTGCCCGTGGCGGTACGGGCCGACGTGGATCGGCTGGTCGTGGGCAACCCGAACTGCTCCTCCAGGGGCGGGACGCAGGTCTGCGGACGGGTCGAGGTCATCGTTCCGAAGGAACAGCGCTGTCCGATCTCCGAGGCCGAGCACGGGGCGGCTTCCTTCCCGCCGGACCGGCTACGGGAGCTGCGGCAGGACCCGCGCTGCGCGGAGAAGCGTTTCCCCACCCCCTTCCCGACCGTCGTCGCCGACGAGAAGCTGATGCAGGTCCTGGCGGTCGGCGACCCGGGCTCCGCGGCCGCGCTGAAGGAGGGCAGGCCCGTCTCCTTCAACCGGAACCAGGTCAAGGACGGGAAGGTCACCCTGCGGGTCGTCACCGATGCGGCCGCCGCCGAGAAGGCCGCCGAGCGGCGCGCCGAACCGCCCGGCCAGGACAAGGTCCTCACCGTCCACCAGGCACCCGAGACCGCCAACGCCTGGGGCGTCGAACTGGTCCTGCCGCCCGCCGCCGCCCGCGCCGCCGGTTTCGCGACGGCCCCCGTCGGCTCGTACTTCAGCCTCGACCGCAAGGCGGCCACCGAGGAACGGCAGCGGATGGACGGGGAGATCGACCGGATGGGCGCCGACGCCGAACTCAAGCTTGAGGAGGGCTACCAGGAGCAGCACACCCTGGGCCTGCTCATCCTCGGGGTGTTCGCGGGTCTGGTCACCATCGGTGCCGCCGGTATCGCGACGGGCCTGGCCCAGGCCGACTCGGAGGCCGACCTGAAGACCCTCGCGGCGGTCGGCGCGGCCCCGCGCGTAAGGCGCACGCTCAGCGGCTTCCAGTGCGGGGTCGTGGCCCTGATGGGCGTGGTCCTCGGCTCCGCGGCCGGGATCCTGCCGGCGGTCGGGCTGCGGCTGACCCAGGAGCGGGAACAGCTGCGGCTCATCCGGTACGGCATCGAAACGGGCAACGCCTCGGCGCTCGACACCGAGCTGTACGTGCCGATCGCGGTGCCGTGGGAGACGCTGGCCGGCCTGCTGGTCCTCGTACCGCTGGGCGCGGCGCTGCTGGCCGCGCTGGTCACCAGGTCGAGCGGGGCGCTGGCCCGGCGGGCGGCGGGCTGAGGTCACTGCCCCCGTACAGGGTGGATCACGCCCGTACGGGGGCACACCGTGATGAGACGCAGGTGTGCGAGAGAATGACGGCATGGAGATGCCGAGGAGTGAACGGTCGCAGGACAGCCCCCCGCACGTGCTGATCGTGGGCCAGGACGGGATGGCGGTCGGCGGCACCGATGACGAGTCGCGCGAGGTCCCGGTGACGGAGATGGTCGAACAGCCCGCCAAGGTCATGCGCATCGGCAGCATGATCAAGCAACTTCTGGAAGAAGTGCGCGCCGCCCCTCTGGACGAGGCCAGCCGGGTCCGTCTGAAGGACATCCACGCGGCGTCGGTGAAGGAACTCGAAGACGGCCTCGCGCCGGAACTGGTCGAGGAACTGGAGCGGCTCTCCCTGCCGTTCACCGAGGAGACGGTCCCCTCGGAGGCGGAACTGCGCATCGCGCAGGCCCAGTTGGTGGGGTGGCTGGAAGGCCTCTTCCACGGCATCCAGACGGCCCTGTTCGCGCAGCAGATGGCGGCGCGGGCCCAGCTGGAACAGATGCGCCGGGCCCTCCCGCCGGGCAGCTCGCACGACGACGACAGCGAGGACGGCCCCCACGGCGCGGTCCGCTCCGGCCCGTACCTCTGATCCCGGCACCGCTCGCGCGGTGCCGACCGGGGCGCCGCACCGGCCGCCCCACCGCTGCCACGGGCTCCGTCCGGCCACCGCCGGACGGAGCCCGCGTCCGTTCCGGGGCGCTCCTCGCGGGGCGGGCCGGGCGGGCCGGGGCGTGTCCGGCGGATCGGGGCCGGACCAGCCCGGGGCACGGGCGACGGGCGACGGCGCGGCGAGCCGCGGGGCCGGACGGGCGGGCCGGGGCGGGGCCGGGCGGGGGCCGGGGCCGGGCGGGGCGGGGCCGGGCGGGCCGAGGCCCGGGCGGGATCCGTCGGGCGCCCCCTAAGTGGGCGGTGACGGCCGCGAGATGGGCCGCGCATACTCAGGGGCATGAGCTACGACGCCATCGTCCTCGCCGGCGGCGCCGCCCGGCGCCTCGGCGGGGCGGACAAGCCCACCCTCCACGTCGGAGGCCGCACCCTCCTCGACCGTGTCCTGGCGGCCTGCGCGGACGCCGCCGAGACCGTCGTGGTCGGCGCCCGGACGGCGACGGCCCGCCCCGTGCGCTGGACCCGCGAGGACCCGCCCGGCGGCGGACCCGTGGCCGCGCTGGACGCCGGGATCCGCCGGACCAGCGCCGGGCTGGTCCTCGTACTCTCCGCCGATCTGCCCTTCCTGGACCGGGACACCGTCCGGGCCCTGCTCACGGCCGCCGCCGACGGCCCGGGTGACGGCGCCCTGCTGCGGGACGCGGGCGGCCGCGACCAGCCCCTCGTCGCCGCCTACCGCACCGAGCCCCTGCGCCGTGAGATCGCCCTGCTCGCCACCGAGCACGGCACCCTGCACGGCCTCCCGCTGCGCGCCCTCACTGCCGAACTCGACCTGGCCCGGGTGGTCTCCGCCGCCCCCCTGGCCTCCTTCGACTGCGACACCTGGGAGGACCTCGCGGCGGCCCGCGCCCGGATCAGGGAGCATGGGAGCGTGCTGGAGCATTGGATCACCGCCGCCAAGAGCGAACTCGGGATCGACGACGTCGCCGTCGACGTCGCGACCCTGCTCGACCTCGCCCGTGACGCCGCCCACGGCGTGGCCCGGCCCGCGGCCCCGCTGACGACGTTCCTCGTCGGCTACGCGGCCGCCCGCGCCGAGGCCACCGGCGCCGACCCCGTCCAGGCCGTCGCGGAAGCCTCCCGCAAGGCCGCCGACCTGGCACTGCGCTGGGCCGCCGAGGCCCAGAACCCCCACCCCGAGGAGACCGGCTCCGGATGACCCGTACCGACGCTGACGGCGCCCTGGACGAGGCCCTCGCCCTGGTCAGCCGCCACCCCGACTCCGGCTCCGGCGGCGCCGGCGGCCACCGCGCCGCCCCCTGGCTGCGCGCCCGCGAGACCGCCGCACGGGCGGGCACCGCCGTGCCCGCCCGCACCCACCGGGTGCGCTTCGCGGACGCGCTCGGCGAAGTGCTGACCGCGCCCCTGGAAGCCCTCAGCGACCTGCCTTCCTTCGACACCTCGGCCATGGACGGCTGGGCCGTCGCGGGCCCCGGCCCCTGGCGCGTCCGCCCCGGCGCCGGGATCCTCGCGGGGAACGAGCCGCCCGCTCCGCTCGCCGACGGCGAGGCCGTACGGATCGCCACCGGCGCCCGGGTCCCCGTCGACACCACCGCCGTGATCCGCAGCGAGCACGCCCGTGAGTCCGGCACCCAGCTCTACGCCGACCGGCCCGTGAACACCGGGCAGGACATCCGGCCGCGCGGCCAGGAGTGCCGCTCGGGCGACCTGCTGCTGCCCGTCGGCTCGCTCGTCACCCCGGCCGTGCTCGGCCTCGCCGCCGCCGCCGGGTACGACGAGCTGGTCACCCGGCCCCGGCCCCGCGTGGAGATCCTGGTCCTCGGCGACGAACTGCTCACCGAGGGGCGCCCGCACGACGGCCTGATCCGGGACGCCCTCAGCCCCATGCTCGGCCCCTGGCTCAACCGGCTCGGCGCCGAGGTCACCGGCACGCGCCGGCTCGGCGACGATCCGGCCGGGGCCGAGGCCCTGCTGGAGGCGGTCACCGGCTCCACCGCCGACGTGGTCGTCACCACCGGCGGCACCGCCTCCGGCCCCGTCGACCACGTGCACCCCGTGCTGAAGCGCGCCGGGGCCGAGCTGCTGGTGGACGGGGTGGCCGTGCGCCCCGGGCATCCGATGCTGCTGGCCCGCCTCGGCGACCGGGAGGAGGCCCGGCACGTGGTCGGGCTGCCCGGCAATCCGCTCGCCGCCGTGTCCGGTCTGCTCACCCTCGCCGAGCCGCTGCTGCGCGCCCTCGCCGGCCGCCGCCAGCGGCCCCGCTACACGGTGCCGGTGGAGGGCGACGTGCCCGGCCACCCGTACGACACCCGGCTGGTGCCGGTGCTGCTGACCGACGAACACGCCGTACCGCTGCGCTACAACGGCCCGGCGATGCTGCGCGGGGTGGCGGGCGCCGACGCGCTGGCCGTCGTACCGCCGCACGGCGCCCGGTCGGGGCAGGACCTGGAGATCCTCGATCTGCCCTGGGCCGCGGGAGGATGTTTCACGTGAAACTCCACGGGCAGGACGCCATGGCGCGGGGCGCCGACGAGAAGCTCGTCTCACGCCGCGTCAAACTCCCCAAACGGATCGTCGAGAAGCCACTGCGGCAGGTCACCCGGCGACTGCTGATGGCCCTCTTCGTCCTGTGCCTGACGGTGCTGATCGTCTGGCTGGACCGCGAGGGCTACCACGACAACGCCAACGGGAAGGTCGACCTCCTCGACAGCGTCTACTACGCGACCGTGACCCTGTCGACCACGGGCTACGGCGACATCGTCCCCCACAGCGACAGCGCGCGGCTGGTCAACGTCCTGCTGATCACCCCGTTGCGCGTGCTGTTCCTGATCATCCTGGTCGGGACCACCCTGGAGGTCCTCACCGAACGGACCCGCGAAGAGTGGCGGCTGAGCCGCTGGAGGAAGAACTTGCGTGAGCACACGGTCGTCGTCGGCTTCGGCACCAAGGGCCGCTCCGCCCTGCAGACGCTGCTGGCGACCGGCCTCCAGAGGGAGCAGGTCGTCATCGTGGACCCCAGCGCCAAGGTGATCGACATCGCCAACTCCGAGGGCTTCACCGGCGTCGTCGGTGACGCCACCCGCTCGGAAGTGCTCCTGCGGGCCGAACTCCAGAAGGCCCGTCAGATCATCATCGCCACTCAGCGGGACGACACCGCCGTCCTGGTGACCCTGACGGCCCGGCAGCTCAACCGGGGCGCGAAGATCGTGGCGGCGGTCCGCGAGGAGGAGAACGCACCGCTGCTGAAGCAGTCCGGCGCGGACGCGGTCATCACGAGCGCGAGCGCGGCGGGACGGCTGCTGGGCCTGTCGGTGCTCAGCCCCAGCGCGGGCACCGTGATGGAGGACCTGATCCAGCAGGGCAGCGGCCTGGACCTGATCGAACGGCCCGTCACCAAGGCCGAGGTGGGCCGCAGTGTCCGCGACACCGGTGACCTCGTCGTCAGCGTCCTGCGCGGACACCGGCTGCTCCCGTACGACGACCCGCACGCGAGTCCGCTCCAGCTGACCGACCGCGTGATCACCATCGTGCGGGCCGTACCTCCGGCCGGCCCCCAGGTCACCCTGGGCCCGGTGGAGTAGGCCCGGTAGATTCCGCGCCATGCATGCGATCACGATCGAGCGGCCCGGCGGCCCCGAGGCCCTGGTCTGGACCGAAGTACCCGATCCGGTGGCGGGCGAGGGGGAGGTGCTCGTCGAGGTCGCGGCGAGCGCCGTGAACCGCGCCGACGTCCTGCAACGGCAGGGCTTCTACGACCCCCCGCCCGGCGCCTCCGTCCATCCCGGCCTGGAGTGCTCCGGGCGCGTCGTCGCACTCGGGCCGGGCGTCTCCGGCTGGGCGGTGGGTGACGAGGTGTGCGCGCTGCTGTCCGGCGGCGGGTACGCCGAGCGGGTGGCCGTCCCGGCGGGGCAGCTGCTGCCGGTGCCGAAGGGGGTGGACCTGGTGACGGCGGCCGCGCTGCCGGAGGTCGTCGCGACGGTCTGGTCCAACGTCTTCATGGTGGCCGGGCTGCGTCCGGGCGAGACCCTGCTGGTGCACGGCGGCTCCAGCGGGATCGGCACCATGGCCGTCCAGCTGGGCAAGGCCGTCGGCGCGCGGGTGGCGGTGACGGCGGGCGGCGAGCGGAAGCTGGCACGCTGCGCGGAGCTGGGGGCGGACATCCTGATCGACTACCGCGAGCAGGACTTCGTGGAGGAGCTGCGGGCCGCGACCGGCGGGGCCGGGGCGGACGTGATCCTGGACATCATCGGCGCGAAGTACCTCGCGCGGAACCTGGACGCACTGGCCGTGAACGGCCGGCTCGCGGTGATCGGCCTCCAGGGCGGGGTGAAGGCGGAGCTGGACCTGCGCACCCTGCTGGCCAAGCGGGCGGCGATCACGGCGACCACCCTGCGCACCCGCCCGCTGGAGGAGAAGGCGGCCATCATGGCGGCCGTGGGGGAGCACGTGTGGCCCCTGATCGCCGCCGGCCGGGTCCGCCCGGTGGTCCACGCGGCGTACCCGATCGCCGAGGCGGCCGAGGCCCACCGGGTCATGGAGGCCGGCACCCACGTGGGCAAGCTGCTGCTGACGGTCTGACGCCGCGTCGCGCCGGCCGTGCCGCGCCGACCACGCCGCGGCTTCAGCGCAGGGCCGCCGCGACGAGCCCTTCCAGGGCTTCGCGGGGGACCTCGGTGCCGGTCGGCAGACGGTCGAGGACCAGGCCGTCCACGCAGGCCAGCAGGGTGAGGGTGCGGGCCTCCGGGTCGGGTACGCCGTACGCGGCCAGGAAGGCCCGTACGGTGTCGCGCCCGGCGTTCTCGCGGGGGACGAGGATCTCGCGCAGTTCCGGGTCGCGGACGCTCTCCAGGGCGCAGGCGTAGCGGGCCAGTGACCGCCGGCGCCCTTCGCCGGTGAGCCGGGCGGTGGTCAGCGCGGCGAGGCCGTCGGTCAGTTCGGCCGGGGTGCGGGGGAGCGGGGTCCGCTCCCCGGCGGCCTGGAGTTCGGCCTGGTCCCGGGCCACGAGGCGGCGTACGAGCGCGGTCAGCAGGGCGGCCCGGGTGCGCAAGTAGGCCGAGGTGGTGCCCGGCGGCAGCCCGGCGGCCCGGTCCACGGCCCGGTGGGTCAGCCCGCGCATGCCCAGGTCGGCCAGGACCTCGATGGCGGCGTCGGCCAGAAGGGTTCGTCGTTCTTCGCTCACCCCCTCTTTGTACACCCCGCCTTCTACAACTGTAGAAGGCGCCGGGTACGCTGCACCCCCAACGCTTCTACAGGTGTAGAAAAGAGGTGCGTGATGAGCCGGACGGCACTGGTCATCGGCGGCGGCATCGGCGGGCTGGCGGCGGCGATCGGGCTGCACCGCACGGGCTGGGACGTCACCGTGCTGGAGCGCTCCCCCGTGCTCGACGACGCGGGGGCCGGGATCTCCCTCGCCGCCAACGGGATCCGCGCCCTGGACGCGCTGGGCGTCGGCCCGGACGTACGGAAGGCCGCGCGCCGCCAGTACACCGGCGGCACCCGCACTCCCGACGGGCGGTGGCTCTCCCGCCTGGACGGGGAGGCCGTCCTGATGACCGGCCTCCCGCGCGCCGCCCTGCACCGGCTGCTGCGCGAGGCCCTGCCGGCGTCCTGCCTGCGGACGGGAGTGGGCACCCTCGACGGGACGCCCGCCCGTCCGGGCGCGGACCTGGTCGTGGCCGCCGACGGGGTGCGCAGCGGCATCCGCGCACGCCTCTTCCCCGGGCACCCGGGCCCGCGCTACAGCGGGTCGACGGTGCTGCGCGCCATCACCGGGGCACCCGTGCGGACGGACAGCGACTTCGCGCTGACCTGGGGCCGGGGTGCGGAGTTCGGGCACATCGCGTTCGCGGACGGCCGCGCCGAATGGCACGCGGTGCTCGCGGCGCCGCCGGGCCTGCGGCACGCGGACCCGCTCGCGGCGCTCCGGCACCGCTTCGGGCGCTGGCACAGCCCGGTGCCGGAGCTGCTGGCGGCGACCCGGCCCGAGGACGTGCTGCACCACGACGTCCACGAGCTGGTGACCCCGCTGCCCTCGTACGCCGTCGGGCGGGTGGCGCTGCTCGGGGACGCCGCGCACGCGATGACCCCGAACCTCGGCCAGGGGGCCTGCCAGGCGCTGGAGGACGCGGTGGTGCTGGCGGCGGAGCTGGCCGCCGGACCGACGGTGGAGGCGGCCCTGGCCCGCTACGACGCCGTGCGGCGGCCGCGCGCCGAGGCGGTGGCCCGCGCGGCCCGCCTGGCCGGCCGGCTGGGCCACCGGCTGGCCCACCCCCTCGCGGTGACCGCCCGCAACACGGCGCTGCGGCTGGCCCCCTCCGGGGCGAGCGTCCGCGCGATGCTCCGGCACACCGTCTGGACCGCCCCGGCCCTTCCGGCGCGGCACTGACCGGAGCGGCCGCCCCCGGCCGGGAAGGGCTCCGACGGCCCGGGCCGTGCCGTCAGGGTCCCGGCCGGCCCGCGCCGTGTCGGCCTAAAGGCCGCGCAGCAGCACCGCCGGGTTCTCCACGCAGTCGGCCACGTACCGCAGGAAGCCGCCCGCCGTGCCGCCGTCGCAGACCCGGTGGTCGAAGGTCAGGGACAGCTGCACGACCTGACGGACGGCCAGCTCGCCCCGGTGCACCCACGGCTTCGGGATGATGCGGCCCACACCGAGCATGGCCGCCTCGGGGTGGTTGATGATCGGCGTGGAGCCGTCCACGCCGAACACCCCGTAGTTGTTCAGGGTGAACGTCCCGCCGGTCAGGTCCGACGGGGCGAGCTTCCCCGCCCGGGCCAGCTCGGTCAGCCGGGCGAACTCCGCCGACAGCGATTCCGGGCTGCGCGTGTGGGCGTCCCGGACCACCGGGACCATCAGCCCGCGCTCGGTCTGCGCGGCGAAGCCCAGGTGCACGGCCGGGAGCCGGACGATCTCGTTGGCCGCGAGGTCCACCGTGGAGTTGAGCTCCGGGTACCGGGCGAGTCCGGCCGTGCAGATCCGGGCCAGCAGCGCCAGCACCGAGATCCTGGGCCCGTCCACGGCGTTCATCGCGGCGCGCGCCGCCATCAGCTCGGTGGCGTCCGCGTCGACCCAGCACGTGGCCTCGGGGATCTCGCGCCGGCTGCGCGAGAGCTTCTCCGCCACCGCGCCCCGCAGCCCCTTGAGCGGGATCCGCTCCCCCGCGGACGCCGACACGGGCGCGGCGGCAACGGCGGCAACGGGCTCGGGGGCCCTCAGCGCGGCCTCCACGTCGGCTCGCAGGATCAGGCCCTCCGGCCCCGATCCGCGCAGCGACCGCAGGTCGACCCCGTTGTCCCGGGCCAGCTTGCGCACCAGCGGCGAGATGACGGGCACCGGCCCGGCGGACACCACCGGGGCGGCCGCCTCGACCGGGGCGGCCGCGACCGGGGCGGGCGCCGCGACGGGCGCCGACACCGCGGCGGTGACGGGTCGCACCCGCCGCCGACGCGCCGGGCGGGAGTGGTCGGAGCCGTACCCGATCAGCGGCCGGGGCGCGTTGGCGGAGCCCTCGGCATCCGCCTCCGCGGCCGACGCGGCCCCGGCGGACGCCGGCTCCACACCCACCGCCACGGTGATCAGCGGAGCGCCGACCGGCAGCTCCTCACCCTCCTCGCCGAACCGGGCGGTGACCACGCCGCCGTACGGGCAGGGCACCTCCACCATCGCCTTGGCCGTCTCGACCTCGACGACCGGCTGGTCGATGGCGACGACGTCGCCCACCGCCACCAGCCAGCGCACGATCTCCGCCTCGGTCAGCCCCTCACCGAGGTCGGGCAGCTTGAACTCGAATACCTGCGGCATCAGCTCTCCCACTGCAGGCGGGCCACGGCGTCCAGGATCCGCTCCACACCGGGCAGGTGGTACTTCTCCAGCATCGGCGGCGGGTACGGGATGTCGAAGCCCGTCACCCGCAGCACCGGCGCCTCCAGGTGGTGGAAGCAGCGCTCCGTCACCCGGGCGGCGATCTCCGCGCCCGGCCCGCCGAAGCCGCCGGCCTCGTGGACCACCACCGCGCGCCCGGTGCGGCGTACGGAGGCGACGACGGTCTCCTCGTCGAAGGGGACGAGCGAGCGCAGGTCCACGACCTCCAGGTCCCAGCCCTCCTCGCGGGCCGCCTCGGCCGCCTCCAGGCAGACCGGCAGCGAGGGACCGTACGTGATCAGGGTGGCGCTCGTGCCGGCCCTGCGCACCAGGGCCTGCCCGATGCCCGGGACGGCCACGGGTGCCTCCGGCGACCACTGCGCCTTGGACCAGTAGAGCCGCTTCGGCTCCAGGAAGACCACCGGGTCGTCGCTCGCGATCGACGCGCGCAGCAGCCCGTACGCGTCCTCGACCGTCGCCGGGGTCACGACGGTGAGCCCGGGGGTGGCCGTGTAGTAGGCCTCGGAGGAGTCGCAGTGGTGCTCGACGCCGCCGATCCCGCCGCCGTAGGGCACGCGGATGGTGATCGGGAGCGGCATCTTGCCCCGGGTGCGGTTGCGCATCTTCGCGACGTGGGAGAGGAGCTGCTCGAAGGCGGGGTAGGCGAACGCGTCGAACTGCATCTCCACGACCGGCCGCAGCCCGTACATGGCCATGCCGACGGCGGTACCCAGGATTCCGGCCTCGGCGAGCGGGGTGTCCGTGACGCGGTCCTCGCCGAACTCCTTCATGAGCCCGTCGGTGATCCGGAAGACACCGCCGAGCGCGCCGACGTCCTCGCCCATCACGTGGACGGTGGGGTCCTCGGCCATGGCGTCGCGCATGGCACGGGTGAGCGCCTGCGCCATCGTCGCGGGCTTCGCGGCAACGGTCGTCATCACTCTCCCTCCGCTTCCAGCTCGGCGCGGAGCACGGCGGCCTGCTCGCGCAGCCGGCCGGTCTGCTCCGCGTAGACGTGCGCGAACAGGTCCATCGGGTCGACCACGGGGTCGGCGTTCATCCGCTCGCGCAGGTCCGCCGCCATCGCCTCGGCCGCGTCGCGCGCCTCCTGGATGCCCTCGGCGTCCAGGATCCCGCGCGCGGTCAGCTCGCGCTCCAGCAGGTCCACCGGGTCGTGCGCCTTCCAGGCCTCGACCTCGGCGTCCGTGCGGTACCGGGTGGCGTCGTCCGCGTTCGTGTGGGCCTCCATCCGGTAGGTGACGGCCTCGATCAGGGTCGGTCCGCCGCCCGAGCGGGCTCGCTTCACCGCCTCGGTGAGGACCTCGTGCATGGCGGCGACGTCGTTGCCGTCGACCAGCCGGCCGGGCATCCCGTAGCCCACGGCCTTGTGGGCCAGCGTGGGAGCGGCGGTCTGCTTGGCGAGCGGTACGGAGATCGCGAAGCCGTTGTTCTGGACGAGGAAGACCACCGGGGCCTGCCATACGGCGGCGAAGTTCAGCGCCTCGTGGAAGTCGCCCTCGCTGGTGCCGCCGTCGCCGACCATGGCGAGCGCGACGACCTCGTCACCGCGCAGCCGCGCGGCGTGCGCCAGGCCGACCGCGTGCGGCAGCTGGGTGGCGAGGGGGGTGCACAGGGGGGCTATGCGGTGCTCGCGGGGGTCGTACCCGGTGTGCCAGTCGCCGCGCAGCAGCGTCAGCGCCTGTACGGGGTCCAGTCCGCGCGCCACGGCGGCGAGGGTGTCGCGGTAGCTCGGGAAGAGCCAGTCCTGCTCCTGCAGGACCAGGGCGGCCGCGATCTCGGCGGCCTCCTGCCCGACGGTGGAGGGGTACACGGCGAGACGGCCCTGCCGGGTCAGCGCGGTGGCCTGCGCGTTGTACCGGCGTCCCCGCACCAGCTCGGCGTAGTACCGGCGCATCAGGGCGGGGTCGAGCCCCTCCGCCGCCGGAGTGCCCAGCACCCGGTAGGGCTCGGGGTCCGGAAGCAGCGGAGCGGCTTCCATACGGGGCCTCCAGGCGGGCGGCGGGGTGACGTGGTGCGACGCACCGGCACCGGGCAGCTCTTGGACCGTCATGGCGGCGTACACCTCCTCGTGGGAAGCGGGCTGGGGACGCCACGTGTGAGGCGCCTCACCAACCGATTGTTCGGTCGTTGGCGCAATTTGGCTACAGGCGGCTCCAGGCTGTGGACAAAGTGGCGGCGGGGCCCTGGGATGGGTGCAGGACGTCCAGGAGAGGGAGGCAGTGGGCAATGCCGGATGAACAAATGGCCGGAGCGGGTTCCGCACCGGTCCCACCGGGGGGCGCACCGTCAGGCCCACCTGTCCCGCCCCGCCCCCTGGACCCCATCGACCGTTCGATCATGCGGTTGCTCCAGGCGGACGGCCGGGCGTCGATACGGTCGGTGGCCGAGCAGGTGCACGTCTCGCGCGCCAACGCCTACGCGCGGATCAACCGGCTGATCGACGACGGGGTGATCCGCGGCTTCACGGCCCGGGTCAACCACGAGCGCGCGGGCCAGGGCGCTTCGGCCTACATCACGCTGAAGATCGTCCAGAACTCCTGGCGGACGGTGCGCGAGAAGCTGCGCGAGCTTCCGGGCGCGGCGCACATCGCGCTGGTCAGCGGGGATTTCGACGTCCTGCTGCTGGTCCACACCCCGGACAACCGCACCCTGCGCGAGCTGGTCCTGACCCGGCTCCAGGCCATCCCGGAGGTGCTGTCCACGCGGACGCTGCTGGTGTTCGAGGAAACGGATCTGCTGGACCCGGGCCCGTCCGCCGGCCCGGCCCTGGCCGAGGACTGACCGGCCCCGCCCTCACGCAGGCCGCGCGGCCGCCCCGGCGGCGGGCCGCACGGCCCCGGCGCGCGGCCCTAGGCGCCGGGCGGTACTACGGGGCCGGGGTGGTGCGCAGGCCGTCCAGGGCCATGCTGACCACCGCGTCCGCGAGCTGGTCGGGGGTGGTGCCCGGGTGCGGGCGGTACCACTCGACCAGGGAGTTCACCATCCCGAACAGCAGACGGGTGGCGAGCCGGATGTCCACGTCGGCGCGCAGGTCCCCGTCGTTGGCGGCGGCCTTGAGGAGTTCCGCGACCTGGTGGTCGAACTCGCGGCGCCGCTCCAGCGCCCAGCGCTCGGTGCGGGTGTTGCCGCGCACCCGCAGCAGGAGGGTGACGTAGGGCAGTTCCGCGACCAGGACCTCGACCGTGCGGCGGGTGACGTACTCGACCCGGGTGACCGCGCGGCCCCGTACGGCGCCCGGTTCCTCCAGGATCGCGAAGAGGCCGTCCAGGGCCCGGCTGACGGCGCGGTGGAGCAGCTCCTCCTTGCCCGCGACGTGGTGGTAGATCGAGGACTTGGAGATGCCGGCCGCCTTGGAGAGGTGCTCCATCGAGGTGCCGTCGTAACCGCGCTCGTTGAAGACCTGCACGGCGACGGACAGGAGCGTCTCCGGGGTGTAGGTGTCCCGCCTGGCCGTGGTCACGCGGTGCCCTCCCCGTTGTCGTCCCCGGCCCCGTCCTCGTCCTCGCCGGCGGCGTAGCCCAGCTTGAACAGTGCCAGCGAGGGAGCGTAACGCCCGCCCGGGCAGCGCTCGTCGAGGTGGTGCAGCAGGTCGTACGCCCAGTCGCGGCCGAGCCGGGCGTGCCATTCGGTGGGGCCCAGCGGGTAGTTGACGCCGAGCCGCATCGCGGTGTCGATGTCCTCGGCGGAGGCCACCCCGCGCGCCACCGCGTCGGCGGTGAGGTCGATCAGCATCGCGACGGTCCGGGCGACGATCATGCCGGGGACGTCACCGATGACGGAGACCTTCTTGCCGAGCTTCTGGAAGAGCCCGACCGCCTCGGCGAGGGTGCGCTCGGAGGTGTCCTCGCCGGCGGACAGCGCGATCCGGGTCGCGTCGCGGTAGTCGAGCGCGAGGTCGAAGTAGACGACGTCGGTGAACTCGACCGAGGTCTTGCCGTCGGCGAGCACCAGCTGGCCCTCGCCGGGCAGCTGGATGTACGGGCCCCCGTGCCCGGTGGTGGTGACCGGGATCCCGGCCTCCTCCATGAGGTCCGCCAGGGCGGCGGCCGGGCCGAGGTCGCCGACGACGGTGACCTTCTCCGGCGCCTCCTCGGGGCCCGCCGTGTGCGGAGCGGGCGCCTGCCCGTCCCCGGCGTGCGGGAACCAGCCGTGTCCGGTCTTGCGGCCGAGGCGGCCCGACTGGACCAGCCGGCGCTGGGCGAGCGAGGGGGTGAACTTGGGACTGCGGAAGAAGGAGTCCCAGACGGAGCGGGTGACGGCCTCGTTGACGTCCTGGCCGATCAGGTCGGTCAGCTCGAAGGGGCCCATCCGGAAGCCGCCGCTCTCGCGCAGGACCGCGTCGATGGTGGCGGGGTCGGCGCCCTGCTCCTCGTACACCGCGAAGGCCTCGGCGTAGAAGGGCCGGGCGATCCGGTTGACGATGAAGCCCGGGGTGTCGGCGCAGCGGACCGGCGTCTTCCCCCAGCCCAGGACGGTGCGGTACGCGCTCTCGGCGGCGGCCGGGTCGGTCGCGTGGCCGCTGATCACCTCGACGAGGGGGAGCAGCGGGGCCGGGTTGAAGAAGTGCAGGCCGAGGAAGCGCCCGGGGTGCGCCAGGCCGGCGGCGAGCTCGGTGACGGAGAGGGAGGAGGTGTTGGTCGCGAGCAGCGCGTCCCGCGGAACCACCGCTTCGAGGGCCGTGAACAGCTCGCGCTTGACGGCCACGTCCTCGACGATCGCCTCGATCACCAGGGCGGCGGGGGCGAGCCCGGTCAGGGCGTCGACGGAATCGAGCCGGCGGACGGCCTCGTCGGCCTCGGCCCGGTCCAGCCGGCCCTTGGCGACCAGCCGCTCGACCCGGCCGGCCACGGTCTGGACGGCCTCGCGGGCCCGCTCGGGCGCGGAGTCGTAGAGGCGGACGGGATGACCCGCGAGGAGGGCGACCTGCGCGATGCCCTGTCCCATGGTCCCGGCGCCGATGACCGCCACAGTGCGAGCCCGCTCGATTGCTGTCATGTCCTGATCCTCCCGCACGCGGTTGTCCACAGGTCCGCCGGGCCCTCTTGTACCGACCGATCGTTCGGTTACTCTAACTCCAGTCTGCTCTTCTTCACCCGCCCCCGCCCGATCCCAGTCTGCGAACCAGCCTGATCCCGCCCGGCTCAACGAGGAGTTGGTCCCTGATGGCCGCCGAGCTCACCGTCCCCCAGCTGACCGAGAAGCACCGGACCACCCTGGACCAGGCGCTGGATGCCATCCGCAGCCGCGCCTACTGGTCCCCGCACCCCGAGCACCCCAAGGCCTACGGGGAGAGCGCCCCGGCCGACGGGCTCGCCGCCTTCGAGGCCGTCCGCGGCTCCCGCTTCGACCTCGGGCAGCCCGGCACCGACGGCTGGGCGGGCGGCGAGGTCTCGCCGTTCGGCCCGGAGCTGGGCGTGGAGTACCCGCACGTGGACCCGGACGTGCTGCTGCCCGCGATGCGGGCCGGCATGGGCGCCTGGCGCGACGCCGGACCCGAGACGCGCGCCCTGGTCTGCGTCGAGATCCTGTCCCGGATCGGCGCGCGGACGCACGAGTTCGCCCACGCGGTCATGCACACCAGCGGCCAGGCCTTCATGATGGCCTTCCAGGCCGGCGGCCCCCACGCGCAGGACCGCGGCCTGGAGGCCGTGGCGTACGCGTACGAGGAGCAGACCCGGGTTCCCGGGCAGGCCGCCTGGTCGAAGCCGCAGGGCAAGAAGGACCCGCTGGAGCTCGGCAAGACCTTCACGGCCGTACCGCGCGGCATCGCGCTGATGATCGGCTGCAACACCTTCCCCACCTGGAACGGCTACCCGGGCCTGTTCGCCTCCCTCGCCACCGGCAACGCCGTCCTGGTCAAGCCGCACCCGCGCGCCGTGCTGCCGCTGGCGCTGACCGTGAAGGTGGCCCGCGAGGTCCTGGCCGAGGCGGGCTTCGACCCGAACCTGGTCGCCCTGGCCGTCGAGCGGCCGGGCGAGGGCATCGCCAAGACGCTGGCCGTCCGCCCCGAGATCAAGATCATCGACTACACCGGGTCGACCGAGTTCGGTGACTGGCTGGAGGCCAACGCCCGTCAGGCGCAGGTCTACACGGAGAAGGCGGGCGTCAACACCGTCGTCGTCGACTCCACCGACAACTACAAGGGGATGCTGTCCAACCTGGCGTTCTCGCTGTCGCTGTACAGCGGCCAGATGTGCACCACCCCGCAGAACCTGCTGATCCCCCGCGACGGCATCGCGACGGACGCCGGCCACAAGTCGTACGACGAGGTCGTGGCCGACCTCGCCGCCTCGGTCGGCGGCCTGCTCGGCGACGACGCCCGTGCCAACGCGCTGCTGGGCGCCCTGGTGAACCCGGACGTCAAGGCCCGGCTGGAGGCGGCGGCCGGTCTCGGCGAGGTCGCGCTGGCCTCCCGCGAGGTGGCGAACCCGGAGTTCCCCGACGCGGTCGTGCGCACCCCCGTGATCGTGAAGCTCGACGCCGGGAAGCCGGACCCGGAGGCGGCCTACCTCTCCGAGTGCTTCGGCCCGGTCTCCTTCGCGGTGGCGGTGGACTCCACCGCGGACGCCCTCGACCTGCTGCGCCGTACGGTGCGGGAGAAGGGCGCCATGACCGTGGGGGCGTACACCACCTCCGCGGACACCGAGCGGGCCGTGGAGGAGGTCTGCCTGGAGGAGTCGGCGCAGCTGTCGCTGAACCTGACCGGCGGCGTCTTCGTCAACCAGACCGCGGCCTTCTCCGACTTCCACGGCTCCGGCGGGAACCCGGCGGCCAACGCCGCGCTGTGCGACGGGGCGTTCGTCGCGAACCGCTTCCGCGTGGTGGAGGTCCGCCGCCAGGCCTGACGGCGACCGCCCGCCACCGCGTACGGGCCCGCCCGCCGGCCGGGCCCGTACGCGGTGCCGCGCCCCCGTGCCGGCCCGGGGCGTGCCGCGAGCGGGCGGCCCGGCGGAGGCGTGGAGTGCGCGGCCGTCCCGGCGCCCCGCTTGTCACCGCGCGGCGGGACCGCCCCAGTGGAAGAGGGTCATGGCCACGCTGGTGGCGAGGTTGTAGCTGGAGACCTGGGGCCGCATCGGCAGGGAGACCAGGTGGTCGGCGCGCGCCCGGAGCTCGGGCGAGATGCCGTGGCGTTCGGAGCCGAAGGCGAGCAGGGCGTCGTCCGGGAGCGTGAGGGCGCGGATGTCCTCCCCCTCCGGGTCGAGCGCGTACACCGGCCCGGCGGGCAGCTCCTCCAGCTCCATCCGGTCCACGGTGGTCGCGTAGTGCAGCCCGGCCCCGGCCCGGACCACGTTGGGGTGCCAGGGGTCCAGATCGCCCCGGGTCACCACGCCGGTCGCCCCGAAGCCGGCGGCGAGGCGGACCACCGCGCCGACGTTGCCCAGGTTGCGCGGATGGTCCAGCAGCACGATGGGGGCCGGCCGGGGCGTCCTCGCCAGCGCGGCCCGTCCGGCCTCCCGGCCGGGGCGTACGGCGAGCGCGGCGACCCCGGTGGGGTGCGCGCGGGGCAGCAGCTCCTTGAGCGGGGCCCGCCGCACGAGCCGGGCCACCTCCGGTTCTACGTCCGGGGCCAGCCCGGCGGCGAGCTCCCGTACGGCACGGGGCTCGTCGGCGACCACCGCCAGCACCTCGGCGCCGAAGCGCAGGGCGTGCTTCAGCGCGTGGAACCCGTCGAGCAGCACCACGCCACCCCGGTCGGCGCACTCGCGCCACTCCCGCTGGACCTCACCGGAACCCTGCCGCTCACTCATGCCCCGACCCTACGACGCCCGGAGCGGGAGCCGCCGCGAAGGGGCCATCGGCCCGGAGCGGGCGCCTCAGCCGGACTCCGGGGGCGCGGTCCCGGTGACCGGGCCGCGGGGCGCGGCCACCGGGGTCCGGGGCGGGGCCCCGGGGAGCGGTGACGGGGCGGGGTCCCGGTCCGGGGCGGGGTCCGGGTCCGGGGCGGGGTCCGGGTCCGGGGCCGCGGCTGCGCGCAGCGGTACGCCGGTCCCGCCCGCCGCCCGCGCCCCGACCGCCGCCCGCGCACCGGCCACCCGCGCCCCGATCCACACGAGCAGCCCCGTGGGCAGGAACACCGCGTCGGCGGCGATCATCGCCAGCGAGAAGAACGGCAGCCCCAGCAGCACCGCGATCCCGGCGTGCTCCAGCATCATCACCGCCAGCAGCACGTTCTTGACCCGCCGGTTGAACAGCGCGAACGGGAAGGCCACCTGCACCGCGACGGTCCCGTACGTCAGCAGCATCACCACCAGCCCGCTGCCCGCCATCACGTCCGACAGCCAGGGCCAGGGGGTGAAGTAGTCCAGGCGGAGCGGGTAGTAGAGGGCGGTCCCGTCCTGCCACCGCGAGCCCTGGATCTTGTACCAGCCGGCGGTCGCGTAGATCAGGCAGACCTCCGCCGCGATCACCAGCATCCCGGCGTTGTGCAGCAGGTTCGCGAGGACGTCGAGCGTCGCCCGCCGCTCGCCCTCCGGTTCGTGGCGGTCGGCCAGCCACCACAGCGCCGTTCCCGCCCACAGCACCGAGAAGGCGGTCAGCCAGAGCGCGCCGAGGTGTCCGGCGAGCGCCCCGTACGCGAACAGGGCCCCCAGCACCGTCCACAGCACGGGCCCCGCCGCCCCGGCCGTGGCCGAGCCCCGCAGCCGGGCCCGGCGCGCGTCCAGCGACCAGACCCGCGCGCAGCGCGTCAGCACGAGGTAGACCGCCATCAGGTGGATGACGTTGTCCCCGCCGTCGCCCATGAAGACGCTGCGGTTCTGCAGCGACAGCACCCCGACCATGAAGAGGACCGACGTCGCCCGCGTCCGCCAGCCCAGCAGCAGCAGCGCGCTCGCGAGCAGGGAGAGCGCGTACACGGTCTCGAACCACAGCGCGGAGTCCGACCACATCAGCACCGTGAAGGCGCGGTTCGAGGCGATCAGCCGCTCGGCCAGCTGCCAGCTCCACGGTCCGTCGGGCCCGTACAGCTCGTGCCGGTTGGGGAACTCCCGCAGCAGGAAGAACAGCCAGGTCGCGGCGAAGCCGATGCGCACGACGGCGCTCTGGTACGGGCCCAGTGCCTGCCCGGTGGCCTTGGCGACCGCCCGCGCGAGGGCGCCCGTCACACGTTCCACCACGGCAGCTCCCGGTAGTACGTCTGGGTGTCGGTCTTCTCCTCGCTCCAGGGCGGCGCGGCCACGGACCGCGTCGCCGAGCGCAGCTGGATCCGTACGATCCGCTCGCCGTCGGGCGTCTCGGGGGGCTTGCCGGCCGATGTCCCGGCGGGTTTCCCGGCCGATGTCCCGGCGGTCAGCCGGGCCAGGGCGATCCGCTTCAGGTACTGCTCGGACAGCTCGCCGCGCTCGCCGTCGGGCTTGTTGTCCTCGTCGTGGGAGCCGGTGAAGAAGTCCCAGGCCCTGCGGAGCTCGTTCTGCTCGGTGTGGCTCGGCAGCAGGCCGTGCCGGATCGCCGCGCCGTCCTCGGCGGACAGGTCGCGCCAGTCGCGGGTGACGAGGCCGCCGCCGGCGGTGCGGACCTGGGCGCGGACCTCGACGGCGATGTTCTGCTGGAGCGGGTTGGGCGCGAAGAGCTTCCAGTTCTGTTCGAACTCGGGATAGATCCAGCCGTCCACGAGCCGCGCGTGCTGCTTGCTGACGGTGTTGGAGGGCGCGACGTGCAGGAAGACCAGCCCCAGGTGCAAGCAGGCGCCGACGCCCAGGGCCGCCGCGGCGAGGGCCGCCAGGACCCGGTACGGGGCGGACAGACCGGCCAGCCCGGGCGCGCGCGACGGGGCTGCGGGCACCGCCGCGGCGGGCGGCGGAAGTGCTCCTTCCGCAGGCTCGCGCTCGTTCGAATCCATCCCGCCCCGATCATCCGGCGTCCACAGGGTTGCCCACAGAGGTTGACACCCTACGGGCCGCCGTCTCACCATTGAAGAGGATGAACCGAACGATCGGTCGGTCGGGCGGACGGCACACTCTGACAGGGGACCGGGATGGTCGCAGTGACCCCGGAAACGGGCACGTCAGGCACGGTGGACGGCGCGGTGGACGGGCAGTCCGCGGACCTCGGCGCACAGCTCCGTGCCGACTTCGACGCCGCGGTGGCGGCGGACGAGCGCGTGGAGCCTCGGGACTGGATGCCCGAGGAGTACCGCGCCTCCCTGGTCCGGCAGATGGCGCAGCACGCCCACTCCGAGATCATCGGCATGCAGCCTGAGGCCAACTGGATCACCCGCGCGCCCTCCCTGCGGCGCAAGGCGATCCTGATGGCCAAGGTGCAGGACGAGGCGGGCCACGGCCTCTACCTCTACAGCGCCGCCGAGACCCTCGGCACCAGCCGCGACGAGCTGCTCGACAAGCTGCACTCGGGCAAGCAGAAGTACTCCTCGATCTTCAACTACCCCACGCTCACCTGGGCCGACGTCGGCGCCATCGGCTGGCTCGTGGACGGCGCGGCGATCACCAACCAGGTGCCGATCTGCCGCTGCTCCTACGGCCCCTACGCCCGCGCCATGGTCCGGATCTGCAAGGAGGAGTCCTTCCACCAGCGCCAGGGCTACGAGCTGCTCCTCGCCCTCTCGCGGGGCACCGAGGCCCAGCACGCCATGGCGCAGGACGCGGTCGACCGCTGGTGGTGGCCCTCCCTGATGATGTTCGGCCCGCCGGACGACGAGTCGGCGCACTCGGCGCAGTCGATGGCCTGGCGGATCAAGCGGCACTCCAATGACGAGCTGCGCCAGCGCTTCGTGGACATCGCCGTCCCGCAGGCCGAGTCGCTGGGCCTGACCCTGCCCGACCCCGACATCAAGTGGAACGAGGAGCGCGGGCACTACGACTTCGGCGCCATCGACTGGGCCGAGTTCTGGGACGTCCTCAAGGGCAACGGCCCCTGCAACGAACAGCGGATCAGCCAGCGGCGCAGGGCGCACGAGGAAGGCGCCTGGGTCCGCGAGGCCGCCTCCGCCTACGCCGCGAAGCACACCAGCACCGGACGAGAGGTACAGGCATGACGCAGAACTGGCCCCTGTGGGAGGTGTTCGTGCGCTCGCGCCGCGGCCTCTCGCACATGCACGCGGGAAGCCTGCACGCCCCCGACGCGGAGATGGCCCTGCGCAACGCACGCGACCTCTACACGCGGCGCAACGAGGGCGTCTCCATCTGGGTGGTGCCCTCCACCGAGATCACCGCCTCCTCGCCGGACGAGCGGGACCCGTTCTTCGCCCCGTCGGCCGACAAGCCCTACCGGCACCCCACCTTCTACGAGATCCCCGAGGGGGTGCGCCACCTGTGAGCGCCGGCACCGACACCCTTACCGCGGCCGCCCTCGCCCTCGGCGACGACGCGCTGATCCTCTCCCACCGCCTCGGCGAGTGGGCGGGCCACGCCCCCGTCCTGGAGGAGGAGGTCGCCCTGGCCAACATCGCCCTGGACCTGCTCGGGCAGGCCCGCCTCCTGCTGTCCATGGCGGGCGACGAGGACGAGCTGGCCTTCCTCCGCGAGGAGCGCTCCTTCCGCAACCTCCAGCTGGTCGAACAGCCCAACGGGGACTTCGCCCACACCATCGCCCGCCAGCTCTACTTCTCCTTCTACCAGCACGAGCTGTACACGGAGCTCGCCGCCGGGGACGGACCGTTCGCCCCGCTCGCGGCCAAGGCCGTGAAGGAGACCGCCTACCACCGGGACCACGCCGAGCAGTGGACGCTGCGCCTCGGCGACGGCACCGAGGAGAGCCGGACCCGGATGCGCACGGCGCTCGACGCCCTGTGGAAGTTCACCGGGGAGATGTTCGAGCCGGTCGAGGGGCTCGGCCTGGACCGGGCCGCCATGGAGGCCCTGGAGGCCCGCTGGCTGGCCGCGCTGGGCGACGTACTGGACCGGGCCGGGCTGACGCGGCCCGAGGGGCCTCGTACGGGCGCCTGGGCCGCCGGAGCCGGCCGCGAGGGGCTGCACACGGAGCCGTTCGGGCGGCTGCTCGCCGAGATGCAGCACCTGCACCGCAGCCACCCCGGAGCGTCGTGGTGAGCGCCGGGGCCGGAACCACCCGCCTGGAGGCGGAGCTGGCCGAGCTGGCGGGTTCCGTCCCCGACCCCGAACTGCCCGTGCTGACCCTGGCCGAGCTGGGCGTCCTGCGCGGGGTGCGGATGCACGAGGACGGCCACGCCGAGGTGGTCCTCACCCCCACCTACACCGGCTGCCCGGCCATCGAGGCGATGTCCGCCGACATCGAGCGGGCCCTCATCGCCCACGGCATACCCGAGGTGCGGGTCACCACGGTCCTGGCCCCCGCCTGGTCCACTGACGACATCAGCGCGGAAGGCCGCCGCAAGCTGGCCGAGTTCGGCATCGCCCCGCCGCGCCCGCACTCCGCCGGCGGACCGGTGCCGCTCACGCTGTCGGTCCGCTGCCCCCACTGCGGCTCGACGGACACCGAGCTGCTCAGCCGCTTCTCCTCCACCGCGTGCAAGGCGCTGCGCCGCTGCGTCGCCTGCCGCGAACCGTTCGACCACTTCAAGGAGCTGTAGATGGCCGCACCCCGCCACGGCGCGTTCCACCCGCTGACGGTGGCGGAAGTCGACCGGCTCACCGACGACTCGGTGGCACTGACCCTCCGCGTCCCCGAGGAACTGCGCGAGGCCTACCGCCATCTCCCCGGACAGCACCTGACGCTGCGCCGCCGCGCCGCCGAGGGCACCGAGGTCCGCCGCACCTACTCGATCTGCTCCGCCGCCCCGGCCCCCGACGGCCCCGGACCGGACCGGCTGCGGGTGGGGGTGCGCCTGGTGGAGGGCGGCGAGTTCTCCACGTTCGCGCACAAGGAGGTCGCCGCCGGGGACGTGCTGGACGTGATGGTCCCGGCCGGGCGGTTCGTGCTGGACCCGGCCGCCGCCCCGCCGGCCGCGCACTACGCGGCGATCGTCGGCGGCAGCGGCATCACCCCGGTGCTGTCGATCGCCGCCTCGCTGCTGGCGGCCCGGCCCGACGCCCGGTTCTGCCTGGTGCGCAGCGACCGCACGGCGGCCTCGACGATGTTCCTGGAGGAGGTGGCCGACCTCAAGGACCGCTACCCCGACCGTTTCCAGCTGGTCACCGTCCTGTCCCGCGAGGAGCAGGAGGCCGGGCTGCCCTCGGGGCGGCTCGACGAGGCCCGGCTGGTGTCCCTGCTGCCCGCGCTGCTGCCGGTCGCAGAGGTCACGGGCTGGTTCCTGTGCGGTCCCTACGGGCTGGTGACCGGCGCGGAGCGGGCCCTGGGCGCGCTGGGCGTCGTACGGACGCGGGTGCACGAGGAGATCTTCCACGTCGAGGACACCGCCCCGCAGGTCCCCGCCCGCACCGTCGCGGCTCCGGCCCGCGGCCGGGTGACCGCCCGGCTCGACGGCCGCTCGGGCACCTGGCCCGTCCAGGACGGCGAGTCCCTGCTGGACACCGTGCTGCGCAACCGCGCGGACGCCCCGTACGCCTGCAAGGGCGGGGTCTGCGGCACCTGCCGGGCCTTCGTGGTCTCCGGCGAGGTGCGGATGGACCGCAACTTCGCGCTGGAGGCGGAGGAGACCGAGGCGGGGTTCGTGCTGGCCTGCCAGTCCCACGCCATGACGGAGGAAGTGGAGATCGACTTCGACCGGTAGGACCCTGGCCCCGCGGCACCCTCAGGGGTGCCGGGGGCCTGTCCAATTGCCGCCCGCTGCTCTATCTTGACGCCCCGTCAGATCAGGAGCGGACGCGCACAGGAGGACAGGCAGTGGACTTCGCCTTCACCGAGGAACAGCAGGCCGCGGTCGAGGCCGCCAGGGCCGTCTTCGCCGACGTCGCCCCCGACGGCGTCCCCAGCCCTGCCCTCACGTCCGGCGCCGTCGCGGACGGCTTCGACCGGCCGCTGTGGAACAGGCTCGCCGCCTCCGATCTGCTGAGCCTCGTCCTCGCGGAGGAACACGGCGGTGCGGGCCTCGACACCATCGCCCTGTGCCTCGTGCTGCGCGAAGCCGCCAAAGTGCTGGCCCGGGTACCGCTGCTGGAGCACTGCGCCACCGCCATGGCCGTCCAGGCCCACGGCAGCCCCGGGCTGGCGGCCGCCCTGCTGCCCGGCGCCGGAAGCGGCACCCTCGTCCTCACCGCCGCCGCGCACGGCCGCACCGGCCACGACCCCGCCGAGCTCGCCGTCACCGCGCGCCGCGAGGGCCCCGACTGGCTCCTGGACGGGGTGCAGACCGCCGTGGCCTGGGCCCACGGCTCCGACTGGATCGCCGTACCCGCCCACAGCGGCGGGGGCGGGGCCGTCCTCGCCCTCCTGCCCCGTGTCACCCCGGGGCTCACGCTCGCCGATCAGTACTCCACCAGCGGTGAGCGGCTCGCCGAACTCACCCTGGACGAGGTCCGGGCACCCGCCGCCCACGTGATCGACGCGCCCGGCGCCTGGGACCGGCTCCACCAGCTCCTGGCCACCGGCACCTGCGCCCTCGCCCTCGGCCTCGGCGAGGGCGCCCTCACGATGACCAGCCAGTACACCGGCAGGCGGGAGCAGTTCGGCTTCCCCGTCGCCACCTTCCAGGCCGTCGCGGTACAGGCCGCCGACCGCTACATCGACCTGCGCGCCATGGAAGCCACCCTCTGGCAGGCCGCCTGGCGGCTCGACGCCGCGACCGCAGGGGCGGGCGGGCCGCTGCCCAGCGCCGGGGACGTCGCCGTCGCCAAGATCTGGGCCTCCGAGGGCGTACGCCGGGTCGTACAGACCGCCCAGCACCTGCACGGCGGCTTCGGTGCCGACACCGACTACCCGCTCCACCGCTACCACGCCTGGGCCAAGCAGCTGGAGCTCCAGCTCGGCCCGGCCGCCGCGCACGAAGAGGCCCTGGGCGACCTGCTGGCCGCCCACCCCCTCGGCTGACACCCCTCAGAACACGGAGGGCGGTCAGAGCACGAAGGCCGGGTTCCCGCCGTCCGCCACCATCGGGCGCCCGGCGCGGTCCCACGCCTGCATCCCGCCGTCCACGTTCACGGCCTCGATGCCCTGGCGCACCAGGTACTGGGTGACCTGCGCGCTACGGCCGCCCACCCGGCACATCACGTACGCCGTGCGGCCGTCCGCGACCGCCTCCGTGACCTCGCCGAAGCGCGCCACGAAGTCGCTCATCGGGACGTGCAGCGCACCCTCGACGTGCCCGGCCGCCCATTCGTCGTCCTCACGGACGTCGAGGACGAAGCCATCGGCGGGCACCGACGCGGCGTCCACCGAGGGAAGCGGTCCGAGGTTCATAACAGTCGCCTTCTCTCTTCACGGATCTGGTCTGCCAACCTATCCGACGCCCCGGCCGGGCCGGGCTCATCCGGCGCTGTACGACGCCAGCTCCGCCTCGCGCTCCGAGACCTGCGCCAGCAGCTGCTCCGCGATCTCCTCCAGCAGCCGGTCCGGGTCGTCCGGAGCCATCCGCAGCATGGCGCCGATCGCGCTGTCCTCCAGTTCCTTGGCCACCAGCGAGAGCAGCTCCTTGCGCTGGGCCAGCCACTCCAGCCGGGCGTACAGCTCCTCGCTCTCGCCCGGGCCGGCCTCCTCGGGCGCCGGGCCGGCCTCCCACTCCTCGGCCAGCTCGCGCAGCAGCCGCTCCTCACCGCGCCCGTAGGCGGCGTTGACCCGGGCGATGAAGGCGTCACGGCGGGTCCGCTCGGCCTCGTCCTGCGCCAGGTCCGGGTGGGCCTTGCGGACCAGCTCCCGGTACAGGCGGCGCACCTCCTCGGTGGGCCGTACCCGCTGCGGCGGCCGCACCGGCCGGTCGGTGAGCATCGCGGCGGCGTCGTCGGAGAGGCCGTCCGAGCCCAGCCAGTCGTGGAACAGCTCCTCCACCCCCGGCATCGGCATGACCAGCGAGCGGGCCTCCTGGGCCCGCCGCAGGTCCTCGGGATCGCCGCTGCGGGCCGCCTTCGCCTCCGCGATCAGCGCGTCCAGCTCGTCGAGGCGCGAGTACATCGGCCCGAGCTTCTGGTGGTGCAGCCGGGAGAAGTTCTCGACCTCCACCCGGAAGGTCTCCACCGCGATCTCGAACTCGATCAGTGCCTGCTCGGCGGCGCGCACGGCGCGTTCCAGCCGCGCCTCGGGCCGCTCGTCAGCGGGAACGGCGGGCTCTTCGGGCGCGGTGTGTTCGGTCTGCTCGCTCACCCGGCCAGCCTACGGCCCGCCCCGGCGCGTGTTTCACGTGAAACACACCCCGGACCGCCGCCCCGCCCGCCACCACCGTCCCGTCATCGCGCCCGCCGCCCCGCCATCGCACCCGCCGCCGTCCCGCCGGAGCGGACGGTTCAGACCCCGAACTCCGCCGCGATCCGTCCCGAGCGCACCGCCGCCACCAGGTGCGCGTGGTCGGCCTCGCTCCGGTCGGCGTAGGCCACGGCGAAGCCGGCGATCGCCTCGTCCAGCTCCTCGTTCTTGCCGCAGTACCCCGCCAGCAGCCGCGGATCGGCGCTGTGCGCGTGCGCCCGGGCCAGCAGGGCACCGGTCATCCGGCCGTAGTCGTCGAACTGGTCCACGGCCAGCGCCGCCGGATCCACGCTGCCCTTGCGGTTGCGGAACTGCCGGACCTGGTACGGACGCCCCTGGACGGTGGTCCAGCCCAGCAGGCTGTCGGAGACCACCTGCATCCGCCGCTGCCCGGCCACCACCCGGCGCCCCTCGTGCTCCTCGGGCGCCGCGTGGAAGCCGAGCCCGGGCAGGTACGGCAGCAGCACCGAGGGCCGCGCCTCCTTCACCTGGAGGACCAGCGCCTCGCCCCGGTGGTCCAGCAGCAGCACCACGTACGAGCGGGTGCCCACACTGCCCGTGCCGACCACCCGGAAGGCCACGTCGTGGATCGCGTACCGGGCCAGCAGCGGCAGCCGGTCCCCCGACAGAGTCGCCAGGTACGGGCCCAGCGAGGCGGCCACGGCGGCGGCCTCCTCGTCCCCGACCCGGCGCAGCACCGGCAGCGCGTCCACGAAGCGTCGCCCGCCGTCGGCCAGGACCTCCGTCGACCGGGCCGCGAACCGGGCGGAAGTGTTGTTGCGGGCCTTCTCCGAGACCCGCTCCAGCGTGCCCACCAGGTCCCGGGCGTCGGTGTGCGAGACCAGCTCCTCGTCGGCGATGGCGTTCCACGCGTCGAGCGCGGGCAGCTTCGCCAACAGCCGCATCGTGCGCCGGTACGCGCCCACCGCGTCCCGCGCCGCCGCCAGGCAGGTGTCCTCGTCGGCCCCCGCCACGCGCCCGGCCAGCACCAGGGAGGTCGCCAGCCGCTTCACGTCCCACTCCCACGGGCCGAAGACGGTCTCGTCGAAGTCATTGAGGTCGATCACGAGCCGGCCGCGCGCGTCCCCGTACAGGCCGAAGTTGGCCCCGTGGGCGTCGCCGCAGATCTGCGCGCCCACCCCGGTCACCGGGCCGCCGGACAGGTCGTGCGCCATCAGTCCGGCCGCCCCGCGCAGGAAGGCGAAGGGGTTCGCGGCCATCCGGCCCACCCGTATCGGGGTCAGCTCGGCGACCCGCCCCACGTTGGACTCCTCCACCGCGCGCACGGCGTCCGGGCGCCCGGCGGGGGGCTCGAACCGCGCGTGCGCCGCGCGCGGTACGCGCAGCCGCAGCGCCTTCCCGGCCTCCTTGGGCGAGCCGACCGCGCTCCGCGGCGCGAAGCCCTCGACGCGCGGGATCCGCCCGCCGGACCACCCCGCCGGACCGCCCGCCTCCGCGCCCGCCGCTTCAGCCGCCGCGTACTGCCCCGGTATCGCCACCATCCGCGCTGCCCCGCCCTGTTCGCGCCACACCGGCCACCGCGTGGCCGATCAAGTCCGGCAGACCGTACCTACAGCCCGGCGTCCCTGGCCAGCAGGGCGGCCTGAACCCGGTTCTCGCACGCCAGCTTCGCCAGGATGCGGCTCACGTACGTCTTCACGGTCGCCTCGCTCATATGGAGCCTGCGCCCGGCGTCCGCGTTGGACAGGCCTTCCCCCAGCAGCGCCAGCACGCCGCGCTCCCGCTCGCTCAGCTCCGCGACCCGCCTCCGTGCCTCCTCGCCGCGTCCCGCGGCCGGGCCGGCCGCCAGCTGGTCCACCACGTGCCGGGTCGCGCCGGGCGAGAGGTACGCGTCCCCGGCCGCGGCCGCCCGCACGGCGCCGATCAGCTCACCCGGCGCCGAGTCCTTCAGCAGGAACCCGGCGCCGCCCTGGCTCAGCGCCCGCAGGACGTTCTCCTTCTCCCCGAAGGTGGTCAGGACCAGCGCCCTCACCGCCGGGGCGGCCCGCACCACCTCGGCCAGCGCCGTCAGCCCGTCCATCACCGGCATCTGGATGTCCAGCAGCAGCACGTCCGGGGCATGGGACAGCGCCAGCTCGACCGCCTCCCGGCCGTTGGACCCCTCGGCGACGACCTCGATGTCCGGAGCCGAGGTCAGGATCATCCTGATCCCGGCCCGGATCAGCGGCTCGTCGTCAGCGATCACCACTCTGATCACCTTGGCTGTCACCCGCGCGCTCCTACTGCTCGACCTCGTACGCCTGCTTGTCCACGAGCTTGCCGTCCCGGAAGCAGAACCGGAAAACGGTGTCCTCGGTCAGCTTCGAGGAGTCGCTGGAGAGCAGCGCCAGGCAGTCCGACCCCTCCGGCCGCTGCGGGCCCTTGCGGTCCATCCCCGACGTCAGCACGCTGTTCCCGTCCGGCAGCCGCGACCGCACCGCATGCTCGGACTCGCCCACGTGGACCGCGTCGTACTCCTCCTCGCTGATCATCGCCTTGTCCGCCGAACCCACCAGCATCACCACCGCGGCCCCCATCACGATGATCAGCAGCACCAGTGCCGCCACGGCGATCCCGCAGCCCATCGCCACACCGCCGGCCCGGGTCCGTACCGGCACCGTCAGCTCGCGGTCCAGCGCGGCCCAGTCCATCGGCGGCGCGCCCTTCAGCGCCAGCGCCCGGGCCTGCGACCGCTGGCCGAAGTCGTCGGCCACGTCCTCGACGAGCCCGGCCGGCTCCGTCCCGTACGGCAGCACTCCCGCCACCCGGAACCCGCCGCCGTCGGTCGCCCCCGCGTGCACCATGCCGCCGACCAGGCGGGCCCGCTCCCGCAGCCCCGTCAGCCCCTGTCCGCCCGAGACGACCTCGCCGCCCGAACCCCGGTCGGCCGCCGGACCGTTGGCGATCTCCACCACCAGGGAGTCGTCCTCGTACCGGAGTTCCACGGTGATCGCCGACCCCGGAGCGTGCTTGTAGGCGTTGGTCAGCGCCTCCTGCACGATCCGGTACGCCGCGTGATCGCAGGCCGCGACCAGCGGCCGGGGCTTCCCCGCCGTGCCCAGCCGTACGTCGGTCCCCGCGGCCCGCGCCGCCTCCACGATGCCCGCGATGCCGGCCACCCCCCGTGCGGCCGGCTGCGCCTCCTCCGCCGGCGCCGGTGCCTCCACACCGTCGCGCAGGATCCCCACGACTTCCCGCAGCTCGTGCATGGCCGCCACCGAGGCCTGCCGCAGCACCCCCACCGCCTCGCGCTGGCGGTCGGTGAGCGCGGGGTCCACCTCCAGCGCCCCGGTGTGCACCGAGATCAGCGCCAGCTGGTGGCCCAGGCTGTCGTGCATGTCCTGGGCGATCCGCTGCCGCTCCCGCAGCCTGGCCTGCCCGGCGACCATGGTCCGCTCGCGCAGCAGCTGGTCGTTGCGCTCCTGGAGCGCGCTCAGCAGGGTCCGGCGCTGGTGCCAGTAGCGGCTGGCCAGACCCGGCATGACGGTCGCCGCGAGGAACAGCAGGGTGGAGAACACGACCACCAGCAACGGCTGCGTCTGCGTCCCCTGGTCGACGAGGGTCAGACAGACCGCGGCGAGGAAGGCCAGCAGGAAGGCGCCGAGCGCCCGGCCCACGCCGATGATCCGCCGGCCCGCGGACCAGCCCAGCAGCACCGTCACGAGGAACACCCCGGGCAGCAGCCCGCTCGCGGCGGAGCCCACCACCAGCGTGACCGCCGGCAGCCGCCGCCGCAGCAGCGTCAACGACACCACGGTCACGACACCGAGGACCGTCTTCAGTCCTGAGCTGTTGCTGAGTTCGTCGACACCGATGCCCAGCAGCGCCATCACGGCGGCGATCGTGAGGTCCGCGGCCAGCGTGCGCCGGGTCCAGGGCTCCGGCCCCTTCAGCCAGTCCCAGCCCGCACGTGTCCTCGCCTTGGCATCCACACGCCCGACCCTAGACACCGGCCCCCGCCGCCGGCGGCCTTCTTTCGTCGCGCGCGGCACGACGAAAGTCGCGGGGGACCGGAGTGAGGAAGCCGATGGCGAAGCACTTCGAGGAAGGGGAAGGAGAAGAGGGGGAAGGGGGCAGCCGGACGATGGAGCCGGACATGCGAGAAGCCCCGATCCGGATTCCGGATCGGGGCTTCCCCGATGTGGGCGAGGGGGGATTTGAACCCCCACGTCCCGAAGGACACTGGCACCTGAAGCCAGCGCGTCTGCCGTTCCGCCACTCGCCCGAGCGGCGCCCCAGTGGTTCTTCCCTTTCGGGCCGTTCCCCTGGCGACGTCGAAACATTAGCACGTCAGACGGGGCGGATTGAAATCGCTTTCCCCGCCCCTCCACACGACGACCGGGACGGCCACTCCCGCTGTCCGCTCCCGGTGCGGGACACTGTCCCCGGAGCACCCCTACGATCCCTTGTGAGCACCAACACTCATGCGCGCAGGACCGAAGGGGAACCACCCGAATCCGCCACGCGTGGATACGATCAGTAAGCAGTACAGGGCGACAACGACGGAGGAGGTGCCCCATGGGAGTCCTGAAGCGTTTCGAGCAGCGACTCGAAGGTCTGGTGAACGGCACCTTCGCCAAGGTGTTCAAGTCCGAGGTCCAGCCGGTGGAGATCGCCGGCGCCCTCCAGCGGGAGTGCGACAACAACGCCACCATCTGGAACCGCGAGCGGACCGTCGTACCCAATGACTTCATCGTGGAGCTCAGCACCGGCGACTACGAGCGCCTGAGCCCCTACTCCGGCCAGCTCGGCGACGAACTCGCGGGCCTCGTGCGCGACTACGCCAAGCAGCAGCGCTACAGCTTCATGGGCCCCATCAAGGTGCACCTGGAGAAGGCGGACGACCTGGACACCGGCCTCTACCGGGTCCGCAGCCGTACCCTCGCCTCCAGCACCTCCCAGGACTCCCCGCAGCCCGCCCAGGGCCGGCAGGGCGGGTACGGCTACCCGCCGGCCGGTGCCCCGCCCATGCCTCCGGGCCCGCCCCCGGGCGGCCCCGGAACCCGCCCCGGCGGCGCGCCCGCGGCTCCCGGTGCCCCTGGCGCCGTACGCCGCTGGATCGAGATCAACGGCACCCGCCACCAGATCTCGCGCCCCACGCTCGTACTCGGCCGAAGCACCGAGGCCGATGTGCGGATCGACGACCCCGGCGTTTCCCGCCGGCACTGTGAGATCCGGACCGGAACACCCCCGACGATCCAGGATCTCGGGTCCACCAACGGCATCGTGGTGGACGGACAGCACACCACCCGCGCTACGCTCCGCGACGGCTCGCGGATCGTCGTGGGCAGTACCACCATCATTTACCGGCAAGCCGAAGGGTGAAGCGGGGGCAATGTCAGAGCTGACCCTGACGGTCATGCGGTTGGGTTTCCTGGCCGTTCTGTGGCTGTTCGTCATCGTGGCCGTTCAGGTCATCCGCAGCGACCTCTTCGGTACGCGCGTCACCCAGCGCGGCTCACGCCGCGGCGGGGCGGCCGCGGGCGCACCGCAGCAGACGGGGCGGCAGTCCGCGCCGCCCCAGCAGCGCCAGCGCAGGGGCGCGCCGACCAAGCTCGTCGTGTCCGAGGGCACCCTCACGGGCACCACGGTGGCCCTCGCCGGCCAGACGATCACGCTGGGCCGCGCCCACGACTCCACGATCGTGCTGGACGACGACTACGCCTCCAGCAGGCATGCCAGGATCTACCCCGACCGTGACGGCCAGTGGATCGTCGAGGATCTCGGGTCCACGAACGGCACGTATCTCGACCGGACCCGGCTGACCACCCCGACGCCCATTCCGCCGGGCGCCCCGATCCGCATCGGCAAGACCGTCATCGAGCTGCGGAAGTAGTACGAGAATGAGCGAGCGGAGCGAGCGAGCCGCGGCGGTCCGTCCCACCGGGGACACGGACCCGAGCGCGCTCCCGACCGGAGGGTGGGCAGTGTGGCTCGAGACCGGTTGTACCCCGAGGCGTCGACAGGGCAGGTGCGCATGAGTCTGTCCCTGCGGTTCGCCGCCGGATCGCACAAGGGGATGATCCGCGAGGGCAACGAGGACTCCGGCTACGCCGGTCCCCGGCTCCTCGCCGTCGCCGACGGCATGGGCGGCCAGGCAGCCGGCGAGGTCGCCAGCTCCGAGGTCATCTCCTCGCTCGTCCAGCTCGACGACGACGTCCCGGGCTCCGACATCCTCACCGCCCTCGGCATCGCCGTGCAGCGCGCCAACGACCAGCTGCGCGTGATGGTCGAGGACGACGCCCAGCTGGAGGGCATGGGCACCACGCTCACCGCCCTGCTGTGGACCGGCCAGCGCCTCGGCCTGGTCCACGTCGGCGACTCCCGCGCCTACCTGCTGCGCGACGGCGTCCTCACGCAGATCACCCAGGACCACACCTGGGTGCAGCGCCTGGTCGACGAGGGACGGATCACCGAGGAGGAGGCGACCACCCACCCGCAGCGCTCCCTCCTGATGCGGGCGCTCGGCAGCGGCGACGTCGTGGAGCCCGACCTCTCCATCCGCGAGGTCCGGGCCGGCGACCGCTACCTGATCTGCTCCGACGGCCTGTCCGGCGTGGTCTCCCACCAGACCCTGGAAGAGACCCTCGCCGACTACCACGGCCCGCACGAGACCGTGCAGTCCCTGATCCAGCTCGCCCTGCGCGGCGGCGGTCCGGACAACATCACCTGCATCGTCGCGGACGTCCTCGACACCGACAGCGGCGACACCATGGCCGCCCAGCTCAACGACACCCCGGTCGTCGTCGGCGCGGTGGCCGAGAACCAGCACCAGCTCTTCGACGGCAACGCCATGCAGACCCCGGCCGGCCGCGCCTCGGGCCTCGGCCGCCAGGCCCCGCCGCCCGCCGGTGCCTTCGGCCCTCCCGGCAGCGGCGAAGCCCCCGGCTACGGATACCCCGACCAGAGCCAGGGCGGCGCGCTGGGCAGCTTCGGCGAAGCCGAGGCCTATGACGCCGACGGCTCGTACGAGGACACGTACGACCACCCGCGCAAGCGGCGCGGCAAAGGGCGCAAGTGGACCACGCGCACGCTGATCCTGCTGCTCGTGGCCGGTGTCGTCGGCGGCGGCCTGTACGCGGCGCACCGCTGGACGCAGACGCAGTACTACGTCGGCGTCAAGGGTGACCACGTCGCGCTGTACCGCGGCATCAGCCAGAACCTCGCCTGGATCCACCTCTCGCAGGTGGAGACGGACCACCCCGAGATCGAACTGAAGTACCTGCCGCCCTTCAAGCGCAAGCAGGTCGAGGCCACCATCAGCGAGGAAAGCCTCGAGGGCGCGCGCAAGAAGATCGAAGAGCTCGGAACCCAGGTCTCCGCCTGCAAGCAGGACGAGGCCCGCCGCGCTTCCGAAGCCCAGGGCAACCAGACGCCCGGCCCCAGCCTGACTCCCGCGGAGCAAGCTGTCGTCGGTCAGTGCGAAAAGCAGTAGACATACGCGGGCACAGGGGGCCTGCCACACCATGAGCGTTGTCACCAACACGACCACCATCGGCGCCATCGAGGCGCCGAGCCGACGGAACACCGAGCTCCTGCTGCTCGCCTTCGCCGTGGTCATCCCGATCTTCGCCTACGCCAACGTGGGCCTGTCGATCCACGGCGAGCTGCCCCCGGGCATGCTGCTCTACGGACTCGGCTTCGCCGTCCTCGCCGGGATCTCCCACCTCGTCGTACGCCGCTACGCCAAGTACGCCGACCCACTGCTGCTGCCGATCGCGACGCTGCTCAACGGGCTCGGCGTCGTCCTGATCT
Organism: Streptomyces sp. NPDC034043; assembly: GCF_055575675.1. Taxonomy (NCBI): domain Bacteria; kingdom Bacillati; phylum Actinomycetota; class Actinomycetes; order Kitasatosporales; family Streptomycetaceae; genus Streptomyces; species Streptomyces sp. NPDC034043. The sequence continues at coordinate 339,866 of NZ_JBVISF010000003.1, forward strand.
GGCGCCTCGACCAGTCGGAGCGGCTGCAGAACCTCGCCAAGCGCAGCTTCGGCAACTTCTCGGAGTCCGCGCCGCGCCAGATGATGTACACGGCGCTCGCCATCGCCCTGTTCTCCGTCGTGCTGCTGGTCCTCAAGGACCACCGCGTGCTCCAGCGGTTCACGTACATCTCGATGGCCGGTGCCCTGGTCCTGCTGATCCTGCCGGTCATCCCGGGCCTCGGCGCGGACGTCTTCGGCGCCAAGATCTGGATCAGCGTCGGCGGTTTCTCGATCCAGCCCGGTGAGTTCGCCAAGATCGTCATCGCGATCTTCTTCGCCGGCTACCTGATGGTCAAGCGCGACGCCCTGGCCCTGGCCAGCCGCCGCTTCATGGGGCTCTACCTGCCGCGCGGCCGCGACCTCGGCCCGATCCTGATGATCTGGGCGATGAGCCTGCTCGTCCTCGTCTTCGAGAACGACCTCGGCACCTCGCTGCTCTTCTTCGGCATGTTCGTGATCATGCTGTACGTGGCCACCGAGCGGACCAGCTGGATCGTCATCGGCCTGCTCATGTCGGTCGGCGGCGCCACCGTCGTCGGCGCCACGGCCAGCCACGTCAAGGCCCGCGTCACCGCCTGGCTCGACCCCTTCGCCTGCTACAGCACGTCCGGTGCCTGCGAGCAGGTCGGCCAGTCGATCATGAGCTTCGGTTCCGGCGGGGTGCTCGGCACCGGCTGGGGCCAGGGCAACTCGGACCTGATCGGCTTCGCCGCCAACTCCGACTTCATCTTCTCGACCGTCGGCGAGGAACTCGGCCTCACCGGCGTCATGGCCTTCCTCCTGCTCTACGGCCTGATCATCGAGCGGGGCGTGCGCACCGCCCTCGCCGCCCGCGACCCCTTCGGCAAGCTGTTCGCCATCGGGCTCTCCGGTGCCTTCGCCCTCCAGATCTTCGTCGTCGCGGGCGGTGTCATGGGCCTCATCCCCCTCACCGGCATGACCATGCCCTTCCTCGCCTCCGGCGGTTCCTCCGTCCTCGCGAACTGGGTGCTCATCGCCATCCTCATCCGGATCAGCGACACCGCGCGCCGACCTGCCCCGGCCCCCGCCCCGTCCCCCGACTCCGAGATGACCCAGGTGGTCCGCCCGTCATGAACAAGCCCCTGCGCCGCATCTCGCTGTTCTGCGGGCTGCTCGTCCTCGCGCTGCTGATCCGGACCAACTGGCTGCAGTACGTCCAGGCCGAGGAACTCAGCACGCGCAAGGAGAACCGCCGGGTCCAGATCGCCCAGTACGCCACCGAACGCGGCAACATCATCGTCCAGGGCCAGCCGATCACCGGTTCCGCCGTCACCGACGGCAGCGACTACAAGTTCAAGCGGACCTACACCGACGGCCCGCTGTGGGCGCCCGTCACCGGCTACGCCTCGCAGGCCTTCGGCTCCACGCAGCTGGAGTCGCTGGACGACGGCATCCTCACCGGCAACGACGACCGGCTCTTCTTCGACCGCACCATCGGCATGTTCACGGGTGAGAAGAAGCAGGGCGGCAACGTCATCACCACCCTGAACGCCGCCGCCCAGAAGGCCGCCTTCGACCAGCTCGGCAGCAAGAAGGGGGCCGTCGCCGCGATCGACCCGCGCACCGGCGCCATCCTGGCCCTGGTCAGCACCCCCTCGTACGACCCGTCCAGCTTCGCCGGGAACTCCAAGGCCGACGAGAAGGCCTGGGTCGAGCTGAAGGACTCCGAGGACAAGAAGCTCGTCAACCGCGCCCTGCGCGAGACGTACCCGCCGGGCTCCACCTTCAAGGTGGTCACGGCCGCCGCCGCGCTGGAGCACGGCGTGGTCACCGACATCAACGCCCCCACGGACACCCCCGAGCCGTACATCCTGCCCGGCACGCGGACCCCGATGGTCAACCACGCGACCGGCTGCGAGAAGGCGACGCTGAACTTCGCCCTCCAGGTCTCCTGCAACTCGGTCTTCGCGAACCTGGGCGACAAGGTCGGCCGCGACAAGATGGTCGACACGGCGCAGAAGTTCGGCTTCAACAACGACAAGATCGACACCCCGGTCCGCGCCTTCGCCAGCGTCTACGACAAGACCATGGGCCGGGACGGCAACGCGCAGAGCTCCATCGGCCAGTTCAACACCGCGGCCACCCCGCTCCAGATGGCCATGGTCACCGCCGCGATCGCCAACGACGGCAAGCTGATGAAGCCGTACATGGTGGACGAGCTGACCGCGCCCAACCTCGACACGATCGAGAAGCACGAGCCGTCGGAGATGAGCCGGCCCCTCAGCGCCGCGACCGCGCAGAAGGTCCAGCAGATGATGGTCAACGTCGTGGAGAACGGCACCGGAACCAAGGCGCAGATCAAGAACGTCAAGGTGGGCGGGAAGACCGGTACCGCCCAGCACGGAGAGAAGAACGCCAAGCGCCCCTACGCCTGGTTCATCTCCTACGCCGAGCTCCCCGACGGCACCTCCCCGGTGGCCGTGGCCGTCGTGATCGAGGACAGCAGCGCCGACCGCGAGGACATCAGCGGCGGCGGCCTGGCCGCGCCGGTCGCCAAGGCCGTCATGGAAGCCGTCCTGAAGAGCAAGGGATGAGAAGCCGAGACAGGATCCGAGCGCTCGGTACCGGTCCGATATCAGCCTGTGGTCACGAACCGATCACCGACGATCGGCCGGTAGCCTTGCCGCGAACAGCACACCGCCGGACCGCACGCCGGTGCGGTCGGGACTGACGGAGAGGGCTGCAACGTTATGGAAGAGCCGCGTCGCCTCGGCGGCCGGTACGAGCTGAGCCACGTGCTCGGCCGTGGTGGCATGGCCGAGGTCTACCTCGGTCACGACACCCGGCTCGGCCGTACCGTAGCCGTCAAGACCCTGCGTGCCGACCTCGCCCGCGACCCGTCCTTCCAGGCCCGGTTCCGCCGCGAGGCCCAGTCGGCCGCGTCGCTGAACCACCCCGCGATCGTCGCCGTCTACGACACGGGCGAGGACTACGTCGACAACATCTCCATCCCGTACATCGTGATGGAGTACGTCGACGGCTCGACCCTGCGCGAGCTGCTGCACTCCGGCCGCAAACTGCTCCCCGAGCGCACCCTCGAGATGTGCATCGGCATCCTCCAGGCCCTCGAGTACTCGCACCGCGCCGGCATCGTCCACCGCGACATCAAGCCCGCCAACGTGATGCTCACGCGCACCGGCCAGGTCAAGGTCATGGACTTCGGCATCGCCCGGGCCATGGGCGACTCCGGCATGACCATGACGCAGACGGCCGCGGTCATCGGCACCGCCCAGTACCTCTCCCCGGAGCAGGCCAAGGGCGAGCAGGTCGACGCGCGCTCCGACCTCTACTCCGCCGGCTGCCTGCTCTACGAGCTGCTGTGCGTCCGGCCCCCGTTCGTCGGCGACTCCCCGGTGGCCGTCGCGTACCAGCACGTACGCGAGGAGCCCCAGCCGCCGTCGAACTTCGACCCCGAGATCACGCCGGTGATGGACGCCATCGTCCTCAAGGCCCTGGTCAAGGACCCGGACTACCGTTACCAGTCCGCGGACGAGATGCGGGCCGACATCGAGGCCTGCCTCGAGGGCCAGCCCGTCGCCGCGACCGCCGCCATGGGCGCCGCCGGCTACGGCTACCCGGACCAGGGCGGCTACGGACACCAGGGCTACGACCAGCCCACCACCGCCCTGCGTTCCCCGGACGCCGGCCAGACCTCGATGATGCCGCCGATGCCCCCCGGGGGCGGCGACGGCGGCTACGGGTACGACAACCAGGGCCACGGCGGCTACGACCAGGGTCACGGCCGCCGCCAGCAGAAGAAGAGCCGCGCCTCGACGATCCTGCTGGCCGTGGCCGCCGTCCTCGTCCTGGTCGGCGCGATCCTGATCGGCCGGACCCTCTTCAGCGAGACCGCCGACAACCGCCCGGCCGTGCCCAAGCTCGTCGGCCAGACCTTCGAGCAGGCGCAGGGCAGCGGCAAGAACATGGGCCTCCCGGTGGAGAAGGAGGGCGAGGAACCCTGCGCGGACCAGCCCAAGGGCAACGTCTGCTCGCAGAACCCGGCCCCCGACACCAAGGTCGACAAGGGCACCACGATCAAGGTGAAGGTGTCCACCGGCGCCCCCAAGGTCGCGGTCCCCGATGTCCTGCGCCTGAAGTTCGAGGACGCCGAGTCGACGCTCAAGGGCAAGAAGTTCCAGGTCGAGAAGAAGCTCGTCGAGAACGACAACGCCTCCCCCGGCACCGTGGTGGACCAGAACCCCAAGAGCGGCAGCCAGGCGGAACAGGGTTCGGTGATCACCCTCCAGGTCGCCAAGGAAGTCGCCAAGGGCGTCGTCCCCGACCTCAAGGGCATGACCAAGGCGGCCGCGGCCAAGGCGCTCTCGGACGCCAAGCTGAAACTCGGCAGCACCACTGAGGTGGACTCCCCGGGAGCCCCGCCCCAGACGGTCGTCGCGCAGCAGTACCAGCCCGGCATCGAGCTCGCCAAGGACACCCCGGTCAACGTCAGCATCTCCAAGGCCGCCTCGGCGGCGCCGACGGTGGTGCCCCCGCTCACGGGGCAGACGGTGGCCCAGGCCAAGCTGACGCTCCAGGCGAGCAACCTGGTCTTCGGCGCGGTGCTGGCGGGCTCGACCGACGACAACGCGGTGGTCATCGACTCCAACCCGCCCGTCGGCAGCCAGGTGCCGGGCGGCACGGTGATCAACGTCCGCACCGCCAAGCCGCAGGACGGCGGCCAGCAGGACGGCGGCCAGCAGGACGGCGGAGGCCTCTTCGGAGGCCTGACCGGCGGCAACCGCCGCTAGGACGCCGGGTTCCCCGCCCGGCCACCGCGACAGGCTGTTTCACGTGAAACAGCCTGGTGGATCAGCGCAGTTCGGCCGGCTTGGTGCGCTTCTCGTCGACCTTCTCCGCCCGCACGAGCTCACCCCAGACGATGTACCGGTACTTCGAGGTGTAGACCGGCGTGCAGGTCGTCAGGGTGATGTAGCGGCCCGGCGAGGTCTTGCCCGACTCCTTCGGGACCGGGTTGATCACGCCGGTGTTGTACTTCGAGGTCTGGGCCAGCTCGGCGAAGACCTTGTAGACGTACCAGGTGTCCTTGGTCTCGAAGACGATCGAGTCGCCGTTCTTCACCTTGTCGATGTTGTGGAACTTCGCTCCGTGCCCGTCGCGGTGCGCGGCCAGCGCGAAATTTCCCTCGGCGTCCCAGGGCAGCCCGGACTTCACCGGCTCCGTGTAGTACCCGGCCACGCCGTCGTTCAGGACGTCCGGTGCCGTGCCCTCCTTGACCAGCACCTCGCCGTTCTTCATCGCCGGTACGTGCAGGAAGCCGATCCCGTCCTCCGTGTTCAGGGCACCCGGCTGCGCGGGGGCGCTCGCCGAGGGCGCGGGGCTCTGCCAGCGCTGGCGGATCTCGTCGCCGCGCGCGGAGGCCTGCCGGTCGGCGAGGACGTTGGTCCACCAGAGCGAGTACGCCACGAACAGGCCCAGGACCAGGCCTCCCGTGATCAGGAGCTCCCCCAGCAGACTCAGGGCCCCGGCGACCACACTGCGGTCGGCGGGCTGCTTTGCGGAGCGGCGACGGGCACGAGACACTGCGGGTTCGTCCTTACGGGCTGGTCAGCGCGGGCGGGGCGCCCTGGTTTCGGGGGCGTTCATCGGCCATCCTGCCCCATACGATCAACCGGTAGGTGCTGGTGAACTCCGGGGTGCAGGTCGTCAGCGTGATGTACCGGCCCGGTTCGGTGAATCCGGAGCCCTCCGGCACCGGCTTGATCACCGCCACGTTGGCCGGGGAGGTCTGCGGCAGCGCGGAGGTCACCTGGTACGTGTAGTAAGCGTCCCGGGTCTCCACGACGATCGCGTCCCCCGGAACCAGCTGGTTGATGTAGCGGAACGGTTCCCCGTGGGTGTTGCGGTGTCCGGCGACCGCGAAGTTGCCCTGCCGGTCGGAGGGCATCGCCGTCTTCAGCGCACCCTCGCCGTAGTGCCCGACCATCCCCTTGTCGAGGACCTTGGCCTTGCTGATCCCCTCGGCCACCGGCACCTTGAGGTCCAGCTTCGGGATGTGCATGATCGCGAAGCCCTGGCCGGGCTCGAAGGCGGTCGCCGGGGGCGGCGCGCCCGTCCCCGGCGGGCGCTCCCAGGTCTGCTCGAGCGAGCCCGCGGCACCGTCCGCCGCCCGCTCCGCCAGGACGTTCGTGTACCAGAGCTGGTAGGTGACGAAGAGCAGCATCACCACCCCGGCGGTGATGAACAGCTCGCCGGCGGCCCTGCTGAGCACCACCACCGGACCGCCGGAGCGCGGACGGGCGCGCCTGCGGCCCCGGCCGCTCCCGCCGCGCCTGCGGGCGCGTGCGTGCGAGCGCTTCGCGGCCTCCTGCGCTGCCTTGCGCCGCGCGGCCCGGCCCTCGCTGGGCACGGACGGCGCGACCGCCGTCACGCGACGGCCTTGCCCACCACCGGGGCCAGCCCCACCGACCGCTCGACGGCGCCGGCGTCACCGCAGCGCACCAGCCAGTTCGCGAGCATCCGGTGCCCCCACTCGGTCAGCACCGACTCGGGGTGGAACTGGACGCCCTCCACATCGTGCTCCCGGTGCCGCAGGCCCATGATGATCCCGTCCTCGGTGCGCGCGGTCACCTCCAGCACGTCGGGCAGGGTCCCCGGCTCGGCCGCGAGGGAGTGGTAGCGGGTCGCGGTGAAGGGCGACGGCAGTCCGGCGAAGACGCCGAGTCCCTCGTGGACCACGGGCGAGGTCTTGCCGTGGAGCAGCTCGGGCGCGCGGTCCACCACGCCCCCGTAGGCGACCGCCATGGACTGCATGCCGAGGCAGACGCCGAAGACGGGGACGCCCGTGTCGGCGCAGTGCCGGACCATGTCCACGCAGACGCCCGCCTCTTCCGGGGTACCGGGCCCGGGCGAGAGGAGGACGCCGTCGAAGCCGTCCTGGGCGTGCGCGAGCTCCACCTCGTCGTTGCGCAGCACCTCGCATTCGGCGCCGAGCTGGTAGAGGTACTGGACCAGATTGAAGACAAAGCTGTCGTAGTTGTCGACAACCAGAATGCGCGCGCTCACGGAGTGGCTCCCGATCCCTCGTCCACCGTCACGTCGTTGAACGGAAGGAGCGGCTCGGCCCACGGGAACACGTACTGGAACAGCACGAACACCACCGCCAGGACCAGTACGAGAGAGATCAGCGCGCGCACCCACGCGTTGCCCGGCAGATGCCGCCAGATCCAGCCGTACATTCCGTCTGTTTCCTTCGTCGTCCACGTTGGTTCCTCGTACCGCGGGGGCGGTACCGCAACAGCCTAAGGGCCTGGGGGCCCGCGGCGGGGGTCAGCGGGGCAATCACCCCTTTCCGGCGGGGCCCGCGGGCCGGGTGCCGGTGAGCTCCGCCCAGACGACCAGCCGGTGGCTGTGGCCCCACTCGGGTTCGCAGGTGGTCAGGGTGAGGTACTTGCCGGGGGTGGCGAAGGGGGAGCGGCGCGGCACCGGGGCGACCACCCCGGTCTCGGTGGGCAGGATGCGCAGCGGTGCGGCCTGGACGGTGTACGTGTACCAGCCGGCGGCGTCCCGGACGGTCACGGTGTCCCCGGGGCGCAGCTGGGGGACGTCCTTGAAGGGGTCTCCGTAGGTGCGCCGGTGCCCGGCCACCGCGAAGTTGCCGTCGCCGCCGGGGCGGGCCGAGCCGGTGTAGTGGCCCAGGCCCTTCTTCAGCGGTTCGGGGTCCGTTCCCTCCAGGACGGGCCTGCTCCAGTCCTTGCCGAAGCGGGGGACGTACAGCTCGGCGAAGGCGCGGCCGGGCTGGTAGGGCGCCGGTTCCTGCCCTGCCGGGGGCACCGCCGAACCCGCAGCCGAACCCGCAGCCGAACCCGGTGCCGGGGCGGGGGCGGCGGCCGGGGCGGAGGCCGCCCAGCGGTCGTGCAGCCGGTCCCGCTCGGCTTGCGCGGCGCGGTCGGCCTTGACGCCGGTCCACAGCAGGACGTACGCCACGAACAGCACGATCAGCGTCCCGGCCGTCAGGCACACCTCGCTGACCGTCCGTACCACCAGGTGCAGTACGACGTCAGGACGCGGCGGACTCCAGCGGCTTCGCATAGTGGAGGTCCACTGTGCCCGAGTAGCCGGGCAGTGTCAGCCTCTTCTCCTCGTCCACCTTCCAGCCGAGCCCGTACGCGTTGACGTACAGCTGGTAGTTCTGGATGGCGGGGGAGGCGGCGAGGGCCTTGCGCAGCGCGCCCGGGTCGCCGATGGCGGAGATCTTGTAGGGGGGCGAGTACACGCGGCCCTGGAGGATCAGGGTGTTGCCGACGCAGCGGACCGCGCTGGTGGCGATCAGCCGCTGGCCCATCACCTCGATGCCGCCGGCGCCGCCCAGCCACAGGGCGTTGACCACGGCCTGGAGGTCCTGCTGGTGGATCACCAGGTCGTTGGGCTGCGGTTCGGGAACACCGGGGACGCGCGCGGTGGCGTTGGGCGGCGCGTCGTTGAGGGTGACGGTCAGGCCCCTGCCGGTGAGCTCCTCGGTGCCCGAGGCGGCGCGCAGGGCGGCGAGCCTGGCCTCCTCGGCCTTGGTGCTGCCGTTGTCGCGCTCGGCGAGGGCGTCCACCTGGGCGCGGGCGCCGGCGGCGCTCTTCTCCAGCTCGGCGTTCTTGGCGCTGCGCTCGTGGATGAGGTCGGACAGCTTCAGGAGGGAGGCATCCGTGCGGATGTTCGTACCCTTGGAAGTGTTGAAGCTGGTGACGAAGATGAGCCCGGCGAGGGCGAAGACGGCGGCCGTCAGCAGCCGGGCCGGCCTGGCCCGGCGGCGGGGGGCACCCGTGGAGGAGTCGTCGGAATCGCGCAACGTACCCTTCTCCTTCAACGCCAGAGGTCCACTACGCTAACGGACGCCCGGGGCAGGCAAGGTCCCCCAGCGCATCGACAGGAGAGCCCCTCGTGCCGAAGTCACGTATCCGCAAGAAGGACGACTACACGCCGCCGCCGGCGAAGCAGGCGCAGGCGATCAGGCTGACCAACCGCAGCTGGGTCGCCCCGGTCATGCTGGCCTTCTTCCTCATCGGTCTCGCGTGGATCGTGGTCTTCTACGTGACCGACACCCAGCTGCCGGTGGAGGCGCTGGGCAACTGGAACATCGTGGTCGGCTTCGGATTCATCGCGGCCGGTTTCGGTGTCTCCACCCAGTGGAAGTAGCGCCACGCACCATACCGGCGCAGCCGTGCGGCGCAAGCTCTCCCCATGAGTTATCCACAGCGTCATCCACACCTGAGGAAAAGACAGAAGATCTGTGGATAACTCTGTGGAGAGTTGACGCCGGTGTGATCAGGTGAGTGCGGCCGTCCGGACGACCACCAGCGCCACGGCCAGCAGGAACACCGCCGCACAGGTCGCCGTCTGGACGAGTGCCCGCCTGCGCCCCGCGGCGGGCACGAGCAGCCCCAGGGCGACCAGTGCGCCGGTCGCCAGGCCGCCGATGTGCGCCTGCCACGACACGGACAGGCCGATCGGCGCGAAGGTCACGAACAGCATGAGCCCGAGCGTCACCAGAACCGGCCGCAGCTCGTAGCGGAGCCGGCGGGCGAGCACGACGGTGGCGCCGAGCAGGCCGCAGACGGCGCCGGAGGCCCCGAGGGTGGGGGTGTTCGGCGCGGTCAGCAGGTAGACGAGGGCGCTGCCGCCCAGCCCCGACAGCAGGTAGAGCGCGAGGTAGCGGGCGCGGCCCAGGGCCGCCTCCAGCGGCCCGCCGATCACCCACAGGGCGAGCATGTTGCCGAAGACGTGCCACCACTCGACGTGCAGGAACACCGAGGTCAGCAGCCGGTGGTACTGCCCTGTGGAGATCCCTTCGACGGGCGCCCCGAAGTACTCGACGTAACGGCCGAGCAGCTCCAGCCGCACGGCCAGCCCCGGCACCGCCAGTACGGCGAGGAACACCGCCGCGTTGATCCCGATGAGGATCTTGGTGACGAGCTGGGGATCGGCGGTCACCAGCCCGCCCGCGACCGTGCGCGGGGCGTTGGCCGCCGGGGAGTGCCCGGTCCCGGAGCCGCCCCTGACGCACTCGGGGCACTGGAAGCCCACCGAGGCGCTGATCATGCACTCCGGGCAGATGGGCCGCTCGCAGCGGGTGCAGCTGATGCCCGTGTCGCGGTCCGGGTGGCGGTAGCAGCCCGGCAGACGGTCGGTGTCCATCGGTCCCCTCGGTCGGCGGCGGGCGGGGCCTGCGCCCCGCCGGTCCAGTACACATCGAGTACGGACGGGCGGGGCCCAAAGGTTCCCGCCCCGCCGCCCCGCGGGTCAGCGGCGCTCGACCGAGACCGACTGGATGATCACGTCGTCGAGCGGCCGCTCGGTGCGCGGGTTGGTGGCGCCGGAGGCGATGGCGTCCACGACCTTGCGGCTGGCCGCGTCGGTGACCTCGCCGAAGATGGTGTGCTTGCGGGTCAGCCAGGCCGTGGGGGCGACCGTGATGAAGAACTGCGAGCCGTTCGTGCCCGGGCCGGCGTTGGCCATGGCCAGCAGGTAGGGCTTGGTGAAGGCCAGGTCGGGGTGGAACTCGTCGGCGAACTGGTAGCCGGGACCGCCCGTGCCGTTGCCGAGCGGGTCACCGCCCTGGATCATGAAGCCGCTGATGACGCGGTGGAAGACGGTGCCGTCGTAGAGCGGGGCGGTGGTCTTCTGGCCGTCGGTGGGACGGGTCCACTCACGCGCGCCCGTGGCGAGCTCCACGAAGTTCCGGACCGTCTTGGGAGCGAAGTTCTCCAGCAGCTCGATCTCGATGTCGCCGTGGTTGGTCTTCAGGGTGGCGTAGAGCTTCTCGGCCACGGGTCTGCCTTCCCTAGTCATCACTGTCGGCCCGATCCTCCCACGGAGGGCAGAACGCCACGGAAATCCTCCACCCGTATGCCCTGTCACGCATGCGTCGGCAGCGCGGTGACAGGCATGATCCGACAAAGGGTGGAAAGGTGAACTGTGTCCGCCACCGAGGAGGAGGATCCCGTGACCCGCAAGGACAGCGTGCGCCTGGCCGCCGAGAACGCCAGGGACGCCGTGAAGTACGCAGCGGAAGTGGTGGCGCCGTACGCGGGAACCGCCATGGACGCGGCCGCGCACTACGCCCAGGAGGCGAACGAGCGGCTGGCGCCGAAGGTCTCGCACGCGGCCGGCCAGGCCACGATGCACGCGCGCGCGGCGTACGACAGCCACCTCCATCCGAGGATGCAGGCGGCACGCACGCACGTACCCCCGAACGTGGACCGGGCCGCGGTGAAGGCCGTCCACCACACGCGCGTCGCCGCGCGCCAGGCGGCCGACTACACGGCGCCCCGGATCGAGAGCGCGATCGCGGCGAGCCGGCCGGTGGCCGAGGAGGCCGCGTCCCGCTCGACGGCGGCGCTCGCGGCGCTGCGCGGGCAGGTGTCGGCGAAGGAGGTGCGGCGCCTGGTGCGGCGGCACGAGCGCCGGGCGCGGTGCGGCCGGTGGGTCAAGGGTGCCGCGCTGGTCGGGCTGCTGGCGGGCGGCGCCTTCGCGGCGTGGAAGTGGTGGGACCAGCAGTCGAACCCGGACTGGCTGGTGGAACCCCCGGCGGCCACCGAGCTGTCGGCTCAGGACGCGGCGCCGGCCGGCCTCGACGAGGAGCTGGCGGAGAAGGAGCTGGCGGAGAAGGAGCGCGAGGCGAACGGCGGCAAGAACGCCTGACGTCCGCCCGCACGGCACAAGGGGCCCGGATCCGCTCGACGGATCCGGGCCCCTTCGTTTCGTGGCGGCCGCTGTGACGCCAGCGCCACGGCCTAACCGGGCAGGGTCAGCACCATCCCGGGGCGGATGAGGTCCGGGTTGGAGCCGACCACGCCCCGGTTCATGGCGTACAGCTCGCGCCAGCGGGCCTCGTTGCCGAGCTCGTGGCGGGCGATCGCGGAGAGGGAGTCGCCCGGCTTGACGGTGTACGTGCGCTTCTTGGCGGCCGGCGCGGGCTTGGCGGGCACGGACTTCGGCGGCACCGGCTTCGGGGGAACCGACTTCGGGGGAACCGGCACCGCCTTGTGCGCGGCCGAGGCGGGGCTCGGGGTGGCGGGCGCCGTCGGCTTGGACGCCGCGGGCGGCGCCTTGGGCGGAGCGGCGGCGGCCATCCGCTCGGCGGCCGCCCTGGTGGCGGACGCGGCGTCCGCGTAGGAGTCCGCGTACTTGGAGCCCGTGTCGGAGCCGGTCTTCGGCCCCTGCCGCTCCGTCTGCCGTTTCGCCTTCTCGGCGGCCTCGTGCTCCTTCTTCTTGTCCGACTTCAGGAAATCGAAGAGTCCCATTGCGTGCGCCTCCGGCGTGCTGTTGCCCCCTGGCCTCATGGCCTCACCCCACTGTCGGTCACCCTCGGCCGTTCGGCCCCGTGACCGGTCCGTACGGGGGACCCCGCCCCGTCGGCTACCGCTGCCGGGCCCGGCGGGCCGGGCGGGGGCTCTCGGCGGGCACGCCCAGCGGCCCCTGCGCGAGGCGGCCGAGGACCCCAGCAGACACGCGCGGTCCTCTTCGGTGAGGTCGGCGAGGGCGTCGGCGTGGACCTGGTCGCCGCCTTCCTGCTGCGCCAGACAAGGCCCGCACCCCGCTGATGCCCCTGCGGATCCTCCGCTCGCGCACCGTGGCCGCCGCGAACCTGGTCCAGATGCTGATGGTGGCCGCGCTGTTCTCCTTCCAGGTCCTCGTCGCCCTCTACCTCCAGCAGGCGGCGGAGACCGGCCTCGCGATGCTGCCGGCCGCGCTGGCCATCGGCGGCGTCTCCCTCGGCGGGGCGGCGAAGCTGATCGCCCGCTTCGGGAGCGGGGCGTCCTGCTCACCGGCCTCGCCCTGCTGACCCGCCTCCCGGTGCGCTACGTCACCGACCTGCTGCCCGTGATGCTGCTGGCCTCGGGCTTCGGCCTGGCCCTGCCCGCGCTCACCGGGCTGGGGATGTCGGGGGCCGGCGAGCGCGACGCCGGGCTGGCGTCGGGCCTGTTCAACACCACCCAGCAGATCGGCATGGCCCTCGGCGTGGCCGTCCTCTCCACCCTGGCCGCCTCGCGCACCGAGGCCCTGACCGGCGCCGGCCGTGCCCGGCCCGAGGCCCTCACCTCCGGCTACCAGCTGGCCTTCGCCGTCGGCGCCGCCCTCCTGCTGGCCGCCACCGCCCGCGGCCGCCCTCCCGCGCCCCGCACGCACGCGCTGACACCGCGCCCCGGAGCCGGACCGCGCGTGCGCAAAAGACCCCCTGACCGGCATTCATGCTGGTCAGGGGGTCTTCTTGAAGTGGAGCCTAGGAGATTCGAACTCCTGACATCTGCCTTGCAAAGGCAGCGCTCTACCAACTGAGCTAAGGCCCCGAGCAACCGGACGTGGACCTCCCCGGGAAGAGAGCGTCCGTTCCGCAGGACAGAGTACCCGGTGCACCCCCGCATCCCGCAAAATGATGGGGACTCCCGCCCCGCGACCACGCTCCGTAAGATGCTCGCGAGGTTCGCACCAGCGAAGGGGAGTAGGAAGAGTGGACGCAGTACAGCAGGAGGCCACGGCCAGAGCCCGGGAACTCCAGCGCAGTTGGTACGGGGAGCCGCTCGGCGCACTGTTCCGGCGGCTCATAGATGACCTCGGTCTCAACCAGGCCCGCCTCGCTGCCGTGCTCGGGCTTTCGGCGCCGATGCTGTCCCAGCTGATGAGCGGACAGCGCGCCAAGATCGGCAACCCGGCCGTGGTCCAGCGGGTCCAGGCCCTCCAGGACCTCGCGGGTCAGGTGGCCGACGGCAGCGTCAGCGCCGCCGAGGCCACCGACCGGATGGACGAGATCAAGCACACCCAGGGCGGCTCCGTCCTCAGCAACAGCGGGCAGACCAGCACGGGTTCGGGGGCCCCCACCGTCAAGCGGGTCGTCCGCGAGATCCAGTCGCTGCTGCGCTCGGTCGCCGCGGCCGGCGACATCATCGAGGCGGCGGACACGCTCGCACCGACCCACCCCGAACTGGCAGAGTTCCTCCGGGTCTACGGGGCGGGCCGCACCTCTGAGGCGGTGTCCCACTACGAGGCCCACCAGAACTGACACACACGGGTTGACGGGGGACGGGCGCAGCGATGGGTGAGGTCTTCGCCGGCCGGTACGAGCTGGTCGATCCGATCGGGCGCGGCGGCGCCGGCGCCGTCTGGCGGGCCTGGGACCAGCGCCGCCGCCGGTACGTCGCCGCCAAGGTCCTCCTCCAGGGCGATGCGCACATGCTGCTGCGGTTCGTGCGCGAGCAGGCCCTGCGCATCGACCACCCCCACGTCCTCGCGCCGGCCAGCTGGGCGGCGGACGACGACAAGGTCCTGTTCACCATGGACCTCGTCGCGGGCGGCTCCCTCGCCCATGTGATCGGGGACTACGGGCCGCTGCCGCCGCGGTTCGTGTGCGTCCTGCTCGACCAGCTCCTGTCGGGGCTGGCGGCGGTGCACGCGGAGGGCGTCGTCCACCGCGACATCAAACCGGCCAACATCCTGATGGAGGCCACCGGAACCGGGCGGCCGCACCTGCGGCTGTCCGACTTCGGCATCGCCATGCGCAAGGGCGAGCCCCGGCTCACGGAGACGGACTACGTCGTCGGCACGCCCGGCTATTTCGCGCCCGAGCAACTGCGGGGCGCCGAGCCCGACTTCCCCGCCGACCTCTTCGCCGTCGGCCTGGTCGCCCTGTACCTGCTGCGGGGCCACAAGCCCGACTCACAGGCTCTGGTGGAGCATTGGCGGGAGCACGGCACCCCCGACGCCCCCGAAGGCGTCCCCGCGCCGCTGTGGGGCGTGATCTCGAACCTCCTGCACCCCGACCCGGACAGCCGCTTCCGGACCGCCACGGGGGCGCGCAAGGCCCTTGCCGAGGCCGCCCAGTTGCTGCCCGAGCCCGCCGCCGAGGAGGACCCGGTGGAGGTGTTCGACCAACTCGGGCCGCTTCCGGCCGGTTTCGGCCCCCAGGGGCCCGGAACGGCCGCTCCCGCGGCCGCGGCGGGTTTCGGACCGCCACCGGCCGCGTACGGGGCCGAGGGCACGAGCGGTTTCCACCTGGCGCCACCCGCCACGACCCCGCCGCTCCCGTCCCCCGCGCCCCCGACCCCGGCCGCCGCACCGCCCGCGTCCTCCCCGGCCCGCTCCGGCGGGATCGCCCCGCCCCCGGCGAAGGTCACCGCCGGCCTCCTCACGGCGGCCCTGCTGTGCTTCGCGGTCGGCGTCTGGGCGCTGACGCAGCTCTAGGCCGTGCGGGCTCCGCCGCGCCGGGCCAGCAGGATCCAGCCCCCGAGCACGAGCAGCAGCACCGTCCCCGTGCCGAAACCGGCCCCGGCCACGACCCGCATCGCCGAGGCGGTGCCCCGGGCGGCCGCCGCCTCGGGCGCGGTGAGCCCCTCCTTCGCGGCGGCCCGTTCGGCCGGGCCGACCCCGAAGCCGGCGGCCGTGAGGCTCTCCCTGTAGACCGGCGCCCCGGCCGGACCGCCGGTCACGGCCAGCCGCAGCGTGAGCGGCACCGGGGTCGCGTCCTCCGTGAACTCCGCGACCTTCCCGCCCAGGGTGACGGCGACGTAGTACCACCCGGCGAGCCCCAGGGGCCGTACCGCGGCCACGTCGGAGAAGCGGTTCCCGTACGCCACCGGCGCGGTCTTCGGCAGCGTCACGGCCGCCTGCCTGCCGTCGTACGAGGTGTCCCCGGACTCCACGAGTCCCCGGTACGGGCTGTACAGCGAGACGGTGAGCCCGTTGGAGGCGGAGCCGTAGTCCTTGGTCATCCGCGCCTTGGCGATCTCGGCGCCGACCCCCAGCTGCTGCCCCCAGTCCAGCGGCACCCGGTAGAACCGGGTCTGCCCGGGGCGCAGGTCGTCGCGCCAGACCCCGGAGTCCAGGGCGCGCGCGTCGTTGAAGCCGGTTCCTCCGGTACGCGGCACCGGGTCCGCGCCCGGCAGGGCCGGGGAGGCCGAGGGCCGGACGCTGGGCGCGGCGGTGGGGGCGGTGCCGGCGGCCGGGGCCGGCTCGCGCATGACGAGGAGCTCCACCGGCCATCCCGCCCGGTCGGAGTCCTTGCCCGCGCTCCGGGTGACCTTCGCGTAGTACGTGCCCGCGCCCTGGCACTCGGCGTCCTCCGCCAGCCGTCGCTGGCCGACCGCGCCGAGCGGGACCGCGTCGTAGCCGAAGGAGGCCCGGCCGGGGCCGGGCGGGCAGGCCCGGCCGGCGCTGGTCATGATCTCGACCTCGAGGTCGTCGCCGTAGCCGGCCTTCGCCCCGGCGGGCGGGTGCAGCACGGCGGAGACGTACACGGTGGAGGCGTCGTCCAGGCCGAGCCGGTAGAAGCGCTCGCCCGGGGCGAGGGTGTCCTCGTAGGACGTGCCGGTGTCCAGGAGCGGGGCGTCCGCCGTCGAGGGCGTGCCCCGGACCGGTTTGGCGCCCGGCGCGGTCCGGTACTCCGGCAACGCACGCCCGGACCCGGAAGGCCCGGCGGAAGGCCCGCCTGACGGTCCGGCAGCCGGTCCGGCAGCCGGCACCGCGTACGCCGTCCCCGGCAGCCACACCAGCCAGGCCGCCAGCCCCAGGGCCGCCGCCCCGGCCAGCGGCGCCCGCCGCGTCCGCCGTACCCGAACCATCACACCCACCCCGAATTTGCTACAGCAAGTCACATCTTTGCGTAATCGAACTTCTCCCGGGGAGCGGAACCGCAGGACGCCCCCGGAACAGCATGAAGCCCCGGCAGCAGCGGCGGCCGGGGCTTCATGGAATCAATCGTGGGGCTCACACACCGGAACCAGAGGGCACGGAGTCAGTTGCCTCCGTCCACAGGTCCTGCTCGGCGCGGTCCGCCTGGATCTGGCGGTACACGAGGAGCCCGCCGATGGCGGCCAGTGCGACCAGGAGCAGCTTCTTCACGGCGCGACCTCGTCTTTCGTAGACGTTGGGGACTTCTGGCGGCCAACAATACACACCGACCGATACCGATCGGTTACCTGGGACTCGCCCGGACGGCCCAACGACGAAGACCCCCAGGCCTTGGCCTGGGGGTCTTCGACTCTGTGGGGCTAACAGGATTTGAACCTGTGGCCTCATCCTTATCAGGGATGCGCTCTAACCAACTGAGCTATAGCCCCATCCGCGCTGCGCGCTGACTCCTGAAGATTAGCGCACAGACGCGGTCGAGCCAAAATCCGCTCCCCGCGGCCTTCGCCGCAGGTCAGTCAGCGGGTCATTCGTCCTCGGCCAGCGTGAGCTCCACGCCGCCCACGAAGCCCGCCGACAGGTTGTAGATGAAGGAACCCAGCGTCGCGAGCGCCGTCATCAGCACCACGTCGATCACCGCGATCACCGACGTGAAGATCAGCACGCGCGGCAGCGACAGGAACGACTGGAGGTCGAACCCGTTGCCCTCGTTCGAGCCGGTCGCCTCGCTGATGGTGCCGCCGACGGTCGAGAAGATGCCCATGGCGTCCATGACCATCCACAGCACCGCCGCCGCGACGACGGTGCACAGGCCCAGGGCGATGGAGAGCAGGAAGCTGACCTTCATCACCGACCACGGGTCGGCCTTCGCCACCCTCAGCCGCGCCTTGCGGGTCCTGGGGGCCGTACGGACCGCCTGGGCGGCCCCGCGCTGCGCACCCGGGCCCGAGGGCGCCGCGTAGGCCTGCGGGGCCTTCTGGGGCTGCTGCTTCTTCGGCTGGTCCTTGGCCTTGTCCTGCGCCTGGTCCGTGGCCTTGGCCTTGTCCTGCGTCTTGTCCTGCGCCTTCGGCTTGGGTTCCGGTTCTCGGGTGTCCGTCACGGTTCCCCCCTGGGAGTCCGCGGCGGGGCCACGGGCACCGTTCGCTCCAGTTTTGGCCGGTCCGGCGCCCGTGGCTCCACTCACGACTTACTCCTCGTGCTCCCCGGCCGAGGGCTCCGTGCCCTCGGCCACCCCGGCGGCCGGTGCGTCGGCCGCCGCGGCGTCGATCTCCGACTCGGTCTCCGACTCGATCTCGTCGACCTCGTCAGCTTCCTGACCGGCCTCGGCGTTGCGGGCGATGCCCACCACGGCATCGCGCTTGCCCAGATTGATCAGCTGGACGCCCATGGTGTCACGGCCGGTCTCCCTGACTTCGTTGACGCGCGTACGGATCACACCACCGCCGAGCGTGATGGCGAGGATCTCATCCGTCTCGTCGACCACCAGCGCGCCGACCAGCGAACCGCGGTCCTCGACGATCTTCGCCGCCTTGATGCCCAGACCGCCACGGCCCTGGACGCGGTACTCGTCCACCGCCGTCCGCTTCGCGTAGCCGCCGTCGGTGGCGGTGAAGACGAAGGTACCCGGCCGGACAACGCTCATGGAGAGCAGTTCGTCACCCTCGCGGAAGCTCATGCCCTTCACGCCCGAGGTGGCACGGCCCATCGGACGCAGCGCCTCGTCGGTCGCCGTGAAGCGGATCGACTGGGCCTTCTTGCTGATGAGCAGCAGGTCGTCCTCGGCGGACACCAGCTCCGCGCCGATCAGCTCGTCGGCGGTGCCGTCGGTGCCGTCGGCACCGGTCTCCCGGAGGTTGATGGCGATGACGCCGCCCGAGCGGGGGGAGTCGTAGTCCTTGAGCGCCGTCTTCTTCACCAGGCCGCCCTTGGTGGCCAGGATCAGGTAGGGCGCCGCCTCGTAGTCGCGGATCGCGAGCACCTGGGCGATCTTCTCGTCCGGCTGGAAGGCCATCAGGTTCGCCACGTGCTGCCCGCGCGCGTCACGGCCGGCGTCCGGGAGCTCGTACGCCTTGGACCGGTAGACGCGGCCCTTGTTCGTGAAGAACAGCAGCCAGTGGTGCGTGGTGGAGACGAAGAAGTGGTCGACCAGGTCGTCCTGCTTCAGCTTCGTGCCGCGCACGCCCTTGCCGCCGCGCTTCTGCGAGCGGTAGTCCTCGGTCTTGGTGCGCTTGACGTAGCCGCCGTGCGTGATGGTGACGACGATGTCCTCTTCGGCGATCAGGTCCTCGATGGACATGTCCCCGTCGAAGGGCACCAGCTTGGAACGCCGGTCGTCGCCGTACTTCTCGACGATCGCCGCGAGCTCCTCGCTCACGATCGAGCGCTGCTTCTCCGGCGAGGCCAGGATCGCGTTGTACTCGTTGATCTTCGCCTGGAGCTCGTCGTGCTCGGCGACGATCTTCTGCCGCTCCAGGGCCGCCAGGCGGCGCAGCTGCATCTCGAGGATCGCGTTGGCCTGGATCTCGTCGATCTCCAGGAGGCCCATCAGGCCCTCGCGCGCGATCTCGACCGTGTTGCTGCGCCGGATGAGGGCGATGACCTCGTCGATCGCGTCCAGCGCCTTGAGCAGGCCGCGCAGGATGTGGGCCCGCTCCTCCGCCTTGCGCAGACGGAAGCGCGTGCGCCGGACGATGACCTCGATCTGGTGCTGCACCCAGTGGCGGATGAACGCGTCGATCGACAGGGTGCGCGGCACCCCGTCCACCAGCGCCAGCATGTTCGCGCCGAAGTTCGTCTGCAGGTCGGTGTGCTTGTACAGGTTGTTCAGCACGACCTTGGCGACGGCGTCGCGCTTGAGGACGATCACCAGGCGCTGGCCGGTGCGCGAGGAGGTCTCGTCGCGCACGTCGGCGATGCCGCCGATCTTCCCGTCCTTCACCAGGTCCGCGATCTTCTGCGCGAGGTTGTCGGGGTTGGTCTGGTACGGAAGCTCCGTCACCACCAGGCACTGGCGGTTCTGGATCTCCTCGACCTCGACCACCGCGCGCATCGTGATGGAGCCGCGCCCGGTCCGGTACGCCTCCTCGATGCCCTTGCGGCCCACGACCAGCGCACCGGAGGGGAAGTCCGGGCCCTTGATCCGCTCCAGGAGCGCGTCGAGCAGTTCCTCGTGCGTGGCCTCGGGGTGCTCCAGCGCCCACTGCGCACCGGCCGCGACCTCGCGCAGGTTGTGCGGCGGGATGTTGGTTGCCATGCCGACCGCGATCCCGGCCGAGCCGTTGACCAGCAGGTTCGGGAAGCGCGCCGGCAGGACCGTCGGCTCCTGGTTGCGGCCGTCGTAGTTGTCCGTGAAGTCGACGGTCTCCTCGTCGATGTCCCGGAGCATCTCCATGGCCAGCGGCATCAGCTTGCACTCGGTGTAGCGCATGGCGGCCGCCGGGTCGTTGCCCGGGGAGCCGAAGTTGCCGTTGCTGTCCACCAGCGGCATGCGCATCGACCACGGCTGGGCCAGGCGGACCAGGGCGTCGTAGATCGAGGAGTCACCGTGCGGGTGGTAGGTGCCCATGACGTCACCGACGACGCGGGCGCACTTGTAGAAGCCCTTCTCGGGCCGGTAGCCGCCGTCGTACATCGCGTACAGCACGCGGCGGTGGACCGGCTTGAGGCCGTCCCGCACGTCGGGCAGCGCACGCGAGACGATGACGGACATCGCGTAGTCGAGGTAGGAGCGCTGCATCTCCGTCTCGAGCCCGACGGGCTCGATGCGCAGCACGGGCTGCTCCTCCGCGGGATTCTCTGCGGTGGGGGTGGTTTCGTCGGCCATTGCTGGTCAGAAATCCTTTCAGGCGGTCAGCTGAGCCGACTCAGATGTCGAGGAAGCGAACGTCCTTGGCGTTGCGCTGGATGAAGGAGCGCCGCGCCTCGACGTCCTCACCCATCAGCACCGAGAACAGGTCGTCGGCCTGCGCCGCGTCGTCCAGGGTGACCTGGCCGAGCACGCGGTGGTCCACGTCCATGGTGGTGACGCGCAGCTCCTCGGCGTTCATCTCGCCCAGACCCTTGAAGCGCTGGATCGAGTCCTCCCGGATCCGCTTGCCGTTCTGCTTGCCGAGCTCGACCAGGGCGTCGCGCTCACGGTCCGAGTACGCGTACTCGAAGTCGTCGCGGCCCCACTTGATCTTGTACAGCGGTGGGCGGGACAGGTACACGTGACCCGCCTCGACCAGCGGCCGCATGAAGCGGAACAGGAAGGTCAGCAGCAGGGTGTTGATGTGCTGGCCGTCGACGTCGGCGTCCGCCATCAGGATGATCTTGTGATAGCGGAGCTTCTCGATGTCGAAGTCCTCGTGCACACCCGTGCCGAAGGCACTGATCAGCGCCTGGACCTCGGTGTTCTGGAGGATCTTGTCGATCCGGGCCTTCTCGACGTTCAGGATCTTGCCGCGGATGGGCAGGATCGCCTGGTACATCGGGTTGCGGCCGGACTTCGCGCTGCCGCCGGCGGAGTCACCCTCGACGATGAAGATCTCGCACTTGGTCGGGTCGTTCGACTGGCAGTCGGACAGCTTGCCCGGCAGCGAGGCGCTCTCCAGCAGCCCCTTGCGGCGCGTCAGGTCGCGGGCCTTGCGGGCCGCGACGCGCGCCGTGGCCGCCTGGATCGACTTGCGGACGATGTCCGCGGCCTCGACCGGGTTGCGGTCGAACCAGTCGTTCAGGTGCTCGTGGACGACCTTCTGCACGAAGGTCTTGGCCTCCGTGTTGCCCAGCTTGGTCTTCGTCTGGCCCTCGAACTGGGGCTCGCCCAGCTTGACGGAGATGATCGCCGTCAGACCCTCGCGGATGTCTTCGCCCGCGAGGTTGTCGTCCTTCTCGCGCAGCAGCTTCTTGTCGCGCGCGTACCGGTTGACCAGGCCCGTCAGCGCCGCGCGGAAGCCCTCCTCGTGCGTACCGCCCTCGTGCGTGTGGATCGTGTTCGCGAAGGAGTACACACCCTCCGTGTACTGCGAGTTCCACTGCATCGCGATCTCGACCGAGAGCATCCGCTCCTTGTCCTCGGCCTCGATGTCGATGACGGTCGGGTGGATCAGCTCGCCCTTGCGCGAGTTGAGGTACTTCACGAAGTCGACGATGCCGCCCTCGTAGTGGTACTTCACCGTGCGCGCCTGGGGCTCGGCCGCGTCCGCTTCCGGGTCGTCGGCGCCCGCCGTGGCCTTCGCCGACTCGCGCTCGTCGGTCAGCGTCAGGGTCAGGCCCTTGTTGAGGAAGGCCATCTCCTGGAAGCGCCGCGACAGCGTCTCGAAGGAGTACTCGGTGGTCTCGAAGATGTCGCCGTCGGCCCAGAACGTCACCGACGTGCCGTGCTCGTCGGTCTCCTCGTTCCTGGCCAGCGGGGCCGTCGGCACGCCCAGCTTGTAGTCCTGGGTCCAGCGGTAGCCGTCCGTCTTGACCTCGACCGCGACCTTGGTCGACAGGGCGTTCACGACGGAGACGCCGACGCCGTGCAGACCGCCGGAGACGGCGTAGCCGCCGCCGCCGAACTTGCCGCCCGCGTGCAGGACCGTCAGGACGACCTCGACGGCCGGCTTCCCCTCGGACGGCACGATGCCGACCGGGATGCCGCGGCCGTTGTCGATCACGCGCACCCCGCCGTCGGCGAGGATCGTCACGTCGATGGTGTCCGCGTGGCCCGCCAGCGCCTCGTCGACCGAGTTGTCGACGACCTCGTAGACGAGGTGGTGCAGACCGCGCTCACCGGTCGAGCCGATGTACATACCCGGCCGCTTGCGGACCGCGTCCAGGCCCTCGAGGACCTGGATCGCACTGGCGTCGTAATTCTTCTCGTTGGAGTCGCCGGAATCGGCCACGAAGCGCCCTTTCTGGCACAGCGCAGCCCGTACTCCGGACCAGCTGGTGCACCGGCGGAGCGGCCGCGTCGATCTGCGTTGTATGCGTGATCCCGCGAACGGGCGGGATTTACTCCAGTCTACCGGTACCACTGACATGAATGGGGGTTTGCCGGTACCTGAGTCCGCATGTGCCGCCCTGAACCTCCACCTTCCGACTCCCCATATCCGGGCAGGGGCTCAAAGAGGCTCACACGGGCATCCAGCGCTTCGGGCTGTCAACCTTCCACTACCGTGAGGGACACCACCCGCGCCGCCCCCGCCGACAGGCTCCGCCCGGGCCGCCGCACGGGGCTCCGCCAGGCCGCAGCGGGGCTCCGCGCAAGCCCCCGGCAAGCCGTTGTGCGGGCGTGCGCGGGCCCGTCGCCGGCCGGCCGGGACCGCCTCGGGCCCGTACGCGGCCGACGTCGGCCGCCGCACCCGGCCGACGGCAGGGCGCGGGCCCGCTCAGCCGTAGGTGTCGCCCGGCCCGCTGCTGCCCGGGGCGCGCCACGGCCCGTACCGCTTGGGACGGCCGCCGGGGCCCTGCACCTTGATCAGCCGGACCGTGCCCTGGCCGAGGTCCGCGTTCAGCCGCGCCACCAGCTGCGGGGCCAGCAGCTTGAGCTGCGCGGCCCAGGCCGAGGAATCGCACCGTACGAGGAGTTCACGCTCCTCGTAGCGCTCCGGTTCACAGTGCGCTGCGATTTCCGGCCCGACGATCTCCGCCCAGCGCTCCATCACCCCAGCCACGGCGATCGGCATCTCCCAGCCCCGCTCCGTGCGCAGCCGGTCCAGCGCCGCCATCAGCGGCATCGGGTCCCGGCCGTCGGCCCGGGCGCCCGAGCGCAGCCCCGGCTGCTGCCGGCGTCCCCGCCCGCTCACCGCGTTGCCCCGCGCGCGGGCCTGCTCGCGCGCGGCCGCGAGGGCCTGGCGGGCCAGATCCACCCCGGACGGCTCCGGGGTCTTGCGTTCGTGCCGCTCCGCCTCGTTCACAGCCGGGTCACCTCACCGCCGGACACCCCGAAGCGCATGCCCGTCAGCACGCCCGGAACGTCATCGTCCACCGCCGCCGTCACCAGCACCTGCTCGCCGCCCGCCACCAGCTCCGCGAGCCGCTCGCGGCGGCGCGCGTCCAGTTCCGCGAAGACGTCGTCCAGGATCAGCACCGGCTCCGCCCCCTCCGAGCGCAGCAGCTCGTACGAGGCCAGGCGCAGGGCCAGGGCGTACGACCAGGACTCGCCGTGGCTGGCGTACCCCTTCGCGGGCAGTTCTCCCAGGCGCAGCACGAGGTCGTCCCGGTGCGGGCCGGCCAGGGTCACCCCGCGCTCGATCTCCTGCTTGCGGACCTCTGACAGGGTGGCGAGCAGCACCTCGTAGAGCTCCTCGCGGGTCCGCGCCGCGCCGGTGTCGACCGGCTCGCCGGCCGAGGACTTGTACGCGAGCCCGAGCGGGCCGCCACCGGGCGCGAGCTGCTCGTACGCCTTGTCGGCGAGCGGCAGCAGGGTGGCGATCAGGTCGAGGCGCTGGGCGAGCAGCTCGGCGCCCGCGCGCGCGAGGTGCTGGTCCCAGACGTCGAGGGTGGAGAGGTCCATGGAGCGGCCGCCGTGCCGGCGGGCCATCGCGGCGGACTTCAGGAGGGTGTTGCGCTGCTTGAGCACCCGCTCGTAGTCGGAGCGGACGGCCGCCATCCGGGGCGAGCGGGCCGTCACGAGCTCGTCGAGGAAGCGGCGCCGCTCCCCGGGATCGCCCTTGACGAGGGCGAGGTCCTCCGGGGCGAACAGCACGGTGCGCACGATGCCCAGCACGTCGCGGGGCCTGACCTGGGAGGACCGGTTGATGCGGGCGCGGTTGGCGCGGCCCGGGTTCAGTTCGAGCTCGACCAGCTGCTGGCGTTCGCCCTGGGTGACGGCGGCCCGGATGATCGCCCGGTCGGCGCCCATCCGCACGAGCGGGGCGTCGGAGGAGACCCGGTGGCTGCCCAGGGTGGCGAGGTAGCCGATGGCCTCGACCAGGTTCGTCTTGCCCTGGCCGTTGGGGCCCACGAAAGCCGTGACGCCCGGGGCGAGGGGTACCTCGGCCCGGGCGTACGAGCGGAAGTCGGCCAATGAGAGATGCGAAACATGCATACGGCGCCGACCTCCCCCGGCTTCCTGCTGCTGTGCTCTGTGGTGCTGGGTGCTGCTACTTCTTCTCGACCGCGTGGCCGCCGAACTGGTTGCGCAGCGCGGCGATCATCTTCATCTGCGGCGAGTCGTCCTGGCGGGACGCGAACCGGGCGAACAGCGAGGCGGTGATCGCCGGCAGCGGGACCGCGTTGTCGATGGCCGCCTCGACGGTCCAGCGGCCCTCGCCCGAGTCCTGGGCGAAGCCCTTCAGCCCGTCCAGGTGCTCGTCCTCGTCCAGCGCGTTGACGGCGAGGTCCAGCAGCCAGGAGCGGATGACCGTGCCCTCCTGCCAGGACCGGAACACCTCGCGGACGTCGGTGACCGAGTCGACCTTCTCCAGGAGCTCCCAGCCCTCGGCGTAGGCCTGCATCATGGCGTACTCGATGCCGTTGTGGACCATCTTCGCGAAGTGGCCGGCGCCGACCTTGCCGGCGTGCACGGCGCCGAAGTCACCCTCGGGCTTGAGGGCGTCGAAGATCGGCTGGACCGCGGCGACGTGCTTCTCGTCGCCGCCGTACATCAGCGCGTAGCCGTTCTCCAGGCCCCACACACCACCGGAGACGCCGCAGTCGACGAAGCCGATGCCCTTGGCCTTCAGCTCCTCGGCGTGCTTCTCGTCGTCGGTCCAGCGCGAGTTGCCGCCGTCGACGACGATGTCGCCGGGGGAGAGCAGCTCGGCCAGCTCGTCGACGGTGGACTGCGTGGCCGCTCCTGCCGGGACCATCACCCACACGACGCGGGGGGCCTGCAGGCCGTCCACAAGCTCCCGGAGGCTGTGGACATCGGCGAGGTCCGGGTTGCGGTCGTATCCGATGACGGTGTGGCCTGCGCGGCGGATGCGCTCGCGCATGTTGCCGCCCATCTTGCCGAGACCGACGAGACCGAGCTCCATCAGGTGGGTTCCTTAAGCGTTGGGGCCGTCTGTACGGGGCTTCCCGGCACCGGTGGTCTCCGGTGGCCTTTCCGGGCCGCCCGCCGGATCCGAGCCTACGCCGGGCCGTGGCGACGGGCCGCTCCGGACGGCGCCGGGCCCGGCACTCGCGGCTGCGAGACCGGGCCCGGCGCCGGCGTGCGGCGGAGCGGTCAGCCGGAGAGGCGGACCGGCATGATCAGGTACTTGTAGGCCTCGTCGGCCTCCGCGTCCACCGCGGGCCGGCCGCTGAGCAGGGCGGGCTTGGTCGACGTGGTGAAGCTGAGCTGCGCGGCGGGCGAGTCGATCGCGCTCAGGCCGTCCAGCAGGAAGGTGGGGTTGAAGGCGATCGAGATGTCGTCGCCCTCGAGGTTCGCGTCGACTCGCTCCACAGCCTGTGCATCGTCGCTGGAACCGGCTTCCAGGATCAGCACGCCCTGCTCGAAGCTGAGGCGGACCGGGGTGTTGCGCTCGGCGACCAGGGCCACGCGCTTGACGGCCTCGACGAACGGCGCGGTCTCGATCACGGCGACGGAGTTGAACTCCGTCGGGAAGAGGGTGCGGTACTTCGGCAGGTCGCCCTCGAGCAGGCGGGTGGTCGTGCGGCGGCCCGCGCCCTCGAAGCCGATGAGGCCCTCGCCCTGGCCGGAGCCGGAGAGCGCCAGGGTGACGGTGTCACCGCTGGTCAGGGACTTGGCCGTGTCGAGGAGGGTCTTGGCGGGCACCAGGGCCACGGCGGAGGCGTCCGGGTTCTCCGGCTTCCACAGGAACTCGCGGACCGCGAAGCGGTAGCGGTCGGTGGAGGCCAGGGTGACGCGGTCGCCCTCGATCTCGATGCGGACACCGGTCAGCACGGGCAGCGTGTCGTCGCGGCCGGCGGCGATGGCCACCTGGGCGGCGGCGGAGGCGAAGACCTCGCCGGGCACGGTGCCGGTCGCGGTCGGCATCTGCGGCAGCGCCGGGTACTCCTCCACAGGCAGGGTGTGGAGTGTGAACCGGGAGGAGCCGCAGACCACGGTCGCCCGTACACCGTCTGTGGAAATCTCCACCGGGCGGTTGGGGAGGGCGCGGCAGATGTCGGCGAGCAGCCGGCCGGAGACGAGGACGGTGCCGTCTTCCTCCACGTCCGCCTCGACGGAGACGCGGGCCGAGACCTCGTAGTCGAAGCCGGAGAGGGACAGGGTGCCGTCCTCGGCCTTCAGCAGCAGGCCCGCGAGTACGGGCACCGGCGGCCGGGCCGGGAGGCTGCGTGCAGCCCAGGCCACCGCCTCCGCGAGTACGTCGCGCTCCACCCGGATCTTCACCGGAACCGCCTCCTGCTGTTGCTCGCTCGTCTGCCGGCCTTCGTCGTCGGCTCGTCGATGCCTCGACCGATGCCGGGGACCAGTCTGACGTACGGCGCCGACAGCCGTCGCGGCTGGCGGTCAAGTCGGGAGCGAGGAGGCGGGGCGGCCGAGCGGCGAGTTGTGCACAGGCCCTGCTTGAAAACCGAAACCGGCCTAACTCTCCATGGGGGTAGTAGTAGGGCCTGTGGAAACGGTGGATAAGCCCGTTCTCGCAGGTCAGCCCGCCTTTTTTATCCCCACACCCTGTGGGCGGGACCGGTGGACAACCCGGTGTCTCTGTGGAGAACGGAAAGTTCTGCACAGGCCGTCCCCAGGAGACCCCCACTACTCCACAGGTGTGTCCCCAGCTTTTCCCCAGAGGTCCACAGAGCAAACGTCGACATCCGTGTGACCGCTTTCACTCGGGGCGGTGAGCTCGGGTGTGGCGTTGCCGAACAGTGGACAACGGTGTGGAGAACCGCCGGGAACCTGTGCACAGGATGCGGGAACCTGTGGGTCGGCGGTGGACAGAGGAGTGGATGAGCCTGTGGATGGTTTTTCTGTCCACAGGCTGTGGATGACGCTTGCTCACAATTCCACAGGCATCTGACCTGCCCTGATGGGGTCTCAGCCCGCACCCCTGTGGACAGATTGTGGGCGACGGGGACTGTCCTCAGCCTGTGGACGGAAGAAAACCCGGGAATCTGTGGATGACGGTCCCTCCTGGGGGCGCATTCGAACAGAGCAAGGGCGCACGGATGAGGAAGGGCGCCCCCGGTTCGAGCCGGAAGCGCCCTGTCGTGAGGTTTGAGGGGCCGCCAGCAGGCCCCCGCGGGGCCCGCGTCAGCCGTTCTTGATGCGGTTCGTGAGCTCCGTGACCTGGTTGTAGATGGAGCGCCGTTCCGCCATCAGGGCGCGGATCTTGCGGTCCGCGTGCATGACGGTGGTGTGGTCCCTGCCGCCGAACTGGGCCCCGATCTTGGGCAGCGACAGGTCGGTCAGCTCCCTGCAGAGGTACATGGCGATCTGCCGGGCGGTGACCAGGACGCGGCTGCGGGAGGACCCGCACAGGTCGTCCACGGTCAGCCCGAAGTAGTCGGCGGTGGCCGCCATGATGTCGGAGGCGGTGATCTCGGGGGCGCTGTCCTCGCCGCCAGGGATCAGGTTCTTGAGGACGTCCTCCGTGAGCCCGAGGTCCACCGGCTGCCGGTTGAGGCTCGCGAAGGCGGTGACGCGGATCAGCGCCCCCTCCAGCTCGCGGATGTTGCGCGAGATGCGGGAGGCGATGAACTCCAGCACCTCCGGCGGGGCGTTGAGCTGCTCCTGGACGGCCTTCTTGCGCAGGATCGCGATCCGGGTCTCCAGCTCGGGCGGCTGGACGTCCGTGATCAGGCCCCACTCGAAGCGGTTGCGGAGCCGGTCCTCCAGCGTGACGAGCTGCTTGGGCGGCCGGTCCGAGGACAGGACGATCTGCTTGTTCGCGTTGTGGAGCGTGTTGAAGGTGTGGAAGAACTCCTCCTGGGTCGACTCCTTGCTCGCGAGGAACTGGATGTCGTCGACCAGCAGGATGTCCATCTCGCGGTACCGCTTGCGGAAGGCGTCGCCCTTGCCGTCGCGGATGGAGTTGATGAACTCGTTGGTGAACTCCTCCGAGCTCACGTACCGCACGCGGGTGCCGGGGTAGAGACTCCGCGCGTAGTGCCCGATGGCGTGCAGCAGGTGCGTCTTGCCGAGGCCCGACTCCCCGTAGATGAACAGCGGGTTGTACGCCTTCGCCGGCGCCTCGGCCACGGCCACGGCGGCCGCGTGCGCGAAGCGGTTGGAGGCGCCGATGACGAAGGTGTCGAAGAGGTACTTCGGGTTCAGCCGGGCAGTCGGCTCCAGCGGGCCCGAGGTGGAGCCGCCGGAGGGCGCGGACGGCGGCGGCGCGGGGGTGGGCCGGCCGGGCGCGGAGCGCGGGGGCGACTGCTCGTAGCCCTGGGGCTCGTACGGCTGGGATTCGTACGAGGGCTGCTCGTACTTCTGCGGGTCGTACTTCTGGGATTCGTACTTCTGGGAGTCGTACTTCTGCCCCTCGTAGCCGCCCTGGTCGTAGCCGCCCTGATCGGGCTGCTGGAGGTAGCCGGGCTGCGGGGAGGCGTACGGGTCGCGCTCGGGGAAGCCGCCCAGGCGCTGCTGCTGCCAGCCGTACTCGTCCTGGCCGCCGCGGGGCCAGGAGCCGGGCTCCGGACGCGGCTGCTGGTAGTCCGGGTAGGCGGGGCGGGCGGCGGGCAGGTCCTCGCCGGGGCCGGCGCCGGGGCGCTGGCCGCCGTACGGCTCGTAGCCCTCGCGCGGGGAGGAGGCGGGCGGGGCCGGCGGGGCGGGCTCGCCCGCGGAGTCGTCGACCGTGATGGCGATGCGGATCGGGCGGCCGCACTCCCGGCTCAGGGCGTCGCTGATGAGGGGGGCGAGGCGGCCCTCGAGGACGCGCTTGCCCCATTCATTGGGAACGGCGAGCAGGGCGGTGTCGGCGACGAGGGCCAGCGGCTGGCATCGTTCCACCCACTGCTTGTCCTTGGGCTCGATCCCCTGCTGGCCCTCCCCGAGCAGCTTCTCGAGCACGCGTGGCCACACTGCGGCAAGATCGGCAGGTACGTCAGCCACAGAGCACGCTCTCTCACAGGTCCCGTCCCACGAATGTGTGGTTCTTTGGGACGGTCGGGACAAAAAATCCGGGATCAGTCAACGGTAGTCAGGCCGGTGGGTAGGGTTCAAGTCGTTGTCCACAGCCTGTGCACAGTGTGGGGCAGGGGCGCTCGGTTTGACCGGATGGCGTAGCCGCGCGTACCGTAACGAGGTCGAGTTGTCGATGGCTGCTGCCGCCTGCCTACCGATGGGCGAAGATCACGCTTTGTGATCGTTTAGCGGTGTCCACTCGGGCGAACACGCGAGTTCCTCGTGGGCGCACGGTGACAGCCAGGCGATGTACCGCCACACACGATTCATTCTCTGGAGCCCCCGAGTGAGCAAGCGCACCTTCCAGCCGAACAACCGCCGTCGTGCCAAGACCCACGGCTTCCGCCTGCGGATGCGTACCCGTGCCGGTCGCGCGATCCTCGCGAACCGTCGCAGCAAGGGCCGCGCCGCCCTTTCCGCGTAACAACGCGCAGGTCGTGACGTCGTGCTGTCTCCCGAGAATCGGCTGAGGCGGCGCGAGGACTTCGCGAGCGCGGTGCGTCGAGGACGCCGGGCCGGTCGCCCGTTCCTCGTCGTCCACCTACGTACAAGCGGTGCCACGGACCCGCACGAGCCGGGGGATGCAGATCCCTCGCCGCGTGCGGGTTTCGTCGTCAGCAAGGCTGTCGGCATCGCCGTCGTCCGCAACCGGGTCAAGCGCCGGCTCCGCCATCTCATGCGTGATCGGCTGCCTCAGCTGCCCCCCGGTAGCCTGGTGGTGGTGCGGGCCCTGCCCGGAGCCGCTGACGCCGGCGTCGACGAGCTGGCCCGCGACCTGGACGCCGCCTTGGCGCGGCTGCTGGGAGGCGTGGCTCGATGAAGTACCCGCTGCTCGCTTTGATCAAGCTGTACCAGTGGACGATCAGTCCGCTGCTCGGGCCGGTGTGCCGCTATTACCCGTCGTGTTCGCACTACGGGTTCGCGGCCATCGACCGGCATGGTGCGGTGAAGGGGACGGCTCTGACCGCCTGGCGGATCCTGCGGTGCAATCCGTGGTCCCCGGGCGGTGTGGATCATGTCCCACCCCGGAAACGCCCGCGTTGGCACGAGCAGCTGCGCAGTGCGTTGCGTAGATCTCGCAATGCTCAAGGAGCCTGATTAGTGGACACGATTGCCAGTCTGTTCAGCTTTATCACCACACCCGTGTCGTGGATCATCGTCCAGTTCCACAAGCTGTACGGGGCGGTCTTCGGTGCGGACAGTGGATGGGCCTGGGGCCTGTCCATCGTGTCCCTGGTGGTCCTGATCCGTATCTGCCTGATCCCGCTCTTCGTGAAGCAGATCAAGGCGACGCGGGGCATGCAGGCGCTCCAGCCGAAGATGAAGGCGATCCAGGATCGCTACAAGAACGACAAGCAGCGTCAGTCCGAAGAGATGATGAAGCTGTACAAGGAGACGGGTACCAACCCGCTCTCCTCGTGCCTTCCCATCCTGGCGCAGTCCCCGTTCTTCTTCGCGCTCTACCACGTGCTCGCGAGCATCGCCAACGGCAAGACCGTCGGTGTCATCAACCAGTCGCTGCTGGAGAGCGCCCGGCAGGCCCACATCTTCGGTGCCCCGCTGGCCGCGAAGTTCACGGACTCCGCCGACAAGGTCGCGGGCCTGAACGCCTCGATCACCGACGTGCGCATCGTGACCGCCATCATGATCATCCTGATGTCGCTGTCGCAGTTCTACACGCAGCGCCAGCTGATGCAGAAGAACGTCGACCTCTCGGTCAAGACGCCCTTCATGCAGCAGCAGAAGATGCTCATGTACATCTTCCC
Source organism: Streptomyces sp. NPDC034043 (assembly GCF_055575675.1). Classification (NCBI taxonomy): domain Bacteria; kingdom Bacillati; phylum Actinomycetota; class Actinomycetes; order Kitasatosporales; family Streptomycetaceae; genus Streptomyces; species Streptomyces sp. NPDC034043. The sequence goes on from NZ_JBVISF010000003.1 coordinate 371,323, forward strand.
GGTGATCTTCGCCGTGATGGGCATCAACTTCCCTGTCGGTGTCCTCGTCTACTGGCTGACCACCAACGTGTGGACCATGGGCCAGCAGATGTACGTGATCAACCAGAACCCGACGCCGGGCAGCAAGGCCCAGGACCAGTACCTGACCCGCCTGCTGAAGCACGTCAGCACCCACGGCAACGTCAAGGGCCGGGGCAAGAAGAAGGTCGTGGCGGCGATCGTGGCCAAGGGCCCGGACCGCAACGACAACGAGCGGAAGTTCATCACCGCGCTGACGAAGCAGGGCATGGCCGCGCAGCCGGACGGTTCCGTCATCAAGAGTTCTGAGGCCACGGCCGACTCGGACGCGGCGAGCGGCGGTGTCGCCACCAAGCGGCAGCAGCCGAAGCGGCAGCCGAAGTCGAAGCGTCAGACGCCCCCCAGCAAGCCCTCCAAGAAGTAGAAGGAGTCCCTCCCGTGACGGAAGGCACCACCACCGCCGCCGCTGAGAGTGGCGACACCCTGACCCGCCTCGAGCAGGAGGGTGAGATCGCGGCCGACTACCTTGAGGGTCTGCTGGACATCGCCGACCTGGACGGCGACATCGACATGGACGTCGAGGCCGACCGCGCCGCGGTGTCGATCGTCAGCGATTCCTCCAGCCGTGACCTGCTGAAGCTCGTGGGCCGCGAGGGCGAGGTCCTGGAGGCCCTCCAGGAGCTGACCCGTCTCGCCGTGCACCGGGAGACCGGCGACCGCAGCCGGCTGATGCTGGACATCGCTGGCTTCCGGGCGAAGAAGCGCGAGGAGCTGGCGGCGCTGGGCGCCCAGGCCGCCGCGGACGTGAAGGCCTCGGGCGAGGCGCTGAAGCTGGCCCCCATGACCCCCTTCGAACGCAAGGTCGTCCACGACGCCGTGGCGGCCGCCGGTCTGAAGAGCGAGTCCGAGGGCGAGGAGCCGCAGCGCTTCGTCGTTGTGCTCCCGGCCTGACCGGAATGTTGTGCGTCGGCCCCGCCTGTGTCGCAGGCGGGGCCGAAGTTTGTAAGCCTGGCAGTTGAACGGCACGGTTGAACGACACGGTTCTGGCGTGAGCGGTTCTGTACGGAAGGACGGTCCCCGTGACGGAGGCAGCGGAGCTTCCCGCAGCGCCTGAAGAGGCGCCCCCGGCGCCCGAACAGGCGCGCGCGGTGTTCGGTGAGTTTTTCCCGGAAGCTGTGCGGTACGCGGAGCTGCTGGCGGACGCGGGGGTCAAGCGGGGCCTGATCGGGCCGCGTGAGGTTCCCCGGTTGTGGGAGCGGCACCTGCTGAACTGCGCGGTGCTGTCCGAGGTGGTGCCCGAGGGCGTCACGGTGTGCGACGTGGGCTCGGGTGCCGGCCTGCCCGGTATCCCGCTCGCCCTGGTGCGGCGGGACCTGAAGATCACTCTCCTGGAACCCCTGCTGCGCCGGACGACCTTCCTCCAGGAGGCCGTGGAGCTGCTCGGGCTGGACCACGTCACCGTGGTGCGCGGCCGGGCCGAGGAAATGCTCGGCAAGCTCCAGCCGGTGCACGTGGTGACGGCCCGTGCCGTGGCCCCGCTGGACCGGCTCGCGGGATGGGGCGTGCCCCTGCTGCGTCCTTACGGGGAGATGCTGGCGCTGAAGGGAGACACCGCCGAGGAGGAGCTGGTCGCGGCGAAGGTCGCGCTGACCAAGCTCGGTGTGGTGAAGACCTCGGTGCTCCACGTGGGCGAGGGCGTCGTCGACCCCCTGTCCACGGTGGTCCGGGTGGAGGTCGGAGAAAGCCCCGGCGGAGTGAGGTTCGCGGCCAAGCGGGCTAAGGCCGCGCGGGTGGGACGGACGCGCAGGCGTCGGTGATCCGGGGCGCCGGTGGTGTCGTTCGGGGTGGGTTGGGCCCTATAGGTATGGATTTCGGAGTGTCGTAGCGGGCTGAAGACTCCGTCCGGGCATCGTGTTTCACGTGAAACGTCGCTCTCTGCTGCACGGAATCATCAGCCGCGGCCGTGCTGCTGCGGCCCCCCGCGACCCTAAGGACGCGGGGGTGACGGAGTTGTCCACAACGGTGGATTCATCCACAGGAGAACGGGCCCCGCTGGTTCGCGACCCGGGTGGCATGGCAGGCTCTGTTCATCGCGAGCCCGCTGCCGAGGAGAGTGACACCGTGCGGTCCGACGCCAACCTCGCGGGGCCGATGGCCGATCCGGTCCCCGGTCCCCGCTCTGAATCGCCTGGTGAGGGTGTTCCACTGGGAGCACCCTCAGCGGTAGCCGGGGGAGACACGTCCTCCCCGTCCCTCGTGGACAACGACGACATGGAGGACACCCCGATCGGCCGTGCCGCCCAGCAGGCGATCGAGGCCATCGGGCGCACCGGTGCCGCCCTACCGCGGCCGGCGCAGACCCGGATCATGGTCGTGGCCAACCAGAAGGGCGGCGTCGGCAAGACCACGACGACCGTGAACCTGGCGGCCTCCCTGGCCCTGCACGGTGCCCGGGTCCTGGTCATCGACCTCGACCCGCAGGGGAACGCCTCCACCGCCCTGGGTATCGACCACCACGCCGAGGTGCCGTCCATCTACGACGTGCTCGTGGACAGCCGGCCCCTGCTGGAGGTCGTCCAGCCGGTGGTGGACGTGGAGGGGCTGTTCTGTGCCCCCGCCACGATCGACCTCGCGGGCGCGGAGATCGAGCTGGTGTCGCTGGTGGCCCGTGAGAGCCGGCTCCAGCGGGCGATCCAGGCGTACGAGCAGCCCCTCGACTACATCCTCATCGACTGCCCGCCCTCCCTGGGCCTGCTGACGGTGAACGCCATGGTGGCCGGGGCGGAGGTGCTGATCCCGATCCAGTGCGAGTACTACGCACTGGAGGGCCTGGGACAGCTGCTGCGCAATGTCGACCTGGTGCGCGCCCACCTGAACCCGGGCCTGCACGTGTCGACGATCCTGCTCACGATGTACGACGGCAGGACGCGACTGGCCTCGCAGGTGGCGGACGAGGTGCGCACCCACTTCGGCAAGGAGGTGCTGCGCACCAGCATCCCGCGGTCGGTGCGGATCTCGGAGGCTCCGAGCTACGGGCAGACGGTCCTCACGTACGACCCGGGCTCCAGCGGCGCCCTTTCCTACCTGGAAGCGGCGCGGGAGATGGCGCTGCGGGGAGCCGGAATCCATTACGACGCCCAGCACGCCCATGTGGGCGCGGGCATGAACAGCACGCAGAGTGTGGCGGAGGGGATCCAGTGAGCGAGCGACGTAGGGGTCTGGGGCGGGGGCTCGGCGCGCTGATCCCGGCCGCTCCTCAGGAGCCGGTGATGGGCGCGGGGTCGACGTCTCCGTCGGCACTGCCGGTGCTGCCGTCGGAGCGGGGGATCGCCGCGGCGAAGCTCGCCGCGCTGGTGCAGGCGGATGTTTCACGTGAAACACCGCTCCGGGCCGAAGAGGAGGCTCCGCAGCCGACGGTCGAGGGAGTGCCGGGGGCGCGATTCGCCGCGCTTCCGCTGGACGCGATCTCGCCGAACCCGTGCCAGCCGCGCAACATGGAGCAGCTGGACGAGGAGGCCATGGAGGAGATGGTCTCCTCCATCCAGACGGTGGGCCTGCTCCAGCCCGTGGTGGTCCGGGAGACGGAGCCCGGGCGCTATGAGCTGATCATGGGCGAGCGGCGCTTCCGGGCCTGCGGTCAGGCCGGAATGGATCGCATCCCCGCGATCATCCGGGCGACGGACGACGACAGGCTCCTGCTGGACGCCCTTCTGGAAAACCTGCACCGGGTCCAGCTGAACCCGTTGGAGGAGGCTGCCGCGTACGACCAGCTCCTCCGGGAGTTCAACTGCACCCACGACCAGCTGGCGGACCGGATCGGACGTTCGCGTCCGCAGGTCTCGAACACCCTGCGGCTGCTGAAGCTCTCGCCCAAGGTGCAGAGCCGGGTGGCCGCGGGAGTGCTGTCTGCCGGGCACGCGCGGGCGCTGCTGTCGGTGGAGGACTCGGAGGAGCAGGATCGTCTCGCCCAGCGGATCGTGGCCGAGGGCCTGTCGGTGCGTTCGGTCGAGGAGATCGTGCAGCTGATGGGTTCGGAGCCGTCGAGCGCCGTGAAGCCCAAGGGCCCGCGGGCCGGGACTCGGGTGTCTCCGGCGCTGAGCGAGCTGGCCACGCGTCTGTCGGACCGGTTCGAGACCCGCGTGAAGGTGGACCTGGGCCAGAAGAAGGGCAAGATCACCGTCGAGTTCGCGTCGATGGAGGATCTGGAGCGGATCCTGGGGACCCTGGCACCGGGTGAGGGCCGCGTTCTCGAACAGGGCCTCTCCGGGGAGTAGTACCCGGCTCGTTCCCCTCGCTGCCCCCTGCTTCCTCGAGATGTCCACACTCGAAGAAGCAGGGGGCAGTGCTTACGATGTGGTCATGGGTCGTCGGCTGGTACCGCTCACGCTGGACAACCTCCAGGACCTGCCCAAGCGTTGCCGGAGCTGCGTGTTCTGGGAGCTGGATCCCGTCACCGGCGAGGCCGCGGTGAAGGCGGGCACTCCCGAGCTGGAGAAGGAGGCCTGGATCTCCGCCGTCCTCCTGGACTGGGGATCCTGTGGCCGGGTGGTCTACGTGGACGAGGTCCCGGTGGGGTTCGTGCTGTACGCCCCGCCCGCCTATGTGCCGAGGGCCGCATCCTTCCCGACGAGCCCGGTGTCTCCGGATGCCGTACAGCTGATCACCGGCTGGATCATGCCGGGGTATCAGGGGCAGGGCCTGGGGCGGGTGATGGTCCAGACGGTCGCGAAGGACCTGCTGCGGCGCGGCTTCAAGGCTATCGAGGCGTTCGGGGAAGCGCGGTGGGAGGGGCCCGCCTGTCTGCTGCCGGCCGACCATCTGCTGTCGGTTGGGTTCAAGACCGTACGTCCCCACCCGGCGCACCCCCGGCTGAGGTTGGAGCTGCGCACGACTCTGTCGTGGAAGGAAGACGTCGAGCTGGCCCTGGACCGCCTGTTGGGCGGAGCCCGGGCCCGCAAGGAACCGGCGCTGCGCCCACTGTGAGCAGGCGGGTGGAAAACGCGGAACGGGGCCGCCCCTGGAGGGGCGGCCCCGTTTCACGTGAAACCCCCCGCTACCGCTGGGTGGGTCTCCTGGGCCGTCAGGCCTGGATGAAGTCCTCGAGGTCACGCAGGATGGCGGCCTTCGGCTTGGCACCGACGATGGTCTTGGCGACCTCGCCACCCTTGTAGACGTTCAGCGTCGGGATGGACATGACGCCGTACCGGGCAGCCGTGGCCGGGTTCTGGTCGATGTTGAGCTTGACGATCTCGATCTCCTCGCCGTGCTCGGCGGCGATGGCCTCCAGCGAAGGCGCGATCTGGCGGCACGGGCCGCACCATTCGGCCCAGAAGTCGACCAGCACGGGCTTGTCGCTGCGCAGGACGACTTCGTCGAAGTCCGCGTCGGTCACGTTCTTGAGGGTGCCGGCCACAGCGGCCTCCTTCTCTTCTGCGGGGTGTGGGGTGTGGGGACGGAGCGGGATCAGACGGTCGCGGTCACCGGTTCGGCGTCCGCGAGGGCCGCGAGGAAGCGCTCCGCGTCGAGGGCGGCGGAGCAGCCGGTGCCGGCCGCGGTGATCGCCTGACGGTAGGTGTGGTCCACGACGTCACCGGCGCCGAAGACACCGGTGATGTTGGTACGCGTCGAGGGGGCGTCGACCTTGAGGTAACCCTCGTCGTCCAGGTCGAGCTGGCCGGTGAACAGCTCGGTGCGCGGGTCGTGTCCGACAGCGATGAACAGGCCGGTCACGGGCAGCTCGGAGGTCTCACCGGTCTTGGTGTTGCGCAGGGTGAGGCCGGAGAGCTTCTGCTCGCCGTGGATCTCGGCGACCTCGCTGTCCCAGGCAAACTTGATCTTCGGGTCGGCGAAGGCGCGGTCCTGCATGGTCTTGGAGGCGCGCAGGCTGTCACGGCGGTGGACGATCGTGACGGACTTGGCGAACCGGGAGAGGAAGGTGGCCTCCTCCATCGCGGTGTCACCGCCGCCGACGACGGCGATGTCCTGGTCCTTGAAGAAGAACCCGTCGCAGGTGGCGCACCAGGAGACACCGCGTCCGGAGAGGGCGTCCTCATTGGGCAGGCCGAGCTTGCGGTGCTGGGAACCGGTGGTGACGATGACGGCCTTGGCGCGGTGCACCGTACCGGCGGTGTCCGTGACGGTCTTGATCTCACCGGTCAGGTCCACGGCGACGACGTCGTCCGGGACGAGCTCGGCGCCGAAACGCTCGGCCTGGTCGCGCATGTTGTCCATGAGGTCCGGACCCATGATGCCGTCCCGGAAACCGGGGAAGTTCTCGACCTCGGTCGTGTTCATGAGTGCGCCGCCGGCGGTGACGGCACCTTCGAAGACCAGGGGGTTGAGCGAAGCGCGTGCGGTGTACAGGGCGGCCGTGTAACCGGCCGGCCCGGAGCCGATGATGATCACGTTTCGTACGTCGCTCACGGGTTCTTTCCTCGTCTCTGCGGACTTCGTGCTGCCTACCGGGGGCCGGTGCGGACTCTCACCCCACCCAACGGATCCTACGGCGCGCACATTCCCCGCTTGTCCCCTCCAGTCCCCCAACGCGCGGGTCACCACCCCGCGAGCCCGTCAGTTGCGGGGATACGTGCTGGTCAGCAGGGGCTTGTCCGGGGTCGGCGCCGCATTGTCCGCACAGCCCGCGGGCACGAGGTAGGCGTCCACCCGGGCGGGGTCGCCCGGGTGGGGCAGCACGACGAGGTAGACGGGAGTGCCCTGGTAGCTGCCGCGTTCAGCGGCGACCGGGGCATCCGTGCGGCCGGTTCCCCGCTGGACGCAGGGCGGGACCGGTGTCCGGTCCGGCTCGGACTGCGGTGAGGCGAGCCGGTCGGCGGGAGCCAGGCCGGGGGAGGTGTCCTCCAGCCCCAGGGACTTGTCGGTCTCGCCCGGCGCGGTCTTGGGGGCGCTTCCCGCGGCTTCTCCGGCGAGGAGCTGCCGAACGCTCTGGCGGAGTCCCTGAGCCGTGTACTCACCCGGGGTGGAGGTGCCTGCGGAGGCCCTCACGGTGTCGTTGCGCGTGGCGGTGTCGTGTGAGCCGGTACCGCCCAGCCCGGTGAAGAGGAAGACGCCGAGCGCGCAGGCGGCCGCCCCGGCCAGACCGCTGAGGACGGCGATACGGCGCCGGGCGCGGCGACGGCCGGGACCGGTTGGGCCGGACGGGTGACCAGTGGGCCGGTGGGCCTCGGTCCGGCCGGAGCGGCCGACGGCCGCCGACGCCGTTTCCGCCGTTTCACGTGAAACATCGTCGGCGGCATGCGGGTCGGGCGTGGCCGCCTCGGTCCGGGAGGCCTTCGAGTCGAGGTGCGCCTCGGCGGCGAGGGCCGCGTCGATCCGGCCGGCGATGGCGGACGGCATGCGCGGCGGCCCCGGCAGGGTGCCGAGGAGGGACCGGATCTCCTCCAGGGAGGCGAGGACGTCGGCGCACAGGGCGCAGCCGCCGAGATGGCTGCGCACCTCGGCGGTGCGGGAGGGGGGCAGTAGCCCTTCGGTGAGGTCGGAGATCTCCGAGACCTCCGGGTGCCAGGTCGTGCCGGCAGTGCCGGTCGTTCCGGTCGTGGGGCTCACGGTCGTCCACCTCCGCCCTTCACAGCGTCTGGATCCGGTTGGGGATTCCTGGGGTCTGCCGCAGGTGGGACGGCTGTCCCCGGCGTCCGGTTCCTTCCCCGCTCCGAGGTGCTGTTATCCCCGGCATTCGCGCGCAGATGAGTGAGCATCGGGAGGAGTTTGGCCCGGCCGCGGGCACACCGGCTCTTCACGGTGCCGGTGGGGACGTCGAGGACGCGGGCGGCTTCGGCGACGGGGTACCCCTGCATGTCGACGAGGACGAGGGCGGCCCGCTGCTCCGCGGGGAGGGTGGCCAGGGCGGCCAGCAGCTGGCGGTGGAGGTCCTGGCGCTCCGCGGGGGCCTCGGCGGACTCGTGGGGCTCCAGGAGCCGCTCCAGGCGGTCCGTGTCGTCGAGGGGCGCGGTCCGGCGGGAGGCGGCCTTGCGGGCCCGGTCGAGGCAGGCGTTGACGGTGATCCGGTGCAGCCAGGTGGTGACGGCGGAGTCGCCCCGGAAGGTGTGGGCGGCCCGGTAGGCGGAGACCAGGGCGTCCTGGACGGCGTCGGCGGCCTCCTCGCGGTCGCCGAGCGTGCGCAGCGCGACGGCCCAGAGCCGGTCGCGGTGGCGCCGTACGAGCTCGCCGAAGGCATCGGGATCGCCCGCGACGTGCAGGGCCAGGAGATCCTGGTCGCTGCGCTCGCCGGTCGCGGAATCGTCCAACGGTGAGCCCCCTCCCTGCCTCGCGTCAGCCCTTGAACTTCACGTCCGTGATGCCCTGCTTGTAGCCGGCCTTGCTGTAGTCCTCGTCGGGGGCGTAGGGCATGGCGGTGATCCACACGAGGACGTAGCGCGTCTTGACCGGCTTCTCAGCGGTCAGCTTCACGTTGTTGCTCTTGGTGGTCGTGCCCGCGATCTTCTTCATCGAGCCGACCTTGCCCGGGGGGCTGAGGGCGTCGGTGGCGTACAGGGCCAGGGTGTTGCGGTCGCCCTGGTACTTCAGCGCTATCGACGCTTCGCTCACGTCCTGCTCGGAGCCGAGGTCGTAGACGATCCCGACGCCGTCCTTGATCTTGAACTCGGGGCCGTCGGAGAAGCTCTTGGTCCGCCAGTAGCTGGAACCGTCCCCGTCGTACGTCATGCCGACGCTGTTGGCGTTCTGCGGGGTGCCGTCGGGCGCGTACTCCTTGGCGTCCTTGATGGAGAGCGGGGCGGGCTCCTTCTTCTGGGCCGTGTCGTTGGGGCCCTGCTGCTGGGTCTGGGTGTTGTCGCCGCCGTCCGGTTTGCCGCGGAGGAGGGTGTCGGCGAGCTGCCAGCTGCCGAGCCCCAGGGCGACGATCAGCAGGGCGGCGACGCCCCACTTCAGGGCACGGCCGGTGCGGCTCTGCAACGGCGGCGGGGGGACGGAGGAGACCGCCTGCGTGGAGGGCAGGCCGGCGGAGACGGGCCTGCCGTAGGTGCCCTGCTGGTACGTGGTGTGCTGGTACTCCGGCGGCGCGGTGAATACGGGCTCGGGCGGGCGGATGCGGGGCATCGCGGCGACGGCCTTGGCCAGCTCCTCCGGGCTGGTGCAGGGGGGCTCCTGCCGGGACGCGGTGGCCCCGTCGTTGGCGAGGGCGCGCATGGCGAGCTCGCCGAGACCCCGGTGGACGCCGGCCCGGACCTGGTCGGGGGCGAGCAGGCCGACGCCCTTGGGCAGGCCGCGCAGGCCGTAGGCGTCGTTCTCGTACGGCCAGCGCTGGGTGAGGGCGGCGTACAGCAGGGCGCCGATGGCCTCGGTGTCGGCCCGCTGCGGGGTGTCGCTGGTGATGCCGCGCAGGGCGGCGTTCACGGCGAGGCCGCGGATGCGGTACTGGCCCGAGGAGGTGCGCAGTATCGCGCTGGGCGTCAGGCGCAGGTGGGCCAGGCCCTCGCGGTGGGCGGCGGCCATGGCCTGGGAGACCTGGCTGACCAGCTGGTACGCCTCGTGGGGTTCGAGGGTCCCGTCGGCGAGGACGGAGGTCAGTTCGGTGGCGTCGGGCAGCCACTCGTGGACGACGTAGACGAGGTCGTTCTCCTCCACGGCGTCGAGGACCTGGACGAAGCGGGGGTCACCGAGCAGGGCCGAGGAACGGGCGGCGGCCAGGACGCTGCGGGCCCGGGGATGGTCGGCGGGCAGCAGGTGGACGCCCACCGCGCGGCGCAGCTTCTCGTCCATGGCCCGCCAGCTGCTGAACCCGTCCAGACGGGTGACGCACTCCTCCAGGCGGTAGCGCCGCGCGAGCTTGTGCCCGCTGTGGAGTTCCGGCGCGGCCGTGGGCGCCGCGCTTCTGCGTTCGCCGTCCTTCTCGGGCATGGGTCCGTCCGAGGCTTTTCCGTTCTGGGCGTCCACCCCGTCGGCCGTGGCCTTGGCCGCACCTGCGGCCAGCGGCTGCTCGCCGCTGTTGTCGGCCACGTCGACGGCAGCCGTGCTACGTTCCGCCACCGTCGTCCCTGCCTCCCCATCCGTTGCGCGCTGTCGGCCAGTCTGCGAAGCCATGCCAATTGTGCCCACAGTCCGCCGCTATGCACGACACACGAAGGGGGGTGACGGTTGTGCGCATCAGCGCCCCAGACGTCCGCGGACCATTCCGACCATGGAGTTGAGCTCTTCGATCCGCATCCGCTTGGCGGCGAGCAGGAACACGCCGCCGAGGGCGATGACACCCGCGACCAGGGCGGCGAGGGAACCGAGGGCTCCGTTGCCCAGCCACCGGGTGACCCCGTAGGCGGCGGCGCCCGCCACGGCGGCGGCCGGGACGCACGCGCCGATCAGACGGGTGTACGTACGCATCACGTGGGCGCCGTCGAGGTCTCCGCCGAGGCGGGCCTTCAGGCGGCGCCAGGCCACGCCGACACCGACGGCATAGCCCAGGCCGTAGGCGGCGGCCATGCCGACGACGGCCCAGCGCGCCGGCAGTACGAAGAAGGCCAGGGCGGAGACGCCCGCGTTGACGGCGGCCACGATGACGGTGTTGTAGAAGGGGGTCCGGGTGTCCTCGTAGGCGTAGAAGCCGCGCAGGACCACGTACTGCACGGAGTACGGAATCAGGCCGAGGCCGAAGGCCATGAGGATGAAACCGATGTTGGTGGCGTCGTCGGCGCCCGTGCTGGCGTAGAGCAGCGTCGCCATCGGCACGCCGAGTGCGAGGAAGGCGAAGGCACAGGGCACGATCGCGACGGCCGAGGTGCGCAGGCCGTAGGAGATGTCGTCGCGTACGGCTGCGGCGTCGCCGTCGTGGGCCGAGCGCGAAATGCGGGGCAGCACGGCCGTCATGACGGAGACGGTGATGATGGCCTGCGGCATCTGCCAGAGCAGGAGGGCGTAGTTGTAGCCGGTGATGCCGGTACCACCGTGGCCCTGCTTGTCGGCGATCTCACCGGCCCAGGTGGCGAGCTGGGTCACGACGACCAGGCCGAGCTGGTTGGCGAGGACGAAGAAGAACGTCCACTTGGCCAGACCGGCGGCCTTGCCGAGGCCGTGGCCCTTCCAGTCGAAGCGCAGCCGCATCTTGAAGCCGGCGTCGCGCAGGTAGGGCAGCATCGCTAGGGACTGGACGACGAGGCCGAGCAGGGTGCCGAGGCCCAGCAGGCGGACGCCCTCGGGGGTGATCGTCGCCTCGGACACCCCGGTGGCGGTGAAGCCGCCGAAGGCCCAGATGAAGGCGCCGAAGGTGGCGATGACCACGATGTTGTTGAGGACCGGGGTCCACATCATCGCGCCGAACCGGCCCCGGGCGTTGAGGATCTGACCGAGGACCACGTGTACGCCCATGAAGAACATGGTGGGCAGGCAGTACTGCGCGAAGGCCACCGCGATGTCCATGCGCTGCGGGTTGTCGGCGATCTTCTGCGACATCATGCCGATGAAGAGCGGGGCCGCGAACACGCAGATGGTGGTGACCGCGCCCAGCAGGACCACCACGAGGGTCAGCAGGCGGTTGGCGTAGGCCTCGCCGCCGTCGGCGTCGTTCTTCATGGCCCGGACGAGCTGGGGGATGAAGACCGCGTTGAGGGCGCCGCCGCCGACGAGGACGTAGATCATCGTCGGCAGGGTGTTGGCGACCTGGTAGGAGTCGTTGAGGGACGCGACGCCGATGGCGCCGGCGATCACCAGGGTGCGCGCGAAGCCGGTGATGCGGGAGACGATCGTGCCGGCCGCCATCAGGGCGCTCGACTTCAGGAGGCCGGCGGCCTTGCCCGCGGGCTTGCTCGGCGCGGGGGCCGCTACCGGAGCCTCCTCGGCGGGGGCGCCGGGGACCGCCTGCTGGTCCCGGTAGAGGTGCGTGAAGGCGTCGGTCTCGGGGTCCTCCTCCGACGCGCTGGTCACGAGCGAGTCCACTCCGACGAACTGCGTCGTCGTCGCGCGGTCGCCGTAGGGCAGGTGGCGGGAGGGGCCGTCCGGCTCGGGCGGCGGGGTCTGGGCCCAGACGCGCGGGTCGGGGCCGTGTGAGGGGGCCTGCGGGGCCGCGTAGAGCGGGCCGGGCTCCTGGTAGGTGCCCGGCGGCGGCGGGGGGTGCGAGGCCCGGTCGTAGAGGGCCTCGGTCACGGGGTCCTGGGCCGACAGGTCCTGCGACCGGTAGGGGTCGTAGTCGTAGGCGTCCTGGACGTACGGGTCGTGGTCCGGCGCGGGCGCGGGCGCCGGAACCTGTCCGGGCACCGGAGCGCCCGGGGCAGTGCCCTGGGAGGGCATGGGCCCGCCAGTGCCCTGCGCGCGGTCACCGTCGTACGGCGCGTTCATCGCAACCCCACCTCATCGTCCCCAGGCCGACCGGCCACGGCATCGCTCAACGGTCCACTGTCTCACCCGTGCCGGACCCCTCAGCGCTTTGCGGTCCGGTGTCCGTGGACTCGTCACTCGGCTGCGTGCTCTCCTCCGCGGCCGCCCGCGCGGCGACGCGCTTGCGGCTGGCGTACATCTTGATGCCCGCCAGAACGAGGAGGAGCACACCGCCGGCGATGACGAGCATGACGGTGGGAGTGATCTCGGTGGCCTCGACCGTGAACTTGCGTTCTTTGCCGTACGGCACGCCGTCCTTGGTGAAAAGGCGTGCTGTGACCTCGACCGGACCACTCGCGGTGGCGTTGGCGGTGAACTTTACCGTCTGGCTGTGTCCGCCCTGAACGGTGACTTCCTCTTCTGTTTCGCCACTGTCGCCGAACATCAGACGGGTGGGGTTGGCGGACTTCACCCGCAGTACGAGGTTCTGGACGTCCTGGACGAGGCTGTTCTGGACGCTGACCGGGATGGTCGCGCTGTGGCCGGACAGGGTGGCGTTGGACTTGGGGATTACCTTGACCTTGTCGGTCAGCCCGACCAGGTACGACTGGACCTGCTCGCGGTAGGCGGCGGCCTCCTCGGGGCGGCCGCGCCAGGAGGTGGACATCTCCCGGTTCATGGTGTTGCCGAAGGGGATCTCTACGCGGTCCGGCGCCGAGAGGATGACCTTGAAGTGGTCGAGGGTCGTCTGCGTGGTGCGGATCTTCTCGAAGGCGGAGACCGGAAGCTCCTGCTTGCCGAGGGCTTCCGGGTACTCGCCCGCGCCCGGTACCTGGGTCGCGGCGCCCGGGTCGGGCTTGGCCGCGGCCGCCGCCTCCAGGTCGGAGGGCTGGGTCCAGCGGGCCGCCTGCAGCCCGCGGAGGGCGACGGCCATCGAATCCGCCTGGCTGGCGGTCGGCCGGCGCTGGGGGGCGACCACGTAGCTGCGCTGCTCGGCGCTGTTCTGCAGGTTCAGGGCGAGGCTGTGGGCCAGGAAGCGCTGGACGGCGAGCGTGGAGTTCCCGGCGGTGGCCATATCGCCCTCGAAGGCGGTGGAGAGCTCCGCGTCGGCCACCACGGCGGTGGTGCCCGCCCCGATGGGACGGGCGGCCGACGGGGTGTAGCCGAGGGCGCCCGTCTCCTGGAGGCTGTCACTGCGGGCGAGGACGTGGTGCGCGCCGGCCGAGGTGGCGACGTTGACGATCGACGGGTCGATGGCACCGTCCACCGGCCAGGAGAAGTCGGTGGACGGGGTGACGTGCAGCACCGTCTCGACGGCCTGCTTCGCCTTGTCCGTGGCCGGCCGCAGCTGGCCCAGCGTGCCCGAGACGTCCTTGCCGCGGTGGGCCAGGGAGGCGATGTCGGGGTCGGCGAAGGGCAGCGCGACGACCTTCTTGCCCTGTACGGCCGTTTCCAGGGCGCTCAGCCACTGCTCGGCGACGGCCTTGTTCCTGCCCTGTACGGGCTTGCCGTTCGGGTCGGGGCTGCGGACGCGGTAGCCCTTGGTCATCGCGTCGACCGCGGTGAGCAGGTCGGGGTCGATGACCCAGGTGACCGGCAGGTCCTTGCCGAGCGCGACCATCCGCTCCAGCCGGCCGCCCGGCCGCAGCTCTTCCGCGAGGGAATCGTCGAGGAAGACGGGGGTCTGGAGCTCGTCCGAGCCGGTCTCCGCCGTGACGTGCGTGGTGGAGATCAGCGGCCACACGTAGGTCAGGGAGGACCGCTTGGCGGCCGGGTCCGGCTGCCAGGGCAGGAAGGTCCGCTGGATGCCCAGCACCTGCTCGTGCGGGCGTCCGTCGGTGGACCCGGACAGGGAGACGCCGAGCTGGTACACCCCGTCCGCGCCCAGCTCCAGCTTGTTGACCGGCACCTTGATAGTGAACTGCCGGCCCACCTTGGAGGTCAGTGAGTCGATCTTCACGGCGAAGGCCGAGTCGATCTCCCCCGGGTCCACACCGGGCCGGAAGCCCTTGCGGTCCGCCACCTCACCGATCGCCGACCGGTCACCCAGCCTGGGCCCGACCCGCAGTCCCACGTGGGCGTTCTTGATCGTCTCCGAGCCGTTGTTGACCACGGTGCCGGTGATCGTGAGCGTGTCGCTCTTGACCGGAGCGCTCGGCGACACCTCCGTCAGCTGGACGTCGACCGAGGACTCGGACGCCTGGGCGGCCGGTGCGGGGGCGTAGACCAGGGCGGCCAGCACCGGCGTCCCGCCGAGCAGGACGACTGCCCGCCGCAGCCAGCGGCGCCGGGCAGGGACGGAGGCCGTCCCCTGGATTTCTGCCGCCTCGGCCACGCGTTCGCCCGTCCCTCGAAGTGTCAGTGGTCGTCGGTTCTGCGTCCACGCATGGTAACGAGGAGCGCTGTGCGCGAGTGCCGCGCCTTGCTCCACATGATCGGTTCCGCTTCGGGGCGGCCCTCGGCGGGGTGCCGGTGAAACGGGGGAGCCCGCGCCGGGCGGGCCACGTACCCTTTTCTGTTGTGCCGAACGCCAATGAAGACAACCCCAGTGCCCTGAGTCAGGTGCAGCGCCGCGCGGTCAGTGAACTGCTGCGGGTCGCTCCTGTCGCCGACGAGCTCGGCCGCCGGTTCCAGGAGGCGGGTTTCCGCCTCGCCCTGGTCGGCGGGTCCGTCCGCGACGCGCTGCTCGGGCGTCTCGGCAACGACCTCGACTTCACCACCGACGCGCGTCCCGAGGCCGTCCTGAAGATCATGCGGCCCTGGGCGGACTCGCTCTGGGACGTCGGCATCGCCTTCGGCACCGTCGGGGCCCAGCGCGACGGGTTCCAGATCGAGGTGACGACCTACCGCTCCGAGGCGTACGACCGCACCTCGCGCAAGCCCGAGGTCTCCTACGGCGACTCGATCGAGGAAGACCTGGTCCGACGGGACTTCACCGTCAACGCCATGGCACTCGCTCTTCCGGAGCAGGAGTTCGTCGACCCGCACGGTGGCCTGGAGGACCTGGCCGCCGGTGTGCTGCGGACGCCCGGCACGCCGGAGGACTCCTTCTCCGACGATCCGCTGCGCATGCTGCGCGCCGCCCGGTTCGCCGCGCAGCTGGACTTCGAGGTCGCCCCCGAGGTCGTGTCGGCCATGAAGGCGATGTCCGACCGGATCGAGATCGTCTCGGCCGAGCGCGTGCAAGGCGAGCTGAACAAGCTGCTGCTGTCCGCGCACCCCCGCAAGGGCCTGGGACTGCTGGTGGACACCGGCCTCGCCGACCGGATCCTGCCGGAGCTGCCGGCCCTGCGGCTGGAGCGCGACGAGCACCACCGGCACAAGGACGTCTACGACCACTCCCTGATCGTCCTGGAGCAGGCCATCGACCTCGAGGAGGACGGCCCGGACCTGGTGCTGCGCCTGGCGGCCCTGCTGCACGACATCGGCAAGCCCCGCACCCGCCGTTTCGAGAGCGACGGCCGCGTTTCCTTCCACCACCACGAGGTGGTGGGCGCGAAGATGACCAAGAAGCGCATGACGGCGCTGAAGTACTCCAACGACATGGTCAGGGACGTGTCCCGGCTGGTGGAGCTGCACCTTCGGTTCCACGGCTACGGCGACGGGGAGTGGACCGACTCGGCCGTCCGGCGCTACGTCCGTGACGCGGGTCCGCTGCTGGACCGGCTGCACAAGCTGACCCGGTCGGACTGCACCACGCGCAACAAGCGCAAGGCCAATGCGCTCTCCCGGACCTATGACGGCCTGGAGGAGCGGATCGCGCAGCTCCAGGAGCAGGAGGAGCTGGACGCGATCCGGCCCGACCTCAACGGGAACGAGATCCAGGAGATCCTGGAGATCGGCCCGGGCCCGATGGTCGGCAAGGCGTACGCCCACCTGCTGGAGCTGAGGCTGGAGAACGGGCCGATGGACCGCGAGGAGGCGGTCGCGGCCCTCAAGGAATGGTGGGCGGATCAGGCTCCGCAGGCCTGACGTGTGATCCACCGCGGCGGTGTTTCACGTGAAACACCGCTGCTTCACATGGACGCGGGCTCTCCCAGGGCTGTCAGCGGGGCGGTGTTTCACGTGAAACACCGCCCCGCCGCAGGACTCCGGCCGTGGCCGCGTAGAGCAGGGCCACGCTGATGAGCAGAGCGACGGACCTGCCGTCGGCGGGCAGCATGAGGGACGCCACCGCGGCCGCCCCGACGAAGGCGACGTTGAAGAGCACGTCATAGACGGAGAACACCCGGCCCCGGAAATCGTCGTCCACCCGGGACTGCAGGACCGTGTCGGTGGAGATCTTGGCCCCCTGGGTGGCGAGGCCGAGGACGAAGGCGGCGGCGAGCATGGGCCCGGGCGCGAAGAAGAGCCCGAGCGCGGGCACCAGCACGGCCGAGACCGCCGAGCAGACGACGATCCAGCCCAGCGGTCCGAGCCGGTTCACCAGCCAGGGCGTGACGAGGGCCGCCGCGAAGAACCCGGCCCCGGAGACCCCGACGGCGATCCCGAGGAGGGCCAGCCCGTCGGACTCGTTGTCCGACCAGGAATAGCGGCAGAGCATCAGCAGCATCACCGTCAGCGCGCCGTAGCAGAACCGCATCAGGGTCATCGCGGTCAGCGCACGCGCGGCCTCCCGGCGGCCGGCCAGGTGCCGCAGGCCCTCCGCCATGCCGCGCACGGTCAGGGTGATCCCTTGGGCGAGCGAGGGATGGTCGGGCCCGCTCCGGTGGTCGGGCCCGAGGAGGCCGATGGCCAGGCGCAGCGCGACCAGGCCCGCGCACAGGTAGAGGGCGGCGCCCAGCAGGACGACGAGGGCGTTGGACCCGGAGGCCAGGATCCGGACGAGGAAGGCCAGGCCCCCGCCGGCGACCGCCGCGAGCGTTCCGGCGGTGGGTGAGAGCGCGTTGGCGGTGACCAGCTGGTCGGTGCGGACGACGTGGGGCAGGGACGCTGCGAGCCCGGCCAGGACGAAGCGGTTGACCGCGGTCACGGACAGGGCCGAGGCGTAGAAGAGCCAGTCGGGGACCTGGACGAGTATCAGCAGCGCGGTCACACCGGCGAGCAGGGCCCGCAGCAGGTTGCCGTAGAGGAAGACCTGACGCCGCCGCCACCGGTCCAGCAGCACCCCGGCGAAGGGTCCGATCGCCGAATAGGGCAGCAGCAGTACCGCCATGGCCGAGGCGATGGCCGCGGGAGAGGTCTGCTTCTCGGGGGAGAAGACCACGTAGGTGGCGAGCGCGACCTGGTAGACGCCGTCGGCGGCCTGGGAGAACAGCCGTACGGCGAGCAGGTTCCGGAAGTCCCTCAGGCGCAGGAGTGTGCGCAGATCACCTACGACGGGCATGAGGGCAAGGGTCACACACACCGAGGGTCCCCGGACACTTTGTCCGGGGACCCTCGGTGGAAGAGCGGTCGAAGACCAGGTGTCCGGAGGACCCTTGGGGTGACTAGCGCTCGACCTCGCCCTTGATGAACTTCTCGACGTTCGCGTAGGCCTCGTCGTCGAAGTACTGGACCGGCGGGGACTTCATGAAGTAGCTGGAGGCCGAGAGGATCGGGCCGCCGATGCCGCGGTCCTTGGCAATCTTCGCGGCGCGCAGGGCGTCGATGATGACACCGGCGGAGTTCGGGGAGTCCCACACCTCGAGCTTGTACTCGAGGTTCAGCGGGACGTCGCCGAAGGCGCGGCCCTCGAGGCGGACGTAGGCCCACTTGCGGTCGTCGAGCCACGCGACGTAGTCGGACGGGCCGATGTGGACGTTCTTCTCGCCGAGCTCACGGTCGGGGATCTGCGAGGTGACGGCCTGCGTCTTGGAGATCTTCTTCGACTCGAGGCGGTCGCGCTCGAGCATGTTCTTGAAGTCCATGTTGCCGCCGACGTTGAGCTGCATGGTGCGCTCGAGACGGACACCGCGGTCCTCGAACAGCTTCGCCATCACACGGTGCGTGATGGTGGCGCCGACCTGGGACTTGATGTCGTCGCCGACGATCGGGACACCGGCCTCGGTGAACTTGTCGGCCCACTCCTTGGTGCCGGCGATGAAGACCGGGAGGGCGTTGACGAAGGCGACCTTGGCGTCGATGGCGCACTGGGCGTAGAACTTCGCGGCCTCTTCGGAACCGACCGGGAGGTAGCAGATCAGCACGTCGACCTGGCGGTCCTTGAGGACCTGGACCACGTCGACCGGAGCCTCGGCGGACTCCTCGATGGTCTGGCGGTAGTACTTGCCCAGGCCGTCCAGGGTGTGGCCGCGCTGGACGGTCACGCCCGAGTTCGGGACGTCGCAGATCTTGATGGTGTTGTTCTCGCTGGCGCCGATGGCGTCCGAGAGGTCGAGGCCGACCTTCTTCGCGTCGACGTCGAACGCGGCGACGAACTCGATGTCACGCACGTGGTAGTCGCCGAACTGGACGTGCATCAGACCGGGGACCTTCGACGCCGGGTCGGCGTCCTTGTAGTACTCGACGCCCTGCACCAGCGAGGCGGCGCAGTTGCCCACGCCTACGATGGCTACGCGAACCGAACCCATTCCGGTTGCTCCCTGTTTGTTCTCGGAACGAGGCCTGCGAAATACAGGCCTCACTTTGCAGTTTCGTCGGGCGGTCCGGATCGTCGCCGATCCCGTCCCGCCCGCTCGCTCTCGATGAGCTCGTTGAGCCAGCGCACTTCACGCTCGACGGATTCCATACCGTGCCGCTGCAGTTCGAGCGTGTAGTCGTCCAGGCGCTCCCGTGTACGGGCGAGCGAGGCGCGCATCTTCTCCAGGCGCTCCTCCAGCCGGCTGCGGCGGCCCTCCAGTACCCGCATGCGCACGTCTCGTTCGGTCTGGCCGAAGAAGGCGAAGCGGGCGGCGAAGGACTCGTCCTCCCAGGTGTCTGGGCCGGTGTGGGACAGGAGCTCTTCGAAGTGCTCCTTACCTGCTGCCGTCAACCGGTAGACGATCTTGGCGCGGCGCCCTGCGAGTGAAGCGGCGAGAGCGTCTTCCGGGGCGTTCCCCGGTTCTTCGATCAGCCAGCCGTTTGCGACCAGAGTCTTGAGGCAGGGGTAGAGAGTCCCGTAGCTGAACGCCCTGAACACTCCCAGCGAGGTGTTGAGCCGCTTGCGGAGCTCGTAACCGTGCATGGGGGATTCACGGAGCAGGCCGAGGACGGCGAACTCGAGGATGCCTGAGCGCCTGCTCATCCGCCTGCCCCTCTCTGCCCCGGAGTTTATGTCGAGCTGATGTATCGGCTCGATACATCCAGACGATAGAACGGGCCGCTCCCAGCGACAAGCGGTGACGTGGTGACCGGCGTCACATCACCGATTCGTACGACGCAAGTTGCCTGATTTGGGGTGAACTTCGGCACTGGTTGGGTTTTGGCCGTGCGTAGGCTGTGCGGGAGGACCACCGGGGGGAACCGGAATCACCTGCCGCTTCCAGGCCACTCGCCTGCCCGAGGAGTAGTCGTTCGATGAGCGAGCACCGCCGTAAACCGCCGCAGCCCCAGGGCGGCGGCCGCGCCGCGTCCCGCAGGGCCGTACCGCAGCGCCCCGGCAGGGGCGCCGGACCCGGTCATGGCGCCCCCGCGTCACCGCCCGGCGGACCGTATGCGGAGCACGGTGCGCACGGAGGCCGTTCCGATGCCCGCCGAGCCGCCCAGCGGGGCGCTGCCGGACACGGACGCGCAGGTGGGAAGGGGGGCAGAGGCGGAAAGGGGAGCAGCCGGTTCATCGACTACCCGCGCGCGGGCAGGGTCGGCTGGAAGCGTTTCGTACCGTCCTGGAAGCTGGTCTCCGGGACCTTCCTGGGCTTCTTCGCAGTGATCTTCGCGGGCGCCGGCATCGGTATCGCCAGCGTGGGCACCCCGGACGCGAACAAGACCGCGAAGGCGCAGAACAACGTCTTCCAGTGGGCGGACGGCACCCAGATGGTCGCCACCGGCGGCACCACGAACCGGCAGATCATCCCGATCGACCAGATTCCCCTGTCCATGCGGAATGCGGTGATCGCGGCGGAGAACGAGTCGTTCGAGACGGACAAGGGCGTCGACCCGATGGGTATCGCACGGGCCGTGGTGAACATGGCCACGGGCGGTTCCACCCAGGGCGGCTCGACCATCACCCAGCAGTACGTCAAGAACACGTACCTCGACTCCGAGCAGACCCTCAAGCGCAAGGTCACCGAGCTCTTCATCGCGATCAAGCTGGGCGTCACCGAGGAGAAGGACGTCGTCCTCGCCGGCTACCTGAACACCGCGTACTACGGCCGCGACGCCTACGGCATCCAGGCCGCCGCCCGCGCCTACTTCGGCAAGGACGCCAAGGACCTCAACCCGTCCGAGAGCGCCTTCCTCGCCGCCATGCTCAAGGGCCCCAACCTCTACAACCCCGACGGCGGCATCGGCCCGGCCGCCACCCCGGAGGCCAACGAGAAGCGCGCCCGGCTCCGCTGGGCGTGGGTGCTCGACCGCGAGGTCGCGGTGGGGCGCATGGCGCAGTCCGAGCGGGACAAGTACCGGGAGTTCCCCGCCCGGGTGGATTCCGAGCAGGCCCGCGGCATGTCCGGCCAGACGGGCTACCTGGTCGAGGTGGCCAAGCAGTACGTCATGAAGACCACCGGCATCACCGCCGAGAAGATGGCGCTCGGCGGCTACACGATCACCACCACGTTCGAGAAGCCCAGGGTGGACGCCCTGGTCAAGGCGGTCGAGGACACGCGCAAAGACTTCCTCGACGAGAAGAAGCGGCCCCAGTACGACACCTTCGTACAGGTCGGTGCCGCTTCTGTGGACGTGAAGACCGGTGCGATCGTCGCCCTGTACGGCGGCCCCGGCTGGGACCACAAGTACTTCGCCAACAACGCCAACACCTCCGGCGTCCCCGTCGGCTCGACCTGGAAGCCGTACGTCCTCGCGGCGGCCATGCAGTACGGCACGCAGAACTCCAAGGGCTCGGGCATCTCGGTCGACAGCAAGTACAACGCCAACGACCTCACCGTGATCAACAACCGGGAAGGCAAGCCGCTGCTCGCCAACGACGGCACGCCGTTCCGGCAGAAGAACGAGAGCGAGTACCCCTACGGCTACGTGACCCTCAACGAGGCGATGGAGAAGTCCATCAACGTCCCGTTCGCCCAGCTCGTCTTCGACGTCGGCCACAGCAAGGTCCGCGAGGTCGCCAAGTCCACCGGCATCCTCGAGGAGTCGATGGACAAGAACAACAACGCCTCCTTCGCCCTCGGCACCTCGACGCCCAGCGCCATCCGCATGGCCGACTCCTACGCCACCTTCGCCGCCTCCGGCACCCACCGCGAGCCCTTCTCCGTGAAGAAGGTCGTCAAGGACGGCAAGGTGGTGCCCGGCTTCGAGCCGCCCAAGGAGTCCCGCGCCATGGACGACTCCATCGCGGACAACATCACCAAGGTGCTGCGCAACGTCGTCGAGAACGGCACCGGAACCAAGGCGAAGAAGCTGGGACGGCCCGCGGCCGGCAAGACGGGCACCACCGACCAGAACAAGTCGGCCTGGTTCGTCGGCTACACCCCCGAGCTGTCCACCTCGGTCGCCCTCTTCCGCAACGACCCGACCTCCAAGAACAAGGAGCTCATGTCCATGAACCACGTGGGCGGGGTCGACTCCATCCACGGTGGTGACATTCCGGCGGCCATCTGGACCGAGTACATGCGCGAGGCACTCAAGGGCACCCCGGTCAAGGACTTCCCGGAGGCCGAGGACACCGGCGTCATCGCGGACGCGGCCGGAGCCCCGCAGCCCACCCCCTCGGCGGTACCGTCGCCCTCCGTCTCGGCATCGCCCTCGCCCAGCACCTCTCCGTCGGTGTCGCCGTCGCCGTCCGGCAACGGGAAGCCGTCCTGCAAGCCGAGGCCCTGGAACCTGAACTGCGACCCGACGGTCACCGGCGGTCAGAACGAGGGAGCCGACGGCGGAACCACCACCGGCGGCTTCCCGGACGGCGGCACCAGCACGATGCCGTCCCCGACCACCCCCCGCCCCGGCCGGCCGGGCGGGTCGACCAACTGGGGGAGCATCATGGGCGCCTCCGGCTGATCCCGCCCCCGTCCCCACCCGGAGGGCCGTCGCACACCGTGCGGCGGCCCTCCCCCGTGCGCGGCGCGGTACGGCAGGATGGGCGCCATGACCAAGGTGCACGAGGACCGGCCCGTACCGCCCACGCAGCAGGACGAGGTCGCCACCGCCGGCAGCGAGTTCATCGGGGGACCGGCCGGCCGCCACGCCCGGCTGGGCGGGCACTGGCTGAACCCGGTCCGCGTCGTGGTCCTCGTGGCCCTCGGCATGTTCGCGCTGGGCATGGTGCAGAAGATGCCCTGCTACGACTGGGCCTGGTTCCGGGGAGCGGCCTCGCAGTACACCCACGCCTGCTACTCCGACATCCCGCACCTGTACTCCGCCCGCGGCTTCGCCGAGGGCATGGTGCCGTACCTCGACAAGTTCCCCGACATCGTGACCGACCCCAAGTACGGGGGCATGCAGTACCTCGAGTACCCGGTGCTCACCGGAGCCTTCATGCAGGTCGCGTCGTGGATGACGCCCACCTCCGGCTCCATCCAGCACCGCGAGCAGATGTACTGGATGGTCAACGCGGGCATGCTCATGGCCTGCGCCGCCGTCATCGCCGTCTGTGTCGCCCGCACCCACCGCCGCAGGCCGTGGGACGCCCTGCTCCTCGCCCTCGCACCGGCCTTCGCGCTCACCGCCACCATCAACTGGGACCTGCCGGCCGTGGCCCTCACCGCCGCGGCGATGCTGATGTGGTCGCGCAGCCGGCCCCTGCTCGCCGGCGTGCTCATCGGCCTGGCGACCGCGGCCAAGCTCTACCCGGTCCTGCTGCTCGGGGTGCTCTTCGTACTCTGCTGGCGGGCCGGGAAGTGGCGGGCGTACGGCGCCGCCGTCCTCGGCGCGGCCGGCTCCTGGCTCCTCGTGAACGCCCCGGTCATGTACTTCGCCTGGGACGGCTGGAAGCGGTTCTACGAGTTCAGCCAGGAGCGGCCCATCGACTTCGGCTCCGTCTGGCTGCTGATCTCCCAGCGCACCGGCAACCCCCTCGAAGGGGCCAACACCTACGCGACCGGGCTGACCCTGCTGCTGTGCCTCGCCATCGGACTGCTCACGCTGACGGCCCCCAGGCGCCCGCGCTTCGCCCAGCTCGCCTTCCTGGTCGTCGCCGCCTTCATCCTGGCCAACAAGGTGTACTCACCCCAGTACGTGCTGTGGCTCATCCCGCTGGCCGCCCTGGCCCGGCCCCGCTGGCGTGACTTCCTGATCTGGCAGGCGGGCGAGGTCGCGTACTTCCTGGGGATCTGGTTCTACCTCGCTTACACGAGCAGCGGGGACAAGCACCAGGGCCTGCCCGTGGAGGGCTACCAGCTGGCCATCGCCGCCCACCTGCTGGCCACCCTGTACCTCTGCGCCGTCGTCGTACGGGACGTCCTGCTGCCCGAGCGCGACGTCGTCCGCCGCGACGGCTCGGACGACCCCTCCGGCGGTGTCCTGGACGGGGCCGAGGACGTCTTCACCCTCTCGGACAAGGCGAAGGCGCCGCGGTACGCGGCGCCTTCGGAAGGACAGCGGGTCGCCTGGGGCGTGGACGTCAAGGACTGACCGGGCCGCCGGCCCGGTCACCCCCCCCAGCGGCTCAGGCGTCGAGCACCCGGTCGAACTGCGTCGTGGTGTGGCGCAGGTGGGCCACCAGCTCGTCGCCCACCTTCGGCTCGGTCGCGTCCGAGGGCACGAACAGGATCGACACCTGCATGTGCGGCGGCTCCGCGAACCAGCGCTGCTTGCCGGCCCAGACGAAGGGCGACAGGTTCCGGTTGACGGTGGCCAGACCGGCCCGTGCGACGCCCTTGGCGCGCGGCATGACCCCGTGGAGGGCCTTGGGGGCCTCCAGGCCCACTCCGTGCGAGGTGCCGCCCGCGACCACGACCAGCCAGCCGTCCGAGGCCGCCTTCTGCTGGCGGTAGCCGAAGCGGTCGCCCTTGGCGACCCGGGTGACGTCCAGGACCGAGCCCCGGTACTGGGTGGCGTCGTGGTCGCCCAGCCACAGCCGGGTGCCGATGCGCGCCCGGAACCGGGTCTGCGGGAACTGCTGCTGGAGCCGTGCCAGATCCTCGGCCCGCAGGTGGCTGACGAACATGGTGTGCAGCGGCAGCCGGGCCGCGCGCAGCCGGTCCATCCAGCCGATGACCTCCTCGACGGCGTCCGAGCCGTCGGGGCGGTCCAGCGGCAGGTGCAGGGCGAAGCCCTCCAGCCGGACGTCCTCGATGGCCGACTGGAGCAGGCCCAGGTCCTGCTCGGAGATGCCGTGGCGGCGCATCGAGCTCATGCATTCGATGACCACGCGAGCCCCGACCAGTCCGCGGACCCCGTCCACCGAGGACACCGAGCGGATCACCCGGTCCGGCAGCGGCACCGGCTCCTCACCCCGCCGGAAGGGGGTGAGGACGAGCAGGTCGCCACCGAAGTGGTCCTTGATGCTCGCGGCCTCGTACGTCGTCCCGACGGCCAGGATGTCGGCGCCCATCCGGGTCGCCTCCTCACACAGCCGCTCGTGGCCGAAGCCGTAGCCGTTGCCCTTGCAGACCGGGATCAGACCGGGGAACTGGTCCGTGATCTGCTTCTGGTGCGCACGCCAGCGCGCGGTGTCGACGTAGAGCGTGAGCGCCATGCCCGTCCGGAACCTCTCTCGAAAAACAGCTGGGTCAGCGGCGCGACATGTAGATGTCGAGCGCCTTGTGGAGCACCTTGTTGAGCGGGAAGTCCCACTCGCCGACGTACTCGACGGCCTCGCCGCCCGTACCGACCTTGAACTGGATCAGGCCGAACAGGTGGTCGTTCTCGTCCAGCGTGTCAGAGATGCCGCGAAGGTCGTAGACGCTGGCACCCAGCGCGTACGAATCGCGCAGCATCCGCCACTGCATCGCGTTCGAGGGACGGACCTCGCGCTTGTGGTTGGCCGAGGCGCCGTACGAGTACCAGACGTGCTGGCCGACGGTGAGCATCGTGGCGGCGGCCAGCGGCTCCCCCTCGTGCTTGGCGATGTACAGGCGCATGCGGTTGGGGTCCTCGGAGTTGAGGGCCGTCCACTGGCGCTGGAAGTAACTGAGCGGGCGCGGGCGGAACTTGTCGCGCTCAGCCGTGATCTCGTACAGGTACTGCCAGGTCGGCAGGTCCTCGTAGCCGCCCTGGACGACCTCGACGCCGGCCTTCTCGGCCTTCTTGATGTTGCGGCGCCACAGCTGGTTGAAGCCCTTGAGGACGTCGTCCAGGGAGCGGTTGGCCAGCGGGACCTGGAACACGTAGCGGGGCTGGACGTCGCCGAAACCGGCGCCGCCGTCCTCGCCCTGCTGCCAGCCCATGCGGCGCAGCTTGTCCGACACCTCGAAGGCGCGGGGCTCGATGTACGAGGCCTCGACATCGCGCAGGCGCTTGACCTCGGGGTCCTGGATGCCGGCCTTGATGGCGGCCGAGTTCCAGCGGCGGATGACGACGGGCGGGCCCATCTTCACGGTGAAGGCGCCCTGCTGCTTGAGGTGGGCCAGCATCGGCTGGAGCCACTCCTCGAGGTTCGGGGCGTACCAGTTGATGACGGGGCCCTCGGGGAGGTACGCGAGGTAGCGCTTCACCTTGGGCAGCTGGCGGTACAACACGAGCGCGGCGCCGACGAGTTCGCCGTTCTTGTCGAACCAGCCGAGGTTCTCCGAACGCCACTCGTTCTTGACGTCGGCCCATGCCGGGACCTGGCAGTGGCTAGCCGACGGCAGGCTCTGGAGGTACGCCAGATGCTGCTCGCGGCTGATGGTGCTCAGGGACAGGCTCATGCGGGGTGTCTCCTCCGGCGGCTTCGCTGCTATGGCGCGAAGCCTACTGCGACGGTGGCGCCACCCATCTGGGGGACAGGCCGGTACGGGCCGGTGCCTGGGCCGGAGGAAGGACGGCGCCCCGTCCCGGAGGTCGCCCGGTCAGCCCAGCCAGCCGCCGAAGAGGCCGCCGTGCGCCATTCCGAGCATGAAGCCGATGGCAGACGCGCCTAGGCCGATGATCAGCACGAAGCGCTCGCGGGTGGTGGCGGAGATGAACTGTCCGTACAGCCCGGTCCCGATCCCGATCAGCCCGGCCCAGGAAGTGAGCAGGTGCAGATCGTGGAAGAACGCAGTGACGAACGCCACGGCGCCGAGGACCAGGGTGACCACCATCAGGGTGTCCTGGACCGGATGGGACTTGCCGTCGGTGGAGAAGAGCGAGATCGGCGGGGGCGAGGACTGGCGATGCATGGCCTGTGCCATCGGAAGGCACCTCCTGGCTGACGCAGAGCGGTGCGCGGCGCGCCTCCGACCTGGGGCGGGGGCGTGGCACCGAGCACACCCGACGCATACAGAGTGTGGCCTCCTCCCGCAGGATTTCAACCGGAAGGAGGCGAGCAGGTAGTCTGTACGGTCTGCGCGGTGTCTGCTCTCGGACGCCGTGCGGCACGCATCACGACCCTCCTGCCACGGAACGACCGTGGCCGCTGAGTCCAAAGGAGGTGGGTTCCACATGCGTCACTACGAAGTGATGGTCATCCTCGACCCCGATCTCGAGGAGCGCGCTGTCTCCCCGCTGATCGAGAACTTCCTCTCCGTCGTCCGTGAGGGCAACGGAAAGGTCGAGAAGGTCGACACCTGGGGCCGTCGTCGTCTCGCTTACGAGATCAAGAAGAAGCCCGAGGGCATCTACTCGGTCATCGACCTGCAGGCCGAGCCTGCGGTCGTCAAGGAGCTCGACCGCCAGATGAACCTGAACGAGTCGGTTCTCCGGACCAAGGTCCTTCGCCCCGAGACCCACTGAACTCAGGTTCAGCGGTAATCGGGACCGAGTAGCACAGCAGCCCAGCAGCAATCCCCGCCGAGAGGTTTCCATCCATGGCAGGCGAGACCGTCATCACGGTCGTCGGCAATCTCGTCGACGACCCCGAGCTGCGCTTCACCCCCTCGGGTGCGGCGGTCGCGAAGTTCCGTGTCGCGTCCACCCCCCGCACCTTCGACCGTCAGACCAACGAGTGGAAGGACGGCGAGAGCCTGTTCCTGACCTGCTCGGTGTGGCGGCAGGCGGCTGAGAACGTCGCCGAGTCCCTTCAGCGAGGCATGCGCGTCATCGTGCAGGGCCGGCTGAAGCAGCGGTCCTACGAGGACCGTGAGGGTGTCAAGCGCACGGTCTACGAGCTGGACGTCGAGGAAGTCGGCCCCAGCCTCAAGAACGCCACGGCCAAGGTCGCCAAGACCACCGGTCGCGGCGGCCAGGGTGGATACGGCGGCGGCGGTCAGCAGCAGGGCGGCGGCGGCAGCTGGGGCGGAGCCCCCAGCGCTGGTCCCCAGGGCGGCGGAGCTCCCTCCGACGACCCGTGGGCGTCCAGTGCGCCGGCCGGCGGCCAGCAGGGCGGCGGCGGGGGCGGCTGGGGCGGAAGCTCCGGCGGTTCCGGCGGTGGCTACTCGGACGAGCCGCCCTTCTAGGGCAGCTCCTTCCAAACTTCTTGATCACACAGGAGAGACACAATGGCGAAGCCGCCTGTGCGCAAGCCTAAGAAGAAGGTCTGCGCGTTCTGCAAGGACAAGACCGCGTACGTGGACTACAAGGACACGAACATGCTGCGGAAGTTCATTTCCGACCGCGGCAAGATCCGTGCCCGCCGCGTTACCGGCAACTGCACGCAGCACCAGCGTGACGTCGCCACGGCCGTCAAGAACAGCCGTGAGATGGCGCTGCTGCCCTACACGTCCACCGCGCGATAAGGAAAGGGTGACCGACTAATGAAGATCATCCTGACCCACGAGGTCTCTGGCCTCGGCACCGCCGGCGATGTCGTCGACGTCAAGGACGGTTACGCTCGCAACTACCTGGTCCCGCGTGGTTTCGCGATCCGCTGGACCAAGGGTGGCGAGAAGGACGTGGCGCAGATCCGCCGCGCCCGCAAGATCCACGAGATCGCGACCATCGAGCAGGCCAACGAGGTCAAGGCCAAGCTCGAGGGCGTGAAGGTCCGTCTGGCCACCCGCGCGGGTGACGCCGGTCGCCTCTTCGGTTCCGTCACCCCGGCCGACATCGCTTCCGCGGTCGAGGCGTCCGGTGGCCCGAAGGTCGACAAGCGTCGCGTGGAGCTGGGCTCCCCGATCAAGACCCTCGGTTCGTACCAGGTCTCCGTGCGTCTGCACGCCGAGGTCGTCGCGAACGTGGGCATCGAGGTCGTCGCCGCCTAAGGGCAGCACATGAAGGGCCGCACCCTCCGGGGTGCGGCCCTTCGTCGTTCCCAGGAGGCGATGTTTCACGTGAAACGGCCTGATCCCAGGTGAAGAGGCCCGATGTTTCACGAGAAACGGCCTGCCGTCCATGTGAAACGCCTCCGGTTTCACGCGGGACGGCCTCCTGTTTCACGTGAAACATCGGCGGCCGTTATCGGGTCGCTCCTGCGACCAGCCAGCGACCCGAACGCGCGCGGAGCTGGAGGGTAACCATCCGGACCAGCATCATCACGGTCATGGCCCACCAGAGCGCGGTCAGACCGCCGCCGAGAGCCGGGACCAGGAGCGCGGCCGGCGCGAAGACGGCCAGGGTCAGCAGCATCGCCCACGCCAGGTACCGGCCGTCACCGGCCCCCATCAGCACTCCGTCCAGGACGAAGACGACTCCGCAGACGGGCTGGCTCAGGGCTACGACCAGCAAGGCGGGCAGCAGGGTGTTCTCCACCACCGGGTCGCTGGTGAACAGCGGGATGAACACCGGACGGGCCAGGACGACCAGCAGGCCCAGCACGACGCCGGTGACGACGCCCCACAACAGCATCCGGCGGCACACGGCCCGGGCCCCCTCGGTGTCACCGGCACCCAGGTGGCGGCCGATGATGGCCTGGCCGGCGATGGCGATCGCGTCCAGGGCGAAGGCGAGCAGGCTCCAGAGGGACAGCAGGATCTGGTGGGCGGCGATGTCGGCGTCTCCCAGCCGTGCCGCCACGGCTGTCGCGATCATCAGAATGGCGCGCAGGGACAGGGTGCGGACCAGCAGCGGCACCCCCGCCTGGGCGCAGGCGCGGATGCCCGCCGCGTCGGGCCGCAGGGAGGCGCCGTGGTGCCGGGCGCCCCGGACGACCACGAAGAGGTACGCGCCGGCCATGGCCCACTGGGCGGTGACCGTGCCCCAGGCGGAGCCCGCGATGCCGAGACCCGCGCCGTAGACCAGGGCCACGTTGAGGGCGCCGTTGAGGGCGAAGCCGCCGATGGCCACGTAGAGCGGGGTGCGGGTGTCCTGGAGGCCGCGGATGACGCCGGTGGCCGCCAGGACCACGAGCATCGCGGGGATGCCGAGCGCCGAGATCCGCAGGTACGTGACGGCGTACGGGGCGGCGGTGTCCGAGGCGCCGAAGAGGGAGACCAGGCCGGGGGCGGTGGGCAGGACTGCGACGAGGACGGCGGTGCCGAGCAGCAGGGCGAGCCAGATGCCGTCCATGCCCTGCCGGATGGCTGCCGGGAGGTCGCCCGCGCCGACGCGCCGGGCCACGGCGGCCGTGGTGGCGTAGGCGAGGAAGACGAAGACGCTCACGGCGGTGGTGAGCAGTGCCGCCGCGATGCCGAGGCCGGCCAGCTGGGGGGTGCCGAGGTGTCCCACGATGGCGCTGTCGGCCATCACGAAGAGCGGCTCGGCCACGAGTGCGCCGAAGGCCGGTACGGCGAGCGCGAGGATCTCGCGGTCGTACCGTTTCGCGGTCGTCTTCGTGGTGGTGGAGGCCTGTGTCATGTGCTCAATCTAATCTTCCACAGGTAATGGATGCAAGGCCCATAGGACCCTTACTAAGCCGCTGACTTGGGCGTTCTTTCCGGCCCGTCGGGGGCGATCTTGAGACAGTGGCCAAGAATTTTCTTCCCCGGGCCCTGCGTGCGGTGAAAGTGCAGGTCAAATGGGGTGCGGGGGTGGGTCAGGTGATTTTGTCCACAGCGTCGTCCCCCGCTCTGTGCACAGCTTCGGGCGACTTACCCACAGCATTGGCTCCGTCGTCCACATCTCATCCACACAGCCTGTGGATAACAAGATTGGCTGACGCCGCTCGCGGCCCTACCGTTGTGCGTTGCCCGGCGCGCCCACAGCCGCTTCGGGTGTCCCAAATGTCAGAGCCGTGGCGTAGAAAAGAGTGCCACGGCGAGGGTCCGCGTTCGCGGACGGAGGAGGCGGCCCGGTGAGCATGCCCGAGCCCATGGACGACCCCTGGGCCGACAGCGGTCCCAGTGACCGTCTGCCCGCCCGTCCGCGTCGCAGCGGCGAGGGCCGCGGCCGCGGGGACGACCAGCAGGACCGGGGCCGCGAGGGCGGCTCCTGGGACGGCGGAGGGGGCGGCTTCGAGCGCGTCCCGCCGCAGGACCTGGACGCCGAGCAGTCCGTGCTCGGCGGCATGCTGCTGTCCAAGGACGCGATCGCGGACGTGGTCGAGGTCCTCAAGGGGCACGACTTCTACCGCCCCTCGCACGAGACGATCTACCAGGCCATCCTCGACCTGTACGCGAAGGGTGAGCCCGCCGACCCGATCACGGTCGGCGCCGAGCTGACCCGCCGCGGCGAGATCAGCAAGGTCGGCGGCGCCTCGTACCTGCACACCCTGGTGCAGTCCGTACCGACCGCGGCGAACGCCGAGTACTACGCGGAGATCGTCCACGAGCGGGCCGTCCTGCGCCGCCTCGTCGCGGCCGGTACGAAGATCACTCAGATGGGCTACGCGGCGGACGGAGACGTCGACGAGATCGTCAACAGCGCCCAGGCCGAGATCTATGCCGTCACCGAGCAGCGGACCTCCGAGGACTACCTGCCGCTCGGCGACATCATGGAGGGCGCGCTCGACGAGATCGAGGCGATCGGCTCGCGCTCCGGCCAGATGTCGGGCGTCCCGACCGGGTTCACCGACCTGGACTCCCTGACCAACGGCCTGCACCCCGGCCAGATGATCGTCATCGCCGCCCGACCCGCCATGGGCAAGTCGACGCTCGCGCTGGACTTCGCCCGCGCCTGCTCGATCAAGAGCAACCTGCCGAGCGTCATCTTCTCCCTCGAAATGGGCCGCAACGAGATCGCCATGCGTCTGCTCTCGGCGGAGGCCAGGGTGGCGCTCCACCACATGCGCTCGGGCACCATGACCGACGACGACTGGACGCGGCTCGCCCGCCGGATGCCGGACGTCTCGGCCGCCCCGCTGTACATCGACGACTCCCCCAACCTGTCGATGATGGAGATCCGGGCCAAGTGCCGCCGGCTCAAGCAGCGCAACGACCTCTCGCTCGTCGTCATCGACTACCTGCAGCTGATGCAGTCGGGCGGCTCGCGCCGTCCCGAGAGCCGCCAGCAGGAGGTCTCCGACATGTCCCGAAACCTCAAGCTGCTGGCCAAGGAGCTGGAGGTGCCGGTGATCGCGCTCTCCCAGCTGAACCGTGGTCCCGAGCAGCGCACCGACAAGAAGCCGATGGTCTCCGACCTGCGTGAATCCGGCTCGATCGAACAGGACGCCGACATGGTGATCCTGCTGCACCGCGAGGACGCGTACGAGAAGGAGTCGCCCCGCGCCGGCGAGGCGGACCTGATCGTCGCCAAGCACCGAAACGGTCCGACGGCCACCATCACGGTCGCCTTCCAGGGCCATTATTCGCGGTTCGTGGACATGGCCAACACGTAGCATCCGATCATGGACGCGCTCTCTGAAGACCTGGAACTGCTCCCCGCAACCCGGCGTGCCCTCCGGCACCGGATCGCCGTCGCACAGCGCGAGGGGCGGACCCCTTCGCTGGTGGCGACCGTCGTACGCGGCGGGGAGGTGGTCTGGGAGGGCTCCCGGACCTCCGTCGAGGGCCACGGACCGGACGGGGACGTGCAGTACCGGATCGGGTCGATCACCAAGACCTTCACCGCGGTCCTGGTGATGCGGCTGCGGGACGAAGGCCTGCTGGACCTGTCGGACCCGCTGGGCAAGCACCTCCCCGGCAGCGGTGCGGACGAGGTGACCATCGGCCAGCTGCTGGCGCACACCTCCGGTCTCGGGGCGGAGACTCCCGGTGAGTGGTGGGAGCGTTCGTCGGCCGCATTGCGGCCGGAGCTCGCCGACGTGCTCGGGGCCGAGCCGTTCAAGCACGTACCGGGTACCCGGCACCACTACTCCAACCCCGGTTACACCCTGCTGGGTTCGCTCGTCGAGGCGCTCCGTGGGAAGCCGTGGGAGGAGGTGCTGCGCGCCGAGGTGCTGGAACCGCTGGGCCTGAACCGTACGAGCGCGCAGCCGCAGGCCCCGCACGCGGGCGGCTGGGCGGTGCACCCGTGGGCGGACGTGATGATGCCGGAGCCCTCCGAGGACCTGGGGCTGATGGCCGCGGCCGGTCAGCTGTGGTCCACCACCGGTGACCTGGCCCGGTTCGCGCGGCTGCTGATGCGGGGCGACGACCGGGTGCTGAGCGCGGAGAGCGCACGGGAGATGCGCACGTCTGCGGCTCCTCCGGAGCCCGGTATGGCGGAAGTCGGATACGGGCTCGGCCTCCAGCTGGCGGACCAGGGCGGGCGCCGGCTGGCCGGACACGGCGGTTCGCTGCCCGGGTTCGTCGCGGGACTCTGGTTCAGCGAGGCGGACGACGTGGCCGCGGTCGTGCTGTCGAACTGCACGTCGGGCCTGCCGGCCTCGACGGTGGCCACCGATCTGATCGCGATCGTCGCGGAGGCGGAGCCGCGCATCCCCGAGCCGTGGCGCCCGTTCAGGGAGGACGACCAGGTGCCGCTGGAACTGTGCGGCCCCTGGTACTGGGGTACTTCGGCGCAGGTCCTCCGGCTGAACTGGGACGGGTCCCTGGAACTGAGTCCGGTCGGGGCCACCGGCCGGGCGGCCCGTTTCCGCGCCGAGCCGGACGGCAGCTGGACCGGTCTGACGGGGTACTACGCGGGCGAGACGCTTCGGGCGGTCAGGCGTGAGGACGGCTCCGTGAGCCACCTCGACCTCGCCTCGTTCGTCTTCACGCGCGAGCCCTACGACCCGGGCGCCCCGGTGCCCGGCGGGGTGGACCCGCAGGGCTGGCGGGGCATCGGCTGACGCCTCCGGGGCCGTGTCCCTTCGGCCGCGGTGTTCAGGCGGCCAGTTCGCGCTCCAGCGGGGTGCGGAAGCGGGGGGTGACACGGGCGTCGCCCACCCAGTCGGTGAGGGCGGCGGCCTCGGCCGCGACCGCCTCCTCGGCGGCCTGGCCGGGGCTGCCCAGCAGCCGCCAGACGATCTCCCCGTCAGGACGCTGCGCCCAGCCGCCGACGATCTCGCCGTTCCACCACACGGTCGGCCCGATGTTGCCCGCGTAGTCGAACAGGGCGGGACGGTGGGCGGGGTCGAGGTGGAAGCCCCGGTCCGCCCACCCCATGGCGCTGGGGTCGAGGCCGGGCAGCAGGGCGGCCCACGGTTCAGGGGCCGGCTCGGGGACGGTGTCACCCGGGCAGACGAGTCCCGTTCCGCCGTCGTCGAGACGGACCTGCTCGGGCCCCACGCCGGCCAGCGCCGTGCGTACGTCGGTGAGGCTCCAGCCGGTCCACCACTTGAGGTCTGCCTCGGTGGCCGGGCCGTAAGCGTGGAGCCAGCGGCGGGCGATCTCCGCCCGCGCCTCGGCGACGGGCACGGAGGGCCAGGGCTGGGTGTGGACCCAGCGGAACTGGCTGGAGGTCCAGGTCCCGCGCGGCCGGTCCCGCCGGATGCGGCCGTCGGCGGCCAGGAGGCGGATGACGCGGGTGGCCACGCCGGTCTCGGCCTCGTACTTCTTGCCCCGGGCGATGGTGATCTTCTGCCGCAGGGCGGGTACCGCCGCGGAGAGCTGGCCGCCCGTGGAAGCACCCCGGGCGTCGAGCGCCTCGAGGGCGGCGGCCTCGGCGTGCGCCAGCCAGTCGGCGTCGAGGCCCCGGCCGTCCTCCTCCAGGTGCTTGAGGAGGGTCCTGCGTTCCTTCACCGCGATTCCCCGGGCGGTGGACGCGTCCACGTACGGGGCGAGACCGGCCGAGACGGCGAAGAGGGTGTTGCGCATGCTGAGCATGCGGACCACGCTGACGTCCTCGTACAGGGCCTGCTCGACCGCGTCGGGCCCGCCCTCGGCAAGCCGGGCCCGGACGGACAGGTACACGGTCGCGGCGTCCGTGGCGTGCAGGGCGACGACGGCGTCCGCGGCCTGGCTTGTGGTTCGGGCGCGGGCGGAGGGAGCCAGACGGTGCCGTCGGCCCAGACGGTGGCGACGCTCGGCGGTGGTGATGAGGGGGAGGCTGCGGCTCATCCTCCCGATCGTAGGCCGGGCCACCGACAGCGGCCCGGCCCGCTCCGGGGCTGCTCAGAGCTGGAGCTTGAACCCCACATGGGAGGGGGTGAAACCGAGCCGCTCGTAGAACCGGTGGGCGTCGGTGCGGGTCACGTCCGAGGTGAGCTGGACCAGCTGGCAGTTCTCCTGCCGGGACCGCGCGACGGCCCATTCGATGAACCGGGTCCCCAGGCCGCTGCCGCGTTCGTCGGCGTGGACCCGGACGCCCTCGATGATGGAACGGGTGGCGCCCTTGCGGGACAGTCCAGGAACGATCGTGAGCTGGAGCGTCCCCACGACGCGGTCGCCGCGGACCGCGACGACGAGGTGCTGGTGGGGGTCGTCGGTCAGCCGCTGCAGGGCCGCGATGTACGGGGTCAGGTCGTCGGGTGACTCGCGGGTGGCGCCGAGCGGGTCGTCGGCGAGCATGGCGACGATCTCGGGAAGGTCGGCCTCCGTGGCCGGGCGGATGGTCAGCTCGGGTGCGTCGGTCATGGGCAGGTGTCCTCGTTTCAGCCGGCGGCGACGGTGAGCGGCGCCCAGCGGCGGGACCAGTCGCCGGGCAGGCCTGGGATGTCCCGGGTCATGACGGCGTTGAAGGCCACGGACTCCATGCCGCGCGCCTTGAGCCACGTGAGGAGTTCCTCGTGGCGCACGTCCACATCGGTGCGCAGGTCCCGGTCGGTGCCCGCGGCCAATGCGGCGACCAGGGCCTTGGCGACGGCGGTGTCGCGGGCGATCAGGGGGCCGACGACATGGGTGTCCATGTTGGGCCAGATCGCGGCGTAGCCGATGAGGGCACCGCAGGGGTCCTCGGCGACGAGCAGCCTGTCGGTGAATGCCGGGAGCCGCGTGATGAGGTGGGTCCGGTCGGTCCCGAACACCTCCGTGTCCAGCCGGACGATTCCCTGGAGGTCCTCGGCGGCGGCCGGCCGGACGCGGACACCGGCAGGGCCGTCGGCCGGGCCGTCCTGCTCGCGGCGGAAGGCGCCTCGGAGCATCTCCGCGCGGCCCGTGACGCCGAAGCCGAGCTCCTCGTAGAGCGGGCGTCCGTAGGGGGTGGAGTGCAGGGTGAGCGGGACGCCGGGGAGCAGGTCGTCGCACACGTGTCTCATGAGGCGTCGGCCCAGACCCTTGCGGGCGTACCGGTCGGCGACGAGGACCATCCCGATGGCGGCGAGGTCGGGCTTCACGCCGGTGTCTCCGTACCGGGTGACGACACAGGCGGCGGCAAGCCCCTGGCCGTCGGGCGCGTCGATGCCGTAGCCGTCGCCGGCGGTGAGGAGCAGCCCCCACTTGTGGTCCTCGCGCGGCCAGCCGCGGTCCTCGGACAGGTCGGCGCAGTGCCGGAGATCTGCCATGGTCAGTGCGCGGATCGGCAGGTCGATGAGCTGTGGTGGTGTCACCGGCCCAGAGTGGATCACCGGCTCGGGAGGAGTCCAGGGAATTCGGGGATCCGTCAGCCGATGTTTCACGTGAAACACCGGCTCGTTTCACACACAGCCCGTCTCGCGCATGGGGTGTTGCCCGCCTCCGCTCGTGTCGCACATGGCCTGTTTCACGTGAAACATGGCTGGGCCACCGTGCCGGCCGCGCCCCAGGGCCCGCCCTTTCTCCGGCCGCCGCCGAGGGGAGTGCCCCGGCGGAACGGAGCCGCTAGCCTCGGCGGTTATGACTTCGCTGCACCTGTTCGATCTCGACGGGACCCTGATGTACGGCTCGGCCGCGCCGGTGGAGATCTCCCGGCAGCTCGGGGTGGACACCGAGATCGCCGCGCTGGAGCGGGCCTTCAGCGCGCGGAAGATCGGCCCGCACGAGTTCTCGGTGGCGGCCCGGGAGCTGTGGGCCGAGCTGACACCGGCGCACGTCCGGGCGGCCTTCGACGGGGCACCGTGGCTGGCGGGGATCCAGGAGGTCTGGACGGAGATCCGTGGCCGCGGTGACTACTGCGCGGTGATCTCGCTGTCCCCCTCGTTCTTCGTGGAACTGCTACTGGAATGGGGCGCGCACGCCGCTCACGGATCGGTCTTTCCCGAGGTGCCCTTCACCCGGCCCGTCGACGTGACCGGGATCCTGACGCCCGAGCGTAAGGTGGAGGTCGCGGACCAGCTGTGCGCGCGGTTCGGGGTGGGCCGCAGCGCCTGTGTCGCGTACGGGGACTCCATGACCGACGCGGTGCTCTTCGAGGTGGTGCCGCGCTCGGTCGCGGTCAACGCGCGCCCGTACCTGGCCGAGCGGGCCACCCATGTCTACGAGGGCCGCGACCTCCGGGAGGCGTACCAGCTCCTGGGCGCGGCACGCCCGGAAGTCGAGGAATCTTAAGGGGAAAAGGGGGTTCGAAACACCGTTTTTTCCATTCTCCCGCCGCGCACCCCGCCGACTGGCACGCTGTGAATCCCGGAACCACGGATTCGAGGCCGTGGCGTGTGAGACCCGACCGAGATGCTCGAAGCGAGGCACCGCATGGACGCTCCGCCCACCAGATCGGCCAGACCGACGGGCTGGATACCCGCCGGGGGCGGTGCGACGGAGCCCTCCCCGGACGCCGTCCTCATCCGCCGCACCCTCGCCGAGATCGCACCCGTCGCGGACAAGGTGACCTCGTACTTCTACGCGCTGGTCTTCACGAGCCACCCCGAGGTCCGGGAGTTGTTCCCCGCGGCCATGGACGTCCAGCGCGACCGGCTGCTGAAGGCCCTGCTGACCGCCGCCGAGCACATCGACGACCCGGCCGTACTGACCCCCTACCTCCAGCGGCTCGGCGCCGGCCACCGCAAGTACGGCACCGTGCCCGCCCATTACCCGGTGGTCGGAGAGGCGCTGATCGGCGCGCTGGCCCGGTACGCGGAACTCACCTGGGGACCGGAGGCCGAGGCGGCATGGGTGCGCGCGTACACCGCCATCTCGCAGACGATGATCGACGCGGCGGCGGCGGACGAGGCCAGGGCACCGGCCTGGTGGCACGCCGAGGTGGTCTCGCACGACCTGCGCACCTCGGACATCGCCGTGCTGACGGTCCGCCCCGATCAGCCGTACCCCTTCCTCGCCGGCCAGTACACCAGTCTGGAGACCCCGTGGTGGCCGCGGGTCTGGCGGCACTACTCCTTCGCCTCGGCGCCCCGCGCGGACGGGCTGCTGTCCTTCCACGTGAAGGCCGTCCCGGCGGGCTGGGTGTCCAATGCCCTGGTACGGCACGCCCGGCCGGGCGATGTCCTGCGGCTGGGCCCGCCGGCCGGTTCGATGGTGGTGGACCACAGCACCGACAACGGGATGCTGTGCCTGGGCGGCGGTACCGGCATCGCCCCGATCAAGGCACTGATCGAGGACGTCGCCGAGCACGGTGAGCGGCGCCCGATGGAGGTCTTCTTCGGGGCGCGCAGCGATCACGACCTCTATGACAAGGACACCCTGCTCGGGTTGCAGCGCTCCCACCCGTGGCTGTCGGTGCGCCCGGTGGTCGGCGAGGGGCTGGCCGGACAGCTGCCGCAGGCGGTCGGTGAGCACGGGCCCTGGAGCTCGTACGACGCCTTCATCTCGGGACCGCCCGCGATGATCCGCAACGGTGTGGACGCGCTGAAGCGGATCGGGATCCCCGGAGAGCGCATCCGCTACGACGCCCTCGAGGAGCTGGCGGGCGTGGCCGGCTGAGGCGTACGCAGCCGCCCGCTCCCCGGAGCCGTCAGCCCAGGTCGGGGGCGTGCATGGCGCGGACCCCCTCGATGTTGCCGTCGAGGTAGTGGCGCAGGGAGAGCGGAACCAGGTGGACGGCGGCGATGCCGACCCGGCTGAAGGGCACGCGGACGATCTCGTACTCGCCCTGGGGATCGTCGACTTCCGGGCCGTGCCGCTGGCCGGGGTCC
This sequence comes from Streptomyces sp. NPDC034043, assembly GCF_055575675.1. Lineage (NCBI taxonomy): Bacteria > Bacillati > Actinomycetota > Actinomycetes > Kitasatosporales > Streptomycetaceae > Streptomyces > Streptomyces sp. NPDC034043. The sequence continues at coordinate 409,787 of NZ_JBVISF010000003.1, forward strand.
ATCGATTCGAGGCGGCAGACGAAGAAGTGCTGGACCTTCACCCCGGTCACTCCCCCGGTGGTGATGTGCTCGACGGTGTCGACGAAGCACGGCACCACATCGGTGATCTTGGCGCCGAGTTCTTCGTGGAGTTCTCGGTGGAGGGCGTCGACGACGGTGCGGTCCGAGGCCTCCACGCCACCGCCCGGCGTGAGCCAGTACGGGTCGACGCCTGGCTTGGTGCGCTTGATGAGGATCAGGTCGTCACCGTCGAGCAGGATCGCGCGGGCGGTGCGTTTGACCACGGGACGTTCGGTCATGGGAGAAGAGTGGCCCGCGCCCGCCCGTCTGAAACGCGTCAGCGGCCGGAAACGAGGGGCTCACCAGTGCGCGGCGGCGCGCAGCAGACGGTCGTGGGCCCGTGCCAGGTGGGCGAGCGCCAGGCTGCCCGCCCGGACCACGAGGAACCACGTGCGCAGCGGCGGGACGGCGGGATCCAGCAGGGAGACGACCTCCCCGCGGTCGAGGGCGTCCTGGCACAGGTAGCGGGGCAGGACGGCGAGTCCGGCGCCGGCCAGGACGCATTCCAGGACCGCCCGCAGGTCGGGGACCACCACCGTGGCGGCGGTGTCGGGCACCGAGTCGAAGACGGTGGCCCAGTAGCGGGTGACCAGCGGCAGGCTCTCGTGGACCTCGACGACCGGGATCCCGTCGAGCGCCGCGGGGCCCGAAGCGTTCAGTGCGGCCGGGTCGGCCAGGGCGGCCCAGTAGGGCGCGGCCACCAGCACCTGTTCCTCGTCGCAGAGGACACTGGCGGTGAAGGGGCCGCCGCGCGGACGGGAGGTGGTGACGACCAGGTCGTGCTGCCCGGCGGCCAGCCCGGCGAGGTTTTCCTCGGAGCCGGGCACCAGAGCGGTGCGCAGACTCTGGCCCTGGCCGACCAGGGGCGCGAGCGCGGGCAGTACGCGCAGGCTGAGGAACTCCGGGGGCCCGGCGAGGTGCAGGGTCCGCAGGGTTCCGGCGGCCTCCCGCTCGGTCTCGGCGATCCGGAGCAGCGCGTCGAGGTGAGGGGCGGCCTTGTGGGCCAGCTCGTCGCCGACGGCCGTGGGGGTGACGCCCCGGGCGCGCCGGTGGAACAGGGGCCGGCCGAGCTGCCGTTCCAGGGTGCGGATCTGTGAGGTGACGGCGGGCTGTGACAGCCCGAGGAGCGTGGCGGCCCGGGTGAACGAGCCGGCCCGGTGCACGGCGACGAAGGTGCGCAGCAGGGCCAGGTCCATGGCGGCCCCTCTCGGTGGGGGCCTTCAACTATAAATATGCCGATAGGCCCCTGTCGTTACCGTGATTGGACTCTGACACTGAGTCAACTAGCCTTGTCAGCGTGGTTCTTCTCGCGGGGAACCCGGCGCGGTCCGAGCCACCAGGGGGGAGGCTCGGACCGCATTCCTTCTTCCTCCGCCGCTCAGGCCCCGGCGGCCGCCGAGTCGAGGGCCCGCAGCACGTCCGCGACCAGGTCCTCGGGGTCCTCGGCCCCGGCGGAGAAACGGATGAAGCCCTCCGGCACGGCGTCGCCGCCCCAGCGTCCGCGCCGCTCCGCGGTGGACCGGACTCCGCCGAAGCTCGTGGCGTCCTCGACCAGGTGCAGAGCGGTCATGAAGCGCTCCGCGTGCGCGCGGTCCGGGAGGACGAACGAGACCACCGAGCCGAAGCCGCGCATCTGCCGGGAGGCCGTCTTGTGGGAGGGGTCCGAGGCGAGCCCCGGGTAGCGGACCCCGGTCACCTCGGGCCGGTCGGCCAGCACCTCGGCCACCGCCAGCGCGTTGCCCCACTGGCGTGCGGCCCGCAGCTGGAGGGTGGACAGGGAGCGGTGGGCCAGCCAGGCCTCCATGGGCCCCGGGATCGCTCCGACGATCTTGCGCCAGCGGCGGATGCCCGCGGCCAGTTCCGGGTCGCGGCAGACGACGTAGCCGAGCAGCAGGTCCCCGTGGCCGGTGAGCCCCTTGGTGCCGCTGGCGACGGAGAAGTCCGCTCCCAGTTCCAGGGGCCGCTGTCCGAGCGGGGTCGCCAGGGTGTTGTCGACGGCGACCAGGGCGCCCGCCGTGTGCGCGGCCCGCGCGAGGCGGCGTACGTCGCACACGTCGAGGCCCGGGTTGGACGGGGTCTCGATCCACAGCAGCCGGGCCCCGTCGAGGGCGGCGAGCTGCGCGTCCTGGCCGGTCGGCGCGGTGCGCACGTGGACTCCGTACGCCTCGAGCTGTTCGCGGACCAGGGGCAGCGCCTGGTAGCCGTCGGAGGGCAGGACGACGGTGTCGCCGGTGCGGGCCTGTGAGAGCAGGACGGCGGAGACGGCCGCCATTCCGGAGGCGAAGACGATGGTCTCCGCCCCTTCCCCGTCCGGTGCCTCCAGTTCGCCGATGGCCCGTTCCAGCAGGGTCCAGGTGGGGTTCGTGTCGCGGCCGTAGGTATACGGGCCCGAGACCTCGCCCGGGAGGTGGAAGTGGGCGGCGAACACCGGTCCGGGCAGCGGCGGCTCGTTCTTGACGGGCTCGGGCAGCCCGGCGCGTACGGCGCGTGTGCCGTCGCCGTACGCGCCGGACGCGGCCGGCGGTCCGGCGGTCCCGCCGGGAGTGTGCTCGTTCACGGGGTGTGCTCCTTCACGGCGGTGCGTACGGCGGCGGTCGGACCGGTGTTCGGCGGCCCGCTCAGTTCTTGTCGGGCAGGGCCAGGTTCACGGCCCAGGAGACGACGGAGATGATCAGGCCGCCGAGGACGGCGGTCCAGAAGCCGTCCACGTGGAAGCTGAGGTCGAACTGCTCGGCCAGCCAGGAGGTGAGCAGCAGCATCAGGGCGTTCACGACCAGGGTGAACAGACCGAGTGTGAGGATGAACAGCGGGAACGAGAGCAGCTTCACGACCGGCTTGACGATGAGGTTGACCAGTCCGAAGACCAGAGCGACCAGGATCAGCGTCAGTGCGCGGCGGCCCGTGCTGCTGCCGTCGTCGAGCGTGATCCCGGAGACCAGCCAGATGGCGACGGCCAGGGCCGCCGCGTTGGCGAGCGTCTTGACTACGAAATTCGTCATGTGTCTGATCGTGGCAGAGAAGATCCGGGCCGGGCATCGGCAGACCGGCGGATCCCGGGGCACCACCGGGCAAGAGCAAGGGGCACAGCGAAGATGAAGGCCTTCCGACTGGACGAGCTCGAGGCGGAGCGGGCCGCCAACGACGGCGCCTATCTGCAGTTCCTGCGGGAACGGAACATGTCGGTCGGGCTGTACGCGCTCGATGCCGGGCAGAGCGACCCGCAGCAGCCGCACCGTCAGGACGAGGTGTACTTCGTGGTGAGCGGCAGGGCATCCATCACGGTCGGGGAGGAGACGACGGTGGTGGCGAACGGCAGCGTCGTCTACGTCCCCGCGGGGGTACCGCACAAGTTCCACCACATCACCGAGCCTTTGAAGGTGATGGTGGTCTTCTCCCCGCCGGAGGGCTGAGCGCGGGTCGGACGGCCGCCGGACTGAGGGTCGTGCCCCGGAACCCCCTAAGGGGCGGGTCAGGGGGTTCCGGGGGCTCGAGGCCACCTGTGCGGCGCGGCCGGCTCCTAGCATCGAGAGCGAGGCAAGAAACGGACGCACGGACTCACGCGATCACCGGCTCAGTTCATGAAGCCGCGGACTCGCGGGGGTCACGGGGCACGGACGAGGAAGAGGTAGGAACATGGACGGGATCCGAGCGATGTTCGCGGGTATGCCCTGGTGGGTGAAGTGGGTCGCCGTTCCGCTGCTGGCGCTCTTCGTCTTCGGCGGAGTGATCACCTCGATCCTCGGCACGCTGATCTCGTTCGCCTTCAAGCTGCTGCTCTTCGTCGCCCTCGTCGGCGGCCTGGTGTTCGTGGTGAAGAAGTTCACCGGGAGTGGGTCGAAGGCCTCCTCCAGCGACTGGTAGCACCAGGCCCGCCCAACCCCACCCCAACGGGTAAGGGGATTGACCCAGGCGGGGGAATGGGACCGGCCAAACCGCCCACACGCCGGGAACCGGTGGATACAGTGGCAATCTGTGCCGTTCCCTGGGCGCCGATACCTCCGCTCGGACGGGCGGTCGTGTCGGGGCAACTGCTGGGCACGAACCCCAGGAGCCACGGCACACGCGGGGGCGGCCCCCGCAGGGCGGGCCCACCCCGAGGCCCGCCGCCAGGCCTGGGGGTGAGCTTTGTCTTCGGTTCACAATCCCGGTGTGCCGACCCTGATCGGTTCGGTGCAGCGGGCGTTGCGGCTGCTGGAAGCGGCAGGGTCCCATAGCGGGGGAGCCCCGGCGAAACAGCTGGCGCGCGAGGCCGGGCTCCCGCTCCCCACCGCTTACCACCTGCTGCGCACGCTGACGCACGAGGGCTATCTGCGTCGGCAGAGCGGGGTGTTCGTACTCGGTGACGCGGCCGGCCGGCTGGCGGGCGGTGGGCTCCAGCAGAAACGTCGCAGCATGATCCTCGACTCGCTCGCGCACTTCCGTGACACGGTCGGGGCCCCCGTCTACTTCGCGGTGTTCCGTGAGGGTGAAATCGAGATCGTGGGTGTCTCGGACACCCCCGCCAACCCCGTCTGCGAGGAATGGGCCGACGTCCGCGCGACCGGCCACGCCCACGCCATCGGCCAGTGCCTGCTGGGCCAGCTCGACGAGAAGACGCGCAAGGACTACTACGAGCGGCACCCGGTCGAGAGCATCACGCCTTACACCGTGCGGGACGTGCACTCCCTGGAGCAGCGGATCGGCTCCCGGGAACGGACGCAGCCCGTGATCGAGCGTCAGGAGTACGCCCTGGGCACGGTGTGCGCGGCCATCCCGATCACCGTCGGCGACACCGCCGCGACCGTGGCCATTTCTCTCCCCTTGCACCAAGAAGAACGGTTGCTCTCTGCTGTCGATAGCCTACGGAGTGAAGTAGGCGCGCTGTTGAGCACCCTCTCGTTCTCTATCAGTATCTGAAAACTCACTCCTTGTGATCTGCTGCCGCTTCCACCACCCTTGTCAAGAGGCCCTGGGGGATCATTCCTGGCCACTTCCACTACAGGGGTAGGCAATGCGCGATTCGGTACAGGCAGAGGTCATGATGAGCTTCCTCGTTTCCGAGGAACTCGCGTTCCGGATCCCGGTGGAGCTGCGGTACGACGCCCGTGACCCCTACGCGGTGCGCCTTACCTTCCACCTTCCCGGAGACGCGCCCGTGACCTGGGCGTTCGGCCGGGAACTGCTTCTCGACGGCATCAACAAGCCGAGTGGTGACGGTGACGTGCACATCGCGCCCACCGACCCCGAGGAGCTGTCCGACGTCCACATCCGTCTCCAGGTCGGCGGGGACCGGGCCCTCTTCCGCGCGGGCGCGGGGCCGCTCGTCGCCTTCCTCGACCGGACCGACCGGCTCGTTCCGCTCGGTCAGGAGCGCAGTCTGGGCGACTTCGAGGAGAGCCTCGACCAGGCGCTCGGCAAGATCCTCGCCGAGTCGCAGCAGGACGAGCGGAAGGCCGGCTGAGGCGCGGGGCCGGAAGGTCCCGCCGTCACCGAGTCCTTCAGCGCTTGCGCCGGCGCCGGCCCCGGCCACCGCGTGCCGGTCCGGCGGCCGGTCCCGCGGCCATGCCACCCGCAGCCCCCGGCCGGTCGGCGGAGACCACCAGCGCCGCCAGGGCGGTGGTCACGGGCACCGAGGCCACCAGCCCGATGGAACCGACGAGGGTCCGTACGATCTCCTCGGCGACCAGCTCGCTGTTGGCCACCGTCCCCATGCTGCTGTTGGCGATCGAGAACAGCAGCAGAAGCGGCAGAGCGGCGCCGGCGTACGCCAGCACGAGGGTGTTCACCACCGACGCGATGTGGTCGCGGCCGATCCGGATGGCGGCCCGGTACAGGGCGCGCGGGCCCATCGCCGGGTCCGCCTGGTGGAGTTCCCAGACGGCCGACGTCTGAGTGACGGTCACGTCGTCGAGTACGCCGAGCGATCCGATGATCACGCCCGCGAGCAGCAGGCCGCTCATGTCGATGCTCGGGTAGAGCCCGTGGATCAGCCCGGTGTTGTCGTCCGTGTTGCCGCTCAGGAACGCCCAGCCGATGAACAGCGAGCCCAGCAGGCCGATCAGCAGGAGCGAGACCAGCGTGCCGAGGACGGCTACCGAGGTCCGGGCCGTCAGCCCGTGGCACATGTAGAGGGCGATCAGCATGATCGCACTGGCCCCGATGACCGCGACGAGCAGCGGGTTCGAGCCCTGCAGGATCGCCGGGAGGATGAAGAGCGTCAGTACCCCGAAGCTGACGACGAGGGCGATGAGGGCGAACAGGCCGCGCATCCGGCCCACCACGACGACCGCGACGGCGAAGATGCCGGCCAGCAGCGCCATCGGGAACTTCCGGTTCAGGTCGATCACCGAGTACTGGAGGTCCCGGGGCGCGTCCGGCGCGTACGCCACCACCACCTCCTGGCCCTTCTCCAACTGCCGTGGCGCGCCGGGCTGGACGATCTCGAAGAAGGCCCGGCCCCGTTCCGGTCCGCTGGTCACCTCGATGGTGGCCTTCTTGCACTCGCCGGTCCTGGCGGCCTGCGCCTCGCGCCCCTCGGGGGTGGAGGTGTCGCCCGTGGGAGGGACCTGCGAGGCGTTGACCGATTTGCAGTCCACCTTCGCGAGAGCGACGACCATGCCCTGTTGGGTCTGGCGGTCGAAGCCCACCCCGGTGCGCTCGTGCGCGGGGGCGCCGCCGGGCCAGAGCACGGCCATGCCGATGAAGACGGCGGCGGCGAAGGGGATCAGTACGGCGGCGATCACCTTGCGCAGATGCTTGGAGACCGGAGCCGCCGGCCCGTGGCCGTGGCTGTGCCCGTGGCTGTGGCCGGAGGAGTGCCCGTGGGAGGGCTCGGCAGCATCCCCGTGGGACGCGTGCTCGGGGCCGGTGTGGCCCATGGGCTCGGTGGGCTCGTGGGGGGGCTGCGGCGAGGACGTCACCGGCAGATCATCGCAAGAGATGAGGGGGCCCACTGTTCAGCACGCCACACACGACGCTAACGTGGGGGCTACTTTGCACAACGCGGGAGCTCGGAGCACCGGGCTGAGAGGGCGCTGATCACCGTACGCGCATGAGAATGCGTACGGGAGGAGGCTGCGCCGACCGCCGAACCTGTTACCGGGTAATGCCGGCGTAGGGAGATCAGGTCTCATGACCATTCAGGACGCACGCACGCCTGCCGCCGACCAGAACGCCGACGGCCAGACCGAGCGCCAGCCCGGCTGGCACAAGGGATACCTGGCGGGCTCCCGCCCGGACATCCGGGTGCCGGTCCGCCAGGTCCACCTCACCAACGGCAAGGACGTGACGCTCTACGACACGTCCGGGCCGTACACCGACCCGCAGATCGAGACCGACGTTCGCCGGGGCCTGCCCCCGCTGCGGGAGCACTGGATCATCGGCCGCGGTGACACCGAGGAGTACGCGGGGCGCCCCGTCCGTCCCGAGGACGACGGCATCAAGCACACCTCTCCGCGCGGGGGCCTCAAGAACCTCGACGCGGTCTTCCCGGGCCGCCCGCGCCAGCCCCGCCGGGGCCGCGGCGGCGCCGCCGTCACGCAGCTCGCGTACGCCCGCCGGGGCGAGATCACCCCGGAGATGGAGTACGTCGCGATCCGCGAAAACGTCTCCCCCGAGGTCGTCCGGGAGGAGATCGCCGCGGGCCGCGCGGTGCTTCCGGCCAACGTGAACCACCCGGAGATCGAGCCGATGATCATCGGCAAGAGGTTCCTGGTGAAGGTCAACGCCAACATCGGCAACTCCGCCGTCACCTCCTCGATCGAGGAGGAAGTGGAGAAGATGACCTGGGCGACCCGCTGGGGCGCCGACACGGTCATGGACCTCTCCACCGGCCGCAACATCCACACCACCCGCGAGTGGGTGCTGCGCAACTCTCCCGTCCCGATCGGCACCGTGCCGCTCTACCAGGCCCTGGAGAAGGTCGACGGCCGGGCCGAGGACCTGACCTGGGAGATCTACAAGGACACGGTCATCGAGCAGGCCGAGCAGGGCGTCGACTACATGACGGTCCACGCCGGCGTGCTGCTGCCCTACGTGCCGCTGACCGCCCGTCGCAAGACCGGCATCGTCTCCCGCGGCGGCTCGATCATGGCCGCGTGGTGCCTGGCGCACCACAAGGAGAACTTCCTCTACACGAACTTCGAGGAGCTCTGCGAGATCCTCGCGACGTACGACGTCACCTACTCGCTGGGCGACGGCCTGCGCCCGGGCTCCATCGCGGACGCCAACGACGCCGCGCAGTTCGCGGAACTGAAGACGCTGGGCGAACTGAACACCATCGCCAAGCGGCACAACGTCCAGACGATGATCGAGGGCCCGGGCCACGTCCCGATGCACAAGATCAAGGAGAACATCGACCTCCAGCAGGAGATCTGCGAGGAGGCGCCGTTCTACACGCTCGGCCCCCTGACCACGGACGTGGCGCCCGCGTACGACCACATCACCTCGGGCATCGGCGCCGCGATGATCGCCTGGTGGGGCACCGCGATGCTCTGCTACGTGACGCCCAAGGAGCACCTGGGCCTGCCCAACCGGGACGACGTGAAGACCGGGGTCATCACGTACAAGATCGCCGCCCACGCGGCGGACCTGGCCAAGGGTCACCCGGGTGCCCAGGAGTGGGACGACGCCCTGTCGGACGCGCGGTTCGAGTTCCGCTGGGAGGACCAGTTCAACCTGGCCCTCGACCCGGACACCGCCCGTGAGTTCCACGACGAGACGCTCCCGGCGGAACCGGCCAAGACCGCGCACTTCTGCTCCATGTGCGGTCCGAAGTTCTGTTCGATGAAGATCTCGCAGGACATCCGCCGCGAGCACGGCGGTGACCTGAAGGCCGATGAGATCGAGGCGGGCATGGCGGAGAAGTCCGCCGAGTTCGCGGCCTCGGGCAACCGGGTCTACCTGCCGCTGGCGGACTGATCCGTGTGCGGAGGGCTGACCGACGGGATTCCGGGGGGAGTCGTCGGTCAGCCCTCCGCTGAGGCGGGGCGGCCGGTGAATACGGGTGGATGTTTCACGTGAAACGGGGCGACTTCTGTGGCCTCATTCCGGGGCGTGGCCCGTGCCGCCGAAGTCCGGACTGGTGAAGTCCGGCGAGCTGTAGCCGGGGCGGGGTCCCTCGGAGGGCGGGCCGGGGCTGGTGAAGTCCGGCGGGGTGTAGCCCAGGCTTGGGATGCGCCCGGCGCCCGGGGTGCGCGGCACGGGGTAGCCCGGTCCGGCGGTCGGGTCGGCCAGGGCGTCACGCAGGAAGGGCACGATGCCCCGCTCCAGCAGCGCGTTGCGCCAGGCCTCCCGGGCGCGGGAGAGCTCGTCCGGTATCGACACGCTCTCCTCCGCCGCGACCTCCGTGGAGCTGTTGCGCAGGGCCGTCACGAGCAGCGCGATCACCGCGAAGAGCAGGGCGACCACGGTGAGCCCGCCGAAGAGCCAGCCCGCCGTCAGCATCGTCTCGGCGAAGGCCGGGGCGGGCTCGATCATCTTGAGGCCGTATCCCACCAGCAGGAAGATCAGCATCGCGGTGCCCGCCAGCACCGGTGCGAGGACGCCGATCACCGCGCTCACGCCGGCCCCGTCGTCCTGGTCCTCGGCGCCGTCCTCGGTGCTCGTTCCCGGGGCGGACAGGACCGCGTCGCGCAGTTCCTCCCGCACTTTCACGTAGTGGTCGTACTCGGCGGCCGCCGCGGCGGTCAGCAGTGTGGTGGCGGCCTGGGCCATGGTGCGCAGTTGTTCGGCGTTCAGCCGTTCGCCCAGAGTGGCGAGTTCGGGCCGTTGGTCCGCGGTGCGCAGCGCCTCGTCGAGGAGCCGATCGAACTCCGGTCGGTCTTCGGTGAGCAGGTGCGGAGCGCTGGTCATGTGCATCCCCCGATGCTCCGTACGTGCCGGTATGCCCGCGTAGATCCGTGGATCCCGGCGTAAACGGAGGAGAGCCTGCTACGGATAGAGCGATGGTAGAGCGCCCCTGCCACGCCGTGACAAGGGCTTTGCTGAAATACCCCGCTCCGAGAACGCTCAGTCGCGCAGAGGTAGTTGAACGACGAGCAGCTTGCCCGCCATCGTCACGCCACCGTCCATGGCGATGGCCAGCCCGTCGGCGTACACGTGCGGCCCGTCCACGGCCTCGGGGCCGTGGGAGTCGTCGCCGTCCTCGGTGCCGACCTCGCCGAGCAGGTAGGGGATGGGGCTGTGGCCGTGGACGACGCGGCCGCCGCCGTAGGTGGCCAGGAGTTCCCGTACGGCCTGGGGGCCGGTCTCCTCGTCGCGGAAGGCGAACCGCTTGGTGAACTTGCGGAAGAGGTCCCAGGTGATGTCGGCGTCGTTGCGGTTGAGCAGCTCGTGGATGGTGTCGTTGACGTCCTCGATGGAGTCGCCGTAGTCGAGGTACGCGGTGGTGTCGGAGTGCAGGAGCAGGTGGCCGTCCTGCAGGGTGGCCGCGTCGAGGCGGGACATCCACTGGAGGTGGACGTCCTCCAGGCGCTCCATGTCGGCGCGCTGGCCGCCGTTGAGCAGCCAGGCGGCCTGGAAGGTGGCGGTACCGGCGCCGGAGGACACGGGGGTGTCGCCGAAGCGCTTGGCGCCGATGAGCAGCAGCTCGTGGTTGCCCATCAGGGCCTTGCAGTAGCCGCCGGCGGCGGCGGCCTCGGCGGAGAGCCGCATGACGAGGTCGATGACGCCGATGCCGTCGGGGCCGCGGTCGGTGAAGTCGCCGAGGAACCAGAGCCGGGCGTTGCCGGCGGACCAGCGGCACTCGGCGTCGATGAGGTGCTGCGCCTGGAGTTCGCTGATCAGCTCGTCCAGGTATCCGTGGACGTCACCGACGACGTACAGGGGGCCGGGACCGGAGCCGGGGGCCTCCTGGGGTACGTACTGGACCTGCACGGTGTGGCCGGGCCCGGTCGCCGCGCCGCGGCCGATGACGGGGAGGTCGCGCTGCGTGGGCGTGTAGCCGTCGTCAGCGCCGTCGGCTTCCTCGTACTCGACGTCGCCCGCGGCGCGCTGCTGCGGGACGGTGTCCGTGCCGGGGCGGGCGTGGGGAGCCGCGGCGGGCCGGTCGGGGGCGTACCCGGGCCGAGGGGGCGCGAGGGGCGCGCTCTCCTCGTAGTACGCGGGGTACTCGCCGTACACGGGGGGCTCGCCGGCCAGCGCGGCCGGCACGGTGTACGGCGCGGGTTCGGTGACCGGCACCCGGAAGTCCCGCAGCGTGTCCGTCCGCATCGCGGGTCCCTGACCGGCCCCCTGAGTCATCGACCCCTCCACCACCGTCGCGCTGCCGTACACCTGCGGACCCCTCACCTCCTGGGCGGAGGGTCCGTGATGTCGTGCGCCCATCATAGGAATGCGGCTCGCGCTCTGTGACGCACCAGGGGTGGTGAATCCTGGCCGGAGCCGTTCCTTCCTGCCCTTTTCTCCCGATTTCAGTGTTGTTGAAATCCTCAGCGGGGCCGTGGGTCCCGCCCATGTGAGGGTGCGGAGGTCAGTCCTGGGCCGGTGTGCGCGGTGGGCTGACGGTCGTCCGGGGCGTTCTGCGCTGAGAGGAGGTACGGATGATCAGCTCGGTGGGCACGACCTGCTCGACGGGGCGTCCGGTGTCCACTCCCTCGATCGCGTCGATCAGCAGCTGTACGACGGCGGTTCCGATGCGGCGGGGTTTGAGGGAGAGCGTGGTGATGGGCGGTTCGGTGTTGGCGTAGACGGTGGATTCGCTGCAGCAGACGAGGAGCAGGTCTTCGGGGACGCGCAGCCCGTAGCGCCGGGCGGCGGCGAGGAGGTCGGTGCCGTTGGGGTCGAAGAGCCCGTACACGGCGTCCGGACGGTCGGGGCGGGCGAGGAGCCGGTCGGCGGCGACGGCGCCGGCGCACGGGTCGTGGGCGGGGTAGGACTCGTAGACGGGGTCCTGGCCGACGCGTTCGCACCAGTTGAGGTAGGCGGTCGTGGAGAGCCGGGTGTAGGTGTCGGTGGTGGTTCCGGTCAGCAGCCCGATGCGGCGGGCGCCGGCGGCGGCGAGGTGGTCGAGGAGGCCCAGTACGGCGGCCTCGTGGTCGTTGTCCACCCAGGCGGTGACGGGGAGGGTGCCCGCCGGCCTGCCGTCGGAGACCACGGGCAGGCCCTGGCGGACCAGCTCGCTGACGACCGGGTCGTGGTCGGAGGGGTCGATCACGACGGTGCCGTCGAGGGCCACGTTGGACCAGACGTCGTGTCGTGAGGTGGCGGGCAGGATGACGAGGGCGTAGCCGCGGGCGAGCGCGGCGGAGGTGGCGGCCCGCGCCATCTCGGCGAAGTACGCGAATTCGGTGAAGGTGAAAGGTTCATCCCCGTACGTGGTCACGGTCAGGCCGATGAGGCCCGACTTGCCGGTACGGAGCGTGCGTGCCGCGGCGGAGGGGCGGTACCCCAGCCGGTCGGCGACTTCGCGAACGTGGCGGCGGGTGGCGTCCGGCAACCTCCCCTTGCCATTGAGCGCGTCGGAGACGGTTGTGATGGACACGCCCGCCGCGGCGGCCACGTCCCTGATTCCGGCCCGGCTCTGTCGGCCGCCGACCCGCCGGGTGGTCTCGGTCCGGCTCACCTGATGCTTCCCTGCTGCTGTCATGGCGAGCCGATAGTAGGGCTCGCGGGGCAGGGTGGTTCAGGTGCATATGCACGCGTTGACAGGCACGATTCTGCACGGTTCGCCACCCCCAATGACCATGGAATTGAAGGTACTTACCGCTCTGTCCCGAGGGTGGGGCTTGTGGACGGGTACGAGCATGCCAAAACGGAGCCGTCCTGGGCCGCTCTCAACTCACCTGCACGAGGGACGCGCGCCACGGCGCAGGCCACCGGCGCGCGCATATATGCGTGCGCTCCCCCTGTGTTCCTGGCGCCCGCCATTCTCGGATCGGCGGAATCCTCATAAGGTGAGCAGTATTGAGTCGACGGAGACGTCGACGGGACGGTCGAGGAGGACCTGCGGTGAGCGAGAAGAGCCCGAAGCTGCGCGCCGAGCTGGACGGCATCCCCACCTACAAGCCCGGCAAGCCCGCGGCCGCGGGCGGGGCCGTCGCGTTCAAGCTGTCCTCGAACGAGAACCCGTATCCGCCGCTTCCCGGGGTCCTGGAGACCGCGGTAGCGGCCGCCGGCCGGTTCAACCGCTACCCCGACATGGCGTGCACGGGTCTCGTGAACGAGCTGGCGGAGCGCTTCGGGGTGCCGGTCGAGCACATCGCCACGGGCACCGGCTCGGTGGGCGTGGCCCAGTCGCTGATCCAGTCGACGGCCGGCCCGGGTGACGAGGTCATCTACGCCTGGCGGTCCTTCGAGGCCTACCCGATCATCACGCAGATCTCCGGCGCGAAGTCGGTGCAGGTGCCGCTGACCGAGGGGGACGTCCACGACCTCGACGCGATGGCTGCCGCGATCACCGACCGGACCCGCCTGATTTTCGTTTGCAACCCCAACAACCCCACCGGCACCGCCGTGCGCCGCGCCGAGCTGGAGCGGTTCCTGGACCGGGTGCCGTCGGACGTCCTGGTGGTGCTGGACGAGGCGTACCGGGAGTTCGTGCGCGACACGGACGTTCCGGACGGCATCGAGCTCTACCGCGACCGCCCGAACGTGGCCGTGCTGCGGACGTTCTCCAAGGCGTACGGGCTGGCCGGCCTGCGCGTCGGCTTCGCGGTGGCGCACGAGCCGGTGGCCGCGGCGCTGCGGAAGACGGCGGTGCCCTTCGGCGTCAGCCAGCTCGCCCAGGACGCGGCGGTCGCGTCGCTGCGGGCCGAGGACGAGCTGATGGGCCGCGTCGGGGCGCTGGTGTGCGAGCGCAACCGGGTGCACGAGACGCTGCTCGCGCAGGGCTGGACGGTTCCGGACACCCAGGCCAACTTCGTGTGGATGCGGCTGGGGGAGCGGACTGCCGACTTCGCGGCGGCCTGCGAGAAGGCCGGTGTGGTGGTCCGGCCCTTCGCGGGCGAGGGCCTGCGGGTCACGATCGGTGAGACCGAGGCGAACGACCTCTTCCTGCACGCGGCGGAGGCGTTCTTCAAGGAGCTGTAGTCAGGGTCGGTCGTCAGACGAGTTCCACGCGGACGGGGTCGCCGTCGCGGATGGTGGCCAGGAGGCGGGCGTCGCCGTCGAACGAGCCGAGCACGTTGCAGGGGCTCGCCAGGCGGCTCTCGCCCCCGCGCGAGATGGGCGTGGGGCCGTAGGGCAGGGCGAGCGCGTCGCCCTCGGTCCAGAAGGCGACCGTGCCCGGCTCGACGACCTGCCGGGCGTCGTCCTCCAGGGCCACGGAGACCCCGGTGTCGAAGTAGACCTCCTCGCCCCAGGTGTTGGCCGAGGCGGAGATCGGCAGGGCCGCGGCCAGCGCCTTGCTGGTCGGGGTGTCGTCGAGGGTCGCGGTGAGCAGGCCCGCGGGCCAGGAGATTCGAATCTGCATGGCCACATTCAACAATCTGTTGAAATCCTTGGCTAGTGGCCGATAAGGGGACCCCGGCTGATTCCGGCCGCAGGGGGTGCGTCATAATGCTTGTGAATGTGAACGCGTTCACAAGCGTGTCCTGCTTCCTCCCGGTATGGGAGGGAACCCGCCAGGCAGACTGCCCGCTGTGACCACGGCGACGACAAGGAGAAGACGACGTGGACCTAGCTTTGGCGCCTGAGACATTGGCTCGCTGGCAGTTCGGCATCACCACCGTCTACCACTTCCTCTTCGTGCCGCTCACGATCTCGCTCGCCGCGCTGACCGCCGGCCTGCAGACCGCGTGGGTCCGGACGGAGAAGGAGAAGTACCTCAGGGCCACCAAGTTCTGGGGCAAGCTTTTCTTGATCAATATCGCGATGGGTGTCGTCACCGGCATCGTCCAGGAGTTCCAGTTCGGCATGAACTGGTCCGACTACTCGCGATTCGTGGGGGACGTCTTCGGCGCCCCGCTGGCGTTCGAGGCCTTGATCGCCTTCTTCTTCGAGTCGACCTTCATCGGCCTGTGGATCTTCGGCTGGGACAAGCTGCCGAAGAAGATCCACCTGGCCTGCATCTGGATGGTCTCCCTGGGCACCGTCTTGTCCGCCTACTTCATCCTGGCGGCCAACTCCTGGATGCAGCACCCGGTCGGCTACCGCCTCAACGGGGAGCGGGGCCGGGCCGAGCTCACCGACTTCTGGGCGGTCCTCACCCAGGACACGGCGCTCACCCAGTTCTTCCACACCATCACGGCCGCGTTCCTCGTCGGCGGCGCGTTCATGGTCGGCATCGCAGCCTTCCACCTCGCGCGCAAGAGGCACGTCCCGGTGATGCGCAGCTCGCTGCGGCTCGGCCTGGTGGTCATGATCATCGCCGGTATGGGCACCGCGATCAGCGGTGACCTGCTCGCCAAGGTGATGTTCAAGCAGCAGCCGATGAAGATGGCCGCCGCCGAGGCCCTTTGGGACGGCGAGGCGCCGGCTCCCTTCTCCGTCTTCGCCTACGGAGACGTGGAGAAGGGCCACAACAAGGTGGCCGTCGAAATCCCCGGCGTGCTGTCCTTCCTCGCCAACGGCGACTTCAGCTCCTTCGTCCCCGGCATCAACGACGTCAACAAGGCCGAGCAGGAGAAGTTCGGCCCCGGCGACTACCGCCCCAACATTCCGGTCGCGTACTGGGGCTTCCGCTGGATGATCGGCTTCGGCATGGCCTCGCTCGGGATCGGCATGCTGGGGCTGTGGCTGACCCGCAAGCGGTTCCTGCTGCCGCCGGCGCTGCGCACCGGTGAGGACGAGGTCCCCCATCTCGTCCTCGCCAAGAAGCCGCTCGGCCCCCGGTTCTCCCGGCTGTACTGGATCGTCGCGCTCTGGACCATGCTCTTCCCGCTGATCGCCAACTCCTGGGGCTGGATCTTCACCGAGATGGGCCGCCAGCCCTGGGTGGTCTACGGAGTGCTGCGCACCAGGGACGCCGTCTCGCCGAACGTCTCGCAGGGCGAGGTGCTCACGTCGATGATCGGCTTCACGCTGCTCTACGCGGTGCTCGCGGTGATCGAGGTCCGGCTCCTGGTGAAGTACGTCAAGGCCGGACCGCCCGAGCTGACCGAGGCCGATCTCAACCCGCCCACCAGGATCGGCGGGGACGACAAGAACCCCGACCGGCCGATGGCCTTCTCGTACTGAGGCTGAGGAGACCACACCATGGAACTTCACGACGTCTGGTTCGTACTGATCGCCGTCCTGTGGACCGGCTACTTCTTCCTGGAGGGCTTCGACTTCGGCATCGGCGTCCTGACCAAGCTCCTCGCCCGGGACCGCACGGAGAAGCGGGTCCTGATCAACACGATCGGCCCCGTCTGGGACGGCAACGAGGTCTGGCTGCTCACCGCGGGCGGTGCCACCTTCGCCGCCTTCCCGGAGTGGTACGCGACCCTCTTCTCCGGCTTCTACCTGCCGCTCCTGCTCATCCTGGGGTGCCTCATCGTCCGGGGCGTCGCCTTCGAATACCGCCACAAGCGGTCCGAGGAGCGGTGGCAGGCCAACTGGGAGCACGCGATCTTCTGGACCTCGCTGATCCCCGCCTTCCTGTGGGGCGTGGCCTTCGCCAACATCGCGCGGGGTGTGAAGATCGACCGCAACATGGAGTACGTCGGGAACGTCCTCGACCTGCTCAACGTCTACTCGGTCCTCGGCGGCCTGGTCACCCTCACCCTGTTCACCTTCCACGGCGCCGTCTTCGCCGCCCTGAAGACCGTCGGGGACATCCGGCAGCGGGCACGTGCGCTGGCGACCCGGCTGGGTGTGGTGACGGCGGTGCTGGCCCTGGTCTTCCTCGTCTGGACGCAGGCCTCGCGCGGGGACGCGTGGAGCCTGGTCGCGATGGCCGTCGCCGTACTCGCGCTGGTCGCGGCCCTCGGGTTCAACCTGGCGGGCCGGGAGGGCTGGGCGTTCGCCCTGTCCGGGATCACGATCGCGGCAGCCGTCGCGATGCTCTTCCTGACGCTGTTCCCGAACGTCATGCCGTCCTCGCTGGACGAGGCCTGGAGCCTCACGGTCACCAACGCCTCGTCCACCCCGTACACCTTGAAGATCATGACCTGGTGCGCCGCCGTGGCCACCCCCCTGGTCCTGCTCTACCAGGGCTGGACGTACTGGGTGTTCCGCAAGCGGATCGGCACGCAGCACATCGTCGACGCGCACTGAGCCCCGCGCGTCACTCCTGCCCGACCCTGCCGAGGGGATGTTTCACGTGAAACCGATCGACCCGCGCCTGCTCCGGTACGCCCGTTCCACCCGCCTGTTCCTCGGGGCGGTGGTGGCCCTCGGACTGGCCGGGGCGGGGCTGGTCGTCGGTCAGGCGATGCTCATCGCCGAGATCGTGGTCGGAGCCTTCGAGCTGGGACTCGACGGTGCCGCGCTCCGGACGCCACTGCTGCTGCTCGCGGCGGTGGCGCTGGGGCGCGGGCTGGTCGCCTGGCTCACGGAGCTGGCCGCGCACCGGGCGAGCGCGGCCGTGAAGTCCGAGTTGCGGGGCAGGCTGCTGGACCGGGCCACCGGGCTGGGTCCCGGCTGGCTCAGCGGACAGCGCACGGGATCCCTGGTGTCCCTGGCCACCCGCGGCGTCGACGCGCTGGACGACTACTTCTCCCGCTACCTGCCCCAGCTGGGGCTCGCCGTGGTGGTCCCGGTGGCGGTCCTCGCCCGGATCGTCACCGAGGACTGGGTGTCGGCGGCCATCATCGTGGTCACCCTGCCGCTGATCCCGCTGTTCATGATTCTCATTGGCATGGCCACCCAGAGCCGGATGGACCGCCAGTGGCGGCTGCTGTCCCGGCTGTCGGGGCACTTCCTCGACGTGGTGGCGGGCCTTCCGACACTGAAGGTGTTCGGACGGGCCAAGGCCCAGGCGGAGTCGATCCGCAAGATCACCGACGACTACCGCCAGGCCACGATGCGTACCCTGCGCATCGCCTTCCTCTCCTCCTTCGCGCTGGAACTGCTTGCCACGCTGTCGGTGGCGCTCGTCGCGGTGACCATCGGCATGCGGCTCGTACACGGGGAACTGGACCTGTACACCGGGCTGGTCATCCTGATCCTCGCGCCGGAGGCCTATCTGCCGCTGCGGCAGGTCGGCGCGCAGTACCACGCGGCGGCCGAGGGGCTGGCCGCCGCGGAAGAGATCTTCCAAGTCCTGGAGACCCCCGTCCCGACGCCGGGCGGCGGCGTCGACGTGCCGGCCACGGGACTGCGGATCTCGCTCGACGGGGTCGAGGTCCGGTACGAGGGACGGGGCGCGAGTTCGCCCGGACCCGTATCGCTCGTCGTCGGACCGGGCGAGTGCGTGGCCGTCACCGGGCCGAGCGGAGCGGGCAAGTCCACGCTGTTGAACGTGCTGCTGGGCTTCGTCACACCGACGGCAGGGCGGGTGCGCGTCGGGGACACGGATCTGTCGGAACTCTCCCTCGGACAGTGGCGGGAGCGGATCGCGTGGGTGCCGCAGCGGCCGCACCTGTTCGCGGGCACCATCGCCGAGAACGTCCGCCTGGCCCGGCCCGGGGCCGCTGACGAAGCGGTGGAGACGGCACTGCGCGACGCCGGGGCGTGGGAGTTCGTCTCGGCCCTGCCGGCCGGGGCACGGACCCTGCTCGGAGAGGGCGGGGCCGGGCTGTCCGCCGGGCAGCGCCAGCGCCTGGCCCTGGCCCGGGCCTTCCTCGCGGACCGGCCGGTGCTGCTGCTGGACGAGCCGACCGCGGCCCTGGACGGGGAGACCGAGGCCGCGGTCGTGGACGCCGTACGCCGACTCGCGGCCGGGCGGACCGTGCTGCTCGTGGTGCACCGGCCGGCGCTGCTGGCGGTGGCGGACCGGGTGGTGGCGGTGGGCGCGGGCGCCCCGGCCCGGCCGGTCGCGGCATCCGGTGCCGCGGCGGCGACGGCCGGGGTCGGCGCGGCGGACTTGGCTGCGGGCGCCTCCGCCGGTGCGGCCCAGGACGCCGCGGCCGGGACGGCCCCGCGCGGGGCGGCGGCGAGCTCCGGCCCCGGCGAGTGGATCCTCGGAGCCGCACCCGAAGGGACTGAAAGCGGCCGGGGCAGCGGGAACGCCGGCGGCGCCGGCCCGGGTGGTGACCCGCTGCGGCGGGTGCGGGCCGTGGCCGCGGCCTGGCAGGGCCGGTTCCGGCTGGGGCTGCTCCTCGGGGCGCTGGCCGTGGGGAGCAGCGTCGGGCTGATGGCCGTTTCCGGGTGGCTGATCTCCAGGGCCTCCGAGCAGCCGCCGGTGCTGTACCTGATGGTGGCCGTCACGGCGACGCGGGCCTTCGGCATCGGACGGGCCGTCTTCCGCTACGCCGAGCGGCTCGTGTCACACGACGCCGTCCTGCGGATGCTCGCCGACCTGAGGGTCTCGGTGTACCGGCGGCTGGAGCGGATCGCCCCCGCCGGGCTGCGCGAGCAGCGGCGCGGGGACCTGCTGTCGCGGCTGGTGGCCGATGCCGACGCGCTCCAGGACTACTGGCTGCGCTGGCTCCTCCCCGTCGGCACCGCGGTGCTCGTCGGCGCCGGGTCGGTGGCGTTCACCGCCTGGATGCTGCCGGAGGCGGGGGCCGCGCTCGCAGCGGGGCTGCTCGCGGCCGGGGTCGGGGTGCCGCTGCTCAGCGGGGCCTGCGCGCGGCGTGCCGAGCGGCGGCTGGCTCCCGCTCGCGGGGAACTGGCCACCCGGGTCGCCGACCTGCTGACCGGTACCGCCGAACTGACGGTGGCGGGGGCGTTGGCCGGCCGGAAGGAGCGGGCCCGGGAGAGCGACGGCGTGCTGACGCGGATCGCCTCGCGCGGGGCCGCGGCCACCGGGCTCGGCGGCGGGCTGTCCGCCCTGATGAGCGGGTTCACGGTGGTGTGCGCCGCCCTTGCCGGTGCGGAGGCGGTCGCGGACGGCAGGTTGTCCGGGGTGGCCATGGCGGTGGTGGTGCTGACCCCGCTCGCCGCCTTCGAGGCCGTCAGCGGGCTCCCGCTGGCCGTCCAGTACCGCCAGCGGGTACGGCGCAGTGCCGAGCGGGTGTACGAGGTCATCGACGCTCCGGCGCCCGTCGCGGAGCCGGCCGAGCCCGGTGCGCTGCCGGCCTCACCGTTCCCGCTGCGGCTGACGGGGCTCGCCGCCCGGCACGCCGGGCAGGAGCGGGACGCGCTGCACGGGCTGGACCTGACCCTGGAGGCCGGCCGGCGCATCGCCGTCGTCGGGCCGTCGGGTTCGGGCAAGACCACGCTGGCGCAGGTCCTGCTGCGGTTCCTGGACCCGCGCGAAGGCACGTACACCGTGGGCGGGACGGACGTGCGCGCGCTCGACGGCGACGACGTACGCCGGATCGTGGGCCTGTGCGCCCAGGACGCGCACCTCTTCGACAGCTCGGTCCGCGAGAACCTGCGGCTGGCCCGTACGGACGCCGGCGAGGAGCAGCTGCGCGAGGCGCTCGCCGCGGCCCGGCTCCTGGAGTGGGCCGACGGCCTTCCGGACGGGCTGGACACCTTGGTCGGGGAGCACGGGGAGCGGATCTCCGGCGGGCAGCGTCAGCGGCTGGCCTTGGCGCGGGCACTGCTCGCGGACTTCCCCGTCCTCGTCCTGGACGAGCCGGCCGAGCACCTGGACCTGGCGACCGCGGACGCCCTGACGGCGGATCTGCTGGCGGCCACCGAGGGCCGGACCACCGTACTGATCACGCACCGGCTCGCCGGGCTGACGGCGGTGGACGAGGTACTCGTCCTGGACCGGGGAGAAGTCGTACAGCGGGGCGGCTACGCCGAGCTGGCGGCGGTCGAGGGGCCGCTGCGGCGCCTCCTGGAGCGGGAACAGGAGGCGGATCGGTCCCTCGCCCGTACCGGGGGCTGACTTTCCCTCCTAAACGGGACTAACTAGGCTCGAGAGCATGTCAGTGCAGGAGTCGCAGGAATCACCGGAGTCCGGTGGGGGCGCACCGGATCCCCTGGAGGCCGCCGCCCAGGCGACGCGCAGCCTGCACGGGCTGTCCACCGAGCTGACCGCGCGCGTCCCGCAGCTGCTGGAAGCCATGCGCTCGGTCGGTACCGGCCTCGAACTGCACTCCACTCTCGACCGCATCTGCGAGACGGCCGCCGAACTCGCGGACGCCCGCTACGCGGCGATCGGGGTCGTCGACACGGACGGCCCGGGGCTCTCGGACTTCGTCACCTTCGGCGTCAGCGGCGAGCTGGCAGACCGGATCGGGCACCGCCCGGACGGCAGGCGGGGTCTGCTCGGCGCCCTCATCTCCCATCCCGACACCGTGCTGCTCGCCGATCTGACGAAGGACCCCCGGGCGGCGGGGTTCCCCGCGCACCACCCGCCCATGAAGACCTTCCTCGGCGTCCCGATCCGGGTGCAGGGGGAGATCTTCGGGAACCTCTACCTCGCCGAGAAGAACGGCGGCGTCGAGTTCAGCGACTACGACGTCCACATGGTCCGGGTGCTGGCCACGGAGGCGGGCATCGCCATCGGCAATGCCCGGCTGTACGAGGCCGCCACCCAGCGCGAACGCTGGATCGACGGCTCGGTCGCCGTCACCACCGCCCTGCTGTCCGGCGGGGACGCCGACGACGCCCTCGCGGTGGTGGCCGAACAGGCCCGCCGTCTGGCCGACTCCGCCGCCGGGATCGTGATGCTGCCGGCCGAGGAAGGCGGCATGGAGATCGTCGCGGTCTCCGCGGACGACCCGGCCACCTCGCTCGGCGTGGTCGTTCCCGCGGAGAGCCCGGTGGTCGGGGAGCTGCTGCGGGGCGAGCCGGTCTTCGTGGAGGACGCCGCCGCCGACCCCCGCATGACCAGCAGGCTGACCAGCCAGTACGGACCCTGCATGATGCTGCCGCTGCACAGTGGCGGGCGGGTGCTGGGCGCGCTGGTCACCCCGAGGTCCCGGGGCGAGAGGCCCTTCACCGAGGCGGAGCGGACCCTGGCCACGCAGTTCGCCTCCCAGGCAGCCCTGGCGCTGATGATGGCCGAGGCGCAGCGCGACCGGGAGCGGCTAGCGGTGTTCGAGGACCGCGACCGGATCGCCCGGGACCTGCACGACCTCGTCATCCAGCGGCTGTTCGCCACCGGGATGATGCTGGAGGGCGCACAGCGCCGCTCCGTCGTCCCGGAGGTCCGTGACGGGGTGGGCAAGGCCGTGGACGAGCTGGACGTGACGATCCAGGAGATCCGCACCGCGATCTTCGCGCTCCAGCAGGGCCCGGCGGAGGCGCCGTCGGGTCTGCGCACCCGCGTGCTGCGTGAGATCAACATGGCGGCCGTGCCGCTGGGCTTCAAGCCCGCGCACCGCTTCGTCGGCCCGGTCGACACGGCCGTCGGCGAGCTGGTCGGCAAGAACCTGATCGCCGCCCTGCGCGAGGCTCTGTCGAACGCGTTCCGGCACGCGGACGCGTCCCGGATCGAGGTGCTGGTCGACTCCACCGTCAGCCTGCCCGAGGGCCGCCCCGGGGTACGGCTGGAGGTCGCCGACGACGGGGTGGGCATGCCGGAGGGCGGCCGGCGCAGCGGGCTGCGGAACCTGCGCCGCCGGGCGGAGTCGCTCGGCGGGTCCAGCTGGTACGGACCGGGCATCGGGGAGGACGGTGGCGGGACCACCCTGGTGTGGGAGGCCCCGCTGTGAGCCGTGGAGGGCGGCCCGGCGGGGCGGCGGGGCGGCTCAGCCGCGTGCGGCGTGTGCGGCCAGGATGCGTTCGATGACGACGGCGACCCCGTCCTCGTTGTTGGCGACCGTACGGCCGGACGCTGCCGCGATCACATCCGGGTGGGCGTTGCCCATCGCGTACGAGGTCCCGGCCCAGCGGAGCATCTCCACGTCGTTCGGCATGTCCCCGAAGGCGACGACCTCGGCGGAGGAGATGCCGCGCTCGGCGCAGCACAGCTCCAGCGTGCTGGCCTTGGACACGCCTAGCCCACTGATCTCCAGCAATGCGGTCGGGCTGGAGCGGGTGATCGACGCGTAGGCGCCGGCGGCGGACCGGGCCAGGGCGAGGAACTCGTCCGGGGCGAGATCCGCGTGGTGAGCGAGCAGCTTCAGCACCGGCGCCGCACGGTCTTCGGGCTCCTCGTGGAGCAGCTTCTCGGCGGTGGCGACGGTGGCCCCCGGGTCCTGGAAGAACGGCGGGTAGCCCGGCTCGTAGTTGATGCCAGTGGTCATCTCGACCGCGAAGGAAGTGCCGGGAGCAGCCTCCCGCAGGGTGGTCACGACCGTGCGGGCGGTGGCCCGGGGCAGCGCCCTGACCTGGACGAACTCCCGTCCGGCGTGGAGGTCCACGACGGCGGCGCCGTTCGCGCAGATCGCCAGGCCGTGGCCGTGGACGTGGTCGCTGACCACGTCCATCCAGCGGGCCGGGCGGCCGGTGACGAAGAAGACCTCGATCCCGGCCTCCTCGGCAGCGGCGAGCGCGGCGACCGTGCGGAGCGAGACGGACTTGTCGTCGCGCAGCAGGGTGCCGTCGAGATCGGTGGCGATGAGCCGGGGTACGGGGGTTGGCCCGTCCGGGCGCTGGGAAGCCGAGGTCACCGCTCCATCTTCGCCCATGGGCCCCTGCCGCCGAACCATGATCGAGCAGACAGGTTCCTCCCCCAGGACTGCGCCGCGGGATGCGAGGGTGAAACCGTGGGACCCTACAGATGTTTCACGTGAAACAGGCCCGGGTCGTGCCGCTCCGGCACATGTTTCACGTGGAACAGGTACCCGGAACGAACGCCCGAGGTCCCCTGATGGTTCAGGCGTGGTTGGTGTACGAGCCACGGACCACCGTACGCTCGCAGGCATGACTCTGCGCCTGAGCACTGTGATCCTGCCGGTACGTCCGTGGCACGAGGGAGGCCGTGACCAGTGGGAGCGGGCCGAGCGCCTCGGGTTCCACACCGCCTACACCTATGACCACCTCAGCTGGCGGACCTTCCGCGACGGCCCCTGGTACGGCGCGGTGCCCACCCTGACCGCTGCCGCCTCCGTCACCAAGCGGATCCGTCTCGGAACCCTGGTGACGTCGCCGAACTTCCGCCACCCGGTCACTCTGGCCAAGGACCTGATGTCGCTGGACGACATCTCGGGCGGGCGCATCACCCTCGGCATCGGCGCGGGCGGCAACGGCTTCGACGCGACGGCGCTGGGACAGGAGGAGTGGAGCCCGCGCGAGCGGGCGGACCGGTTCGCAGAGTTCGTACCGCTGCTCGACCGGCTGCTGACCGAGCAGGCGCTCACCCATCACGGCACCTTCTACTCCGCCCACGAGGCACGCAACATTCCCGGGTGCGTCCAGCGCCCGCGCCTGCCGTTCGCCGTCGCGGCCACCGGCCCGCGCGGGGTGAAGCTCGCGGCGAGCCACGGCCAGGCCTGGGTGACCGCCGGGGACCCGAAGGTCTTCGAGGGCACACCCGACCAGTCGCTGGAGGCCCTGCGCCTCCAGCACGGGCGTCTTGAGAAGGCCCTGGCGGAGATCGGACGGGACTCGGACTCCATCGAGAAGGTGCTGCTGACCGGCTTCACCCCGGAGCGCAGCACCATGCTGGAGTCGGTGGACGCGTTCGTCGACTTCGCGGGCCGCCACCGCGAGCTGGGTTTCACCGAGCTGGTCATCCACGCGCCGATCCCGGACTCCGACTTCGCCGCCGACGAGGCCGTCTTCGAGCGGATCGCCACCGAGGGGCTCGCCCAGCTGGACGGCTGAGGCACCCCACCGGCCCGGCCGGGCCCCGTCGCGTGACGGGCTCCGGCCGGACCGGTCAGGGGATCAGGCCGTCAGCTGCGTGATGATCCGCCGGGCCTGAGGGGCCACCCATTCCGGAGCCATGCCCTCGGGAAGGGTCTCGACCTCCTCCAGCAGGGCCGAGATGAGGGCGGCGCCCACGGCGGGACGGCCCAGCTCGTGATGGGTCCAGGCGGCGTTGTTCAGGCACTGGAAGCGGTCCTGGAGGTTCTCCAGCCCGAGCTTCGCGTACAGCTCGGCCGCGCGCTCCCACAGCCGGATCTCCTCCAGCCGCAGGGCCTCGACGGCGGCCGGGCTCAGGGCGTTCCCCGCCGGGGGCTCCCCCGCCCCCTCCGGCTGAAGGGCGCTCACCAGCCGGTCCAGCACCTGCGCCAGCTGGTGCCAGGTCTGCGCGAGTTCGGAGAGCAGTTCCGGATCCTGTGAGCCGTCGGCCGCCAGGGCCTTCTCCAGGACTTCGGCGGCCTCGTCCATCAGGGCCCGGGCGGCTGCCGCGGTCTCCTCGGTGACCTCCTCGCGCATCCCCAGCCAGGCCAGCGAGCGCAGGATCCGGACCTCGGAGACCACCGCGTCGCCGGTCAGCCGGCGCAGTTCCAGGGCGCGCCGGTACGCGGCGACGGCCTCCTCGTCCAGGCCGGTGTCGGAGAGACAGTCGGCGGCCGCCTGCGCGAACCGCGCCTGAGGCCGGGGGTCCTCCCAGTCCTTCACCAGTTCGGCGGCCTGCAGGAACTGCTCCGCGGCGGCCCGGGGCTCGCGCAGGTCGCGCAGCAGGTTCCCCAGGAAGTCCCTCGCGGAGACGGCCTGTCCCTCGCCGTGCTCCAGCAGGTCGGGCAGCGCCGACTGGAGCACCTCCGCCGCGTCGGCGGTCCGGCCGTCCCGGGCGTAGGCCTGGGCCAGCATCCGCCGCGCCTGGGCCCCGCCGTCGGCGGCCAGACCGGCCTGGTCGAACCAGTGCGCCGCCGCGAGGGCGTGCTCGGCGGCCTCCGCCACCGTGTCCCGCCCGCGCAGCAGGACGTCCGCGAGGGTGAGGTGTACGAGGCCCTGCTGCTCGGGGTCGGTCTCCTCGGCGGAGTGCTCCAGGCCGGACCGCGCGGCCGCCTCGGCCTCCTCGGGCCGTCCCAGCGAGAGCAGCACACCGGCCCGCAGTACGAGGGGATCCACCGCCTGCCACGGCCGGCCCGCTCCGACGGCCCGGTCCGCGGCGGAGGCCAGCAGCTCCAAGGCCCGGTCGGTGTCGCCCTGGGAGAGGGACAGACGGCCCAGCATCTCCTCGGCCTCGGCCGCCAGGTCCGGGAGGGCCTGCCCGTAGGAGGAGACGAAGGAGGCGAGTTCGGCCGTCAGCAGCTCGTGGCCGTGGTCGTGACCGTCCCCGTGGCCGTCCGTGTGTCCGTCCCCGTGGCCGTGGCCGTGATCGTGGTCGTGACCGTCCACGTGCTCCTCGGCATGCTCCCGGGCGGCCTCGGCCGAGCGCAGGTACGGCTCCAGCCGCAGCGCGGACAGTTCCGCGACCGCGATCCTGCGGGCCCGCAGCGGTTCCGCCGCGTCCAGCGCCTCGGCGGCCCGCAGTCCAGCCGCCAGCTGCGCGCGGACCTCCTCCGGCGCGGCCCCGGCCTGCGCGGCCGCGCTCGCCAGCCGCAGCTCGGCCAGGGCGGCGCGTTCTGCCTGCCCCAGCGCGCGGTACCCGTCACGGACGGCCGTCAGCAGTTCCGCCGCGTCGGGTGCTCCGGCCCGCGCGGCCGTCAGGGCCCGGTGGTCGGCCACCTCGGCGCGCAGCAGCGGGTCCACCTCCGATTCCGGCAGCGCGGAGACCCGTACGGCCACCTCGGCCCACAGCCGGTCCGCGTCCGGGTGGCCCGCGTCGCGGGCGTCGCGGGCCCGCTCGACGAGCCCGCCGAACTCGGCGGCGCTCACGGGCACGGCCGCGGCGGCCGGTGCCGCCGTCGCCGCCGTCGGCTGCGGCAGCGCGGCACTGCGCACGCCCAGGGGCAGTACGTCGGCCAGCGGTGCCTGCGAGAGCCGTTCCAGGAGCCGTTCGGAGACCCGGGTGGTGCCGTTGCGCACGTCGAACCGCCCGGCGATGCCGAGGGCCTCCTCGCGGAGGATGCCGTGCAGCTCGCCGACGGTGCGCGCGGAGCCCTCGTACGGCACCGTCGGGTCGGCTGCGTGGCCGAGGTCGACGAGCCGCCGCAGCAGGACGACGACTCCCGCGTAGAAGTCCATCTGCGTCCTGACGTCCACGAGCGGCCGCAGGTGCGCGCCGTGCTCGGCGAGGATCTCAACGCCGCGTGCCTCGTTGCCGGTGAGGGCGCAGAACTCGATGTGCTGGCCGATCGCGCGCAGCAGGCTCTCCTTGCCCCGGGCCATCCGGTAGCCGCGCAGGTGGTGCGAGCGGGCCTCGTCGGTGCGGCCGAGGCGCAGCAGGGGGAGCAGGGACCGGGCGAGGACCCGGTGCGGTTCCTCCATGCAGGTCTGCTCGCCGTTCAGTACGGGGCCCCAGACCTCGATCGCCCTGGCGTGCTCGCCCTTGGTCGCCCAGAACACGCCCTGGGAGTTCGTCTCACAGGCGTGGCAGTCGCTCATCTCGTCGCGGTCGGCCGCCCGCCACTGGGCCATGGCCCGCTCCGCGCGCTCGTCGTCGCCGATGGCGTCCGCGAGGAAGTACTCGGACTGGCGTACCGCCCGCTCGCTGTAGCCGGCGATCCGGTAGCGCTTCTCCATGTCGTCGAGGTAGCCGGTGACGGAGGAGACCGGTACGTCGGGGGAGCTGATGATCTGGCCCGAGACCCACTTGAAGCGCCAGAAGAGGGAGTGGGCGTCGGCCGGGGTGAACGCCGACGGGTCGCGGTCGTACTCCTGGAGCAGGCGGGCGAAGGGGACCACCATCCGGCTCCGCTCGGCGCTGTACTCGTAGGAGTCGATCTGGTTGATCAGCGCGATCCGGAACACCTCGGTGTCACCGCACACCTCGGCGGCGGCGGTCAGTGCCTCGGCCTGGGCGTTGCGCGCGGCGCCGTGGGGCAGGCCGCGGTTCTCGCGCAGGGCGCGCCGGATCTCCTCAGGGGTCAGGGTGCTCACTTCTCGTCCTCCTGGGACTTGCCGGTCGGGGTGTCGGCGGAGTGGGTCGCCCATTCCAGGAGCCCGATGAAGGCCCGGTTGAGCAGGGCCGAATCGGCCGGGCGCAGCGGCCGCTGGGACATCAGCAGCGCCTGGCCGTACAGCGATTCGACGGCGGTGCCGGCGAGCGTGGGGTCGGCAAGCCCCGCGATGCGCCGGACCAGGGGGTTGTTGTGGTTCAGCACGAGGCGGGCGCGCGGGCCGGAGCCGCGCAGCGAGCCGAGGATTCCGCTCCACAGGGAGTCGGCGGACTCGAGGGCGGTGGTCCGGTCCCGCTCCTGACGGGCCTGGCGGTCGTCGAGGTAGAGGGCGGGTACGGCCACGGGCTGGAAGGCGCGCAGCACCACGTCGCAGCTCTGGGGTTCCAGGCGGGTGCGGGCGGTGGAGAGGAAGGAGGCGAGGGACAGTTCGGCGGCGGTGGGGACCGGGTCGAGGCGGTCGGTGACGGCCCCCGCGTCCAGCTCGGTGACCTTCAGGTCGGGGCGTACGGAGGGCAGCAGCGCGAGCAGGTCGGCGTCGTAGGTGTAGCCGGCGTTGACGACGCCGAGGCCGTGCGCCGCCGCGATCGGGGCGATCTGGCGGAACTCCTCGACGGTCCGCGTGAAGTGGATCTCGGCGTGGGCCGCCGTGAACTCCTCCAGGTTCATCGATCCGTCGCTGGTCTCGAACGGCAGCCACGGCAGCATCAGCCCGAGCAGTTCGGCGTCGTGCCGGGCGAGGGACTTCACGCCGAGGTGGTGGACGCTCAGGAAGGCGGCCAGACGCTCCGGTTCGGTTGCCGCCAGCTCGGCCAGCCAGGAGCGGATGCGGGCGCCGAGCGCTTCGCGTACGGCGGCGAGGGTCTCGTCGTCGTAGAGGTTCTCGCGGGAGGCCGTGGGCCGCAGGGTGTCGGTGTCGAGGACCGCGCGGACGAAGAAGGCCCAGTCGGGCAGCAGGTTGTCGGCCTGGTCGGTGAGCAGCATGCCCTTGAGGTGGACGCGGTGGCCGGCCCGGTGGGCGGGGCTGGTCGGTTCGGGCAGTACGTACGCGACTCCGCGCACTCCGGCCACCGGCAGGTCGAGGTCGATGCTGTCGAGCGGGGTGAAGCCGAAGAGCTGCGCGCAGTGCCCGGCGAGTGCGACGCGCCGGGCGGTCGGGGTGGGGTGGGCGCGGTCCCATACGGCGGGCCGGTCGGTGATGGGCCGGGGGGCGCTGCCGGTGCCGTCGTCGAAGGTGATCGGGTGGGGGAGCAGGGAGCCGTAGTCGCGGGCGAGCCGTTCGACCCGGGCCGGTTCGGTCCACTCCTCGGCACCCGGGCGGGCTTCCAGGTGGACGGTGGTGCCGGGCTCGGGGCGGGCGTCGTGGGGCAGTTCGCGCACGGTGTAGGAGCCGTCGTCCGTGGCCAGCCACTCGACGGGCGCCGCCCGGGGGTCGCGGGCGGACCGGGTGACGACCCGGATCTGCCGGGCGACGACGAAGCAGGCGAGCAGGCCGATGCCGAACTGGCCCAGGAACTGCTGGCGGGTGGTCTCCAGGCCCTGCAGTTCGGCGGCGGAGGCACCGTCGCCGCCGCGCTTGGAGCTGCGGCCGATGGTGGCGAGGAGGGAGTGGGCCTCGGCGGCGGTCAGGCCGATGCCGGAGTCCTCGATGGTGATGCGGCCGGCGGTGGCGGACAGGTGGATGCGGACCTCCGCGCCCGGTTCGAGGGCGTGACGGGCGGTCACGGCGTCGACGGCGTTCTGGAGGAGTTCGCGCACGTAGACGCGGGGGCTGGAATAGAGGTGGTGGGAGAGCAGGTCGACCAGGCCGCGCAGGTCGACCTGGAAGTTGTTGACGGCGCCCTCGGCCGGTGAAGCGGCGGGGAATTCGGACGGGGAAGGAGACACGGATGTCATCGGGCATCAGCTCGCTTGCTCGCGTGGTGGTCGGCGATCGCGAGGTACCCCCCTCACTGATGCCGGAACGAGGAACAGAGTAGGTGGACGATCCGACAATCACTCCGTGAATTCCGCTCCGACCGGGCGGTTCCCCCGGTGGCCCCGGCCCGTCAGGGGAAGCGGAGGAATTCCGGCGGGACGGCCTCCGCCAGCCACACCCCGTTAGCGCTGATCCGGAACACGTGCCCGGCCGCTCGCATCGCCCCGGTGTCCACGGCGAGGACCACCGGCCGGCCCCGGCGCCCACCGACCCGGGTCGCCGTCTCGCGGTCGGGCGAGAGGTGTACGTGGTGGCGGGCCATGGGGCGCAGTCCCTCGGCGCGGATCGAGGCCAGGGCGGCGGCGACGGTGCCGTGGTAGAGGTACGCGGGCGGTTCGGCCTCCGGCAGGCCCAGGTCCACCGCGACGGTGTGACCCTGGTTGGCCCGGATGCGGGTGCCGTCGACGGCGAACCGCTGCTTGTCGTTGGTGGCGACGACATGGTCGAGCTCGGCCCTGGTGAAGGGGAATCCGTGTTCCGCGGCGGCCCGCAGGAGGTCGTCGATCTCCACCCAGCCCTGGCGGTCGAGCACCAGTCCGATCCGTTCCGGCTGGTGGCGCAGATGTTTCGAGACGTATCTGGACACCTTCACGGTGCGTCGGTCATCCATGTGCCCAGCTTGACGGCTCGAAGGGGTTCCGAGCAGCGATTTTCCACGCGCGGGCGTCCCTCTATCGCGTTTCCAAGATACGGAATACATTTTCCGCATCACGACGTACCCAGAGGGAGAAACTATGACCAATAAGGCCTCACTGCTTCGGCGTGTGGCTGCCGAGCTCATCGGCACCGCAGGCCTGCTCGTGGTGGTGATCGGCTCGGGCATCCAGGCCGCGAACCTCAGCCGCGACACCGGTGTCGCCCTCGTCGCCAACTCGCTCGCCTCCGCGATCGGCCTCGGCCTGATCATCACCCTGTTCGGCCCCCTCTCCGGTGCCCATCTGAACCCGGTCGTCACCCTCACCGCCTGGTGGGCGCGGCGCACCGGGGGCGAGGGGCTCGACGCGCGGGAGGCCTTCGCGTACGCCGCCGCCCAGACCGCCGGTGCCATCGCAGGTGCCGTGCTGGCGGAGACGATGTTCGGCCGCACCCCCGGGACCTTCTCCACCCAGGTCCGCGACGGGGGTCACCTGCTGATCGGCGAGATCATCGCGACCGCCGGACTGGTCCTGGTCATCCAGGGCCTCGGGCGCATCGGCCGGCCGAGGCTGATCCCGGCCGCGGTCGCCGGGTACATCGCCGCCGCGATCTGGTTCACCTCGTCGGGGTCCTTCGCCAATCCCGCCGGCACCATCGGGCGCGCCTTCAGCGACTCCTTCACCGGCATCGCCCCGCAGTCCCTTCCCGGGTTCGTCGTGGCGCAGCTGCTCGGCGGCGTTCTCGGCCTTGCCCTGGCCGTACTCCTCTACGGGCGCGAGCGCCACGACGGCGGCACCGGAGTACCGCGCTCCGGGCAGCCCGAGACGGAGGTCGTGGTGGCCGGTATGCCCCGTACGGGCGGGGCCTTCGAGGCCATCGTCTAGCCGATCGCCTGCGTTGCCCACAGGGTGAAGGGGGTTGTCCACAGCCGTTTCAGCGGGTTTCGGTGACATCTGAGCGATTCGCCCCCGGGGCCCCCTGTGGACTACCGATCGAGCATTACCGGCCGCCCCGGCTTGCCAGATCGTTCATCGTCCGGGCTTGCAGCTCCCGCTCCGTCGCGGCCCGGACGAACTCCGACACGTTGTCCGGACCCACCAGTTCCTGCACCGCCCGCACCGTCGCGGCGGGCAGGGCCACCGGGGCGGGGCCGGTCGGCTGCGCCGCACCGGGCGCCCCCAGATGACGCTGGAGGTGCCGGGTCGCGAAGAGCCGCATCGCCCGCGCCAGCTCGGCGTCGACCGTCTGCTGGGCCAGGGGCCGCAGCCGGCGCACCATCGTCGCGGCCTCCGCCGCGTCCGCGTCCGTCGGCGGCACCTGCCCGAGGTAGCGGGCGAACACGTGCTCGGTGGTGAACTCCAGGAAGCGCGAGGCGATGTACTCGACCTGCCCGCGCAGCTCCCGCAGGTGCCCGGTGATGGCCCCGAGGGGCACCCCCGCCGCGTACAGCTCGGCCGCCACCGCCAGTTCCTGCGGCGAGGGCACGAGGAACTCGTCCGGACGCCCCGGGATCCGCTCCAGGACCCCCAGCTCGCAGGCCTCGTCCACCGCTTCGTCGTCGGGCAGGCCGCCGAACCGCGCGTTGAGGTCCTCCCGGCTGATCCGGTCGGCCTCTTCGTCGGTCCAGGGCCCGTGCACCTCCGCGACCAGGCCCAGCACGCCGCCCAGCCCGCGCCCCGCGTCCCAGGCCTCCAGCAGCTCCTTGATGGAGGCCAGGGTGTAGCCGCGGTCCAGCAGGTCCGCGATCTGGCGCAGCCGCGCCAGATGCGTGTCCCGGTAGACGTTGGACCGTCCCCGGCGCTCCGGCTTCGGCAGCAGGCCGCGGTCCTGGTACGCGCGGATCGTGCGCACCGTCGCCCCGCTGTGATGGGCCAGATCCTCGATCCGGTACTCGGCTACCGCCTGATCGGACAATCCCGGCTCCCTACGACATGGCGGCTCGGCCGACCGCGCCCGCCGCGGTCCGGGCGGCAGGAGACGCCGCCAGGTACTCGACCGCCTCGAGCAGCGAGCCCTCCTGCGTGGGATGGTACGACCGCGCGCGGGAGCCGGGTATGCCCGTGCCCGGCCAGCCGACGACCGGCCTCCCACCCGGCGCTCCGGCCTTTCGGACCCGCCCGCGGCGCGACGGCCTCACAGCCGGGGCTCCAGCCTCGCGAGCCGGCGCAGGGTATTGGGCGCGAAGCGGGACATCCACAGGGCGGCCTTGGACTCGGGGGTCACCGGTACCACGGCCCGGTTCTTCACCACGGCCAGCAGGATCGCGTCCGCGACCTTCTCCGGGGGGAAGTTGCGCAGTCCGTACAGCCGCGAGGAGCGCTCCTGGCGGCGCTTCTCCTCCGCCGCGTCCACCCCGGCGAACCGGGCGGTGGCGGTGATGTTCGTATTGACGATGCCCGGACAGATCGCCGAGACCCCGATCGACTTGGATGCCAGCTCCGCGCGCAGGCACTCGCTCAGCATGAGGACCGCGGCCTTGGAGGTGCTGTACGCGGGCAGCGACTTCGACGGCAGATAGGCGGCGGCGGAGGCGGTGTTGACGATGTGGCCGCCCTGCCCGCGCTCGGCCATCTGCCTCCCGAAGATCCGGCAGCCGTGGACGACCCCCCACAGGTTGACGTCGAGGACCTTCTTCCAGTCCTCGGAACCGGTCTCCAGGAAGGAGCCCGACAGACCGATACCCGCGTTGTTGACCAGCACGTCGACGACCCCGTACTCGGCGGCGACCTTCGCCGCGAGCTTCTCCATCGCCTGCTCGTCACTGACGTCGACGCACTCGCCCCATGACTCGGGCGCGCCGACGAGCCGTGCCATCTCGGCCGTGCGGGCCGCACCCTCCCCGTCCCGGTCGACGGCCACGACCCGGGCGCCGGCCTCGGCGAACGCGAACGCCGTGGCCCGCCCGATCCCGCTGGCGGCTCCGGTGACCAGCACCAGCTGCCCCCCGAACCGGTCCGCGTACTTGCCCGGCGCACGCAGCTCCGGCGCCCGTGCGGCGGGCTCCTCGCGGGCGGTGACGAAGTCGGTGATCCACGCCGCCACCTGGTCCGGCCGGGTCCTGGGGAGCCAGTGCTTCGCGGGCACGGTCCGCCGCACCAGATCCGGCGCCCAGTGCTCCAGGCCGTCGTAGAGCCGCTCGGAGAGGAAGGCGTCCCCGGTCGCGACGATCAGCTGCACCGGTACGTGCGCGTACGCGTCGGTGCGGGGACGGCTCATCCGGGCCCGAACGTTGTCGCGGTAGAGCCAGGCGCCGTGCGCGGCGTCGGAGGCGAGGGAGGCCGTCGGGTAGGGGCCGGCCGGGATGCCCTCGAACCGCTCCAGGACCTTCGGCCAGCGCTTGGCGAGCGGCCCGCGCCAGGCGAGCTCCGGCAGCACCGGCGTGTGCAGCACGCCGACGTACCAGGACTTGGCGCCCTGTCCCAGCAATTGGGCGGCCCGTCGCGGGGTGGGGCGCGTCATCCGCTGCTTGATCCAGTGCCCGAAGTGGTCGAGGGAGGGCCCCGACATGGAGGTGAAGGAGGCGATCCGGCCCTCGGTACGGGCGACCGTGGCGAACTCCCAGCCCTGGACGGAGCCCCAGTCGTGCCCGACCAGGTGCACCGGACGGTCCGGACTGACCGCGTCCGCCACGGCGAGGAAGTCGTCGGTCAGCTTCTCCAGGGTGAAGCCCCCGCGCAGCGGCACCGGAGCCGAGGAGCGCCCGTGGCCGCGTACGTCGTACAGCACCACGTGGAAGCGGGCCGCGAGCCGTTCGGCGACCTCCGACCAGACCTCCTTGCTGTCCGGGTAGCCGTGTACCAGCAGCACGGTCGGCCGGTCCGGCTCACCGAGCTCGAGGACGCACAGCTCGATCCCGCCGGTGCTCACGCGGCGCTCGCGCGCGCCCTCCAGTGCCGTCCCGCTCATCCCGCTCATGCCGCCTTCTCCTCAGCCCAGCGCCGCACGTGCGGCAGGTCGTCGTCCAGCCAGAACGCGGCCTCCGCGGGATCCGTGGAGTCGGTGACGACCAGGATCTCCTCGAACTTCGCGCCGGTGCCCCGGAAGCCCAGGTGCGGCTCCACCGCCCACAGCCCGGGCTGCGGCGGATGGTCGGAGAAGTGGTACGGACTCCACAGCGGTGACCAGCCCTCCCGGTGCCCGTGCAGGGCGTCGGAGGCCAGCCCCTTGAGGGACTGGCTGCCGAAGCCGAACACGGTTGGGGACCAGCGCCGCTCCTTGACCCGGTCGATCTTGTGCGCGATGACGCCGAAGGGGTAGGCCCGGTGCCGGTTGGCGTACCCCTGCCGGGTCATCAGCCGCTCCACGTTCTCGTATATCTCCCGCAGCGGCCGGCGCTCGCGCACCTGCTCCAGGATCAGCTCCCGGTGCGGGCGCAGGTCGGACATCAGCCGGTCCTGCACCGGATTGAGGCCAAGACTGCCGGAGTAGCCGATGTCGGCCGCGTAGCCCCGGTACACCGGCGCCATGTCGAGGATGAACGGCATCCCCGGCTCCAGCCGCCGCGAGGTCGGGAAGAACTGGAGCGGGATCTTGAAGTTCGCGAAGGCGGTCCGGTCCCCGAACCAGGCGAAGGGCAGGTGGAACCAGTCCCGCACCCCGCGCTCGCGCAGCCAGTCGCGCTGCATCCGCGCCGCCTCGCGCTCGGTCACCCCCGGGCGCAGCTGCGCCGCCACCGTCTCCGCGCACTCGTACGCGAGCCGCTGGACCTCTCTGAAGCCGCGCAGCCCGGCGGAGAGCTGCCCGGAGTCGTGCGCGGTGCGCTGCTTGGTGTCCCCAGTCATGCCGCCGTCCGTCCCTGTAGCCCGACGCTCCCGAAACTTGACACTGATGAATGTGACAATGCCTGGAGACCACGTCAAGGCCCGTGCACGCACCTGTGGAAAACTCCGGTGGCATCAGCCTTCCGTCAGGGTTCGTAGTCCTCAAGGCTGATACGCGTTCCCGCTCCAGGTCTGACGATCCGCAGGCACCGCAGCACTAACGTCGAAGCCGTGACTGTCATCGCGACCGAAAGCCTGAGCAAGCGGTACCCCCGAGTGACCGCCCTCGACCGGCTCTCCCTGGACATCGGGCCCGGCGTGACCGGGCTCGTGGGCGCCAACGGAGCCGGCAAGTCCACGCTGATCAAGATCCTGCTGGGACTCTCCCCCGCCACCGAGGGCCGCGCCGCCGTGCTCGGACTGGACGTCGCCACGCACGGCAGCGCCATCCGCGAGCGGGTCGGCTACATGCCCGAGCACGACTGCCTGCCACCCGACGTCTCGGCCACCGAGTTCGTCGTCCACATGGCGCGCATGTCCGGGCTCCCGCCGACCGCCGCCCGTGAGCGGACCGCCGACACGCTGCGTCACGTCGGGCTGTACGAGGAGCGCTACCGCCCCATCGGCGGCTACTCCACCGGCATGAAGCAGCGGGTCAAACTCGCGCAGGCGCTGGTACACGACCCGCAGCTGGTCCTCCTCGACGAGCCGACCAACGGCCTCGATCCGGTCGGCCGCGACGAGATGCTCGGCCTGATCCGCCGCGTCCACACCGACTTCGGCATCTCGGTCCTGGTCACCTCCCACCTCCTCGGCGAGCTGGAGCGGACCTGCGACCACGTGGTCGTCGTCGACGGCGGGAAGCTGCTGCGCTCCAGCTCCACCAGCGACTTCACCCAGACCACGACCACCCTCGCGGTCGAGGTCACCGACTCCGACGCCCACCCGGACGGCACGGCCGCCCTCCGCAAGGCGCTCACCGCCGCGGGCGTCAGCCTCCACGCGGGCGAGGAGCAGGGCCTGCCCGGAGCCGGCCACATCCTCCTCGTCGAGGCCATGGGCGAGGACACGTACGACACCGTCCGCGACACCGTCGCCGACCTCGGCCTCGGCCTGGTCCGCATGGAACAGCGCCGCCACCACATCGCCGAGGTCTTCCGCGACAACGACCGGACCTCGTCCCCCGCCCACCCGAAGGGAGCCGGCTCCGATGGCGCCTGAGACCTCGACCCAGATCCACAACATCGGCTACCGGTCCTACGACGGACCCCGGCTCGGCCGCGGCTACGCCCGCACCTCGCTGTTCTCGCAGTCCCTGCGCGGTGCCTACGGCCTCGGCCGCTCCGCGAAGTCCAAGGTGCTGCCGATGATCCTCTTCGCGGTGATGTGCGTACCCGCGCTCATCATCGTCGCGGTGGCCATCGCGGTCCCCGGCTCCAGCGACCTGCCGATCAAGTACACGACGTACGCCCTGACCACACAGGTGGTCATCGGCCTCTACCTCGCCTCGCAGGCCCCCCAGTCGGTCTCGCGGGACCTGCGCTTCAAGACGGTGCCGCTGTACTTCTCGCGGCCCATCGAGCGGGTCGACTACGTGGTGGCCAAGTACGCCGCCATGGCATCGGCCCTCTTCATCCTCACCGCCACCCCGCTGTTGATCATGTGGATCGGCTCGCTGCTGGCGAAGTTCGACTTCGGTCACCAGACAAAGGGATTCGGGCAGGGACTGGTGTCGGTACTGCTGCTGTCGCTGCTCTTCGCCGGCCTCGGCCTGGTCATGGCCGCGCTCACCCCGCGCCGCGGCTTCGGCGTGGCGGCCGTCATCGCCCTGCTGCTCATTCCGTACGGGGCCGTCTCCACCATCCAGGCGGTCGCCTACTCCACGGGGAACAACGGCGCCATCGAGTGGATGGGCCTGTTCTCCCCGGTCTCCCTGATCGACGGAGTGCAGACCGCGTTCCTCGGCGCCACCTCCGCCTTCCCGGGCGGCGAAGGGCCCTCCGCCGCCACCGGCGTCGTGTACCTGCTCGTCGTATTCGGCCTCATCATCGGCTCCTACGCAGCCCTGATGGCCCGCTACCGGAAGGCCGGGCTGTGACCTCCCACCCGTCGCCCACCACCACCCCCCTAAGGAATGGGCCGCGCCCATGACCATCATCGACATCGACCACACGTCCCGCTGGTTCGGGAACGTCGTCGCGGTCAACGACGTGACCATGCGCATCGGTCCCGGCGTCACCGGACTCCTCGGCCCCAACGGAGCAGGCAAGTCCACCCTCATCAACATGATGGGCGGCTTCCTCGCCCCCTCCACGGGCACCGTCACCCTCGACGGAGCTCCGATCTGGCGCAATGAGCAGGTCTACAAGCAGATCGGCGTCGTACCCGAGCGTGAGGCGATGTACGACTTCCTCACCGGCCGGGAGTTCGTCGTCGCCAACGCCGAACTGCACGGGCTCGACGACGCGGCGGCCGCCCGGGCCCTCGCCACCGTGGAGATGGAGTACGCCCAGGACCGCAAGATCTCCACGTACTCCAAGGGCATGCGCCAGCGCGTGAAGATGGCCTCCGCCCTCGTCCACGACCCGTCCGTGCTCCTCCTCGACGAGCCCTTCAACGGCATGGACCCGCGCCAGCGCATGCAGCTCATGGACCTGCTGCGGCGGATGGGGGACGAGGGCCGCACCGTCCTGTTCTCCTCCCACATCCTGGAGGAGGTCGAGCAGCTCGCCTCCCACATCGAGGTGGTCGTCGCCGGCCGGCACGCCGCATCCGGCGACTTCCGCAAGATCCGCCGCCTGATGACGGACCGCCCGCACCGTTACCTCGTCCGCTCCTCCGACGACCGGGCCCTCGCCGCGGCCCTGATCGCCGACCCGTCCACCGCCGGCATCGAGGTCGACCTCCAGGAAGGCGCCCTGCGCATCCAGGCCGTCGACTTCGGGCGCTTCACCGAGCTGCTGCCGCGGGTCGCCCGCGCGCACGGCATCCGGCTGATGACGGTCTCGCCCTCCGACGAGTCCCTCGAGTCGGTCTTCTCCTACCTCGTCGCGGCCTGAAGGAGCTGGCACCCATGTACAACCCCACCGTTGCCCGGCTCACCTACCGCGCCCTGCTCGGCCGCCGCCGTGCGCTGATCCTCTTCGCGCTCCCCGCGCTGCTGATCGTCATCTCCCTCGCCGTCCGCTTCTTCACCGGAGTGGACGACAAGGTAGCGGCCGACCTCCTCGGCGGCTTCGCCCTCGCCACGATGGTCCCGCTGATCGGCGTCATCGCCGGCACCGGCGCCATCGGCCCCGAGATCGACGACGGCTCGATCGTGTACCTGCTCTCCAAGCCGGTGAAGCGTCCGACGATCATCATGACCAAGCTGATCGTCGCGATCGCGGTCACGATGGCCTTCTCCGCGATCCCCACCCTGATCGCGGGCCTCATCCTCAACGGCAACGGCCAGCAGATCGCCATCGCCTACACCGTCGCGGCCCTCGTCGCCTCGATCGCCTACAGCGCCCTGTTCCTGCTGCTCGGCACCGTCAGCCGGCACGCGGTCGTCTTCGGCCTCGTCTACGCCCTGATCTGGGAGTCCCTCTTCGGAAGCCTGGTCTCCGGAGCCAAGACGCTCAGCGTCCAGCAGTGGGCCCTGGCCCTGGCCGAGAAGGTCGCCGGACAGGGGTACGTCGACGCCGGCGTCGGCCTCCCCACCGCGGTGACCCTGCTCCTGGCGGTCACCGTCGGAGCCACCCTGTACGCGGGCCAGAAGCTGCGCCGCCTCACCATCGCCGGCGAGGAGTAGGAGCGCCGCCGCCCCCGTCGAAGACCGTGCCCCGCCCGGCCCACCGGCCAGGCGGGGCACAGCTTCGCCAGGCATCATCGGGTGCAGCAACATCCACCAGCTGGACGAGTATCCGGTCCGGGCGCTGCTCAACAGTGCCTTCTGGATCGAGAACCCGGCCTCGCTCGCCCTCTACGCCGTACTCTTCGACCTCCCCCTCCTCACGGGCGCCACCTCCACCGATTTCGGCCATGCCGTCTCGCTCGCCGTCGGACTTCTCGCCTGGCCGCTGACGCTGCACCGGGACCACCACGGGCGCAGGTGGCGGCCGTTGTTTCACGTGAAACACAAGCCTGACCCCCCGTCTCTCCGCACGACGTTTCACGTGAAACACGCGCCTCACCGGCATGCCGGCGACGCCTCCGGATCTGCGGCCGGCGGGGGAAATTCGCTGGTACGGCCCGTCCGGCAGGGGCACAGTGAGTGGTGCGGGGAGTAACAAAAGGTCCGGGACGGCCACTTCGAGCGCGCCTCGCGGCGCGGGCCGTCCCGGACCTCTCGTACGTCCGGCCCCGGGATGCTGCGTTCCCGGGAGCTGTGTCCCCGTTCCTACGCGGCGCCCAGCAGGCGCTCCAGGACCACGGCGATGCCGTCCTCCTGGTTGGAGGTCGTCACCTCGTCCGCCACCGCCTTCAGCTCCGCGTGGGCGTTGGCCATGGCGACACCGTGCGCGGCCCAGCCGAACATGGGGATGTCGTTGGGCATGTCGCCGAAGGCGATGGTCTCGGAGGCCTTGACCTTGAGGCGCCGTGCGGCGAGCGACAGGCCGGTGGCCTTGCTCAGGCCCAGCGGAAGGATCTCCACTATCCCCGGGCCCGCCATGACGATGTCCACGAGGTTGCCGACGAGCTCCCGGGCCACCTTGACGAGCTCGTCCTCGCCCATCCCGGGGTGCTGGATGTACAGCTTGTTCAGCGGGGCGGTCCAGACCTCGGCCGTGTCCTCCAGGTAGAGCGCCGGGAGGCCTCCCTGCACCTGGTAGCCGGGGCCGAAGAGGACCTCGCCCTCCACCCCGTCGCGGCTGGCGGCCAGGGCCAGCGGTCCCACCTCGGCCTCGAGCTTCGACAGGGCCAGGCCGGCCAGCTGCCGGTCCAGGGTCACCGAGGTGAGCAGCCGGTGCGCCCCGGCGTCGTAGACCTGGGCGCCCTGCCCGCACACGGCGATCCCGCGGTACCCGAGGTCGTCCAGCACGTGCCGGGTCCAAGGCACGGCACGGCCGGTGACGACGATGTGCGCCGCGCCCGCCGCGGTGACCGCGGCGAGCGCTTCACGGGTGCGCTCCGAGACGGTGTCGTCGTTGCGCAGGAGCGTCCCGTCGAGGTCGGTCGCGACGAGCTTGTACGGGAACGGAGCGGGGCTCACTTGGTGATCGGCTCCAGGACCTCGCGGCCACCCAGGTAGGGGCGGAGCACCGGGGGGACCCGTACGGAGCCGTCGGCCTGCTGGTGGTTCTCGAGGATGGCGACGATGGTGCGCGGGACGGCGCACAGG
The DNA here is from genome assembly GCF_055575675.1 of Streptomyces sp. NPDC034043. Lineage (NCBI taxonomy): Bacteria > Bacillati > Actinomycetota > Actinomycetes > Kitasatosporales > Streptomycetaceae > Streptomyces > Streptomyces sp. NPDC034043. The sequence continues at coordinate 450,287 of NZ_JBVISF010000003.1, forward strand.
GTGCCGTTCAGCGTGGACAGCGGAGCGGTCTTCTTGCCGTCGCGGTAGCGGATCGCCAGGCGGCGGGCCTGGAAGCCATCACAGTTCGAGGCGGAGGTCAGCTCGCGGTACTTGCCCTGGGTCGGGATCCAGGCCTCGCAGTCGAACTTGCGGGAGGCGGAGGCGCCCAGGTCGCCGGTGGCGACGTCGATGACCTGGAACGGCAGCTCCAGGCTGGTCAGCCACTGCTTCTCCCACTCCAGGAGCCGCTTGTGCTCGGCCTCGGCGTCCTCCGGTGCGACGTACGAGAACATCTCGACCTTGTCGAACTGGTGGACGCGGAAGATGCCGCGGGTGTCCTTGCCGTACGTACCCGCCTCGCGGCGGAAGCACGGGGAGAAGCCGGCGTACCGCAGGGGCAGCTTGTCGGCGTCGATGATCTCGTCCATGTGGTACGCGGCGAGCGGTACCTCGGAGGTTCCGACCAGGTAGTAGTCGTCCTTCTCCAGGTGGTAGACGTTCTCCGCGGCCTGGCCGAGGAAGCCGGTGCCCTCCATGGCGCGCGGGCGGACCAGCGCCGGGGTCAGCATCGGGATGAAGCCGGCCTCGGTGGCCTGCGCGATCGCCGCGTTGACCAGGGCGAGCTCGAGCAGGGCGCCGACGCCGGTGAGGTAGTAGAAGCGCGAGCCCGACACCTTGGCGCCGCGCTCCATGTCGATGGCGCCCAGGGACTCGCCGAGCTCCAGGTGGTCCTTGGGCTCGAAGCCCTCGGCGCCGAAGTCGCGGATGGTGCCGTGCGTCTCGAGAACGGTGAAGTCCTCCTCGCCGCCGACAGGGACGTCCTCGTGGACGATGTTGCCGAGCTTGAGCAGGAGCTGCTTGGCAGCCTCGTCCGCTTCGTTCTGCTCGGCCTCGGCGGCCTTGACGTCCTGCTTCAGCTGCTCGGCCTTGGTCAGCAGCTCGGCCCGCTCCTCCGGAGAGGCCTTGGGGATGAGCTTGCCGAGCGACTTCTGCTCGTTGCGCAGTTCGTCGAAGCGCATGCCGGAGGACCTGCGGCGCTCGTCGGCGGAGAGCAGCGCGTCGACGAGCTCGACGTCCTCTCCACGGGCGCGCTGCGAGGCGCGGACACGGTCGGGGTCTTCACGGAGCAGCCGGAGGTCAATCACCCCTCCAGGCTACCGGGCTGGGCTTCCCGGGCTCACACCGATATCACGCTGCGTGTCGCTATGTCCCGATTGAGGCGAATGGAAATGGCGCGAGCGGTGCTCGTCGTGCGCTCGCGCGGCGGCTGGATCCAGCCCCTGTGGGTCCATCGATAAAAACGGCCCTTTCTCCGAAATGGGGCACAACGGCAACCGTCGCGAGGTGCCTGAGCAGGGCAGGAGGGTGGCTGGAGGGGCACCCTTGTCCACAGGAATTCCCCCGGAGCCGCTCTTATCCACAGGCTGTGTGCCGGATCTGTGGACATCGAATTAGATCAATAGGGGCCCGGGACCGGTCTCGGTCGATCAGGGTTCAAACCGCCCTCACACACTCATTCGGGTGGGAATGGCTCGCCCCAAAGAGTTGATTGGCGATACGGGGGTGACGCCGTTCACCTGCCGCTCCCCAGCGCGAAACCTGCGCCGCCCGGCCGATATGTCGACCTTGTCGTGCGGCTCTGTCGACTTGTCCCCAGGCGGCCCTCTCGACCTGTGGATAACTCTGTGGACAGTGGACGGAGGACTACGCCCGGCCGTCGAGGCAGCGAGTCAGCCAGTCGGAGGCCTCGGTGAAGTCGCCGTCGGACGTTCCCGGCCGAGCGGCCCGCACTTCGCTCAACGCGACACCGGCACGCGGATAGGACCCGAGGAAGCGGACCTGGGGACAGGTGCGCTTCAGCCCCATCAGCGCCTCGCTGACCCGGCGGTCGGAGATGTGGCCCTCGGCGTCGACGGCGAAGCAGTAGTTGCCGATGCCCTCGCCGGTCGGACGGGACTGGATCAGCATGAGGTTGACCCCGCGGACGGCGAACTCCTGGAGCAGTTCCAGCAGGGCACCGGGGTGGTCATCGCCGAGCCACAGCACGACGGAGGTCTTGTCGGCGCCGGTGGGAGCGGCCGGCCGGGCGGGCCGCCCGACGAGCACGAAGCGGGTCTCGGCGTTCTGCGCGTCGTGGATCTCGGTGACCAGCGCCTCCAGCCCGTAGGTGGCCGCGGCGAACTCGCCCGCGAAGGCCGCGTCGAACCGGCCCTCCTGCACCAGTCGGGCACCGTCGGCATTGGAGGCCGCCGACTCCCACACGGCGTCGGGCAGGTGCGTCCGCAGCCAGTTGCGCACCTGCGGCTGGGCGACGGGATGCCCCGTGACGGTCTTGATGTCCGACAGCTTCGTCCCGGGTCGCGCCAGGAGCGCGAACGCGATCGGCAGCAGCACCTCGCGGTAGATCATCAGCGGCTCGCCGGAGGCCAGCTCGTCCAGCGTGGCGGTGACCCCGCCCTCCACCGAGTTCTCGATCGGCACCAGCGCCGCCGCGGCCTCGCCGTTGCGTACGGCGTCCAGGGCGGCCGGCACCGACACCATCGGGACGAGCTCCCGGGTGGCGGCTTCCGGCAGCGTGCGCAGGGCGGCTTCGGTGAAAGTGCCCTCGGGACCGAGATACGTGAAGCGGGTGGCCGACATGCGGTCAGCCTAATGCCGTGCCACCCGCCGGTGCGGCGCTGTTCACCCTTCGAGCAGGCGCTGCCCGACGTACTCCCCGTCGCGCGGCCCGGGCGGTACGGCGTACAGCCCGCTGGACTCGTGCCGGATGAACTCCGACAGGGCGTCACCGCGGTCGAGCTTGCGCTGGACCGGGACGAATCCGCGCAGGGGGTCGGCCTGCCAGCAGATGAAGAGCAGCCCGGCGTCGGGCGTGCCGTCGGGGCCGATTCCGTCGTGGTAGGAGAAGGGCCGCCGGAGCATCGCCGCCCCGCCGTTCTGCGCGGGCGCGGAGATCCGGGCGTGCGCGTTGGACGGGATGACCGGCTTGCCGTCCGGACCGAGCTTGTCCAGGGCCATCGCCGTCTTCTCGTCGCCGCCGGTCAGCGGCGCTCCGGTGGCCTTGGTCCGGCCGATGACCTGCTCCTGCCGGTCGAGGGACTGCTTGTCCCAGTCGTCGAGCAGCATCCGGATCCGGCGGACGACGGCGTACGAGCCCCCGGCCATCCATGAGTGCTCGGCGGGTCCGGGACCGGCGTCCGGTACGAAGATCCGCTTGTCGAAGTCGGGGTCCTTGGGCCGGGGGTTCCCGGTGCCGTCGACCTGGCCCATCAGGTTCCGGGCGGTCATGGGCGAGGCGGTGGCACCGGGGGACCGGTTGAAGCCGTTCATCTGCCAGCGCACGCGGGCGGCTTCCCCGGCGTCCTTCTGTACGGCGCGCAGGGCGTGGAAGGCGACCAGTGCGTCGTCGGCGCCGATCTGGACCCACAGGTCGCCGTTGCTGCGCTGCGGGTCGAGCCGGTCCGAGGAGAAGTCGGGCAGCGGATCGAGGGCCACCGGGCGCCGGGTGGTGAGGCCGGTGCGGTCGAAGAATGAGTGGCCGAAGCCGAAGGTGAGGGTGAGGGAGGACGGCCCCGCGTCCAGTGCGATCCCGCTGTCGGCGGTCGGCGCGGGCTCGCCCGCCATGAGCCGCCGGGCGGTGTCGGACCAGCGGCGCAGCAGGGCGGCGGCCTCCTTGCGGCCGGCGCCCGGTGCCAGGTCGAAGGCGAGGACGTGGCCCTTGGCCTGGAGCGGATCCGTTATTCCGGCCTGGTGGTCCCCGTGGAAGGCGACCTGGGTGGCGCCGAGGGACGCGAGGGAACCGGCGGCTCCGGAGGAGCCGGCCGGTGAGTCGGAGACCGCTGACCGTACGAGCGCGCCGCCCGTGGCGCCGAGCGCGAGTCCGGCGGCGCCCGTGGCGCCGACCGTGCCCAGCAGTCGGCGTCGGGAGATCTCGATTTCGGGGGTGCTGGTGGTGCTGTCGGTCACGCTGTTCAGCCGATCTTCACGTTCTTCTGGACGGTCGTCTGGTCGATGTCGGAGGTGCGTACGGTCACGTCGATGCGCCATTCGCCCGCGAGCGGCAGCTGGACCCCGGACGCGGTCCAGTGTCCGGCAGCGGCCCGGTCCGGGGTGAGCGGAAGCGGACCGATCTCCTTGGCCGGGAGGGTGAAAGCGATCTTGACCTCCGGGAGGTCCATGGGCTTGCCGTCGGGGCCGTCGGCGAACAGGTGGAGCGTGTTGGCGCCGACCCGTCCGGGGTCGAGCTCCAGCCGGACGGTGCCCTTGCCGTTCTGGCCGCCGGTCTCGAAGGGCAGGGTGATCTTGACCGGGCGGTTGGGTACGGCGGTGCTGGCGGCTCCGCCCCGGCCGGCCTCCTGCTCCACCGCCCGTCCGGGTTCGGTGCTGGTCAGGACGGTGGTGACGGCCAGCAGCACGACGGCGACACCGGCCTCGGCGAGTACGGAGCGGCGCAGGCCGGCACGGCCCGGATCGGCATCGCGGACGCGGGTCTCGCGGGCCTTCTCCCGGGCGGCACGCTGTCGGGCGAGCTGGGCGGCCCGCTTGGGGTCGGAGTCGGCGGCGTAGGAGCCGGCCCCCTCGGCCCCTTCAGCAGCTCCGGCCTCTCCCGCTGCTCCGGTTTCGGTGGAATTGCCCACACTGGTGCCGGTCGCCGTTTCACGTGAAACATCGGCTCCCGCGAGCAGCTTCGCCGGCTCTTCGGCCCGGACCTCCCCCAGCCGAGCCGTCCACTTCCGCGAGAGATAGGCAGCGCCGATGAGGACGGCGACGAGCGCGACCTTGATCAGCAGCAGCCTGCCGTAGCTGGTACCGGTGAGGGCGGACCAGCTCCCGACCTGGCGCCAGGACTGGTAGACGCCGGTGACGGCGAGGACCAGGACGCTGACGAAGGCGACCCGGGAGAACCGCTGGACGGCGTCGCGCTCGATGTCCGGCACCTTGTGCAGGGCGATCAGCAGGGCGGTGAGGCCGCCGAGCCACGTGGCCATCGCCAGCAGGTGCAGGATGTCGGCCGGCATCGCGATCGCGGGCTGGATGCCGGTGGAGGCGTGCTCGGAGAGGGCCCAGGTGGCGGCGATGCCGCCGGCCACGACCGTCCCGCCGATGCCGAGCCCGAAGGCGAGGTCGCTCGTCTCCTTCTCGTCCTCGGCCCGGCCCTCGGAACCGTCGGACCCCGTCAGGTCGGCAGAGACCTTCTGGCGGCGGGCGTAGGCACCGAAGAGCACGGCGACGAAGAGCGCGGCCGCGCCGAGCAGCAGCAGCCGGGAGAGGAAGGAGGCGCCGGTCTTCGTGTCCAGGACGGCCTTGAGTCCGTCGAGGTCGAAGGCGTCGGCGAACTTCCCCGACCCGGTGTACGGGGTGCGCAGCACCAGCATCGCCAGGGTGGCCGCGGTGAGGGTGACCCAGCCGCGCACCACCAGCTTCTGCAGCGGGCGCTCCGCGGAGCCCCGGCGCCAGCACAGCAGGATGAACGCGGCACCGCCGACGAGGACGGTGAACCCGGCGTAGGCGGCGTAGCGGGCGATGCCGTAGGCGATGCCGACGGGGCCGCCGCCCACCTTCTGGGTGGGAAGGGCGACGCTGGTCGCCGACGGGGCGCCGATGGAGAAGGTGAAGGCGCCGGAGATCGGGTGGCTGTCCGCGGAGACCGCCTGCCAGGCGACGGTGTACGTGCCGTTGGGCAGGCCCGAGTGCAGGGCGGTGCCGTAACGGATGACGGACCCGCTGCACATGTCCCGCAGCTCGCCGGTGTCGACGCGCTTGCCCTGGGGGTCCATGACGCGGATCGAGTCGTCACCCATGGCGACCTGCTCCGAGAAGGAGAGGGTGACCTGGGCGGGCGCCGTGGCGACCACCGCCCCGTCCTGGGGGTCGCTCGCCGTGAGTGCCGCATGCGCCGCGGCCGGGCCTGCCGTGGTGAACAGGGTGGCCAGCAGGGCTGCGAGAACCAGCGCGAGGCGTGGCAGGAGTGCCGTGGCCCGGGCGCGGGCCGGGTAAGGAGCGGGGGCGGTGGCCGTCATGGCGTGTCAGTTCCTCAGTCCGTCAGTGGGCATTGGAGTTCGGCGCGTTGTACGTCCGTTCCTTGACGTCCAGCTCGACGTTGACCGGGTCGGCCTTCTCGAAGCGCAGCTCGATGGTGATCTTTTCGCCGACCTTCGGCTGGCTCTTGAGCCCCATGAACATGATGTGGTTGCCGCCGCGCTGGAGCCGCAGCTCGCCGCCCGCGGGCACCTCCATCGACTGGACCTGCTGCATCTTCTGGTCCTTGGTCTCGTGGATCTGGAGATCGTCCGAGAGCGGGCTGGTGACGGAGACCAGCTTGTCGGCGGTCTTCGAGTCGTTCTTGATGACCATGAAAGCGCCGGCCATCTTGTCGTTGACCGGTTCGGGCATGAAGGCCCCGCTGACCGTCATGGCGGGCTTGCCGGCTTCCGTCCCGGCGGGGGCCTTCGTGTCGGAGGAGGCCTTGGCGCCGGCCGAGGCGGCGGAGCCGGAGCCGGAGTCCGGGTCGGAGGAGGAGCAGCCCGATATGGCGAGCGCTGCCGTCAGGGAGAGGGCGGCGGCGATGGTGCGGATGGTGCGGGCGTTCACGGGTTCTCTCCCTTGATGATCTTCGGCAGGTCCTTGGTGTAGTCGTCGACGGTCGTGCCCTCGCCGTAGAGGACGTAGCCCTCGTCGGTCTTGGGCGAGAACGCGACGACCTGGGCCCCGTGCATGGAGACGACGGTGCCGTCGGCCTCCTTCTTGGGGGCCTCGATACCGATGCCGAGAGATCGGGCGGCGGCCTGGATGGTGGCGAAGTCCCCGGTCAGTCCGGTGAAGGACGGGTCCTGGGCCCTGAGCCACGCGCCGAGGGAGTCGGGGGTGTCCCGCTCCGGGTCAGTGGTGACGAAGACGACCTGGAGCTTGTCCTGGTCCGCCTTGGAGAGTGCCTTCTTGGCGACCGCGACGTTGCTCATCGTCAGCGGGCACACGTCGGGGCAGTTGGTGTAGCCGAAGTAGATGAGCGTCGGCCGGCCCTTGGTCTGCTCGCGCAGGTTCCACGGCTTGCCGGTGGTGTCCGTGAGGACCAGGTCCGGCTTGTCGAAGGGGCGGTCGAGGACGGTCGCGGCCCCGGCCTTGGCCTGGCCGGAGATCTGGGTGACCGAACCGGTCTTCTGATCGGTCTCACTGCCACAGGCGGTGAGGGCGAGTGCGGTCGCCACCGCGAGGGCGGCGACCGTCACACGTGTGGTGCGCATGAGGAAATGTCCCTGGGATCGGGGGATGACGGATGTCGTGCTACGGCGTGGAGCGGCGGGCCGTCGCCTCAGGAGGCGCGGCGGCGCGAGGCGATGCCGAAGGCGACGCCGGCGAGACCGACGACGATGCCCACGATGCCGAGGGTGCGGGCAGTCGTGTCGGAGGCGCTCTTCGCGGCCTCGTCGTGCCCGTCCTTCTCGTCCTTCGCGGCCTTGGCGTCGCCGCTCTTCGCCCCGTCGGCAGCCGGCTTGGCGGCGCTGTCGTTGTGGCCGTCCCCGCCCTTGGCGGCGGTCAGCTTCAGCACGGGCGCGGGGGTCTGCGGCTCCGGGGCGCCTTCCTTGGGCTCCTCGATCCAGCGGACGACCTCGTTGTTGTCGTACGTCTGGATCGCCTTGAAGACCATCTTGTCGGCGTTCTCGGGAAGCTTGCCCACGGAGACCGGGAACTGCTGGAACTTGCCGGGCTCGATCTTGCCGCCGGTCCAGGTCACCTTGGTGACGACCTCGTTGATCTGCTTGCCGTGCACGGTCAGCGGCTTGTCGAGCTTCGTCTTCTCGACGGTGGACGTCCAGCCCGGCAGTTCCTGCGGCATGACGGAGGTGAGCGGCTGGTCTGCCGGGAAGTTGACCTCGAGCTGGGTGGTCGAGGCGTTGTCCCGCTCGTTGGGGACCTTGAAGTTGAGCGTCGCGTAGCCGCCCTTGGCGGCCTCGCCGGGCTGCACGCTGACGTGCGCGAAGGCGGTACCGGACAGGGCGAGGACGGCGCCGGCGGTGAGGGCGGCGGCGAAGGAGACGCGAGAGGTCTTCATGGCGTGAACACTCCACGGAAGCAGTGGTGACAGTGGCTCCGCGTACGGGCGCGCGCGGAGGTCGCGGCACCGGTGCTCCGGCCGGGTGTCCCGGGGAGCGGACGGGGTGCCGCGTCAGGCTGCGAGGACGAGCGCCGTCGCCGGCGGGCCGCGCCGGATCACGGTGTGCAGCAGTGCGTCCCGGCCGGTCGGGGCGGCGGGGACGTAGGCGCTCCGGCGTGCCCGGGGGCCGCGCGCGGGCGCGCCGGGGAGTCCGGCCGCGAGGGCGCGTACGAAGGCCAGCGCGGCGCGCAGCGGACGTACGGGGTCGGCTTCGGCGGAGAGCCGGGACAGTTCGACGAGCCGGCACAGCGCGGCGTCGCCCCGGGACAGCAGCCAGCCGGCCGCGAGCGCGGCCAGCAGGTGGCCGATCAGCATGGCCGGGCTGAACAGGCCGGTCGCCGGCGCCGCGGCGCCCCCCGCCAGGTGGGCGTGGGCCGGGTGGCCCTGCGCGGCGGCCTGGGCGACCACGGCGGCCGGGTCCAGTCCGGCGGCCTCCAGGATCCGGCGGGCGTCGGCCGCGCTCAGCGGTACGGAGTTGCCCCCGCAGACCAGCTGGGCGGCGAGCGCAGCGAGCGAGGCGTCACCGTCGCCGGCAGGTGCCTGGGCGGCTCCGGTGGCGGTGGCGCCGTGCTGGCCGAGCCCGAACAGCGTGTGCAGCCCCAGCTGGCCGACGGCCAGCCCGGCGGCGATGCGGGGCAGCGGTCGAGGGCGTCCCGCGAGGGGAGCCGCGACCGCGAAGACGGCGACGAAGGCCAGGGCCAGGGCCCACCACGGCACGGTCGCGCAGGAGGCCACGGCGTGGCCGGCTGCGGACAGCACGACGCAGACCGCGGTGAACACCGCGGCCCGGGTCATCCGGAGACCTGCTCCGGGGCGTGTCGTGTGGGTGGCAGTCATGGCCGGGCCATCATCGCACTGAGGTGGTGCCCTGCCTACGGCAGGTGCTGGAGGGACCCTTGGGTTCCGGTCTCGGGTCGGCGTCCGGTTCGTCCCGGGTCAGGGCGGTGTCAGCCGGCCGCCCCGTACCGACCGCGCTCCGACGGCTCGCTGACGGCGTGGTGACGCCGCCGACGCCCGGGCGTCCCGTGCCGACCGTGCTCCGACGGCATGGCGACCCGCCGACGACGGCACTCCGAGGGGCTCGGTCCGGGAGGGCGCCCCCGGGCCCGGCCTCCCGCTGCGGGCGCCGGACCGGTCCCGTGCCGCCGCCCGCACGGCGCCGCGTACACCGACGCCGGGGAACCGCGCATCGGCCGAATGAGGGCTGTGCCGGCTCCCGTGCGCTTACGGGCCGGTACGGGCGGCAATAGGTATCCGTATGAGCATCTGGTGGTCTCTCCACTTGAGGCGCGAAGCCGCGAGCGTGCCGTTCGCCCGGCGGCTGCTGCTGGGGACGATGGAGACCGCGGGGGTGGATCCGGACATCTGCCACGACCTGTCGGTCGCGCTGAGCGAGGCCTGCGCGAACGCGGTCGAGCACGGCGGCCGCAGCGGCTTCCCCGGCGGGCACCCCGGCGGAGACCTCGGCGGGACCCCGGACGCCGGGGTCGCGGACGGGACCGAGGCGTACCACGTCACGGCCTACCTGGACGGGGACCGCTGCCGCATCGAGGTGACCGATTCGGGCCCGGGATTCCCGCCCTCGGCCGTGGCCCGCCCCGGGTCCTGCGCCCCCCGCCTGGCCGAGAACGGCCGGGGACTGCACCTGATCGAGCAGCTCTCCGACCACGTCCGCTTCCGCAACCGGCCGGGCCGCGGCGCCGTGGTGAGCTTCGACAAGACGCTGAAGTGGCGCGACGACGCGCTGCTGAGGGTCTCGTAGGACGACGGCGGGCGGGAACCGGATCCGGTTCCCGCCCACTCGTAAGCCCACTCGTAAGCCCGCCCGTGCCTCGTACGTCCGTCCGTACCGCGTCCGTACCCCGTACGCCCGGGCGCCGGCGTCAGCCCTTGAGCCGCGCCATCCACGCCTCGACCTCGACCGAGGTGCGGGGCAGCGCGGCCGACAGGTTCCGGTTGCCGTCCTCGGTCACGAGGATGTCGTCCTCGATACGGACGCCGATGCCGCGGTACTCCTCCGGCACGGTCAGGTCGTCGGCCTGGAAGTACAGACCGGGCTCCACGGTGAGGCACATGCCCGGCTCCAGGGTGCCCTCGACGTACGCCTCGGTGCGCGCGGCCGCGCAGTCGTGGACGTCCATGCCGAGCATGTGCCCGGTGCCGTGCAGGGTCCAGCGGCGCTGCAGTCCGAGCTCCAGGACCCGCTCGACCGGGCCCTCCAGCAGGCCCCACTCGACCAGCTTCTCGGCCAGGACGTGCTGCGAGGCGTCGTGGAAGTCGCGGAACTTGGCGCCGGGCTTGACGGCGGCGATGCCGGCTTCCTGGGACTCGTACACCGCGTCGTAGATCTTGCGCTGGATGTCGCTGTACGTGCCGTTGATCGGCAGCGTGCGGGTGACGTCGGCGGTGTAGAGGGAGTCGGTCTCCACGCCGGCGTCGAGCAGCAGCAGGTCGCCGGAGCGGACCGCGCCGTCGTTGCGGACCCAGTGCAGGGTGCAGGCGTGGGCGCCGGCGGCGGCGATGGTGCCGTAGCCGACGTCGTTGCCCTCGACGCGGGCGCGCAGGAAGAAGGTGCCCTCGATGTAGCGCTCGGAGGTCGCCTCGGCCTTGTCGAGCACCTTCACGACGTCCTCGAAGCCGCGGACGGTGGAGTCGACGGCCTTCTGCAGCTCGCCGATCTCGAAGGCGTCCTTCACGGCACGGGCCTCGGAGAGGTAGACGCGCAGCTCCTCGTCGCGCTCCTTGGTCACCTTGTCGGTGAGGGCGGACTCGATGACGGAGTCGTGGGCGCGGACCACGCGCACCGGGCCGGTGGCCTCGGTGAGGGCCTGGGGGAGCTCGCGCACGTCCTTGGCCGGGATGCCCAGGAGCTGCTCGGCCTCGGCGAGGGAGTGGCGGCGGCCGACCCAGAGCTCGCCCTGGCCGGACAGCCAGAACTCGCCGTTCTCGCGGTCGGAGCGGGGCAGCAGGTAGATGGTGGCCTGGTGGCCGGTCTCCCCGGTGGGCTCCAGGACCAGGACGCCGTTCTCGGTCTGGTCACCGGTGAGGTAGGCGTACTCGGTCGAGGCGCGGAAGGGGTACTCGGTGTCGTTCGAGCGGGTCTTCAGGCGGCCCGCCGGAACGACCAGGCGCTCGCCGGGGAAGCGCGCGGACAGCGCGGCGCGGCGGTCGGCGGTGTGGCCGGCCTGGGCGATGGGCTCCAGACCGTGCAGCTCGGTGTCGGCCCAGCCGGTCCGCATGTTCTCCGCAAGCTCGTCGCTGACGCCCGGGTACAGCCCGTTCTTGCGCTGCTTGTGCTTCTTCTGGGGCTGCTCTTCTTCCGGGGTCTCCGGGGTGAGCTCGTCAGCCACGTCTTCTCCTCAGCTGCTACGACATGCAAGGACCGGGTGCGGACCCCGTCCATCGTATGTGCGAAGGGAAGGCTCCCGGCTCGACTTGTGACATATCAGTCAAAACCGGGCGCGCATGCCGGGTGCAGGCCTCCGTGAGCTGCCGCGGGCGGCCCCGGGCCGCGGGCCTCAGTCGAACCGGGCCGCGAGCAGTACGACGTCCTCGGACTCCTCCGCCGTGCCGGCCCCCTCCTCGGGCAGCACCGTCTTGAGGATGTGCTCGCAGATGGCGGCCGGGTCCTCCCGCGCAGCGCGCGGAACCCCCGCCGCCGCCGCGTGCAGCCGGGCGTAGGCCCGGTCCATGGTGTCGCCGGTGCGCCGCAGTAGCCCGTCGGTGTAGAGAAGCACCGTTTCTCCGGGCGCGGGTTCGACCTCCACGCTCGGCGCCTCCCAGCACGCCAGCATCCCCAGCGGTGCGGAAAGGGAGGTCTCCACGTACTCGGTCCGGCGCGCGCCGATGAGCAGCGGGGGCGTGTGCCCCGCCCCGGCCAGGAGGATCTTGCGGGCCGCGGGCTCGCAGTACGCGAAGAGCGCGGTCGCCGAGCGCGCGGGCTCGGTCAGGCGCAGCAGCAGCTCCAGATCGGAAAGGACCGCGACGGGGTCCTCCCCCTCCATCACGGCGTACGCGCGCAGCGAGGCCCGCAGCCGCCCCATCGCCGCGACCGCGCTCGGGCCGGAGCCGGTGACGGACCCGACGGCCAGCCCCATGGCGCCCTCGGGCAGCGGCAGCGCGTCGTACCAGTCGCCGCCGCCGCGCGGCCCGCTGCGGTGCCGGGCGGCGAGCTGCACCCCGGGGATCCGTGGCAGCCGGCTGGGCAGCAGTTCCTCGGCGATGGTGGCGAGCCGGTCGCGCGAGCGCGTGACCTCCACCATCCGGGCCAGGTGCTCGGCGGCGTGCCGGACGTACAGCCCGGCCAGGTCGCGCTGGCGGTCGCTCGGCTCGGCCTGCTCGTCGTACAGCCAGACGGCGGCACCGAGCCGGCCGGCGGCATCGGCGTTCACCGGGAGCGCGTAGCTCGCGGCATAACCGAGCCGGGCCGCGACCTCCCGGTGGCGGGGGTCGACGGGGGGCTCGTGGCCACCGGCGCCGGGAACCGCCGCCGTGCCCGGCTCCGGCAGCACTTCGGAGCCGCCGTGGGCGTCGGGGAGGCCGTCCAGGATCCGGCCGTACGACGTGGCGCTGCGCGGGACCGTCTCGATGTGCCCGAGGTCCGCGCGGCCCAGGCCGAGGCCGATGGTGGTGGCGGGGCCGAGGCCGTCGGAGGGCTCCAGGACCACCAGTCCGCGGCGCGCGCCGACGAGGGCGGCTCCGGCGCGCAGGAATTCCCGGAGGGAGGAGTCGAGGTCAGCGGCCCGGGCGAGGCGCTCGGTGAGCTCGTGGAGGGTGGTGAGATCGGAGACCATGCCCGCCAGCCGGTCCTGGATGACGCTGCTCGCCGGGGGCGAGGCCCCGGGGGCGGGTGCGGTCCTGGCGGAAGCGGAGCCGGAAGGTCCCGGCGCGGCCTGGGGTGTGGATGTCGCGGGAGTGGAGCCGGGCGTGGGCGCCGCAGTGTGCGCTGACGCTGTAACTGCTGGATCGATTCCAGCCACTTTCGGCAGATGCGGGGCGCTCATGGCGTCCGCCTTTCCACCTGGTGCGATTCGCCATATAGCATCGCAAACCCCCAGATCGTGCTGCGCCGCCATCAATGGATCCACATCTACACGCACACGAGGATCGATGTCCAGCATTGCCCAGGCGGGAATACTGGTGTCCGTGGGGCGGCAACTCACTGTCCAGCCAAGGCTAAAACTTGGCCGGAAAAAGCGCCGAGCAGACGGTTTTTGCGATCGACTGTACGGGCGCTCCAGGGGCTCCGGGTACGTACTCGATGGTTCCCGGGGTCAGTTGACGCCTCCCGGCACCGCCGGGAACCGCCCGGCGCGGCCGGCCGTCCTTAGCGGCGGCAGCCGGTTTCGAGACCGTGCGGGTCGACCGGACCGCTCGCTCCGGGTCCCCGCCGGACGTTTGACGGACCCGTAAGAAAACTGCACGAACCGTGTGAACCTGCTTCTGGCGGACAGTGACGCGAAACGTGTACGTGTGGTGAAACACCGGTTACATGGTGTGATGTGGCCCTTCGGCGTTCAACGGAAAGGAACGAGCGCTCATGCGCGAGATCCTCGGAAGGCGTCTCCAGCGGCTCCGCGATCGCTTGAAATTCCCGCGGGCCGCCTCCCGCCCGGCCGTGGCAGCCGTGGACGGCGCGCCGGCAGCCTCCCCGCTGGACGGGGCGCTGACCTGCGCCACCGTCTGGCACTGGCCCGTGCTGCCGGGCGTCGGCCGGGCCGGCGCCGACAGCGCGCGGTGCGCCTGCCCGGACCCGGACTGCGTGGTGCCCGGCGCGCACCCCTTCGACCCGGGGCTGCTCGCCGCCACGACCGACGCCCGGATGGTGGCCTGGTGGTGGACCAGGCGGCCGGCCGCCCCGGTGCTGCTGGCCACCGGCGGGAACGCGCCGTGCGCGGTGAGCCTCCCGGCCGGTGCGGCCGCGCGGGCCGTCGTACGGCTGGACGCGCAGGGCATGCGGCTCGGTCCGGTCGTCGCCACGCCCACCCGGTGGTCCCTGCTGGTGGCCCCGTACTCGCTGGAGCGGCTCGGCGAACTTCTGTACGCGAAGGACCACGTGCCCTCCTCGCTGCGCTTCCACGGCGAGGGCGGCTACCTGCTGCTGCCGCCGTCCACGGCCAGCGGCGGCGGGCAGGTCCGCTGGGAGCGGGAACCCGTGCCGGAGGCGGGGCCGCGCGGGATGTGGCTGCCGGACGTCGAGACGGTCGTGGACGCGCTCGTCGAGGCGAGCAGCGGTGCGCCCGGCGGCGGCAGCCGACTGGCGTACTGAACGGGCGGCCCGGCTGCCCGCTCCGGGTGCCCGGCCCGCCCCCGGTGCCCGGCCCGCCCCCGGTGCCCGGCCCGCCCCGGGGGTCCGGGAGGCCGTCGCATCACTCGTACGGGTGCCAGCGCGACGAGTTTCCAAGGGAATTGGGCGCGGGCATCTCCGCGCCCCTTTCCCGCGTCGCTATCTTCGGCGAATGAATCTCCGCCTGATCGGTATCGGCGCCGGTGTGCTGATCATCTTGTCGCTTCCCCTGGCCGGAGCGATCGCCGGGCCGGATTTCGCCGGTCAGAGTGACGGAAAAGGCGGGGGTTTGCTCTCGTCGCTCGGTCTTTCCCATGCCTCCGGTACGCCGGACGGGGCGCGGCCCGCCACGGCGCCGGCGCGGCCCGGGCCTGCCGAGCAGCCGCGTACCGACTCCCGGTGCGGGCCTGAACTCTCCGCTCCGCAGGGGCTGGAGGCTCAGACGTGCATCCTGGAGAGCGCGGGCAAGACCTGGGGCCGCAGCTACTACCGCAACACCGGCGGGCGGGCGCTGGACGCCGTACTGACCGTGATGGGGCCCGCCGGCCGGACCGTGCAGATCCGCTGCGCGGTGGGCGCGGGGGACGAACCCGGGCTGTGCGAGACGCCCCGGGCGGATTCCGCCGGGACTCCGGAGGAGTACTCGGCTGTAGCGGAGTTTGCAGTTCCGGATGAAGAAGGGCGGCTGTTGCTGCGGTCCGGGAGCAACTCACCGGGCCCGGGCGAAGGTTGAGCGCCACCGGAAAGACAAGGCCCGGTCGCTGGCGACGGGGGATGCACCAGCGACCGGGCTACAAGAACGGTAACAAGAGATCGCCTGTTCGCAAATTCGATCTCTGATATTCAGACATCGATTTGCAGGCGATTAGCGGGAGTTGTGACCCCAGTCACCGGACCCGTGGCTGTCCGCGCGTCAGCTGAGCGTGACCTGGCGGTTGGTGAGCCCGCCGCGCGCCCGGCGCTCGTCGGAGGTCAGCGGTGCGTCGGTGGACAGGGCCGCGGCCAGCCGCTCCGCGAACTCGGCGGCGGGCTTCTCCACGTCCTCCGCGGAGACCCCGGTGGGCAGGTCCCAGACCGGGACGACGAGGCCGTGGGCACGGAAGGAACCGACGAGCTTCGTGCCCTCGCCGAGGGAGGACGTGCCCGCCGCGTGCAGCCGCGCGAGGGCGTCGAGCAGCTTCTCCTCGGCGTGCGGCATGACCCAGCGCAGGTGGTTCTTGTCGGGCGTCTCGCACCAGTAGGCCGCGTCCACGCCGGTCAGCTTGACGGTCGGGATGGCGGCGGCGTTGGCGCGTTCCAGCGAGGCGGCGATCTCCGGGGAGGCGTTCTGGGCGCTCTCCGCCTCCGGAATCCAGAATTCGAAGCCCGTGTGCACAACCGGCTCGAAAACGCCGTCCAGGTCGAGGAGATCCTGAAGTCGGGGCCCCTCGGCCGGAACGCGGCGGGCGGGGACCGGGGTGCCCGGCTCGGCGACGAGCGCACGCTCGAGGGTGTCGGCCATGTCGCGGGACAGGTCGCCGCTGTTCGACTCGTTCTGGAGGCCGAGCAGGACCGAGCCGTCCTCGCGCCGCAGCGCCGGCCAGGCCATGGGCAGTACGGTCACCAGCGTGACGGAGGGGACGCCCTCGGGCAGACCGCCCTTGAGGGTCAGCGGGACGGTGGCCGCGGGGACGAGCTCGCGCAGCGCGACCCAGTCGCACTCGCCCGGCAGCCCCTCGAACGGTCGCTGCACGTGCTCGGTCGCGGCGTGCGAGGCGGCCGCGCCGTGGCAGGCCTTGTAGCGGCGCCCGGACCCGCAGGGGCAGGGCTCGCGCGCGCCGACGACCGGGATCTCCCCGTTCTCGAGCTGGGGCTTCGCGGTCTTCGCGGCGGGGCGCTTCTTGGCCATCGTGGGTGTCTCCCGGTTGCGGCGGTACGGCGGTGTCTCTGGGCGCGAGCCTAGCCGTTCGTACCGCCGGAACCGGTGGGGTGCGGCCGGGAGCACGGTCGGCGTGCGCTCCCGGACGGCCGCCGGGGATCCGCTTCACGGATCCAGATCGTCGAAGGCCGATGCGAAGTTCATCGCCGGGGCGGTGACGCGCGTAGCGAAATCCTCGTGCCGGGGCCCCCGGGCGACGATCACCCATACGGTGACCTCACCCGCCGCTCCGTCCCGGACACCCCAGTCCTGGGCCAGGGCGCTGATGATGTTCAGCCCCCGGCCGCCGTGCGCGGTGACCGAAGGCGTGGCCGGAATCGGGCGGGTGGGGCCGCCGCCGTCCGTGACCTCGACCGTCAGCCGCCCCGCCGTGTCGACGCGCCACGCGGCGCGTATTTCCCCGTCTCCGATCTCGCGCCGGCCCAGCGGCCTGCCGTGCCGGCAGGCGTTGCTGAGCAGTTCGGAAAGGATCAGTTCGGCATCGTCCACGACCGATTCGGAAAGGCCGCTCATGCGCAGTTGTTCGCGCATCCGGTGTCTCGCCTCACCCACGCCCGCAGGACCATGGCGTATGTCCATGCACGACGACGTGGGCACTTCCTGTGCCATCACCAACGCCACCCCCGGAACCTCCTTAGCCCCACGCCATGGTCTGGATGCCCCAATGGCCTGGACCGGAAACCGCCGTGAGGAGGCCCTCTGACCCCGTCCTGACGCATTCGTGACCGTCGGATGCGGAGCGGATGCGCCGGTGCACTCCCTGTCACGCCCGGGACGGGTGTGACAGGTGGGCAAATCGGGACGTCAGCGCCCGAGTTGTGACAGAACCTGGCGTGGCCTGTTCGTGATGATCGCTTCTACACCCAGATCAGCGCATAGCTGAACATCTTCAGGAGCGTTCACTGTCCATACGTGTACGGAGTGCCCGGCGGCCTGGAGCTTGCGGATGAAGCCGGGGTGGTTGCGGACGATCCGCATGGCCGGGCCGGCGATCCGCACCCCGGCGGGCAGCCGCCCGTCGCGCATCCGCGGCGAGACGAACTGCATCAGGTACACGGTCGGCACCGTCGGCACGGCCGCGCGGACCCGGTGCAGGGAGCGGGCGGAGAAGCTCATGACCCGGACCGGGTGCGGGCCCTCGGCGGGCGGGGCGTCCAGTCCGAAGCGCTTGAGGAGGAAGAGGAGGCGTTCCTCCACCTGTCCGGCCCACCGGGTGGGGTGCTTCGTCTCGATCGCGAGCTGGACGGGCCGGCCGGCGTCGGCCACCAGCTCCAGCAGCCGCTCCAGGGTGAGCACGGAGGTGCGCTCGGGGTCGGCGTCCCAGTCGGGGGACTCCTCGCGGTCCTTCCAGGAGCCGAAGTCGAGTGCGGCGAGATCGGCGAGCTCCAGGGCGGATACGGCGCCACGGCCGTTGGAGGTGCGGTTCACGCGGCGGTCGTGGACCAGGACCAGGTGTCCGTCGGCGGTCAGCCGGATGTCGCATTCGAGGGCGTCGGCACCGTCCTCGATGGCCTTCCGGTACGCGGCCAGGGTGTGCTCGGGGGCGTCCTCCGAGGCGCCGCGGTGGGCGACGACCTGGATGGGGCTCGGCAATGCGTGGGTCACCCGGTCATGGTGCCACCGAGGAGCCTCCGGCGTCGGGGTGAGTCCTGGGGGTGCGTCTGATATGTCGGATATAAAGGATGGAGGGAGATGCACAGGTCCGGCTTACAGTGCCCTGACGGGTCATGGGAAAGGCTTCACTCTGGAACTTGTACGGCACCTCGAACGTTCAGTCGGACCGATGCCAGGTGGGCGTCGGGCCGGTTTCGCCTGATATGACCAGAGCCTGAGACGCCCAGAGCCTGTGCAGCCGTGTAAGCCTGCAAGCCGTGTGTGACGAGGAGAGAGCGCTGTGAGCACCGAGAACGAGGGCACCGCGGCCCCGACACCCCCCGCGGCCCCGTCCGTACCCCCCGCGCCGGCCGCCTCCACCCCCGACCTGGCGAAGGCCCCGGCCGCGCCCGAGGCTCCCGCCGCCCCGGCCGCGCCCGAGGCTCCCGCCGCCCCGGCCGCGCCCGTGGCCGCCGCGGTGGCCACGGAGGGTGCGCCCGGCCGGCCCCCGGAGGCCCCGGCCCCGGCCCCCGCGCCGGGTGTCGAGCACACCCAGCAGCTGCCGCCCACCCCGGCGGCGCCGCCTTCCGCGCCCCCCGCCTACGGCTACGGGCACCCGCCGGCCCAGGCCCCCGCCGCTCAGACGGCGTACGGCGCCGAAGCCTGGCCCCCGCCGCCGCCCGCGGTCCCCGCGTACGGCGCGACCGGCGGTCACGGCGGTCACGGCGGCGGCGCCTGGGGCGCCCCGCTCACCACCGACGGCACCCCGCCGCCCAAGCGGAAGGGCAAGGGCGGCCTCGTCGCGGCCGTCCTGGCGGCGGCCCTCCTCGCGGGGGGCGTCGGCGGCGGCGTCGGCTACTGGGCGGCCGAGCGGAACGACAGCGGCGGCTTCGGCTCCACGACCATCACCGCGGGCAACACCCCGAAGGACCTCAAGCGCGACGCCGGCTCCGTCGCGGGTCTCGCCGCGAACGCCCTGCCCAGCGTCGTCACCATCGAGGCCTCGGCCGGCGACGGCGAAGGCGGGACGGGCACCGGCTTCGTCTACGACCAGCAGGGCCACATCCTCACCAACAACCACGTGGTGGCCTCCGCCGCGAACGGCGGCAAGCTGTCCGCGACCTTCTCCGACGGCAAGAAGTACGAGGCCGAGGTGATGGGCCGGGCCGAGGGCTACGACGTGGCCGTGCTCAAGCTGAAGAACCCGCCCGCGGGCCTCAAGCCGCTGCCGCTGGGGGACTCCGACAAGGTCGCGGTCGGCGACCCCACGATCGCGATCGGCGCCCCCTTCGGTCTGTCGAACACGGTCACCACCGGCATCGTCAGCGCCAAGAACCGCCCGGTGGCCTCCGGTGACGGCTCCGGCGGCAAGAGCTCGTACATGAGCGCCCTGCAGACGGACGCCTCCATCAACCCGGGCAACTCCGGCGGGCCGCTGCTCGACGGCCGCGGCGCGGTCATCGGCATCAACTCGGCGATCCAGTCCGCCGGGAACGGCGGATTCGGCGGCGGCCAGGCCGGTTCCATCGGGCTCGGCTTCGCCATCCCCATCAACCAGGCCAAGAACGTCGCGGAGTCCCTGATTAAGACGGGCAAGCCGGTCTACCCGGTGATCTCCGTCTCCGTGGACCTCCAGTCCAAGGTGGACGGCGCCAAGATCTCCGAGCAGGGCGCGCCCCCGAACGAGCTGGTCGACCCCAACGGCCCGGCCGGCAAGGCGGGCCTGAAGCCCGGCGACATCATCACCGAGTTCGGCGGCAGGCCGGTCGACAGCGGCCGGACCCTGATCAGTCTGATCTGGACGTACAAGCCGGGCGACACGGTGAAGCTGACCTACCTGCGCGCCGGCAAGCCGACCACGGTCGACATCACGCTCGGCTCGCGCGTCGGCGACAAGTAGCCGCGAGCAGCGCGGACGAGCGGACGAAGCGGTGAGGAGCCGCTCGACAGTGGCTTGATGGGAGGGGCCGTGGGCGGGATTCCGCCTACGGCCCCTCCCAATATCTGCTTATGCTTCGCTCGTGTTCGATTCACGGCACATACGGACATTCCATGAAGTGGTCGCCGCGGGCTCGTACTCGGCGGCCGCTCGCGTCCTGGGCTACACCCAGCCCGCGATCACCCAGCAGATGAAGGCGCTCGAACGCGCCGTCGGCACCCCCCTGTTCACCCGTGTCGGCCGCCGGATGAAGCTCACCGAGGCCGGTGAGTCCCTGGCCCGCCACGCCGAGTCCATCCTCGGCAGCCTCTCCGCCGCCGAGGCCCAGCTGAAGGCGTACACGCGGCTGCGCACCGGCCGGGTGCGGGTCTGCGGATTTCCCAGCGCCAACGTCACTCTCGTCCCGGAAGCCCTCAGCGGCCTTGCCAAGGACCATCCCGGCGTCCAGGTCGAGCTGCTGGAAGGGGAGCCCCCGGAGTCCCTGCGCCGACTCCAGCGGGGCGAGTGCGACATCACCCTGGCCTTCACCTATCCCGGCCTGCACGAGGAGATCCCGGAGGAGGTCGCCGAGGTCAGGCTGCTGGAGGACCAGCTCACGGTGCTGCTGCCGACGGGCCACCCGCTCGCCCGCCGCCGGGCCGTTCACCTCGCCGACCTCGCCGAGGAGCGGTGGATCGCGGGCTGTCCGCGCTGCCGCGCGAACCTGCTGCACGAGTGCGCCGAGCTGGGATTCGTACCGGACATCCGCTTCGCGACCGACGACAACCTGGTGGTCCAGAGCCTGGTCGCACAGGGGCTGGGCGTGGCGATGATGCCCGCCCTGGTGCTCCCCTCCCTCTCCCTCAGCCGGGTCTGCGGGCGGGTGCTGGAGCCGGCCGCCCGCCGCCACATCGCCGCGTACGTCTACCGCGACCACCTGCGGATACCGGCTACGGCGGTGGTGCTCGACGAGCTGAAGAGAGCCGCGTCCAACCGCGTCGGCTGCTGACCCGACGACTCCCCGCCCTGACCCGAGGATCTTCGTCCGCCGGATCCATAAGCTCTGCTTGGGATTTCAGGTCATAACTGTCGTTGGACGTGATGGATGCGCCGACGGACGCTGCTTGTATGACCACCACCACGCCGGCCCGCACGACCACGAGGATGGCCGCCCTCGTCAGTGAGATCCGCAGCGTCGTCGACCGGGGTCTGGCCCCCGACCTGACCGCCTACCTGGTCGGTGAGCGGCTCGCCCCGCACCTGGGTACGGCCGACCTGCTGACCGCCGAGCAGCAGGAGGGCGACCCGGAGCGCTACCGGCAGCACATCCTGCACGCCGAGCCCGACGGCAGCTTCTCGGTCGTGGCCCTGGTCTGGATGCCCGGCCAGGAGACCTGTATCCACGACCACGTCTCGTGGTGCGTGGCCGGTGTGCACCAGGGCGAGGAGAGCGAGCGCCGCTACCGGCTCGCGCCCGGCGCGGACGCCGCCCGGCTGGTGGCCACCGAGGACGTGGTCAACGCCCAGGGTGAGGTCTGCGGCTTCGCGCCGCCCGGGGACATCCACAAGGTGCGCAACTCCTGTACCGACAAGGCGATATCCATCCACGTCTACGGTGCCGACGTCTCCCGCCTGGGCAGCAGCATCCGGCGCGTCTACACGCTCCCCGTCGACTGATGGCCCTCCTCCACCGCCCCCAGAGCGAGGCGGTCCGCCATGTTTCACGTGAAACGCCCACCCCTTGGCCTGGGTTGGGGATGGCCGCAGCCGGTGTGCTGGTGGCATGGGGTGTGCACCAGTTGCTCCCCGGCGTGCCGATGCTGACCGTCTCGGTGGTGCTCGGGATCGCGGTGGCCCACCTTCCCGGCGTACGGACCGTCGTGCGCGGACCGGCCCGCCCGGGCCTGTCCCTGGCCGGCCGGCGGCTGATGCGGATCGGCATCGTCCTGCTGGGCCTCGGTCTGGGCCTGGACCAGGTGCTGCGGCTGGGCTGGTCGACGGTGGCCATGGTGTGCGCGGTGGTGGCCGCCACCTTCTTCGGCACGGTCTGGCTCGGCCGCCGCCTGGGGCTCCCTGGGGACCAGCCCCTGCTGATCGCCACCGGGTACTCGATCTGCGGGGCCTCGGCCATCGGCGCGGTGAGCGAGGTGTCCGGCAGCGACGAGGAGGACGTGGCGGCCTCCGTAGCGCTGGTCACCCTGTGCGGGACGCTGGCGATCGCGGTACTCCCGCTCCTCCAAGGCCCCTTGGGGCTTTCCGAGCTGGCCTTCGGGCGATGGGTGGGGGCGAGCGTCCACGATGTCGGCCAGGTGGTGGCGACGGCCCAGACCGCGGGTCCCGGCGCGCTCGGCGAGGCGGTGCTGGTCAAGCTGATGCGGGTGGCCCTGCTCGCCCCACTGGTGGCGGCGGTGGCCTTCTCGATGCGGGCCCGGCGGCGCGGCGTACGCACGTCCTCGGGGCGGCGTCCGGCTCCGGTGCCGCTGTTCGTCGCCGGGTTCCTGGCGGCGGCCGCACTGCGCGCGACGGGCCTGCTGCCAGGCGCGGCGCTGGACTGGGCCCACACGGCGCAGGAGGCCCTGCTGGCGGCGGCCCTGTTCGGGCTGGGCAGCGCGGTCCACCTGCCGACCCTGGCCCGTACCGGCGGGCGCGCCGCAGTGCTCGGGCTCGGGGCCTGGGTGGTCGTGGCGGGGGTCTCGTACGCGGGGGTCCTCGCCACCACATGACGGATGGATGCAGGGTGAGTTGGCCATTTCGTGGCCGGAACCGACCGAACGTCCGGACTGCCCGCTGACATCTCCGGGAACCCGTGCGACCCTGCCCCCGCAAGTCGAACAGCCGATCCGCACCGACAGCTCTTCACCCCCACCCCTGCCCGGGCCGCTCCGGCACGGGCACGGCAGAAGGAGTCTGCGTGAATCGTCATCGCACGGCGTCATCCGTCCTCCTCGCCGCGGGCGCCCTGCTCGCGGGCGCCCTGACGGCGGCCTCCCCCTCGGCGGCCGCCGAGTCGCCCTCTTCGTACCGGCCCGTGCAGACCCCCGGCTTCTGGACCGCCGAGCGGATGCGTCAGGCCACCCCGCTCGACCTGACGGCGGCCCCGGGCGGGGCGCGTACGGCGCCCACGGCAAAGGCCCCCGCGACGACGGCGCCCATGACGACGGCCCTCCCGACCCGGATACCCCCGACCTCACCCACGTCCGTCATGGCGTTCCCGCAGCCCGGCGGCGCCTGGACGGGCGGCGGGGCCGTGGTGAAGACCTCGGGCCGGGTGTTCTTCACCTTCCAGGGCCGCACGGGTTCCTGCTCCGGCGACTCGATCACCAGCCAGAACGGCAGCACCGTGATCACCGCAGGCCACTGCGTGAAGTACCAGGGGGCCTGGCACACCAACTGGATCTTCGTGCCGGCGTACGACAACGGCAACGCCCCGTACGGCCAGTGGTCGGCGACCAAGACCTTCGCCACCGACCAGTGGGCGGCGAACGAGGACATGAACATGGACGTCGGCCTCGCCGTCGTCGCCCCCCTGAACGGCCAGAAGCTCAGCCAGGTCGTCGGCGCCCAGGGCCTTCTGTTCAACGGCGGCTACAACAAGCGGATGTACTCCTTCGGCTTCCCCGCGGCCGCCCCCTACGACGGCACCAAGCTCGTCTACTGCAGCGCCAGCACGGGCAAGGACTTCCTGCTGACCAAGGACCACAGCATGGCGTGCAACATGACGGGCGGCTCCAGCGGCGGCCCCTGGTTCCAGGACTTCAACGAGTCCACGGGCCTCGGCACCCAGGTCTCGGTGAACAGCTTCGGCTACACCTTCCTGCCGAACACGATGTTCGGGCCCTACTTCGGCAACGAGGCGAAGGCGGCCTACGACAAGGCCCAGACCTCCTGACCCGGCCGCCCGGAACACCCACCCCACCCACCCCCACATCCCGGTACTCTGTACCGGCCAGGTGGGTTGCCCGAGCGGCCTAAGGGAACGGTCTTGAAAACCGTCGTGGCGCGAGTCACCGTGGGTTCAAATCCCACACCCACCGCCACAGGTCAGCGCACGCGCTGACCAAGAAGGGGCGTCCCAATTCCGGGGCGCCCCTTCTGTGTGAGGTGCTGTCCCCGTCAGGGCGGGGCGGTCGCCCCTGGGCCTTCCGGGTGGTGTTTGTCGGAAGATCGGCGCGCGTGGTGGGGGTCGTGCGGTTGCGGCCACATCATGACGAATGTATGCAGATCCGCCCGTCGGAACATCCCGCAATGGAGGGCCCGTCATGACGCACCGCAGCATCGCCTCGATCTGGACCACCGTCCTCGCCGCGCTCGTGGCGCTCCTGGCCGCACTCGGTCTCGGTGGGAAGGCGGCGCGGGTCGCCGCCGGTGAAGCGGTCGCCGCCCCCGTGGCTCCGGTGGTGCGCCGGCGGCCGGGCGTGGTGGCGCGGCGGACGTGGCGGGCGATGATGCGGGGTGGTTCGCTCCCGCCGACGATCAAGCAGCGGATCCGGGCCGAGGCCCACGGCAAGGCCCCGTCCGTCCGGCGCTCGACCACCGCCGCGTCCCTCGCCGCCGATGCCGTCCCCGCCGCTGCCCCGGCCCTCGCTCCGGACGCTGCCGCCGTCACCGTCGCGGCCCCCGTTCCCGCCGCTGGCCGGAGTCGGCTCTCCCTCGCCGCCTAGCGGGGAGCGGCAGCAGGAGCTGCCGCGCAGCAGGATCAGTGGGAACGGCAGGATCAGAGGAAACGGCAGGATGCGGCGCGGGCGCGCCGCGCAGCGCCTCCGGGAGTGGGGCGCAGGGGTCGCACCGGCGGTCGGCCGGGGCGTGCGGGGGTATGAAGGCTGGTAAAGCAGGGCCGCAGGGCCGGGAGACGGTGGGGTTCCCGGACGGAGCGGCCCTTTTCGGCATGCCCGCGGCGGGCCGGTCTGGACTCGCGACGTCGTCGGCAGCACGAACGGCCGGGGCGGTCGGCCATCTGCCGTGAATTGCAGCCGACTTCGGTTTCCTGGAGGAACACAGACATGGCGAGCATCCGTACCGCCCGCCTCATTGCCGCCGCCGCCTCGCTCCCCCTCGCCGTCGGCCTCCTCGGCGGGGTCGCCCGCGGCCGACCACGGCTCGTTCGGGGACAACCGGCTGGGGTCCGGTAGTGCGGGTGCCCTCGCGCGTTCCCGCCCGCCGGCTGTCGCGACCTTGACATCCACGGTAAATCTGACGGACAGTCAGTTTTATTCGTCCGATGTGATGCCGGGAGGCCAGCGCCGTGCACCTCGCCCCGTCCGAAGGCCAGGCACGACTGCGCGCCGAACTGCGCGCGTACTTCCGGAACCTGCTTCCCGGCGGAGTGCCCGAAGACCCGGCCGCCCGGCGCGCACTGCTGCGCCGCATCGGCACCGACGGGCTGCTCGGCCTCGGCTGGCCCGTCGAGTACGGAGGCCAAGGCCGCGGTCCCGACGAGCAGTTCGTCTTCTTCGACGAGGCCTACCGGGCCGGCGCCCCCGTCTCCATGGTCACCCTCAACACCGTCGGCCCCACCCTCATGAAGTACGGGACCCAGCACCAGAAGGACTACTTCCTGCCCCGGATCCTGCGCGGCGAGACCGTCTTCGCCATCGGCTACTCGGAGCCCGAGGCCGGCACCGACCTGGCCGCACTGCGCACCAGGGCCGTCCGCGACGGCGGCGAATGGGTGATCGACGGACAGAAGATCTTCACCTCGAACGCCCAGAACGCCGACTGGATCTGGCTGGCCTGCCGCACCGACCCACAGGCCCCCAAGCACAAGGGCATATCGATCATCCTGATGCCCACCGACAGCCCCGGCTTCGCCTGGACCCCGATCGAAACCGTCGGCGGCCTCACTACCACGGCGACGTACTACGACGGCATCCGGGTCCCCGAAGGCAACCTCGTCGGCCCCGAACACGGCGGCTGGAGCCTGATCACCAACCAGCTCAACCACGAACGGGTCGCCCTCGCCGCCATCGGCATGCAGGCCGAGGACTTCTACGAGCAGGCCCTGCGCCACGCCCGCACCCGGGACCCCGCCACCGGCGAGCGCCCGGCCGACCACCCCTGGGTGCGGTCCCGGCTCGCCGAGGCACACGCCCGGCTGGCCGCCGTACGCCTCCTCAACTGGCGCCTCGTCCAGGACGTCGCAGCGGGCACCCTCGCCCCGGGCGACGCCAGCGGAGTGAAGTTCCTCGGCACCGAGTCCACCGTCGAGGTGTACCGGATCTGCCAGGAGGCGGTGGGCGAGGAGGCCCTCGTACGCGGCCCGCAGGCCTTCGCCGGCGGCGAGCTTGAGCGGATGAACCGGGCCGCCCAGATCAACACCTTCGGCGGCGGGGTCAGCGAGGTACAGCGGGAGATCGTCGCCACGATGAGGCTCGGAATGAAGGGGAGGAAGCGATGACCGGCGGGGAGAGCGACCGGTTCCACGAGCGGCTCAGAGCCTTCGAGGGGCGGCCCGCCGCCACCGCCGGCCGGGGCAAGGACGCCGTCAACGAGGCGATGATCCGCCACTGGTGCGAGGCGATGGGCGACACCAGTCCCGCCTACACCGGACCGGACGCCATCGCCCCGCCCACCATGCTCCAGGCCTGGACGATGGGGGGCCTCTCCGGCCACATCGACCGCTCCTCCGCCTACGACGAGCTGCTCGCCCTCCTCGACGGCCACGGCTGCACCTCCGTGGTCGCCACCGACTGCGAGCAGGAGTACCTGCGCCCGCTGCGCCCGGGCGACGAGGTGACCTTCGACGCCGTGATCGAGTCGGTCTCGCCGCGCAAGAAGACCAAGCTGGGCACCGGCCACTTCGTGACGACCCGGATGGTCGTCCGCGCGAACGGCGAACCCGCCGGCATCCACCGCTTCCGCATCCTGAAATACGCCCCGGCGGCCGGGCCGGAACGCGGCCGCGAGGCCCGGCCCCTCCCGGAACGCGGCCATTCGGGGGCCCCGTCCCGCCCGCGCCCCGTGATCAACCGCGACAACCAGGGCTTCTGGGACGGGGTCCGCGAGCACAAACTGCTGATCCAGCGCTGCACCGCCTGCGCGACCCCGCGCTTTCCCTGGCTGCCCGGCTGCAACGCCTGCTCCTCCCCCGACTGGGACACCGTCGAGGCGAGCGGTGCCGGCACGGTCTTCTCGTACGTGGTCATGCACCACCCGCCCTTCCCCGCCTTCACCGCGCACGAGGATCCCGCCGACGCGGGGGGCCCGTACGCGGTCGCCCTGGTCGAGCTGGCCGAGGGCGTCCGCATGATCAGCAACATCACCGGCGTTCCCTACGACAAGGTCCGCATCGGCCTGCCCGTCCAGCTGGAGTTCCTGCGCGTCGACGACTCGCTCGAACTGCCCGTCTTCCGCGGAGAGGCCGGCTGACATGGACTTCCACCCCACCGAGGAACAGGCCGCCGCGGCCGGTCTGGCCGCGAGGATCTTCGGCGACCTGGCCACCCACGACCGCCTCGCCGCCGCCGGCACCGGCAGCGACGCCGAGCTGTGGAAGGCCCTGACCTCCGCAGGGCTGACCGCCGCCGTCGAGGACGTCGGCCTCCTCGGCCTGGTGCTGCTGCTGGAGGAGCAGGGCCGCACCACCGCGCAGGTCCCGTACGCCGCCACCTGCGCGTACGGCGTCCTTCCCGTGGCCGCGCACGGCAGCCCCGAACAGCGGGGCCGGCTGCTGCCCGCACTCGGTTCCGGCGAGGCCGTGGCCACCGGCGCCTTCCCGGAACGCGGCCGGTTCACCGCCACCCCCGAGGGCCGTCTCACCGGCACCACGCCCGTCGTCCCCTGGTTGCGCGATGCCACCCACGTGCTGGTCCCCGATACCGGCCGGTCTCTCTGGCTCGTACGGACGGACGCGCCCGGAGTCGCCGCCCGGCCGGTGGAGACGACCGCGCCCTGGTCGGCGGGGGCCCTCACCCTGGACGGGGTGAGCGCGGAGCGGCTCGGCGGCCCGGAGGCTTACGGCCGAGTACTGGACACGGCCCGCACCGCCTTCGCCGGACTCCAGGCGGGGGTCTGCGCGGGATCGCTGGCACGGGCCGCGGAACACACCTCCACCCGTGAGCAGTTCGGGCGGCCGCTGTCCACGAACCAGGGCGTCATGCTCCGCGCGGCCGACGCCCACATGGACACGGAGGCGATCCGGGTCACCGCGTACGAAGCGGCCTGGCGGATCGACGAGGGCCTCCCGGCCCGCGAGCACGCGCTCACGGCGGCCTGGTGGGCGTCCGAGGCGGGCAAGCGGGTCGTCCACGCGGGCCAGCACCTGCACGGCGGGATGGGCGCCGACCTCGACCACCCCGTCCACCGGCACTTCCTGTGGGGCCGCCAGCTGGACGCCTACCTGGGCTGCGGCAGCGAGCTGCTGGCCGAACTGGGCGCGCTCATATCCGAGGGGGAACACGCATGAACGTCGGCGACGCGCTGCCGCCGCTGGAGATCCCGGTCACCCGCACCCTGATCGTGGCGGGGGCGATCGCCTCCCGCGACTACCAGGACGTGCACCACGACGCGGAGCTCGCCCGCGCGAAGGGGTCCCCGGACATCTTCATGAACATCCTGACCACCAATGGCCTGGTCGGCCGCTACATCACCGACCGCCTCGGCCCGCGCGCGGTCCTGCGCAGGGTCGCCATCCGCCTCGGAGCCCCCAACTACCCGGGCGACACCATGACCCTCACGGGCACGGTCACCGCCGTTGACGGGGACACCGCCGAAATCCGGGTCGTCGGAGCCAACCGCATCGGCCACCACGTCACCGGCACCGTGACCGTCAGCCTGGGGGCGGGGGCATGAGCGTCCGCACCCGCGACGACCTCGGCGGCCGGGCCGCCGTCGCCGGCATCGGCGCGACCGAGTTCTCCAAGGACTCCGGCCGCAGCGAACTGAAGCTCGCCGTCGAGGCGGTGCACGCCGCCCTGGACGACGCCGGACTTACCCCCGCCGACGTCGACGGCATGGTCACCTTCACCATGGACACCAGCCCCGAGATCACCGTGGCCCAGGCGGCCGGCATCGGGGAACTCTCCTTCTTCTCCCGCATCCACTACGGCGGCGGTGCGGCGTGCGCCACCGTCCAGCAGGCCGCTCTCGCCGTCACCACCGGAGTCGCCGAGGTCGTGGTCTGCTACCGCGCCTTCAACGAGCGCTCCGGCCGCCGCTTCGGCTCCGGCGTCCAGCAGCGCGAACCCTCGGCGGAGGGCACGGCCCTCGGCTGGTCCCTGCCGTGGGGCCTGCTCACCCCGGCGTCCTGGGTGGCCATGGCCGCCCAGCGCTACCTGCACGCCTACGGCCTCACCCCCGAGGTCTTCGGCCACGTGGCGGTCACCGGCCGGAAGAACGCCGCGAACAACCCCGCCGCCTACTTCTACGGCAGACCCATCACCCTCGCCGACCACGCGGCCTCGCGCTGGATCGTCGAACCGCTGCGGCTGCTGGACTGCTGCCAGGAGACCGACGGCGGTCAGGCCCTCGTCGTCACCACGGCGGAGCGGGCCCGTGACCTGCGCCAGAAGCCCGCGGTGATCACCGCGGCCGCGCAGGGCGCCGGCCGCCGCCAGGAGGCCATGACCTCCTTCTACCGCGACGATCTCACCGGTCTGCCCGAGATGGACGTGGTAGGCCGCCAGCTGTGGCGCACCAGCGGGCTGCGGCCCTCGGACATCGACGTGGGCATCCTCTACGACCACTTCACCCCCTTCGTCCTCATGCAGCTGGAGGCGTTCGGCTTCTGCGGCCCGGGGGAGGCCGCCGACTTCACGGCGGCAGGAGCGCTACCCCTCAACACTCACGGGGGGCAGCTCGGGGAGGCGTACCTGCACGGCATGAACGGGATCGCCGAAGCCGTCCGCCAGCTGCGCGGCACCTCCGTCAACCAGCTCCTGGGAGCAGAACACGTACTGGTCACGGCCGGTACGGGGGTGCCGACCTCCGGCCTGATCCTTGGGACCGGGAACTGACTCCGGTCCCGGTGGCGGGGCAGGGCCCTCCACCTTCAGGAGGTGGGGTGCGGCCTGGCCGTACAACCTGAGAGGGATCCGGCTTCGGCACTTGGGGCCGATTCCAGGAGGACGCGCCGCTTCTAGCGTGGAGCCATGACCACGTCTGTGTGCACGCTCGCCTCGAATCCGACGCCGTATCCGTCGTTCTCGGCGTACGTCCGGACCCGTGGCACCGTCCTCCTGCGCACCGCGCGCTCCCTCACCGCCAACCCCTGTGACGCCGAAGACCTGCTCCAGACGGCACTGGCGAAGACCTATGTGGCCTGGGACCGCATCGAGGACCACCGGGCCCTGGACGGCTATGTCCGGCGGGCCCTGGTCAACACGCGCACCTCCCAGTGGCGCAAGCGCAAGGTGGACGAGTTCGTCTGTGACGAGATCCCGGAGAGCGAGGCGCTCGAGAGCATCGACCCCGCGGAGGCGCAGGCGCTGCGCGACGCGATGTGGCGCGCGGTGACCCGGCTGCCCGACCGACAGCGGGCCATGGTCGTCCTGCGCTACTACGAGGACATGAGCGAGGCGCAGACCGCCGAGATGCTCGGTGTCTCGGTCGGCACGGTCAAGAGCGCGGTCTCGCGGGCGCTGGTCAAGCTGCGTGAGGACCCCGAACTCACTCCGGTGCGCTGAAGCTCCGGCCGCTGTTTCACGTGAAACGGACCGCCTTTCCCATGGAAAGGGGTTGGTGTTTCACGTGAAACGGCTGGCTTTTTGACGTGAGACGGTTGGCTGTTTCCTTCTGAGCCGTGACCGTTTCACGTGAAACAACGGCTGGGGAGGGGTTGGTCACAATGATCGGCCGCCCTGTTTGTACTCCCGGGTAGTGACATGCCGACCGGTACGTGCGCAGAATCGGCTGCACCCTAAAGCCGCCGCAGAGCCGCAGCGCTCACCGGGAGGACGCTTTGCTGAGCACCATGCAGGACGTACCACTCCTCGTCACCCGCATACTGCAGCACGGGATGACGATCCACGGGAAGTCCCAGGTCACGACCTGGACCGGGGAGGCCGAGCCGCACCGCCGCAGCTTCGCCGAGATCGGTGCCCGCGCCACCCGCCTCGCCAACGCCCTGCGTGACGAGCTCGGAGTCCGGCAGGACGACCCCGTCGCCACGCTCATGTGGAACAACGCGGAACACGTCGAGGCCTACTTCGCGATTCCGTCCATGGGCGCCGTCCTGCACACGCTCAATCTGCGTCTGCCCCCCGAGCAGCTGGTCTTCATCGTCAACCACGCCGCCGACAAGGTCGTGCTCGTCAACGGCACCCTGCTGCCGCTGCTGGCCCCGCTGCTGCCGCACCTGCCCACCGTCGAGCACGTCGTGGTCTCGGGCATCGGCGACCGCTCCGCCCTCGACGGCCTCGGCGTCCGCGTGCACGAATACGAGGAACTCCTGAAGGGCCGCTCCGAGCACTACGACTGGCCCGAGCTGGACGAGCGCCAGGCCGCGGCCATGTGCTACACCTCCGGCACCACCGGGGATCCCAAGGGCGTCGTCTACTCCCACCGGTCCATCTACCTGCACTCCATGCAGGTCAACATGGCCGAGTCGATGGGCCTCACCGACCGGGACACCTCGCTGGTCGTCGTCCCGCAGTTCCACGTGAATGCCTGGGGACTGCCGCACGCCACCTTCATGACCGGTATCAACATGCTGATGCCGGACCGGTTCCTCCAGCCGGCCCCGCTCGCCGAGATGATCGAGCGGGAGAAGCCCACGCACGCCGCGGCCGTCCCCACCATCTGGCAGGGGCTGCTCGCCGAGGTCACCGCCCGACCCCGCGACCTGACCTCGATGAAGCAGGTCACCATCGGCGGAGCGGCCTGTCCGCCCTCGCTGATGGAGGCCTACGACAAGCTCGGCGTCCGCCTCTGCCACGCGTGGGGCATGACGGAAACCTCGCCCCTGGGCACCATGGCGCACCCGCCGGCCGGGCTGAGCGCCGAGGAGGAGTGGCCGTACCGGGTCACCCAGGGCCGCTTCCCGGCCGGCGTCGAGGCCCGTCTCGTGGGGCCCAACGGCGACCACCTCCCCTGGGACGGCGAGTCCGCCGGCGAGCTGGAAGTCCGCGGCAACTGGATCGCCTCTTCCTACTACGGCGGCGCGGCCGGCGAACCGGACCGTCCCGAGGACAAGTTCAGCGCGGACGGCTGGCTCAAGACCGGGGACGTCGGCGTGATCAGCCCCGACGGCTTCCTCACCCTCACCGACCGGGCCAAGGACGTCATCAAGTCCGGGGGCGAGTGGATTTCGAGCGTTGACCTGGAGAACGCCCTGATGGCCCACCCCGAGGTGACCGAGGCGGCGGTCGTCGCCGTCCCGGACGAGAAGTGGGGCGAACGCCCGCTGGCCACCGTCGTCCTCAAGGACGGCGCCACCGTGGACTACGCCGGACTGCGCGCGTTCCTCGCCCAGTCGATCGCCAAGTGGCAGCTCCCGGAGCGCTGGGCGATCGTCGGTGCCGTGCCGAAGACGAGCGTCGGCAAGTTCGACAAGAAGGTGATCCGCAAGCAGTACGCCGACGGCGAGCTGGACGTCACCACGCTCGGCTAGCCGACCGGTCCTGCCGGATCAGCCGCGCGTGAGCCATGCCCGCAGGAGCCGGCTGACGGCGGGCATGGCCACGTAGGTCATCAGGGTGCTGAAGACGACCGCGAAGGCGGCCGTCCGCACCACGAAGTGCAGGTCCACCAGGTACGGCCCGAGCAGCGCGTTGCCCGCCAGCGAGATCGGGAAGATGGCCAGCCCCGAGCTGACCACCATCTTCCAGCGCGGCGGCGCGGGCCGGGTCGTACCCGGCTTGGCGAACCAGGTCTCCATGCCGTGCAGTTCACGGCGGGCTATCTCGGTGTGGTGGTGCCCCAGGCAGTTCGAGAACCACTGGGCCCGCTCGGAGGAGTCCTGCCAGCGCTGGAAGGCCGCTTGGTCGCGGAAGCGATGCACCAGGAACCACGGCCCGCCCTCCGTGGCGGGCCGGAACAGCCCGTACCCGAGGTGCCCGGGGAACGCGGCGGCCGTCTCCAGGATCCCGTGGGCCCAGGCCTCGAACGTCTCCTCGTGGCCGGGCTCCACCTGCCGGGCGATGAGGAGGTTGACCTCCCCGTTGTCGGCGGGAACGGGGCGCTCGGACGTGTCGGTGATGGCCATGGGCCCCAGGATCGCTAGTTGGTCCCGATCTTGGCCAGCAAGTCCACGATGCGGCCCTGCACGTCGGCGGTGGTGGCCCGCTCGGCGAGGAACAGCACGCTCTCACCCGAGGCCAGCCGTGGCAGGTCGGCCGGACCGATCCCGGCGGTCGTGTAGACGACCAGCGGGGTGCGGTTCAGCAGCCCGTGCCCGCGCAGCCAGTCCACGATCC
This sequence comes from Streptomyces sp. NPDC034043, assembly GCF_055575675.1. Taxonomy (NCBI): domain Bacteria; kingdom Bacillati; phylum Actinomycetota; class Actinomycetes; order Kitasatosporales; family Streptomycetaceae; genus Streptomyces; species Streptomyces sp. NPDC034043. The sequence goes on from NZ_JBVISF010000003.1 coordinate 483,503, forward strand.
CGGCCCGCCGGCGACGTACCTGCATCAGGTCCATGACCACCAGGTTGGGCCGCATCCGGGTCGCCAGCTCGACGGCGTCGGTGTCCGCGCCCGCCCTGGCGACCTGGAGACCGCGCCGCTCCAGCGCGGCGGTCAGCGCGGTGGCGATCTCGTCGTGCTCCTCGATCAGCAGGACCCGGGACGGGTGCTGCTCGCTGTCGCGCGCCGCGAGCGCCTTGAGGAGGACAGCGGGATCGGCGCCGTACGCCGCCTCGCGGGTGGCATGCCCCAGCCCGGCCGTCACCAGTACGGGCACCTCGGCGGCCACCGCGGCCTGGCGCAGGGACTGCAGGGCGGTCCGGGTGATCGGCCCGGTGAGCGGGTCGACGAACAGCGCGGCGGGGAACGCCGCGATCTGCGCGTCCACCTCCTCGCGCGAGTGCACGATCACCGGGCGGTAGCCGCGCTCGCTCAGCGCCTGCTGCGTCTGCGCGTCCGGCGCCGGCCACACCAGCAGCCGGCGCGGGTTGTCCAGCGGCTCCGGCGGCAGCTCGTCGTCCACGGGCTGCGGTACGGGCCGGTTGACCACCTCGACCGCACCCCCGGGGCCGTCCAGCGGTTCCGGACCCTCGGCGGCGCCCGCCTCGGGTGCCCCTATGGCGAAGGCCCGCCCCTGGGGCGCGGGTTCGGCGAGACGACGGCGCCGGCCGGAACCGGAACCTTCCGCGCCCGCAGCGGCCGGGTCCACGGAGATGCCCTGGCCCAGGGTGCCCAGAGCGCGCACGCTGATCGGCTGCGCCCCGTTCGCCGGAGCCTCGCCGGGCCGGCGGGCACCGGGGACCGAGGGCTGCCCGGGGGCTGCTCCGTCCTCGGGAGCGGTGCGGGCCGCGGGAACCGGCCAGGCGGGGGTCGAGGGCAGGGCACGTCGCCGCCCGGTTGGAGGTCCGGGCTCCGCACCGGTCGCCGGCTCCGGCGGCTCGGGGGCCGCAGGTGCCCCGAGTACCCGCCGGCCACGGCGCCCGCCCGTTCCGTCGGAGTCGGTCTCGGCGGAAGCGGAACCCGGGGCGGGCCCGGCAGGCAGGGCGAAACCACCCTCGGGGGCGACAGGGCGGGGCGCGGCGGGAGCCGGGATCCCGGCCGCCGGCACGGGGCCCGCGGGCTGTGCGGCCGCTCCGGCCGGCCCCAGCGCCCGGCGGCGGCCCGCCGGGTGTTCGGTCACCGGGACCGGGGGCACCGTCGGTACGGGCGGCAGCGCGGGCATGGCGGTGGCCTGCGGGGGCACCGGCCGGTCGTGCGGGGCGTCATCGCCGTCGCGGCCGCGCCGGCGCCCGGTACCGAGCCCCGCCGGGTTCACCGGGGACTGCGCCAGTTCCGCCGGCCCGGACACGACGCCCTGCGCGGGGGCTTCGCCCTCCACCCGGCGACGCCCCGACGGCAGCGCGAGCGCGCTCCCGCCCTCGCGTGCCGCGGCGGCCTTCGCCCCGGCGGCCTCGTCCTCCAGGAAGGCGTCGACCCCGCGCCGGCCCCGCCGGCCGCCGGAGACCGTCGCGGGGGCGGCCTCGGGCTCCGGGGCGGGCTGCTGTTCCGGCTCCGGCAGGGTCACCGTCCCGGCGCCCGAACCCAGCGGCAGCTCCAGCACGTACGCCCCGCCGGGCGCGCCGGGCACCTCGACCGTCTGCAGGACCCCGCCGTGCGCGGTGACGATGCCCCGCACGATCGGCTCGTGCACCGGGTTGCCGCCCTCGTAGGGGCCGCGCACCTCGATCCGTACGACATCGCCCCGCTGGGCCGCGGCCACCACGATCGTGGAGTCGCCGTACCCGTTGCCCTGGGCGGTCTTGCCGGTGGCGTCCACCCCGGCGACGTCCGTGATCAGGTGCGCGAGAGCGGCCGCGATCCGCTCCGCGTCCACCTCGGCCTCGATCGTCGGGGCATGGACGGCGAACTGCGCCCGCCCGGGGCCGATCAGCTCGACCGCGCCGTCGACGCCCGCCGCGACGACCGTGTTGATGAGGACGTTCTTCTTCTTGAGCTTGTCGCCGCCCGCGTCCAGGCGCTGGTATTCGAGCACGTTGTCCACGAGCGTGGTCATGCGCGAGTAGCCGGCGGCGAGATGGTGCAGCAGCTGGTTGGCCTCCGGCCACAGCTGTCCCCCGTCGTCGGCGGCCAGCGTGGCCAGCTCCCCGCGCAGTTCCTCCAGCGGACCGCGCAGGGAGTCCTTGAGGACGGCCAGCAGCTGGGCGTGGCGTGCCGCGAGGGCGTCGTACGGGCGGCGGTCGGTGAAGGTCATCACCGCGCCGACGAGCAGCTCCCCGTCCCGTACGGGCGAGGTGGTCAGGTCGACGGCGACGGGCTGCCCGGCCTTGTTCCACAGCACCTGGCCGCGGACCCGGTGCTTGCGCCCGCTGCGCAGGGTGTCGGCGAGCGGTGACTCGTCGAAGGGGAACGGCGAGCCGTCGGCGCGCGAGTGCTGGATCAGCCCGTGCAGTTCGCGGTTGCCGAGGTCGGTGGCGCGGTAGCCGAGGATCTGCGCGGCGGCCGGATTGACGAGGACGACGCGGCCCTCGGTGTCCGTACCCACGACGCCCTCGGCGGCGGCGCGCAGGATCATCTCGGTCTGCCGCTGCGAGCGGGCCAGCTCGGCCTCGGTGTCCACGGTCTCGGAGAGGTCCCGGACGACGAGCATCAGCAGTTCGTCGCCGGTGTAGGGCTGGGGCTCGCGGTAGGCGTCACGGCCGTCGAGGTGGGCGCTGGTGACCTCGACGGGGAACTCGCTGCCGTCGGTGCGGCGCGCGATCATCCGCTTCGGCCGGGAGCGGCCCTCTTCGCGGTCGCCGGGGCGGCGCATCGAACCGGGGATCTGCTTGGAGTCGAACTCCGGCAGGAGGTCGAGCACCCCTCGGCCGACGAGCCCGGTGCCGGGGCTCTCCATGACCTCGAGGGCGATCGAATTGGCGTTGACGACCGTGCCGTTGGCGTTGACGAGCAACAGCGCGTCCGGGAGCGCGTCGAGTATTGCTGCGAGGCGAGCAGCGCCTCGGGATGGCCTGCTGCTCACGACGAGCTTCCTCCCTGACCACGACTACCGGCATGTCACGGGAGGAGTCTAAGGGCACCGCCCTGCCGTGAGGTGGCGGATGTGCGGGGGAAAGCGCGCATCCGCCGCATCGTCCCAGGTCAGGAATGCTCCCCCGGAAGCACAGGTTCCAGGTTCTTCCACCGGGCGATGTCGCATCCGTTCCTGCGCTGGAAGGTGCTGTCCACCTTCTCGCCGCGCCACGTTCCGGTGATGCGGGCGACGGCCGACCCGCCGTACTGGAAGGAGCAGTTCCTGGAGTCCGGCTCGGCGAAGGGGTCCTTGCCCTGCTTGGACAGGGCGTCGAGACGGGCGCAGGCCTCCTGGGCGAAGGGGTGGTCGCCGCCGGCGGGGTGGCACTCCAGCCGGTGCGTGCCGTCGACGAGGCGGTTGCCGCTCTTGGAGATCTCGATGGTCAGCCGGTCGGGCGCGGCCAGCAGCCGTCCCAGGGGCAGCGGCGGCAGCGGTCCGGCAGCCGCGGCGGCCAGGGCGGAGGTGACGGCGAAGGCGGCGAGACGCAGCATGGGGCACTCCAGGTCGTCCGTACGTCGTACGCCTCACCAACGACATTCCGGCTCGGACGTTGCGTGCTTAAGCCTTTGCCCTGTGGCCCCGGCTCCTTGTACCGTTGGGAGCGGATTGGTGACCGGCCCCGCGCCTGTGTCATCATCTGCACGCACCTTCGTACGCGAAGGTGTGCTGGAGGCGTCGCCTAGTCCGGTCTATGGCGCCGCACTGCTAATGCGGTTTGGGGCTTACACCCCATCGAGGGTTCAAATCCCTCCGCCTCCGCACCTCACCGAAGCCCCGGTCCTGATGGACCGGGGCTTCGGTGCGTTCGGGCACCGGTGCGCGCCGGAGTCGCCGGGAGGCGGGTGGCGGTGTTCGTCACGGCGGCCCGAGGCGCGCCGGGCGTCGGGCGCCGGCGTGAGCCGTGTCGGTGCGTTCAGGCCTTGGAAGGGTTTGAGGCGGCCCCTCATGGGTAGCCCGCCGGGCCCGGAGCGGTGTCGCGGATCCGCCCGGACGATCTTCTTCCAGGGCGTTTCCGCAGGTCAGAGGCGCTGTAACTAATGGATTTCGCGTCCCGGCGAGGTCCATGTATTGTTGTTCTCGCAAGGCCAACGGGGCGAAAAACCCCGGGAAGCCCAAGCACTCGTAGCTTAACGGATAGAGCATCTGACTACGGATCAGAAGGTTGCAGGTTCGAATCCTGCCGAGTGCACAGCCGAGAGGCCCTCAGGAGAAGTCCTGAGGGCCTCTTTCGTGTGTGGTGGCAGTACCGGAGAGGGAGGGGTCCCCCGGAAGAACTCAGGGGCGGGATGGCTCCTGAGGGGGACGTGGACCACGCGGCCGCCCCGCTAGGGTTTTCGAAGATCGTTCGAACCTTGATGGGGGGCTCTCATGGGAATGTTCGGGAACGCGCACACCGTCGACCCGTCGTCGGCGCAGCGGGACTACGCGAGGCTGCTGGGTCACGGGGAGCAGGTCTACGCCGCGTACCTGCTGGTGCGCGACACGATCCTGTTCACCGACCGGCGGCTGGTGTTCGTCGACAAGCAGGGGCTGACGGGCAAGAAGGTGGAGTACCACTCCATCCCGTACCGGAGCATCACGCACTTCTCGGTGGAGACCGCCGGGCATTTCGATCTCGACGCCGAGCTGAAGATCTGGATATCCGGCAACCCTGCGCCGATCGAGAAGACCTTCACCAAGGGCGTCGACATCTACGAGATGCAGGCGATTCTGACGCAGTTCGTCGCGCGCTAGCCGGACATCGGCTGGACGCTCGTCCGGGCCGAGCGGCGGGCGGATCCGGAGCGGCGGCGGCCCCGAGGGGTGGGCGGACTCGGAGCAGCGGCGGATCCGGAGCCGCTGTCGGGTGGGCGTGCGGCCGGCGGGGGTGTGCGGGCCCTCGGCGGTGACGGTCGTCGTAGAGCCGTTCCTGGTGGGCGTCGCCGTTGGCGCGGCGCCGCGGGTGCGGAAGTGCTCGTCCAGTATCTCTGGGAAGTGAGATCAGGAATGTCCCGCCTGATTCCCCCAGATGGATGAAGCGCCGAATCCTGTTCGGTGTGATGGTGGGATTGCAGGAGCAGGTACCGTCTTTGCGAGAGCCGACGGGCTCAAGCGGCTCAAGGGGCCGGCCGGCCCATGGGAGGAAGACGGCGTGGACGACATCGACCGGGCGCTCGTCCTGCGCCTCCAGCAGGACGCGGGCCAGTCCTACGCATCCCTGGGCGCGGCCGTGGGCCTCTCGGCCGGGGCCACCCATGAGCGGGTACGCAAACTGCGCGAGCGCGGGGTCATCCGGCGGACCACCGTCGATGTGGACCCGGCCGCGGTCGGCAGCGGCGTGCTGGCCTACGTGATGGTGGACTCCAACGCGTGGATGGGCGAGTCGGCGGAGGACTTCGCCGCCATCCCCGAGATCCAGGAGGCGCACATCATCGCGGGCAGCGCCTCGGTGCTGGTCAAGGTGCGCACGGCCACCACGGAGCAGCTCCAGGACGTCCTGCGGCGGCTCTACGCCATCGACGGGGTCAGCGGCACGCAGGCCACGGTGGTCCTGGAGACCTTCTTCGAGCGGCCGCTCCCCCTGTGACCGCCGCCGCCGGGAGCTGGTCGTGCACCGGGATCCGGTGGAGTGCGAAGGGCCCCGCCATCGGGTGGTGCGGGCGCGGGGAGCGAGGCAGCCCGCTCGCCCCCGGGCAGCGGCTGGCCTTCACCGCCCGCGGCGAGCGGCACTGCCTGGGCGTGTGGCGGGCCGGGAAGCGCACGCCGTGTCCCGCGACGCGGTCGGTACCGGGCCGCGCGGGGAGTGCGCAGTGCCCCGAGTGCGCCCGGCTGGACCGGTCCTTCTCGGTGGCCGCCGACACCAACGCGGCCGATCCGCGCACCTATCGTGTGTACCTGGCCTGGTTCGGACCCGGGATGGTGAAGGTCGGCATCACCGCCGAGGAGCGCGGGCCGGTGCGGCTGCTGGAGCAGGGTGCGGTGACCTGGGCCTGGCTGGGGCGCGGGCCGTTGATGGCGGCGCGCCGGACCGAGGAGCTGCTGCGGGCCGCACTGGGGGTGCCCGACCGGATCGCGTACGCGCGCAAGCGCGCCGTACGGGCGCAGCTGCCGCCGGAGCCCGAGCGGGCCCGGGAGGTCGCCGAGCTGCACGCGCGGGCCGCCGCGCTGCCCGGGTGGCCGGAGTCCCTGGAACGGGTGGGGCGCGAGATCACCGACCATGCCGGGGCCTTCGCGCTGGCGGGGCTGCCGGTCCCGGTCCGCCTGGTCACGGAGCTGGTGCCCGGCGGCACCGTCGTGGGGCGGCTGGCGGGAGCCGCCGGGCCGGACCTGCACTTCGCGGACGGGCTCGTGGTGGACACCCGGCTGCTGGCCGGATGGGAGCTCTCCGTCGCTCCGGACGGGGCGCGGACCGACGTACCCCTCACCGTGGTCGCGCCCGCGCCGTCCGAGGCCGAACAGGGCGGACTGTTCTGACCCCGGACTGTTTTGACCCGGGCCTGCTCTGGCCCCTGACTGCTCCGACCCCGGGCTCTACCGACCCCGGGGGAGCAAGGTCAAAACTTGGATCCCTTTGGCCCGCGGGGGCCGATTTTCGTGGACACGCCAGGGGTCTTCCGCCGAGGGTGTGGGCATGAGCATTCAGCCCGTTCCGGCGTTCGAACCGCCGTACGTAATGGCCGTATTCAGCAATGTCCGCACCTCTGACGAGAGCGGCTATCCGGAGACCAACGTCCGGATGAACGAGATCGTCCGGGAGAACCCCGGCTTCCTCGGCTACGAGTTCGCCCGCACCCCCGGCGGCCTCGGCATCACCGTCGCCTACTTCCGCGACCACGAGTCCCTCGGCGCCTGGCGGGAGGACCTGGAGCACCAGGCGGCCATGAAGCAGGGCCGCGCCCACTGGTACGAGAGCTACACCCTGCACGTCGCGACCGTCGAGCGGAGCCACGGCTTTGCCCGCAACGGCTGACGCGGTCCGCGCCTTCCGCGAGCGGCTCGGACTGCCCGGCCTGGTGGACGTCCACACGCACTTCATGCCGGGGCGCGTGCTGGACAAGGTCTGGGACTACTTCGACGCGGTCGGCCCGCTGACCGGCGTCGAGTGGCCGATCACCTACCGCCACGAGGAGGAGCAGCGGGTGGCGCTGCTGCGGGAGTTCGGAGTCCGTGCCTTCACCTCCATGCTCTACCCGCACAAGCCGGCGATGGCCGCCTGGCTCAACGCGTGGGCCGCGGACTTCGCCGCCCGCACCCCCGACTGCCTGCACACCGCGACGTTCTTCCCGGAGGAGGACGTGGCGGCGTACACCGCGCAGGCCGTGGCGGGCGGGGCGCGGGTCTTCAAGGCGCACCTCCAGGTCGGCGGCTACGACCCCAACGACAGCCGGCTGGAACCGGTCTGGGGGCTGCTGGCGGAGGCGGGGATCCCGGCCGTCGTCCACTGCGGTTCGGGCCCGGTCCCGGGCAAGCACACCGGACCCGAGCCGATCGCCCGCCTGCTGGCCCGCCACCCGCGGCTGCCGCTGATCGTCGCCCACATGGGGATGCCCGAGTACGCGGACTTCCTCGACCTGGCCGAGCGGTACCCGGAGGTGCGCCTGGACACCACGATGGTCTTCACGGACTTCTCCGAGCGGCTCAGCGCCTTCCCGCCCGGGGAGCTCGGGCGGCTCGCCGACCTCGGGGACAGGATCCTGCTGGGCACCGACTTCCCGAACATCCCCTACCCCTACGAGCACCAGCTGGAGGCCCTGGAACGGCTCGGCCTCGGCGACGACTGGCTGCGCGCGGTCTGCCACGACAACGGCGCCCGTCTGTTCGGCCTCACTCCCTGAGCCCCGGCCTTTCTCAGGAGATTCACAGACAGGCGCAAGAACGCTCTCAGGGGCGGCCGCCAGCGTGGGGTCATGACCGCGACGACCACTTCCCACGCGTCCACGTCCACCGGTACTCCGACGGCCCTGCTGCGGCCCGACGGCGGACCCTGCAGGGTCCTCGTCGTCGACGACGAGGCGTCCCCCTCCGAGCTGCTCTCGATGGCCCTGCGCTACGAGGGCTGCGAGGTCCGCGGCGCCGGTGACGGGGCCGGCGCGGTGCGGGCGGCGCGGGAGTTCCGCCCGGACGTGGTGGTCCTCGACGTGGTGCTCCCGGACATGGACGGGCTGGCCGTCCTGCGGCTGCTGCGCCGGGAACTCCCTCAGGTCCCGGTGCTGTTCCTGACCGCCAAGGACTCGGTGGAGGACCGCATCGCGGGCCTGACGGCGGGTGGCGACGACTACGTCACCAAGCCGTTCAGCCTGGAGGAGGTCGTGGCCCGGCTGCGCGCGCTGGTGCGCCGTTCCGGGGCGGCGCGGGCCGCGCGCGGCGGTTCGGTCCTGACCGTCGGCGACCTGAGTCTCGACGAGGACAGCCACGAGGTGGTCCGGGGCGGCCGGGAGATCCGTCTGACCGCCACCGAGTTCGAGCTGCTGCGCTACCTGATGCGCAACCCGCGCCGGGTGCTCAGCAAGGCGCAGATCCTGGACCGGGTGTGGTCCTACGACTTCGGCGGCCAGGCCAACGTGGTGGAGCTCTACGTCTCCTACCTGCGACGGAAGCTGGACGGCGGCACCGGCCTGCCCCCGATGATCCATACCCGGCGAGGAGCCGGCTACCTGATCAAGCCGGCCGAGTAGGGGTCCCGCGCAGGCGCCCGCCCCTGTCCCGGTGCACCCCGGCCGCCCCTTCCGCCACCCCACGGCCCCCGTGGCCGGCCCGTCCTGATCCTCCCCCCATCCAGGCGTCACCCCCTAGCATCAAGAGGGCGGACCGGGCATTCCGGGCTGATCCCCTTGTGGTGAGGAGGGCGCCTCCATGGTGACCGAGGCCGATCCGGGCGATTCCAGGACCAGTGTGTGGCTGGCCGCCAGGCCCGCCGCCCCCACCAGACGGCGCAGCGAGGCGCCTTCGGGCCTGGACCGGGAACGGATCACCACCGCCACCGTGCGGCTGCTGGACGCGGAGGGACTCGGCCGGTTCTCGATGCGCCGGCTGGCCGCCGAACTGGGGGTCACCGCGATGTCCCTGTACTGGTACGTGGACACCAAGCACGACCTGCTCGAACTGGCCCTGGACAGCGCCCTGGGCCAGCAGCGGCTGCCCGCCGGACCGCCCCCTCGTGGCGGCTGGCCCACCCGGCTGCGGTCCCTCGCCCGCGGCTACCGGCGGCTGCTGGCGGAACACCCGTGGGTGGCGCCGCTCAGCGTCGCGTACCCGAACATCGGCCCGCACGCCCGGGCCTTCGACGCCGCCCTGCACCGGCTGCTGGAGGCCACCGGCCTGGTGGGCGCCGCCCGGACCGGCGCGCACCTGGCGGTCTCCCAGTTCCTGAGCGGCTGCGCCCTGAACGGCTGCGGCGGCACGGTCCGGCGGGCGGCCGAGGCGGAGTTCGCCCTCGCCCTCGACGTCCTGATCGCCGGCATCGAGGCCAAGGCCGCGCATACGGCGGCGGCCCGGGCCTGAACCCCGTCGGGGTCCCGGCCCGGGCCGCTCGGGGCCGTTCCAGCTCAGGGCCGGTCCAGCTCAGGGCTCCCCCAGCTCTGGGCCCTCCCGCTCAGGCGCCGGCCCGGGCGGTGTCCGCGGCGGAGTTCCTGGCGCCCGCCGCGGCGGCCTCCGTACCGCCCTCGGCGGCCGGGCTGTGCAGGGACGGCTTCGACTTCAGCGCGACCTCCTTGATGAACAGCACCAGCAGCAGCGCGAGCAGCGCGGTCGGGGCGGAGTACAGGAAGACGTCGCCGACGCCGTGCCCGTAGGCGGACTCGATGACGGTGCGGAACGGCGCGGGCAGCTTGTCGAGGTCGGGGATCCCGCCCCCGGCGGTGCCGCCGTGCCCGAGGGCCGCCGCCTTCGGCCCGAGCGCGGCCAGCCCGTCCTGCACGTAGTGGGTGACCCGGTTGGCCATGACCGCGCCCAGCGCCGAGACGCCCACGGCGCCGCCGAGGGAGCGGAAGAAGGTGACGACGGAGCTGGCGGCGCCGAGGTCTTCGGGGGCCACCTGGTTCTGCGTCGCGAGGACCAGGTTCTGCATCATCATGCCGAGGCCGAGCCCCGTCAGCGCCATGTAGAGCGCGATCTGCCAGTACGGGGTGTCGTAGCGCAGGCTGCCGAGCAGTCCGAGCCCGGCGGTCAGCAGCACGCCACCGGAGACCAGCCAGGCCTTCCACTTGCCGGTCTTGGTGATGACCTGGCCGGAGACCGTGGAGGAGACGAAGAGGCCGCCGATCATCGGGATGGTCAGGACGCCGGACATGGTGGGGGACTCGTTCCGGGCCAGCTGGAAGTACTGGCTGAAGAAGACCGTGCCGGAGAACATCGCGATGCCGACGAAGAGCGAGGCGGCGGAGGCCAGGCTGATGGTCTTGTTGCGGAACAGCCGCAGCGGGATGACCGGGTCGCTCGCGCGGGACTCGACCAGGAGGAAGAGCAGGCCGAGCACCACGGCGCCGCCGGTCATCGCCAGGGTGGTCCAGGAGATCCAGTCGTACGAGTCCCCGGCCTGGGTGACCCAGATCAGCAGCAGCGAGACGGCCCCGCTGATCAGGAAGGCGCCGAGCCAGTCGACCTTGACGTCGCGGCGGACCACCGGGAGCCGCAGGGTCTTCTGGAGCACGATCAGCGCGATCACGGCGAACGGCACGCCGACGTAGAAGCACCAGCGCCAGCCCAGCCAGTCGGTGTCGGTGATGACGCCGCCCAGCAGCGGGCCGCCGACGGTGGCCACGGCGAAGACCGCGCCGAGGTAGCCGCTGTAGCGGCCGCGCTCGCGCGGGGAGATCATCGCGGCCATCACGATCTGCGCGAGGGCGGAGAGGCCGCCGACGCCGATGCCCTGGACCACGCGGCAGGCGATCAGCATGCCGGTGTTCTGGGACATGCCGGCGATCACCGAGCCGAGGACGTAGATCACCAGGGATATCTGGACGAGGAGCTTCTTGCTGAACAGGTCGGACAGCTTGCCCCACAGCGGGGTGGCGGCCGTCATCGACAGCAGGGCGGCGGTGACGACCCAGGTGTAGGAGGACTGGGTGCCGCCGAGGTCGCTGATGATCTGGGGCAGGGCGTTGGAGACGATCGTCGAGGACAGGATCGCCACGAACATGCCGAGCATGAGCCCGGACAGCGCCTTCATGATCTGCGGGTGCGTCATGGGTGCGCCGTCGGACGTGGTCTCCGACCGGCCGCCTCCCCGCACACCGTCGGGTGTGGTCGTAGCCATGTGTTTCCTTTGCCTAGAAGCTCGATCGGAGTCGGGCCAGCAGGGTGTTCAGTACGTCGATGTCCTCGGCCGCCCAGTCGGCCAGGGCTCTCTCCAGCGCGTCCGTGTAGCGGGCGCCGAGCTCGGAGAGCACGGCGCGCCCCGCGCCGGTGAGGCGCAGGATCCGGCAGCGGCCGTCACCGGGGTCGGTCTCGCGCTCGATCCAGCCGTGCCGCGCCACGTGGGCGACGTGCCGGCTGCTGACCGAGATGTCGACGCCCATGAACTCGGTGAGCCGGCTGAGCCGCATCTCGCCGTGCCGGTCGAGGATGGTGAGGACGGTGGCGGAGCCGGGCGGGCAGTGCGCGGGCAGCGTCCGGGCCAGGTCGCGTTTGACCGCGCCGATTCCGGTGAGCTGGCGGGCCAGCTCCTCGTAGCGGGTGTGCTGGGCCGTCGGTGTGGACACCGGGAACCACCCCCATCTTGTTGCTTAAGGCAACCATAGAACCGCATGGTTGCTACAGGCAAATGATTTCGGGGTGGGGGCGGTAAAGGAATCGGAAAACCGCCGACGGGCCGGCATGCCCTCCGCCGGTCAGCCGGGGCGGCCGCCGGCGCCCGGTTCCGCCGCCGGGGTCAGCTCCAGGTGGCGGTGACCTTCCGGGTCTCGACGCGCATGCCCAGCGGAACCCGCCAGGCGTCCACGCAGACCGTGTAGAGCTGCGTCTTCGAGGCGCCGCCCGCGAGGGGGGCGGGCAGGGGCTGGGTCGTGGTGACCGTGGCCCAGTCGATGCCGAGGGCTCCGATGACGTGCGTCGCGAAGCTGACCGTGCCGGAGCGGGCCGCCGTGGTGCCGGTGTTGGTGAAGGTCACCGTGACGCGTTCACACCAGCGGTCGGACGCCGCCGTACGGACCGGGGCGCCGAGCGTGAGCTGCGCCGGGGTGGCCGGCGGGGCGGGCGGCTTCGGGGCCGGAGGGGCCGGCGGTGCCGGAGGTACGGGCGTGCTCGGCGTGCCGGGCGGGGCCGGCTGGGCGGGCGGGGTCGGCTGGGCGGGCGAGCCCGGGGTGGTGTCGCCCGTGCCCGCGCCCCCGGTGCCGCCGGGGGTGGCCGGGGAACCCGGGTCCGGCGGGGGGCCGCCGACGGGCGCGGAGCCGCCCGGAGCGCCGGCCGTCCCTCCGCCCCGGGCGGAGCCGCCGGCGGGCGGGGACCCGGGCGCGCCGGGCGGCGTAGAAACGGGGGCTTCGGCGGAGGCGGCCGATCCGGCGGATGCCAGCGGCTGGAACTCCACCCGGCCCCCGGGCGGCACGTTCTCTCCCGCGCCCCGCTCGGGGCCCGCGGCGACCGCGCCCACGACGACGTGGCCGTCCCGGTCCCGGCCGCAGCCGGTGAGGGCGACGGAGGCCGTGCAGCAGAGGGCGAGGGCGAGCGCAGCGCGGGATCCCGTTCGCATCGCGCCAGTGTTCCTGACGCCATGTCAAATGTGAACCCCGCGCTCCTGGCTCAGTCCCCGATCAGGCCGGTCCGCAGCTGGGCGAGCGTCCGGGTGAGCAGCCGGGAGACGTGCATCTGGGAGATGCCGACCTCCTCGCCGATCTGCGACTGCGTCATGTTCGCGAAGAAGCGCAGCATGATGATCTGCCGTTCCCGGGGCGGGAGTTTGGCGAGCAGCGGCTTGAGCGACTCGCGGTACTCGACGCCCTCCAGAGCGCTGTCCTCGTACCCGAGCCGGTCCGCGAGGGAGCCCTCGCCGCCCTCGTCCTCCGGGGAGGGCGAGTCGAGCGAGGAGGCGGTGTAGGCGTTGCCGACGGCGAGGCCGTCGACGACCTCCTCCTCGGACACGCCGAGCACGGCCGCCAGCTCCGGAACGGTCGGGGACCGGTCCAGCTTCTGGGCCAGTTCGTCGCTCGCCTTGGTCAGCGCGAGGCGCAGTTCCTGGAGCCGGCGCGGGACGCGGACGGACCAGGAGGTGTCCCGAAAGAATCGTTTGATCTCGCCCACGACGGTCGGCATCGCGAACGTCGGGAACTCCACGCCGCGCTCGCAGTCGAAGCGGTCGATCGCCTTGATCAGGCCGATGGTGCCGACCTGGACGATGTCCTCCATCGGCTCGTTGCGGCTGCGGAACCGGGCCGCCGCGTAGCGCACCAGCGGCAGGTTCAGCTCGATCAGGGTGTCACGTACGTACGCCCGTTCGGGGCTGTCCGCGTCCAGGGCGGCGAGTCGCTGGAAGAGGGTGCGGGAGAGGGTGCGGGTGTCGATGGCTTCCGAGCGGTCGGCCACTGCCGGCAGCTCACGCTTGTCGAGCGTGAGCACCTTGGAGCTGCCCTGTTCTACGGACATGCCACCCCCTTGAGGTCGCGGACGGTCGCGTCTCTGCGCCCGTCGGAGGAACGCAGCCTCCACCTGAATACCGGAGGCGGGGCTGCGGCAAACGCGGTTCCAGCAGAATGTCACATGTCGGCAACACGCTGTAGCGCCATGTCGACAAGTATCTCCAGCGACAGACAGGCGACCGAGCGGAATGAGCCGATTCTGTAGGGAAACGCGGTAACGGCTCCACCCGTTCCGGTTAAGCCTCGATCCTGTTTGCGGATCTCAGACGGGCGAAGCTCCGGGCGAGCAGCCGCGACACGTGCATCTGCGAGACGCCCAGCTCCGCGCTGATCTGGGACTGCGTCAGGTTGTTGTAGTAGCGCAGCAGGAGGATCCGCTGCTCCCGCTCGGGCAGCTGGACCAGCAGGTGGCGCACGAGATCGCGGTGCTCGACGCCGGCCAGCTCGGGGTCCTCGTAGCCGAGCCGGTCGAGCAGACCGGGCATGCCGTCGCCCTCCTGGGCGGCCTCCAGGGAGGTCGCGTGGTAGCTGCGCCCGGCCTCGATGCAGGACAGCACCTCGTCCTCGCCGATGCGCAGCCGCTCGGCGATCTCGGCGGTGGTCGGGGTGCGGCCGTGGAGGGTGGTGAGGTCCTCGGTCGCGGCGTTGACCTGCACCCACAGCTCGTGGAGGCGGCGCGGGACGTGGACGGTACGAACGTTGTCGCGAAAGTACCGTTTGATCTCACCGACGACCGTCGGCATCGCGAAGGTGGGGAACTGGACCCCGCGCTCGGGGTCGAACCGGTCGATCGCGTTGATCAGCCCGATGGTGCCGACCTGGACGACGTCCTCCATCGGCTCGTTGCGGCTGCGGAAGCGGGCGGCCGCGTACCGAACGAGCGGGAGGTTCGCCTCGATCAGGGCCCCGCGCACCCGGTGGTGCTCGCTGGTGCCCGGCTCCAGCCCCTTCAGCTGGCCGAAGAGCACCTGGGTCAGGGCCCGGGTGTCGGCGCCCCGGCCCTGGGGTCTCGGGGGAGCCTGCGGCGGCTCCTCGGGCGCGTCGTTCACGTCCTGGAGGGGCTCCTGTGACTCCGGGGGCTGCTGTGACTCCTGCGGGCGGGACTCGGGGCGCGGCTCGTGGGGCCCGGGCCCGGGACGCGCCTCGGTGCGCGGCTCCGTCGTACGGGGCTCCGCCGGTCGCGGCTCCTGGCGGCGCGGCTCGTGCGGGCGGAGCTCTTGCTGGGGAGGCACCTGAGGCGCAGTACTGGCCGGCACGGTCACGCCACCCCTTCGGTCAACTCATCGGTCAAAAGCGGTCATAGCATCACAAGAGATGTGCACTATGTGCAAGCACCGTATATAGCCGTGTTGAGGGCAAGTTGGGCATTTAGGCGTATTCTTTTTACCGGCTCCCCCGGCCGCGAACGCGAAAGGTCCCCCACCCGTCGGAGTGGGGGACCTGGAAGTCCGGAAATCGCTTCGGCGTACGGTTTCAGTTCACCAGTTCGGTGATGAACTCGCCGATGCCCGAGGCCGCATCCGATATGCCCTGGAAGCCTATTCCCACCATCTCCGCCGCCCGCTTGGGCTGGGTGATGATCACGAAGAGGACGAACACGGTGAGGACGCCCGTGATGAGCTTCTTGGTGTCCATGAACGGTGTCGGCCTCCCCAACCGGCGCTGCAAAGTCGGGTGAGTCTAACCGGTCAGGTTTGGTCACTCACCTGACCTTTAAGGACCAATGACCCGCTGGTTGGGGCCCTTTGCCGCTGAGCGCCGGGTCGGGGGCGCAGCAGGATGGAACGCGAGCCCACCGGTTCTGGCAGGAAACCGGTGGGTGAGGGACCGGACCTCACTGCGGGGTCCGAGCCGCGGGCTTCCCCCTGACCGCGGCTCGGACTGGCAGGTCCGTCCTCACCGGGGGAAGTGGCTCGTCCCCCCGATGGCCACTTCCCCCGTCCCCACCGTCGAAGGTCCCGGCTCCGGTCGGGGCCTTCTTCGCGTCTGGGGGGCGGGGGAAGGACGGGGAGGAGGGCCGGCGGCGGGGTTACTGGATGGCGCCCAGGAGACCGAGGACCGGCTCGACGGGCGCGATCACCGGGGTGAGCTGGTCGGGCACGTCGGCCAGCTGGTTGAGCTGGTTGGCCCCCTGGCTGAGCCTCGCGCCGATCTCGGGTACGGAGGGCTGCGCGCCGGCGGGCATGCCCGGGGCGGCGGCCGGGAGGTCCGGGAGGGCCAGGGGGGTCACGCCCACGGGCGCGGCGGAGGCGGCAGGTGCGGCGAGGCCCGCGGCGGCCCCCGCGAGGGCGAAGGCGGCGAGCATGCGCTGGGTCTTGGTCATGCCGTGTCAACGGCCGAGCGGACGGCCGGTCACGGCGGGGACGCACGAGAGCCCCGGTTCGTACGAACCGGGGCTCTCAAGAGCGGTAGTGGAGGGATTTGAACCCCCGATGGGTTGCCCCATACTCGCTTTCGAGGCGAGCTCCTTCGGCCACTCGGACACACTACCGAGAGAGATCCTAGCCCACGGTGGGGAGTGGTTTGCAAATCCGCGGCACGTGGCGCTGCTCACCGCTCCCGGAAGAAGTCGGTGAGCTGCCGCGCGCACTCCTGCTCCAGCACCCCGCGGATCACCTCGGGGCGGTGGTTGAGCCTGCGGTCGCGCACGAGGTCCCAGAGCGACCCGGCCGCGCCCGCCTTCTCGTCCCCCGCCCCGTAGACGAGACGCGCCACGCGGGACTGGACGAGCGCGCCCGCGCACATCACGCACGGCTCCAGGGTCACGACCAGCGTGCATCCCGTCAGCCGCCACTCCCCGAGCCGGGCGGCCGCCCGGCGCAGCGCGAGTACTTCGGCGTGTGCCGTGGGATCCGCGACGGCCTCCCGTTCGTTGTGCCCGGTGGCGAGGAGCTCCCCGCCGGGACCGAGCACGACGGCACCGACCGGCACGTCGCCGGCCGGTACCGCCAGGGCGGCCTCCTTCAGCGCCAGGCGCATGGAGTCCCGCCAGGGATCCCGTACGGGATCGGGGCCGTACGGAATGTCGTGCTCGGAGATCACTAGCGGACGGCCTCCAGTACTTCGGTGGCGCCGAGCGCGTCGGCGATCTCCGTGAGGGCGTCTCCGTCGAGGGTCAGCAGTTCCTTGTGGCCGACCCCGAGGTCGTCCAGCAGGCGGGGGTCGCCGAGGGGGCCGGCGGGCAGGGGCTCGGAGCCGGAGCGCGGCTCGTCGTCCTCGTCGTCGGTCTCGTCCGTGTAGGCGGCGACCGGTTCGCCGTCGCCGTCCTCGGTGCCGTCCAGGTCCAGTTCGTCGAGGTCCTCGTCCTCCTCGTCGGTGCCCAGCAGTTCCTTCGTCAGCATCGATCCGTAGGAGCTGCGGTCGGCCACGGAGGCGTTCGAGACGAAGTACCGAGGGTCCTCCTCTCCGTCCACGCGGATGACGCCGAACCAGGCGTCCTCCTGCTCGATGAGGGCGACCACCGTGTCGTCGTCGACAGCGGCGGACCGTGCGAGATCGATCAGATCACTGAGGGACTCGACGTCGTCGAGTTCCATGTCGCTCGCTTCCCACCCGTCTTCGGTGCGCGCGAGCAGTGCGGCGAAGTACACCGTGACTCTCCCACTGGTCATAGGCGTGCCGGTTGGAGGTCCCCCCGGCCGGAGGTTGGGGTGTGCACGGCCGTGACGCCCGCCGTCCGCACCCCGCCCAATCGGCATCGTGGCAGAAACAGCGGCGTTGCGAGAGGTCTTCCGCACGGCGGCCGTGTCGCGGCGCCGGTCGTACGCCGGGTCGCGGGGGCGGTCCGGGGACCGGTGCGGGCGCCGCCGGTACGGGCCGCGACGCGCCCGGCCGCGCCCCCGCTCACCAGCGGAAGGTCCGCATCCGCATCTGCTGCCGCATCCGGGCCGCACGGGCGCGCCGGGGCTGGACCCGGTCGCGCAGCTCTCTGGCCTCGTTCAGGTCGCGCAGGAACTGCGCGCGTCGCGCCCTGCGCTGCGCCGCCGTCTCCGGCGTCTCGTGGGCCTCTCTCACGTCAATGTCGTCGGGCTGCGTCTCCGGCATCGGCACCACCCCAGGCTGGTCCGGTCGTCCTCCTCCGCCGTCGCGAAGCAGACCCCCCGCGTTCCCACCTTCCCCCGGCCGGCTCGTTTGATGCCACCTTCGCGCAGATCACCCCAGGTCAGGGGTCGGGCCGCGACAGCGCCGGCGGTCAGGGCCCGCCGTCCTCCTCCGCCAGGGTCGGGACGACGGCCACGGGGCCGTGCGCGTGCTGGAGCACCGCGTGCGCCACCGATCCGATCAGCAGTGACCGTACGCGCGGGTGGTGGCGGCCCACCACGACCAGCGCGGCCGACCGGGACGCCTCCACCAGCCGCCCGGCCGCGTTGCCGGGCTCGGTGGCCTGCTCGACGGGGACGTCCGGGTACCTGGCCCGCAGCGGCTCCAGCCGCCGCGTCTGGGCCCGCAGGGTCTCCCGTTCGGCCGGCACCGTGTCCCCCGCGTCGGCGAGCGCCTCGGGCGGGACCACCGCGAAGGGGGCGCCGAGCAGGTTGGTCGGGCCGGGCGGGACGGCGTACGCGGAGACCACCTGGACGGTGGTCGCCCGTGCGGCGGCTTCCGCGAAGGCGAAGGCCAGTACCGACTCGGGGGTCTCGGTGACGTGCAGCCCGAGCACCACCTTGCCGGCCGAGGGCTCCGCGGCCTCTCCGGCGGGACGGGCCGCCGCGTCACGATCGGAGTGCGGGACCACCACCACCGGGCAGGACGCGGTGGTGGCCACGGCCCTGCTGTTCGAGCCGAGCAGCAGCGCGGCGAACCCGCCGCGCCCCCTGGAGCCCATCACCAGCATCCGGGGCGAGTCCTCGGCGCTGATCACCCGCAGGGCCGCCGGAACCGAGCCCTCCAGGGATTCGTAGCGGACCTCGCGGGGCAGCTCGGGAGAGGCCTCCAAGAGGGCGCGTACGCGGTCGGCCACCGGGTCGGCGTGCTCCTCGGGCTGGTTCGGGTCGTGCAGCGCCGAGCGGCGGCCGGCGTACAGCTGGGTGACGTCGGGCAGCACGTGGGCGACCAGCAGCCCGGTGCCGTGCCGCAGCGCCGCCGCGCGGGCCCATTCCAGGGCGCGCAGGCTGTGCTCGGATCCGTCGACGGCCGCGATGACCAGTCCGTTGCTCACGAGTCCAGGGTGCTGGGGGGTGCGGCGCCCCGCATCCCGGGGCCCGCGGCGGACGCGGAGCGGTGCGCACAGCGCGTAGCCTTTTGCCAGTGGGTCGCGAACAGGCGGCCGTTTTCGCAGGTAGCAGGGTCTCGCAGTTCGCGGATCGCAGATCGAAGCCCGGCTGAGTCTTGGAGGATGTTGTGCGTTTGCAGGTCGTCGATCACCCCTTGGTGGCGCACAAACTCACCACGCTGCGCGACAAGCGCACCGACTCCCCCACGTTCCGGCGGCTCGCCGACGAGCTGGTGACCCTCCTCGCGTACGAGGCCACCCGCGACGTGCGCACCGAGCAGTCCGACATCGAGACCCCGGTCGGCCCGACCACCGGCGTCAAGCTGTCGCACCCGCGTCCGCTGGTCGTCCCGATCCTGCGCGCCGGCCTCGGCATGCTGGACGGCATGGTGCGGCTGCTGCCGACCGCCGAGGTGGGCTTCCTGGGCATGGTCCGCAACGAGGAGACCCTGGAGGCCTCCACGTACGCGACGCGCATGCCCGAGGACCTCTCCGGCCGCCAGGTGTACGTCGTCGACCCGATGCTGGCCACCGGCGGCACGCTGGTCGCCGCGATCCGTGAACTCATCAAGCGCGGCGCCGACGACGTGACCGCCGTGGTGCTGCTGGCCGCGCCCGAGGGCGTCGAGATCATGGAACGCGAGCTCGCGGGCACGCCGGTGACCGTGGTGACGGCCGCCGTGGACGAGCGGCTCAACGAGCACGGCTACATCGTGCCGGGCCTGGGCGACGCGGGCGACCGCATGTACGGCTCGGCCGAGTAGCAGTCCTTCCCCCGGAGGGGGATCAGCACCGCGCGGAGGGCGTGGGCGCGGGGTTGGCCAGGACGGCCAGCGCCTTGTCCGCGTCCTCCTTCGTGCTGAGCTCCTTGAAGGCGTCGCCGAGGATCAGGTCGATGTCCGCGCCCTCACGGGTGTCGGTCTGGGTGGTGAGCCCGGTGAGCTGGGTGCCGAGGACGGAGTAGGCCGCCTTGTCGGTGCGTGGAGAGCCGAGCAGTATCCCGGTTCCCTGGACCTTCTTGTCGAAGTCGGCGGGGGCGTTGCCGACGTGGCCGACGGTGAAGCCGCGCTTCTTCAGCTCGTCGCCGACCGCCTTGGCCAGGCCCGAGCGCGGGGTCGCGTTGTAGACGTTGACGGTGATCTGGCCGGGCTGCGGGAGGGCGACCGCGGGGGCCTTGGAGGCGGCGGGGCCCGCGTCGGGCGCGGTGGCCGGTTTCACGGCGCCCGCGGGCTTGGCGGAGGCCGTCGGGCAGTCCTTGCGGGCCGCCGCCATATTCCGCTCGCCGCTGTCGTCGCCGCCGAACACGTCGATGAGCTGCAGCGCTCCGTAGCCGAGGAGGGCCAGGGCCACGACGCATCCCAGCAGGGCGAGGACGATCTTCCGGCGCCGCCTGGGACGGCTCATACGGGGGTAGGCAGCTCCCGTGACGCGGTACTTTCCGCCCATGCCGGGGGGAGTGAGCATGCTCATGAGCGGCAGCGTAGTGCCGTACCGGAATGATGCCTACTAAATGATGAGTTGATCGGGTGAGGGCGACCCGAAAGGCGCAATCAGTCCATCTCGAGGACGCGTGCGTGCAGGACCTGGCGCTGCTGGAGGGCCGCGCGCACGGCGCGGTGCAGCCCGTCCTCCAGGTAGAGGTCGCCCTGCCACTTCACGACGTGGGCGAAGAGGTCCCCGTAGAAGGTGGAGTCCTCGGCGAGCAGGGTCTCGAGGTCCAGCTGTCCCTTGGTGGTCACGAGCTGGTCGAGCCGGACCGGGCGCGGGGCGACGTCCGCCCACTGCCGGGTGGTTTCCCTGCCGTGGTCGGGGTACGGCCGCCCGCTTCCGATGCGCTTGAAGATCACACGGAAAGCCTACCGGGCCGGTGCCTCCGGGCGCAGCCTCGCCCGGTCGGTGCAAAAGTGGCAGACAGGGCTATTCCGGGAGGGATGTATGAGCCAGGGCACCGACTCACCCGATCCGGCGGACCCGCCCGGTCCGGCCGGGGAAGCCGGCGCGGCCGCACCGCCCCGCGCGGCCGGGACGTCCGGCCGGGCCGCCGCCGAGATCGCCGCCGGGTACGCCTTCACGGGCCCCGCGCTCGACCTGGGTGCCCTGCTCTGGGACGGGACGTGCCTGCCCGAGCGGCAGATCCGGATCCCGCTGTCGATGCTCAACCGGCACGGGCTCGTGGCGGGAGCCACCGGCACCGGCAAGACCAAGACGCTCCAGCTGATCGCCGAGCAGCTGTCCGCCCACGGGGTGCCCGTCTTCCTGGCCGACATCAAGGGCGACGTCTCCGGCATCACCGCGCCCGGCCCGGCGGACGGGAGGACCGCGGCGCGGGCCGCGCAGGTCGGGCAGGAGTGGAAGGCGGCCGGCTGCCCCGGCGAGTTCTACTCCCTGGGCGGGATCGGCCCCGGCATCCCGGTCCGCGCGACCGTGACGGCCTTCGGGCCGGTGCTGATGTCCAAGGTGCTCCAGCTGAACCGGACGCAGGAGCAGTCCCTCGGCCTGATCTTCCACTGCGCCGACTCCAAGGGCCTGGAGCTGATCGACCTCAAGGACCTCCGGGCGGTGGTCGCCTTCCTCGTCTCCGACAAGGGGAAGTCCGAGCTCAAGGGAATCGGCGGACTCTCCACGGTCACCGCCGGAGTGATCCTGCGCGCCCTGACCGCATTCGAGCAGCAGGGCGCGACGGAATTCTTCGGCGAACCCGAATTCGACACCGCCGAATTGCTCCGGACCGCCGCCGACGGGCGCGGAGTGGTCTCCGTACTGGAACTCCCGGCAGTTCAGGACAAACCACAGCTTTTCTCTACATTTCTTATGTGGCTGCTCGCCGATCTCTATGGCGGGCTGCCCGAAGTCGGAGATCTGGAGAAGCCCAGACTGGTCTTCTTCTTCGACGAGGCGCACCTGCTCTTCAACGGGGCCTCGAAGGCGTTCCTGGAGTCCGTCACCCAGACCGTCCGGCTGATCCGCTCCAAGGGAATCGGCGTCTTCTTCGTCACCCAGACCCCCAAGGACGTCCCGGCGGACGTGCTGGCCCAGCTCGGCAACCGCGTCCAGCACGCCCTGCGCGCCTTCACCCCGGACGACGCCAAGGCCCTCAGGGCCACGGTGAAGACCTTCCCCCGCTCCGCGTACGACCTGGAAGAGACGCTCACCGGGCTCGGCACCGGCGAGGCCGTCATCACGGTGCTCAGCGAGACGGGCGCCCCCACCCCGGTGGCCGCCACCCGGCTGCGCGCACCGCAGTCGCTGATGGCGCCGGTCGGCGCCGACGCCCTGGAACGGGCCGTCACGTCATCACCGCTGTACGCGCGTTACGCCGAGCCGGTCGACCGCGAGTCCGCGTACGAGAAGATCACCGCCGAACAGGCCGCCGCGGAGGCCGAGGCGGAGGCGGCCGCGGCGGCGGAGGAGTCCCGGAAGCGGGCCGCGGAGGGGAAGACGGGGAAGGCCGCACGCGGCGCGCCGGAAGCGGAACCCTCGCTGGTCCAACAGGTCGTGGGGAGCGGACTGTTCCGCTCCCTGGCGCGGTCGATCGGGACGCAGCTGGGACGGGAGATCTCGCGGTCGGTCTTCGGAACGGCGCGGCGGCGCCGCTGAGCCCGCGTCACCCCGGGTCACCCCGCGCGGCTCCTCCAGACGGAATCGAGCGAACCGGCTGCCGGCCCCGCGCGGGGCGCTGACAGACTCGGGGGCATGCGGACCGAACTCACCGACACCACGTCCAGCAAGATCGGCCGGGCGCTCCTCGACGCCCGCCGCGCCGTGGGCAGCCACACCATGGGGCTGGTACTGACCCTCGTGATCGTCACCGA
Source organism: Streptomyces sp. NPDC034043 (assembly GCF_055575675.1). Taxonomy (NCBI): domain Bacteria; kingdom Bacillati; phylum Actinomycetota; class Actinomycetes; order Kitasatosporales; family Streptomycetaceae; genus Streptomyces; species Streptomyces sp. NPDC034043. The sequence continues at coordinate 506,159 of NZ_JBVISF010000003.1, forward strand.
CGAGGAGAACGCCTACGACGCGCTGCGCGCGGCATCCGAGGCCTCGCGCGAGCACCCGTGCCGGATCATCGCGGTGATCAAGCGGACCACGCGCGGCCCGGAACGCCGGCGCCGGACCCGGCTCGACGCCGAGCTGCGCGTGGGATCGGACGCCGGGTCCGGGGAGATCGTGCTGCTGCGCCTGCACGGCGACCTCACCACCCAGGCCGGCTCGGTGGTGCTCCCGCTGCTTGCACCGGACGCGCCGGTGGTGGCGTGGTGGCCGGCCGACGTCCCCGCCGATCCCGCCCGCGACGAGCTGGGCGTCCTGGCGCAGCGCCGGATCACCGACTCCCAGGCGGCGCCCGACCCGGTCGGCGTGCTGGCCGCGCGCGCGGCCTCGTACGCCCCCGGCGACACCGACCTGGCCTGGACCCGGCTCACGCCGTGGCGCTCCCTGCTGGCCTGCGCGTTCGACCAGAGGCCGCTGCCGGTGACCGCCGCGACGGTGGAGAGCGAGGCCGACAACGCGAGCGCCGAGCTGCTGGCGCGCTGGCTGGAGGACCGCCTGGGCGTGCCGGTGACCCGGGTGGCGACGGCCGGGCCGCTCATCACCCGGGTCCGGCTGGAGACCTCCGCCGGGGAGGTGGTCGTGGACCGTCCCACCGGCTCGCTGGCCACCCTGGTCCTGCCCGGCTGGCCCGACCGCAAGGTCGCGCTCAAGATCCGCAGCACCGCCGAGCTGATCGCGGAGGAGCTGCGGCGGCTCGACGCCGACGAGGTCTACGCCTCGGTGCTGCGCGCCCGGGCGGCGCGGTCGGCGTAGGGCCCGGCGTACGCGGTCGGGCTGCCGATGGGGTTGCCGGGGTCCCCGGGGGCCGTCTCGGCCCGGCTGCCCCGCGCGTCAGGACGGGGAGCGCTTGGCGGCCTTCTGGGCCTGCTTGTACTCGCGGACCTTCGCCAGTGACTCCGGGCCCGTGATGTCGGCCGCCGAGCGGTGGACCCCCGGCAGGCCGTAGCCGCCGGCGGCCTCGCGCCAGCCCTTCGGGCGCACCCCGAACCGCTTGCCCAGCAGGGCCAGGAAGATCTGCGCCTTCTGCTCCCCGAAGCCCGGCAGCGCCTTCAGCCGGGCCAGCAGTTCCGCACCCGTGGCGGCGTCGGCCCAGACGGCGGACGCGTCGCCGCCGTAGTGCTCCACCAGGTACGCGCACAGCTGCTGGATGCGCTTGGCCATGGACCCCGGATAGCGGTGCACGGCGGGCTTCTGCGACAGCAGCGCGGCGAAGGCCTCGGGGTCGTGGGCGGCGATGGCGTGCGCGTCGAGGTCGTCGGTGCCGAGCCGCTGGGCGATGGTCCACGGCCCCGAGAACGCCCACTCCATCGGCACCTGCTGGTCGAGGAGCATGCCGGTCAGCGCGGCCAGCGGGCTGCGCGCGAGCAGGGCGTCGGCCTCGGGCTGCTGCGCGAGCCGGATGGTGATGTCGTCCATGCCCCCAGCCTCCCCCGGGACCGCCCGGCAGTGCGGGCGGCACGCGGTCACCGCGCGATTGTCAGACCCCCCGCCTAGCGTGGGATCGACAGGGCAAGCATGCGTACTGGACGACAGACGACACAGGAGTCGATCGACCATGGCTGAGTTCCCGGAAGGCGCCCCGTGCTGGGTGGACGCGATGTTCACCGATGTGGAGGCCGCCAAGCAGTTCTACGGCGACGTGCTGGGCTGGACCTTCGGCGAGGCCAGCAGCGAGTACGGCAATTACACGCAGGCGTATTCCGACGGCAAGGCGGTCGCGGCCGTGGTGCCGCCGATGCCGGGTGGTGACGCGCCCTCGCAGTGGTGTCTGTACTTCGCCTCGCGGGACGCCGCCGCCACCGCCGACAAGATCAAGGCGGCGGGCGGGACGCTGGTGATGGAGACGATGCAGGTCGGCTCCTTCGGCACGATGGCGATCGCCCGGGAGCCGAGCGGCGCGGTCTTCGGCGTCTGGCAGCCCGGCGAGCACAAGGGCTTCGAGAAGCTCGGCGAGCCCGGCGCGTACGCCTGGGCGGAGGTCTTCACCCGGGATCCCGACGCGGCGGACGAGTTCCTGTCGAAGGTCTTCCCGTACGAGTCCCAGCAGATGGAGGCCGGTGACGACCCGGAGACGGCCGGGATGGACTTCAAGGTCTTCAGCATCGGCGGCCCGCGGAACCCGGTGCTGGGCCGCATGCGGATGGGCGAGGACTTCCCGCCGGAGATCCCGTCGTACGTGCAGGTCTACTTCGCCGTGCCGAACTGCGACGAGGCGGTCGAGAAGACCAGGAAGCACGGCGGGCAGCTGCACTTCGGGCCGATGGACAGCCCCTTCGGCCGCTTCGCGGCGCTCACCGACCCGCAGGGCGCGGCGTTCGCGGTGATCGACCTGTCCACGACGGTCGGGGAGATGCCGGAGTTCGGCTGACCCGGCACGGCCGTACGGTCCGGCCTTCGGTTCAGTCCCAGGGGGTGGGGCTCCACCGCGCCGCCGTGCCGACGGTGATCTCGCCGGTGCAGGGGCCGCAGGTGCCGGGGGTGGGGCTGCGGAAGGCCCGGTCGCAGGTGTCGCAGCTCTGGAAGGGGTCGGGCGGGACGTATGCGGCCTTGCGGAAGAGGGGTGCCAGGGCCGGGGGTTCCTGGACGGAGAGGCGGTGGGCGATCAGTCCGGCCGGGTTGCGGACCGAGTCGGGGATGTTCGCCGTCAGAACGGCGATCACGGCCTCCTTGCTCGCCCCGCGCTCCGTCCAGACCTCGGCCTTCCAGGAGAGCCGCTCGATGTCCCGCTGGCCGAGCAGCAGGCGGTGGTCGACGCGGCGCAGCTCGGCGAGCAGGGCCATGGCGGCCTTGCGGGCGGGGGAGGGGCCGTCGTCCACGGGCGGATCGGCCGACGGGACCTCGGGGGCGGGGGCGGGGGCGGGGGCGGCATCGGGCTGCGGCTCTGGCTCCGGGAGCGGCTGCGGATGCGGTGCGGGCTCGGGCTGTGCGGGCTCGGGCTGCGGTGCGGCTTCGGGCTGCTGTTCCGGTTCCGGCTCCGCGATGGGCTCGGGCTCGGGTTCCGCGACGGGCGCGGGCTGGGGCTCGGGTTCCGGTGCGGGCTTCGGCTGGGAGGCCGTCGGCCGCTCGGCGCGGGCCATGGCGGCGGCCTTGGGGTGGTTGTAGGACACCGTACGGGTGACGAACCGGCCGTTCGGCAGCTGCTCCCGGACCCGCTCCAGGTAGCCGAGCGCCTCCAGCTCGCGCAGCGCCGCCGCGATCCGGACCTCCCCCTCCGGCACCCGCTTGACCAGCTCTTTGATGCTGATGGGCGTTCCGGGCGGCAGCGACTGGATGTACGCGCCGAGGCCCCGGGCGGTCAGCGAGAGTTCGGGGTTCTGGAGCAGGTGGTTCCCGATGACGGTGTACCGGGACGTGTGACGGACGTTGGAGTGATGAACGCCGTACGCCGCGCGCATGCGCACGCTAGTGTGCTTGAGAGCCATGGGGAAGCCGGTTACTTCCTGCTTGGTGAGGCCCTCGTTCGGGATTGCCGTCCCGGCGGGGGCCGCTTCATGTCTGGGGTGGTCGGGGCGAGCATATGCCCGGCAACCGGTGCCAAATCCAGCCGAGTTGGACTTGTTCACCCGTGTGAGTGAGGCGGCCTCTGCGGGGAGGGCTGGGTGGGTTGGGCAAGGTGTTTTCCCCCGGTACTGCGTAGCAAAAGAAACGTACGGCCCCGCCGACCCCCGGATAACCGCGAGCCGGTGCCCGGGCCGGAAGCCCGTCAACCGCGCGGCGGCCCGCGTACGTCCTGAGGGTGAGGGGCGGGAGGAGTCCCCGCGTACGGAACGGGAGCCGGGGAGCGGACCATGGACGGGATCGACGAGCGCCTCTTACGGGCGCTGCTGCGCGAACAGCATCCGGACCTCGCCGCCCTGGAGATCCGCCCGGTGGCCGATGGCTGGGACAACCAGCTGTGGCGCCTCGGCGACGGGCTGGCCGCGCGGGTCCCGCGTACGGAGCGCGCTCCGGGGCTGCTCCTGAAGGAGCGCGCGTGGCTGCCCGTACTGGCCCCGCACCTGCCGCTCCCGGTGCCGGTGCCCTTGCGCGCCGGCGAGCCGTCCGGGCTCTTCCCGAGGCCCTGGACCGTCGCCGCCTGGGTCCCCGGCGACCCCGCCGACCGGGTCCCGATCAGCCGGGGTCACGACGCCGCCGACCGGCTGGCGGCCTTCCTGCGGGCCCTCCACCGGCCCGCGCCCGACGGCGCCCCCGCGAATCCGGGCCGTGGCGTGCCGCTCGGCACGTTCCCGGCCCCCGCCACCGGCAGGCGGCTCCGGGCGGTCTGGGACGCGGCGGTAGCGGCCCCCGCGTGGGGCGGCCCGCCGGTCTGGCTGCACGGCGACCTCCATCCGGCGAACGTCGTCGTCTCGGACGGCACGCTCGCGGGCGTGGTCGACTTCGGCGAGCTGTGCGCCGGAGATCCGGCGGCGGACCTGGCGGCGGCATGGCTGCTGCTCCCCGGGGCCTCGGTGTCACGTTTCTTCGCCGCGTACGGGGAGGTGGACGCCGCGACGGTCCGGCGCGCCCGGGGGTGGGCGCTCCTCCGGGGCCTCGGCCTCGTCGAGATCGGCCGGGCGTGGGAGCGGGGCCTGCCCGGCGGCAAGCGGACCTGGGGTCCGGCGGGCCGAGCGGCGCTCGGGCGCGTGGTGCGGGGCTGACCGGTACCGGGGTCGGGGGCGGGGCCCGCCGTTCACTCGATGTAGAGGCTCAGGCCGTGCCCGATGGCGATCCGGCCCGGGTGGACCGCGTGCACCACCCGGCCGTCGCAGTGCGGGCCGTCCCACACCCAGGCCACCCCGTCGGTGAAGTTGGCGACCTCCGAGGGGACGAAGTCCCCCAGCGGGAAGCAGCCGCTCGGGTCGTCGTACCGGACGCCGTCGACGTACAGGACCCCCTGGGCCGCCTGTGCCGTGCCGGGGGCCGCCAGCGCCAGTACCGCGGTCGCCGCGCACGCCCCCAGCAGCCTCGCCGTCCTTCGCATCGCCATCGCCCGCCTCGTTCCGCTCGCCTGACCAGCTGTCATGACCGAAGGTAAGGGAAGGTTACGTTCCGTGATACGGCGTGTGGTGGTGAAGCGGGGGCGCGTGAGGGCGACCGCGCCGCCGCCCCGGCTCAGCGGCCGGTGAAGGCGGCGGCGTTCTCGCGGGCCCACTGCCCGAAGGTGCGGGCGGGGCGTCCGAGGAGGGTCTCGGTGGTGTCGGCGATGGGCGCGGGGCCGCGGTTCGCGGCCTCCCACAGGTCGAGGAGCGAGGAGACCATCGGCGCGGGCATGTGGGCGGCCATCCGCCGCTCGGCCTCGGCGCGGGTGATGTGCGCGACGGTGATCTCGCGGCCGATGGCGTCGGCGAGGATCGCGAGCTGGCGGCGGAAGGTCAGCGACTCGCCGCCGGTCAGGGTGAGCCGGCGGCCGGTGAGGGAGTCGCCGGTGAGGGCCTCCACGGCGATGTCGGCGATGTCCTCGGGGTGGATGGGCGCGATGTGCGCGTCGGGGTAGGCGAGCTCGACCGGCAGCGACCGGCCGATGGAGTACGCCCAGCCGAAGGAGTTGCTGGCGAAGGCGTCCGGGCGCAGGAAGGTGCAGGTCAGGGTGGAGGCGGCGAGGGCCCGCTCGACCGTGAGGCTGTGGCCGGCGAGCGGGTCGTTCTCGGCGTCCGGGCCGAGCACCGAGGACGAGGACAGCAGTACGACGTGTTCGACGCCGGCGGCCTCGGCGGCCGCGACCAGTTCCTGGATGCCGGCGGGCTCGGGGTAGAGGAAGACCTGCCGCACGCCGTCCAGCGCGGCGGCGAAGGTCTCAGGCCGGTCGAGGGCCAGCTTGTACGTCCCCACGCCGGCCGGGACGGTCAGTTCGGCGGGACAGGCGCTGGCCGCGCGGACGGTGAGACCGGCGGAGTGCAGGCGTTCGAGGACGGCCCGGCCGACCTTGCCGCGGGCGCCGGTGGTGAGGATGGTCATGGGGTGCTCCGGTTCGTTGGCCGCCGGTCGTGAGGGTGCGGCCCGGTCCGACGGAATTCCTTGAGAGTCGAGAACCCGGTCTCCCACCAAGGACCTCGGCCGGACCCTGGTCCTCGACCTGGACCTGGAGGCCGTGAGGCCGCGAGGCCGTGAGGCCGCGCGGGACGGCGCCCGCTCCGCCGTCACCGGCGCTCGGCTTCGCGTACGCCACCGCCGGCCGGGGGAGCGAACGCCCCGGCCCCGTACGCCTGATGCCGGCGTACGTCGCCTCCCGGCAGGCCCCGCGCCGGCGCGAGCGCCGGGCCCCGGGAGCGCCGCACGGGAACAGGCAGTGTCCACCGCGCGGGGGCGGACACTGCCTGGGGACCCGGCCGCTCAGCGAAGCCGGCGCGTTCCGCCCCGCCCCACGACCGGGCGGCCTCGCCGGCTCCGACGGCCGGCCGGGCCGGGGGGCTTCACTTCGCGCCGACCGCGTACCGGTAGGAGAACTGGACGATCTTCCAGACGGTCTCCAGCTCCTCCGCGGTCCTGGGCCCGTAGATGAGCGTCACCGGCTGCGCCGGGTGGTGCACGCCCCAGCCCGCGGCGATGACGTCGGCCTCGGCGTCCCGCGGCAGCGTCAGGTGCAGCGAGCCGTCGTGGTGGGGGTGGATGTGCGCCCACTCACGGCCCCGCTGGAAGGCCTCCACCGGGCCCGTGCCGATGCCCTCGGGGATGAAGAGGGAACGGGCGTGCGGCACCGAGACCAGCGTGGGCGCCATGTAGACGTACGGCAGCGCGCGCATCCGCTCCCACAGCTCCTCCTGCAGCATGATCGGGGAGATCTGGGAGCCCTGGCCGTGCGGAGCCGGTCCGAAGACCCTCGGCGCGGCGCCTTCACGGGGAGTCAGGATGAGCATGGCGGTGTTCCTTTCCGGCCGGTGACCCGGCCGCAGCGTGAATGCCCGACGGAGCTGCGGTACGTCAGCCCGGACGTTTCAGACGGTCGCCTTGGCGGCGAGCTGGTCGAGGACCTGGAGGATTCCGGTGACGACTTCGCTGTCGTCGCCGGGGTGGGTGTCGGCGAAGCGGGTGAGGGAGCGGGGGAGGGCGAGCCGCGCCTGTTCGAGCACGGCGGCGCCGGCGATACCGGCGGACTTGCGGGTCTCGTCCTGGGCCCAGACCCCTCCGTAACTGCCCAGGGAGGTACCGATGACGGCGACCGGCTTGCCAGTGATCGCGCCCGTCCCGTACGGACGGGACAGCCAGTCGATCGCGTTCTTCAGCACGGCGGGGATGGTGCCGTTGTACTCGGGCGAGACGAACAGCAGCGCGTCCGCCCCGGCCACCGCCTCCCGCAGGGCCGCCGCCGGGCCCGGTACGGCGCCCGCGACGTCGATGTCCTCGTTGTAGAAGGGGATTTCCGCCAGACCGGCGTGGATCTCGACGGAGACGTGCTCGGGTGCGTGCTTGACGGCCGCCTCGGCCAGCTGCCGGTTGTGCGAGCCGGCCCGGAGGCTGCCGACGAGGGCGAGGACACGCACGGTCATGGTCGGACTCCTTGCTGAGAGACCTGAGGGGGAGGCCGCGGCGGGTACCGCGAAGCTGCTCCCGACAGTAGGCAGGGGCGGCTACCGGCCGGATCAGTAAGGTTTCTGGCAGCGGCTACGTAAGCCGGCGGTTACGCAAGTCAGTGCTGCGTAAGCCGGTGCCTACGTAAGCCCGTCAGGGGCGGCGCGAGCAGCGAGGGGGGAAGCGGCACATGCTCTACGGACGGCAGACCGAGGAAGCGGCGCTGGACGCACTGCTCGACGCGGCGCGCGAGGGGCGCGGAGGCGCGCTCGTCCTGCGCGGGGAGGCGGGCATCGGCAAGTCCGCCCTGCTGGACCGCGTCTCGGAGGCGCCGTTGCACACGGTGCTGCGGGTGACCGGCTGCGAGGCGGAACGCGACCTCGTCGGCGCCGCCATGCTCCAACTGCTGTGGCCCTTGCAGGACGTGGTCGCGCGGCTGTCCGGCCCGCAGGCGGAGGCGCTGCGTACCGTACTCGGCGGTTCCGCCGTCCCCGCGGACCGGTACACCACCGGGCTCGCGCTGCTCACCCTGCTCGCCCACCTCGCCGAGTCCGGCCCGGTCCTCTGCGTGGTCGACGATGCCCAGTGGCTGGACCAGAGCAGCGCGGACGCCCTGCTGTTCGCGGCCCGCCGGCTCGACGCCGAGCCGGTGGCGCTCGTCTTCGCCGCGCGGGAGGAAGGGTTCGACGCGCGCGGTCTCCCGGAACTCTTCCTCCCCCGCCTGGACCGGCAGGCCGCCGCGAAAGTGCTCGACCGGTACCGGCTGCCCGCCCCGCGACGCGAACAGGTCCTCGAGGACGCGGACGGAAACCCTCTCGCACTCCTGGAGTTCGGCCGGAGCGACCGCACCTCAGGGCCCTCCGCCGGCCGGCACGTCACCGACCGGGTGCTCGCCTCGTTCCGCGACACGATCGCCGAACTCCCCTCCGACGTCCGGCTGCTGCTGCTCACCGCCGCCGCCGACAGCAGCCGCGACCTGGCCTCCGTACTGGCCGCCGTCGACGCGCTGGGCGGCAACGGGCCGCAGGCGCTGGAGGCGGCGGAACGGTCGGGGCTGCTCCGGATCGACGGCGTCCAGCCGGCCTTCCGGCACCCGCTGATCCGCGCCGCCGCCTACCAGAGCGCCGCCTCCGTCCAGCGGTCCCGCGTACACCGCGAGCTGGCCGGCCTGGCCGCGGACTCGGACGCCCGCGCCCGCCACCTGGCGCTGGCCGCCCTCGGACCGGACGCCTCGGTCGCCGCGGAAGTCGCCCGGGCGGCGGACCGCGCCCGGGACCGGGCCGCCCCCGCCATCGCCTGCGACCTCTACCAGCGTGCCGCGGCCCTCACCACCTCCCTGCCGGACCGCGGACGCATGCTGCGCCGCGCGGCCGCCGCGGCGGTGGGCGCCGGGGACCTGCGCCTGGCCGGAGTCCTGGCCGAACAGGCCGGCCCGCTCGCCACCACCGGAACGGACCGGGCGGCCCTCGCCGAGGTCCGCGCCGCCGTGGAGTTCGAACGCGGAGACCAGGCCGCCGCGGCGCGCCTCCTCGTCGCCGGCGCCCCGGAGGCCGAGCCCGGGCCGGCGGCGTCGATGCTGCGCACCGCGGCGACGTACGCGTGGTTCTCCGGCGACGCCGACTCCGTGCGCGCCTGCGCCGGGCTCCTCCCCGGCGACCACACCGTCCAGGGCATGGCCGGGCTGGTGGACGGCGACCACCGCGCCGGTCTCGCCGCCCTCGCCGAGGCCGTCGCCGAGGGCGGACCGGGCATGCGTCCCGTCTACGCCGCGGCCCTGCTCGGCGATGACGGCCGGACGGAGGAACTGGTCGTCGCCGAAGTGGCCCGCAGGCGCCGCGCCGGCCTGGTCGGCGGACTCCCGGAGGCCCTCCAGATGCTGGCCAGGCTCCAGGTCATCCAGGGCCGGCACCGCGACGCGGAGGCCTCGGTGGCCGAGGCCCGGGCCGTCGCCGAGGACTGCGGCATGCCCCAGCGCATCGGCCGCCTGGACGTGGCCCTCGCCCGGATCGCCGCGATCGAGGGAGACCCCGAGCGCTGCCGGCCCGTGGCCGGGGGGCCGGTCGACGGCGGGATCGCGGTCGCCTGCCTGCTCGGCCTGCTCGACCTGGGCCTGGGCCGCTACGAGGACGCCCTGGTCCGCCTGGAGTCGGCGTGGACCCGCCCGGCCCACTACATGACGGCCCTGGTGGCCGCGACCGGCGACCTCGTCGAGGCCGCGGTACGCCTCGGTGCCCCCGAACGCGCCCGGCTCCCGTGGCAGCGCCTGGTGTCCTGGGCGGAGGCCGGGGGCCAGCCCTGGGCCCGGGCCCTCGCGCTGCGCTGCGAGGCGCAGCTGACGGGACGGGAGGACGCGTACGCGGAGGCCGAAGCGCTCCACGGGAAGAGCGGGCGCCCCTTCGAGGCCGCCCGCACCCTGCTGGTCCACGGCGAGTGGCTGCGCCGCGCCCGCCGCCAGGCGGAGGCCCGGGCCCGCCTGCACGAAGCCCTGGAGATCTTCGAGCGCCTGCAGGCCACCCCCTGGGCCGACCGCACCCGCGCCGAACTCCGCGCCGCGGGCGAGTCCGCCACCCCGGCCGTCCCCACCGCCCGCGCCCTCGCCGACCGCCTCACCCCGCAGGAGCTCCAGGTGGTCCGCCTGGCGGCGGAGGGCCGCAGCAGCCGCGAGGTGGCCGCCCTTCTCTTCCTGAGCCCGCGCACGGTGGAGCACCACCTGTACAAGGCCTACCCGAAGCTGGGCATCCGCTCCCGCACGGAACTGGCCCGCCTGAACCTGGACTGACGGCCGGGGGGCGCGAAAAGTCCGGCTACCCGGGGGTCAATGGTCAGCGGCGGGACGCGGGACGCCCTGGAAGACCTGGCTGGTGTGCCAGGACCGGTGGGCCGCGGCGACGGGGCGGGTGCCGGGTTGAGGGCCGATGAGCGGCCGGCCCGCGAGCGCCATGACGTGCTGGCGGGCCGCTGGGCTGTGGCCGACGAAGCGCTGCGAGACGAGGATGCGGTGGCCGCCGCCGACACCGAGGACTCCCTTGTCGAACAGCTTGTGGTGCAGCGAACACAGGCACAGCCCGTTGTCGACCTCGTCGGGGCCACCGAACGCCCACCAGTGCACGTGTGCGGCCTCCAGCCCGACCGGCGCCGTCCCGATCCGTCCGTCGTAGCCGCAGAAGGCGCACTGGTACTCGTAGGCCGTCAACACCAGCTCCCGCATCCGCCGGTCCCGCTGCCTCGGCACCGTCGAGAGCCGTCCGGTTTCCGCCGGCTCCAGCTCCAGTCCGATCGCTTCGCACAGTTCGCCGTGGAGGGAAGGCGGGAAGTGCAGGTCGAGCAGTACGCGTGCCATCCGTTCGAGCAACGACGGCTCCCGCCGCAGCGCCGCCCGCAGCTCTGGCACCAGCCGCCCCGCGGCCCCGGCAGCCCGCAGTTCCCTCACCCCGCTGCCGGGACTGCCGGGTCCGCGGCTGGTGCGCACCTCCCACACACCGTCGCTGACCAGATGGTGGAAGGGGTAGGCGGGCGTCGTCTGGTTGGACGGGCCGTACTCGGCCAGCAGCCGCTTGAGGTCCTCCTCCACCGCGCTGTAACGCAGCTCGCCGTCGGCGTCCTGCTGGAAGCGGCCGAGGGCGTAGAGGAAGAGCAGAGGCTTGTGCGGAGCGCGTGCCCCGCCCCTGGTCCACTGCCTCAACTTCGCGGTCCGCTCCAGCCAGTCCATGACGAGTGATCGTATGGGGGCCGCGCGAAACACCGATCCGGGCGTAGTGAGACCAATGCTGAGACCGCGTGCACGACGAAGGGTCCGACCGCTGAGCGGTCGGACCCTGACCTGCGGCGGAGCGTTCGTGACGGCCCCATCCGGAAAGCGCCGGACGGGGCCGACTGAGACCAGAACCGAGACAGGGCGGGGCTCTGCCCAGACTGATTCACCTGGCGGGTTTCCGCTGCTCGGCCTTCCACTCGCTTTCGAGCCGCTTTCGCCACCCCTTCGGCGGGGGCCAGGGGACGCCCCAAGCGGAGAGCTGGTCCCTGGTCCAGCCACCTGCAGGTGTGCGCATGGCTTCGATCTCGTACGGAGAAGGAATGACAACGCCTGCTGCGGGTGTGGCAGCGACCTCCGGGGAATCCAGGAGATCGATCAATGAGCCGGGGTCATCCGACTCCAGAGGAGCAAGAGGGGTGGCAGGATCGCGCATCCGAAGGCGATACGGGCGGATGGACCACGACCAGCCACGCTTCAAGATCAGGGCAGACATGGTCAGAGAGTCCACCTCCAGATCGCCCAGTGCGGCACGTACCTGGGGCCATGTCAGTTCGCCGTGCGCCTTCAGTGCTGCGGTCAGCGCGGTGTCCACTCGGGGGTCGACGGATCGGTTCTCAAGGAGCCTGAGTGTGCGGTTCCCGTCGGTGGCGATGAGTCCCCAGCCCCGGTCGCGGCAGAAGGCTTCGACCGCACGGTATTTGGCGACGTTGACGGCCATCGCCATCTCGTAGAGCGGCTTCACCTCGATGAGGATGCACTGGCCGTCGACCGTGGCCATGAGCAGATCCGGGTAGTAGGTGCGCTGCCGCCCGGCGAACCGGTAGCTGATCGCAAGAGGCTGTTCCTGGTAGTACGCGACCTGAGGGGCGAAGCTGAGCAGCTGGATCACCCGTAGTTCCGTGTCCGACTCGTACGCCACCTCCCGGCCCAGCTTCGGGCAGTGCCACTTCCCGAAGTCCCCCCTGCCGCCCTTCTCCCTGAGCACCTCCAGCTCTTCACGCGCCGGCGCCGGCTCAGCCTTCCCGAACCAGTTCACGTCAGCGGACAGCGCATCCCAGCGCCGGGCAGCGCGGTCGACGCGCCCCTGCCGCGCTGTTTCGCGACGAGTGGCCTCGTGGCGCAACATGCGCACCGTGGCGGCCTCGGCGGCAAGGTTCTCCGCACGCACCTTGTCGGCGCCGGCCAGACGGGCCAGCAGTGGCGCCGCTTGTCGCGGCGCCACCGAGGGAAGCAGCGCGTCGGCCAAGTCGAGCAGCCGTTCCGCTGCCGTCGGCCCCGGGCTCGGTGGCACACGGTCCACGCAGCTCAGCTCTGCCAGCACCGCGCGCATCTTCCGCGACGCCGGGCCGACGGTGCGGCCCATGCTGCGGATGGCCCGTGTCTGCAGCTGACGAACCCGTTCTCGGGATACGCCGAGGGCTTCGGCGATCTTCTCCAGCGTGTCAGCCGACTGGTCGTGCAGACCGAGGCGCCGGGAAAGGACCTCCCGGTCTCGTTCCTCGACGATCTCTCCCACGGCGGCGGCAAGCAGCTCACGCAACACCAGCAGCACGTCCGCGTCCCGCTCGGCGACGCGGTTCCAGTCGGCCGTCAAACCCACGGCACCTGGACACACGCATTCCAGCAGCCACTCGTCCAGCAGCAGTCGGGTGTCGGCCTGCCACAACCGCCGGGCTGCCGCTCGTCGCACGTCGGAGGTCACCGCCGCCAGATCGTGCACCACTGTGCGAGCGAGGAAGACGTCGCGGCGTTCGGGACGAAGAACGTGACCGGTCGCCTCCTCCCAATCAGCCAGCACCTCGGCACCATCTGCCTCACTCCGCTGTTCGGCAGGGGTGGGGACGCGGTCGTTACGTCCCGGACGCTCGCGCCGCTCCTGGCGGCGGTCGTCCAGAACGCTCTGCCACGAGTACGTGGGGTCGACGGCCAGCCGAGCCCGTAACCATCCCAGCGGCTCATCTGCGGCCGGTTCGGGAACCATCCGAGCCAAGCGCGCACGGATGGCACCTGTCGTACGCCCGTGCCGCTCGGCAAGCCCTTGCAGAGAGACTCCCTCCCGCACGCTGTCGACAAGCCGGGCGTCCTCTGCCTCACGCCACGCTCGACCGCGCCTTGATTCGGATACCTGCTCCTGCACTCGCCACCCCCCGATTCCGCGACTGTGCGGGCAGTATGCCCCTCCGCACCAACGACCAGAATCGAGACCAGGGAAGCGTGACTGATCAAGGAGTGCCGAGCTTCACGCCGAGGCAGTCGCTACAGCCCCACCGCCATCCGCGGCGGTCCCGGAACCGCACGCCGTCACGCCGGTCGAGCGGGCCGCCTCTGCGGCCTTGGGCTGCCCAGCGTGGGAGCTGGGGTTCCGGAGGCAACTGAGCCCACGAACGACGAAGGACCCGGCCGCGATGCGGTCGGGTCCTTCGTTTGCCCTGGCGGGCGAGTGCGGAGGATACGAGATTCGAACTCGTGAGGGGTTGCCCCCAACACGCTTTCCAAATGTTCGTACGGGGGTCCGGTGGGGGCTGTACCCATCCTGGCCTGCGACGGAGCGTTCTCCTGGCCTTCGTGTGGACGGCCCCGGACGGAGGTGAATGCAACCAGAACTGCAACTACTGCTCGGCTACTTACGGCCCTCAGGGCCGTACCACTGAACGGGCTGGCCGGTTACTGCGGCGATGCAGTCGAAGTCGTGGTCACAGTGCAGGAGGGTGAGCCCCTGCAGCTCGGCAGTCGCTGCGACGACGAGGTCGACCGCACCTGCGCTGCGGTGCTTGCCTTGCTTGGTGAGGGCCTCCTGGACCTGCCAGGCGCGGCCGTAGGCGCGGTCGTCGACGGGAACCCAGCCCAAGAGCAGTCGCATGTCCTCAATGCCGCGCGCCCGGTCGGCTGCCGACCGGGCGCTGTAGAAGAACTCCAGCTCCGTGATGGGGCACGTGGCGATCAGGCCGGCGGCTGCCGCCTGGTCCCAGCCGTACTGCTCCGCGTCGCCCCGCATAAAGCGGGCGAGGGCGCTGGTGTCGATCAGGTAGAGCGCTGCGTTCACCGTCGGTAGTTCCGCTTGTCCTCGAAGAGCGTCAGATCGAATGCGCCCTCGTCGGCCGCGGCGCGCAGGCGGGTCAGGGCCAGCGCGCGCCGCCTGCTCTCCAGCACCTCGCGCAGGGCGGTGTTGACCGTCTCCTTCTTGGTGCTGGTCCCCAGAGCCTTGGCCACGTCCGCGACCAGCTCGTCATCGAGGTCGATCACCGTACGACTCATGGTACACCTCCTTGATATCAAGTATGGAGAAAAGTATACCTCCGATAGTTCATCGCTGTGCTGCGTTCTCTTCCTCGCGGCTGTCGGGTGTCCGCAGCGGCTCGGGTGGAGGCCGGAGGGGTGTGAACGGGCTGCACTCTGTCCGGGTGGGGGTGTCGGAGTCCGCTCGGTGCGGAAGGGTGGAGCGCCCGGGTGTTCGTCGGTCGGGCGTGAGCCGCGGCCGGTCGGCTCCCTCGTGGTCCGCGGCTCCACGGGATGCGACGCCTGCCCCTCGTGCCGCGAGCGCCTGTTCCGGGCTCGTATCGGCATTGCGAGCGTGGAGCGCTCCCGACTCGGCGCGAGACTGTTGGAATGCGCCTTATGTCGGATATAAATGCAACCCGAACTGCAACCAGGGCACGGCGAAGAGCCGGACCGCAATCAGCGGTCCGGCTCTTCGTTTCGCCTGTTCAGGCGGCTGCGGAGGATACGAGATTCGAACTCGTGAGGGGTTGCCCCCAACACGCTTTCCAAGCGTGCGCCCTAGGCCTCTAGGCGAATCCTCCGCCGCAAACAATACAAGACGTTGAGGGGTGCTCGCGAACACGATCCGGATCGGTGGTCCGGATCCGGATCGGCCGGGGGACCGGCTCGATTCCGGGGGGTCGTATCCGCTAGGGTGGGGGGCAGCCCCTCACGTGGCGCTATCTCACCCAACTCCCCCAGGGCCGGAAGGCAGCAAGGGTAAGTGGGCTCTGGCGGGTGCGTGGGGGGCGCTTTGCGTTCTCGGGCGGGCGGTCCGGGGGCGTCGGCGGGCCGCTGTTGTCGGTGGGCCCGGATAACCTCGTAGACGTGTCGTCCCTTGCGCTGTACCGCCGCTATCGCCCCGAGTCGTTCTCCGAGGTCATCGGGCAGGAGCATGTCACTGCCCCGCTGATGCAGGCCCTGCGGAACAACCGGGTCAACCACGCGTACCTGTTCAGCGGCCCGCGCGGCTGTGGAAAGACGACCAGCGCCCGCATCCTCGCCCGGTGTCTGAACTGCGAGCAGGGCCCGACCCCCGACCCCTGCGGGGAGTGCCAGTCCTGTCGTGACCTGGCCCGCAACGGGCCGGGATCGATCGACGTGATCGAGATCGACGCCGCCTCGCACGGTGGTGTGGACGACGCCCGTGACCTGCGCGAGAAGGCATTCTTTGGGCCGGCGTCGAGCCGGTACAAGATCTACATCATCGACGAGGCCCACATGGTCACCTCGGCGGGCTTCAACGCCCTGCTGAAGGTGGTCGAGGAGCCGCCGGAGCACCTCAAGTTCATCTTCGCGACCACCGAGCCCGAGAAGGTCATCGGGACGATCCGGTCCAGGACGCACCACTACCCCTTCCGGCTCGTGCCGCCGGGGACGCTGCGCGAGTACCTCGGCGAGGTCTGCGGGCGCGAGGGGGCGCGGGTCGAGGACGGGGTGCTGCCGCTCGTCGTGCGCGCCGGCGCCGGGTCGGTGCGTGACTCCATGTCCGTCATGGACCAGCTCCTCGCCGGTGCCGGCGAGGAGGGTGTGACGTATGCCATGGCCACCTCCCTGCTCGGCTATACGGAGGGATCGCTGCTCGATTCCGTCGTGGACGCCTTCGCCGCCGGGGACGGGGCCGCCGCCTTCGAGGTCGTGGACCGGGTGGTGGAGGGCGGGAACGACCCGCGCCGGTTCGTCGCCGACCTGCTCGAGCGGCTGCGCGACCTGGTGATCCTGGCCGCCGTGCCCGACGCCGGGGAGAAGGGGCTGATCGACGCCCCCGCCGATGTCGTGGAGCGGATGCAGGCCCAGGCGTCGGTGTTCGGGGCCGCCGAGCTCAGCCGTGCCGCCGACCTGGTCAACGCCGGGCTCACCGAGATGCGGGGTGCCACCTCGCCCCGGCTGCAGCTGGAGCTGATCTGCGCCCGGGTGCTGCTGCCGGCTGCCTTCGACGACGAGCGCTCCTTCCAGGCCCGGCTCGACCGGCTGGAGCGCAGCGGGCCCCCCGCCGCCTTCGCCGCGCCGCCCGTGGCCGCCGTCGCGCCCGTCGCGGCGCCCGCCATGGGGTACGTGCCCGGGCCCGAGGCGCACGCCATGGCCCCGGCCGGGCCCGGCGGCGGGGTCGCCGCCGCGCGTGCCGCCGTACGGGGTCCCGGGCCGGAGGCCGCAGCGGAGGCCCCGCCCGCGCAGGCTCCCGCCCCGGCTCCGGCTGCCGCCCCGGCCGCCGTGCAGGCCCCCGCCCCGGCTGCCGCCCCCGCGCAGGCGCCCGGCGCCTGGCCCGGGGCCGCGCAGCCCGGCAGCGGCGCGCCCGCGCGCGGTGCCTGGCCCGGGGCCGCCGCCCCGGCCGCCCCCGCCCCGGCCGCCCCCGTGACCCCCGCCGCCGGGGCGTGGCCCAGCGCCGCCGTGCCCGACAGCGGCACACCGGCACCGGCCACCCCCGCCCCTGCCCCCGCCCCCGCCTCCGCCCCCGCGGCCTCCGCCTCCGCGCCGACGGCCGCCGCGCCCTCCGCCGACATGGCCGCCGGAGTCGGGCAGGTCCAGGCGATGTGGCCCGGCGTCCTGGAGGCCGTCAAGAACCGCCGGCGCTTCACCTGGATCCTGCTCAGCCAGAACGCCCAGGTCACCGGCTTCGACGGCACCACCCTCCAGCTCGGCTTCCCCAACGCCGGAGCCCGCGACAACTTCGCGAGCAGCGGCAGCGAGGATGTCCTGAAGGCGGTCCTGGCCGAGCAGTTCCAGGTCAACTGGAAGATCGACGCCGTGGTGGGCGGGGGCGGCGCGGCCCCGGCCGCGCCCTCCTCGTACTCCTCCTACTCCGCCCCGGCCGCCCCCGCCTACAGCCCGCCCCCCGCCCCCCAGGACCGGCCGGCCCAGGCGCCGCCCCAGCAGCCGCAGGCCCCCGCCCACCAGCCGCCGCCCCAGCAGCAGGCTTCCGCGCCGCGGCCGCCCGTACAGCAGGCGCCCCCGCCGGTCGCCCCCGAGGACGACGTACCCGAGGAGGACGACCCGGACCTCGTGGACAGCGCCCTGACCGGACACGAGCTGATCGTGCGCGAGCTCGGAGCGACCGTTGTGGAGGAATACACGAATGAGTAGCCCCTGCTGATTGGGTGGCCGCACGAAACCGGCCGCGCCGTCCGGGCTACCCTGGGCGGCGTGAAGGTCCTCGTCATCGGCGGCGGCGCCCGCGAACACGCCCTGTGCCGCTCTCTGTCCCTCGACCCCGACGTCTCCGCGCTGTACTGCGCCCCCGGCAACGCCGGGATCGCCGAGGTGGCCGAGCTGCGTCCGGTGGACGCCCTCGACGGCGCCGCGGTCGCCGCCCTCGCCACCGAACTCGGCGCCGGCCTGGTCGTCGTCGGACCGGAGGCGCCCCTGGTCGCCGGTGTCGCGGACGCCGTCCGCGCGGCCGGCATCCCGGTCTTCGGCCCGTCCGCGGAGGCCGCGCAGCTGGAGGGTTCCAAGGCCTTCGCCAAGGACGTGATGGCCGCGGCCGGGGTGCCGACCGCGCGCAGCTACGTCTGCACCACCGCCGAGGAGGTCGACGCGGCCCTCGACGCCTTCGGCGCCCCGTACGTGGTCAAGGACGACGGCCTGGCCGCCGGCAAGGGCGTCGTGGTCACCGAGGACCGGGCCGCCGCCCGCGCCCACGCGCTGGCCTGCGAGCGGGTCGTCATCGAGGAGTACCTCGACGGCCCCGAGGTCTCCCTCTTCGCCATCACCGACGGCGTCACCGTGCTGCCCCTCCAGCCCGCGCAGGACTTCAAGCGCGCGCTCGACGGCGACGAGGGCCCCAACACCGGCGGCATGGGCGCGTACTCGCCGCTCCCGTGGGCCGACCCGAAGCTGGTCGACGAGGTCATGGAACTGGTCCTCCAGCCGACCGTCGACGAGCTCCGCCGCCGCGGCACCCCCTTCTCCGGGCTCCTCTACGCGGGTCTGGCCATCACCAGCCGCGGCACCCGCGTCATCGAGTTCAACGCCCGCTTCGGCGACCCCGAGACCCAGGTGGTCCTGGCCCGGCTGCGCACCCCGCTGGCGGGCGTGCTGCTGAACGCCGCGAACGGCACCCTGAACGCCCTCCCGCCGCTGAACTGGAGCGACGACGCGGCCGTCACCGTGGTCATCGCCTCGCACAACTACCCGGACACCCCGCGCACCGGTGACCCGATCGAGGGCCTCGACGAGGTGGCCGCGCAGGACGCGCCCGACGCGTACGTGCTGCACGCCGGGACCCGGCGCGAGGGCGACGCGGTGGTCAGCGCGGGCGGCCGCGTGCTCTCGGTGACGGCGACCGGTTCCGATCTGGCGCAGGCGCGCGAGAAGGCGTATAAGGCCGTCGGACGGATCAGGCTGGACGGCTCGCAGCACCGCACGGACATCGCCGCCAAGGCGGCCGAAGGCCGCTGACCAGCACGGCTGTCACGAGGCGGGCCCGGGGGCGCGAAGACGCGCACCGGGCCCGCGCGTGTATGCGCGTGCGACTGCATCCAGCCGCCTTCGAACGCACCCACCTTTACCCAAAGCCATTCCATCGGGTGATCGTCCCCCGGAGTGCCTGACTGCCGCGCCCGCCCCAACTAGGGTGCGGCGCAAGCATTCCGGCACATGGCCCACCGGCATTGCGATGTCAGTGGCGGGTGTCACAGTGGGGGAGTGAGCAAAGCCGCCGCAGGGCAGAGGGGGTGAGGTCCGGTCGTGTCCGGAACCGGTTCGAACGCAGAAGTGGGCGCGCCGTCCGCGCGGTCGCGGGCCCTCGCCGTGCTGCGGGTCCGCAGCAGAGCCATGGCCGTCGTGCTGCTGCCCGCCGCCGTCGCGGTGGTGCTCCTCGCCGCCCGCATGACGGGCCGGCTGGCCGGGGACCCCTGGCCGGCGGTGACCCTGGCCGTCTGCGCGGTGGCCGCGCTGGTGCTGCTGGCGGGCGGGATATTCGGCGCGGTGGTGCTGCGCGCGGGTCCCGCCGTGACCCCGACGGTGCCACTGCCCGAGGCCGCCGCCCCCGATCTCTACCGGCTCGTGCGGGACCTCGCCGACCGGATGGACGTCCCGGCGCCCTCGGCGATAGCGCTGACCCCGGACTGCGACAGCTGGCTGGAGGACCGCACCCATGCGGCCCACCGCCGGTCCGGCATAGGCACCGGCCCGGAGTCCGAGCCCGGCGCGGCCCCCGTGCTGGTGATCGGCTCGCCGTTCCTGTGGTGGATGAGGGTCGCGGAGCTACGGGCCGTCCTCGCGCCCGTCGTCGCCGGTACGGGTCCCTCCGCGCACCCGGACATAGCCGACGCGCGCGGCTTCGTACGGGGGCTCGACGCGGCGGTGGACGTGGGCGGCAGGCGCGGGCTGGGGTGGATCGCCCGCCCGGCCCGGCTGCTGCTGCGGCTGTGCCGGACGGACGCCGCCGAGATGGAGCGCGGGGTGGCCGCGGCCGCCTCCGACCGCGCACAGGACGTGGACTACGCGCTGCGCATCGCCGCCCAGGAGCAGGTCGGTCTCGCCTACGCGGGCTGGGACCGGCTGCTGACCCGGGTCGCGCTGCCGGCCTGGCGGATGGGCCGCTGGCCGGCGCACCTCGACGTCGGGGTGGTCTCCGCCCTGACCGAACTGTCCCGGCGGGACCGGCTGGCCGAGGGGTTCACCTCGCGGCTCGGCGAGCGCCCCGCCTGCGACCTGCTGGAGCAGCCGGGAGTGGTCGACGAGGCCGCCTCCCTGCTGGCGGCCCGGCTGTTCCACGGCGGCCCCGCCGAGGCGGGACCCGACTGGGCGCCGGTGGACTGGGCGGCCTACCCGCGGGAGGTCGTGGACCGGAAGTGGCGTACCGAGGCGGCCCGCCTGCACGCCGCCCTGGACGCCCTGTCGGTCCCGGCCGGCCCGGCACCGTCCGCGGCCGCTCCGGCCCGGCCGGACCGCTCCCGGCCGCCGGGGAAGCCGGTCCCGGTGACCACGGGAGCCCCCGCCCAGGCCGGAGCCCCAGGGTCCGCGAGCGCCGGCCCCGGCCAACCCGCCGGCCCCGCCACGGCCTCCACCACGGCCGCCGACCGGGCCGCCCTCGGCGAACCGGCGTCCCCGGGCGGGCCGACGCTGGAGCGGATCCTCGGCTACCTCACCGACCCCTCGGGGGACGGCGCTGCCGGAGACGCCCTCGCCGGGCGGCTCAGCGGCGACCTGGCCCGGGAGGAACGTGCCGCCGGAGCCGGGAGCCCCCGGCCGCGCGGCGGCGCGGACACGCTGCCGCTGTTCCCCCTCCAGCCCCCGCGCAGCGGCCGCGACCTGCTGGCGGACCACGTCACCGCCCTGGTGTGCTGCGCCGCCGTGGACTCGGCCGGCGCGGGCCCCGGCCTGGACTGGCTGGACGGGCCCGTACTGCTCGTCGGCGGCGAGCGCCGCGCGGACCTCGCCCCCCGGGTGCTCTCCCTCGTGGAGGACGGGGACCCGGAGCCCCTGCGCGACTGGCTCGACGAACTGGGCGTACCCCCCGAGAAGCCCGTCCGCCTCCTCTGACCCACCGCCACCCCCGCCCCGCCCCGGCCCGCACGGTCACCGCCACCCCCGCCCCGGCCCGCACGGTCACCGCCACCCCCGCACCGCCCCGGCGCGCACGGCGCCCGGCGCGTCCCGAGCGGCGCGCTACGTTCCGGTCACGTCAATTCACGACGAACGGTGACGGAGTGAGTGCGTTATGTGATGTGCTTGGGACCGGTCGCGGATGGGTGTCCGAAAACCCGCCGCGCACCGACGGGAGCACACGTTCGGGGGATGAGGGAGGGGAACGGTATGGGTGCGGACCAGATCCGGCGCTGGGAGTCGGGCGCGCTCGCGCACGCGGTGAACGACCCCTTCGGCCAGGGGCCCCTGCCCTGGTTCCGGGGCAGCGAGGTGTACTTCGACGACACCGGGCAGGTCGTGCCCTGGTACGTGGGCCCGGCGCTCGCCGTCCCCGGCCAGAACCCCCGCGGCGGCCCCCGCACCGCCGACGACGTCCACCGGCAGATCAAGGGCTTCGCCTCCACCGGAGCCGTCGCCCCCGGCGAGGCCATCGACTTCCACATCACGGTCGACCCGCCCCAGCAGTTCTCCGTCGACGTCTACCGGATCGGCCACTACGGCGGGGACGGCGCCTCCAAGATCACCACCAGCCCCCGGCTGTCCGGCATCGTCCAGCCGCCCCCGCTCACCGCCGACCGCACCGTCTCCTGCCACCACTGGTGGCTCTCCTGGCGCCTCCAGGTCCCCTCGTACTGGAGCATCGGCGCGTACGTGGCCGTCCTCACCACCGCCGACGGCTACCGCTCCCACATCCCCTTCACGGTCCGCGACGACCACCCCGCCGATCTCCTGCTCCTGCTACCGGACATCACCTGGCAGGCCTACAACCTCTACCCCGAGGACGGCCGCACCGGCGCCAGCCTCTACCACGCCTGGGACGAGCAGGGCCGGCTCCTCGGCGAGCGCGACGCCGCCACCACCGTGTCCTTCGACCGCCCCTACGCGGGCGCCGGCCTCCCCCTGCACGTCGGCCACGCCTACGACTTCATCCGCTGGGCCGAGCGCTACGGCTACGACCTCGCCTACGCCGACACCCGCGACCTGCACGCCGGCCGCATCGACCCGACCCGCTACCGGGGCCTGGTCTTCCCCGGCCACGACGAGTACTGGTCGGTCCCCATGCGCCGCACCGTCGAGCGCGCCCGCGACCACGGCACCTCCCTCGTCTTCCTCTCCGCCAACACCATGTACTGGCAGGTCGAGCTGTCCCCGTCGCCCTCCGGCGTCGAGGACCGGCTCCTGACCTGCCGAAAACGCCGCGGCCCCGGCCGCCCCAGCCTGTGGCGCGAGATCGACCGCCCCGAACAGCAGCTGCTCGGCATCCAGTACGCGGGCCGGGTCCCCGAGCCCGCGCCGCTGATCGTCCGCAACGCCTCCCACTGGCTCTGGGACTCCACCGGCGCCGCCGAGAACGACGAGCTGGACGGGATGGTGGCGGGCGAGGCCGACCGCTACTTCCCGCGCGTCCAGCTCCCCGAGCACCAGGACCGGATCCTGCTCGCGCACTCCCCCTACCTCGACGGCGAAGGGGCCAAGCGGCACCAGGAGACCTCCCTGTACCGGGCCCCGAGCGGGGCGCTGGTCTTCGCGTCCGGCACCTTCGCCTGGTCCCCGGCGCTCGACCGCCCGGGGCACGTGGACGAGCGGGTCCAGCGGGCCACGGCCAACCTCCTCGACCGGATCTGCAAGCGGGACTGAGCGACCCCCTGACCGGTGCACGGGGGCCCGTACGGGAGAATGGGGGCGCGCTCGTACAGAACCACAGGGAGACCCCGTGTCCGGATTCGTCGAAAAGCCCGAGCCGGTGCAGGTGCCCGGCCTCGTCCACCTCCACACCGGCAAGGTCCGCGACCTCTACCGGGACGAGGACGGCCGGCTCGTCATGGTCGCCAGCGACCGCATCTCCGCCTTCGACTGGGTGCTGCCCACCGAGATCCCGGACAAGGGCCGCGTCCTGACCCAGCTCTCCCTGTGGTGGTTCGACCAGCTCGCGGACCTGGTCCCCAACCACGTCCTCGGCACCGAGCCGCCCGCGGGCGCCCCCGCCGACTGGGCCGGCCGCACCCTGATCTGCCAGAACCTCAAGATGGTGCCCGTCGAGTGCGTGGCCCGCGGATACCTCACCGGTTCCGGCCTGGCCGAGTACCGGCAGAGCCGCACGGTCTGCGGACTGGCGCTCCCCGAGGGCCTCGTCGACGGCTCCGAGCTGCCCGCCCCGATCTTCACCCCGGCCGCCAAGGCCGAGGTCGGCGAGCACGACGAGAACGTCTCCTACGAGGAAGTCGCGCGCACCACGGGCGCCGAGACGGCCGCGATGCTGCGCCAGACCACCCTCGCCGTGTACTCCCGGGCGCGCGAGATCGCCCGGGAACGCGGGATCATCCTGGCGGACACCAAGTTCGAGTTCGGCTTCGACGAGGACGGGCGGCTGGTCGCCGCCGACGAGGTCCTCACCCCCGACTCCTCCCGCTTCTGGCCCGCCGACCTGTGGGAGCCGGGCCGCGCGCAGCCGTCCTTCGACAAGCAGTTCGTCCGCGACTGGCTGACCTCCCCGGCCTCCGGCTGGGACCGCCACGGCGAACTCCCCCCGCCGGCCCTCCCGCAGGAGGTCGCCGAGCGGACGTCCGCCAAGTACGTCGAGGCCTACGAGCGCCTCACCGGCCAGTCCTGGGCCTCGGTCACCGGCGCCTGAGGAACGACGAAGGCCCCGATCGGGGATCGGGGCCTTCGCACTCTGAGCGGACAACGCGACTCGAACGCGCGACATCCACCTTGGCAAGGTGGTGCTCTACCAACTGAGCTATGTCCGCACTGCGCCGTAACGCGAGAACTACTATACCCAACCCCGCTGCCGAGCCAAACGCACCGCCGTGTGCCGGTTCTCCGCGCCGAGCTTCGTCGCCGCCGACGACAGGTAGTTCCGCACGGTCCCCTGCGACAGCGAGGCCCGCTCCGCGATTTCCGCGATCGGCGCCCCGTCCGCCGCGAGTTCCAGCACCTCGGCCTCTCGGGCCGTCAGCGGCGAGTCGCCGGCGCTGATCGCGTCGGCCGCCAACTCCGGGTCCACATAACGCCCTCCGGCGTGCACGGTGCGGATCAGCTCGGCCAGCCGCTGCGCCGAGACCGTCTTCGGCGCGAAGGCCCGCACGCCCGCCGCGAGCGCCCGCTTCAGGTGCCCGGGACGGCCGTGGCTGGTCACGATCATGGTCTTGCAGTCGGGCAGTTCGGCCCGCAGCGATGTGGCGACACTCACACCGTCCGCGCCCGGCATCTGGAGGTCAAGCACCGCCACGTCCGGCCGGTGCGCCCGCGCCATCGCCAGCGCCTCCGGTCCGGAGGCCGCCTCGGCCACGACCACGAGGTCGTCCTCCAGGCCCAGCAGCGCGGCCAGCGCGCCCCGGATCAGGTGTTCGTCGTCGGCCAGCAGTACCCGTACGGGGGTCACGCCCGCACCTCCACTCGTCGTGTGTCCAGGGGGACCTCGGCCCGCAGCCGGAACCGGCCGCCCTCGGCCGGCCCCGCCAGCAGGGTCCCGTCGACCGCCGCGAGCCGCTCACGCAGCCCCGTCAGCCCGGACCCGGGCATTCCGGCGGGGGCGTCGGGCGCCCCGTCGTTCTCCACCAGCAGCGTCACCGAGTCCCCGGGCTCCGCCGCCGTCAGCCGGATCAGGCAGCTGCGCGCGTCCCCGTGCCGCAGCACGTTCGTGGTGGCCTCCCGCACCACCCAGCCCAGTGCCGACTGCACCTCGCCCGGCAGCGTCCGTACCGCCGACGTACGGAACTCCACCCGGCAGTCCATACCGGCCGCGCTCAGCACCCCGCGCGCGCCTTCCAGTTCCACCGCGAGGTCCGCCTCGCGGTACCCGCGCACCACGTCGCGCACCTCCCGCTGCGACTCGCGAGCGATGCGCTGGACCTCGATCATCTGGTCCACGGCCTCGGGGCGTTCGCGCCGTGCCAGCTGTACCGCCAGTTCGCTCTTGAGGGCGATTACCGCGAGGTTCCGGCCCATCACGTCGTGCAGGTCCCGGCCGAACCTCAGCCGCTCCTCGGCGACCGCCAGTTGGGCCTGGATTTCCCGGGCGTGGTCGAGTTCGTAGACGGTGCGCAGCAGCCATCCGGAGAACCCGCAGGTGAAGGCGAGGAAGGCGCCGGCGATCAGGACCGCGATGAAGTAGCCGACGACCTCGTCCAGGTCCAGGCCCAGCGCGGCGACGACCGCCGCGGTCCCGGCCGCGGCGGCCAGCGGCACGTACCTCATGTGCCGGACCTTCTCCAGGGTCAGTACGAGGGATCCGCAGCCGAAGCAGCTCACCCCCACCACCAGACCGGGCGCCGCGAACTCGTCGAGTGCGCCGAAGCGGCGCAGGAAGAGGAAGAGCAGGACGGCCGCGGCGGTGAGGGCCGACGTCACCACCGCGAGCCGCACGGGCGGTTCGCGGCGGCCGGACACGAAGTCCAGCGCCCTGGAGGAGAGGAAGCCGACGAGGACGGCGTGCGCGCAGACCACCAGGAAGGCCGTGACCCCGAGCGGCCGGGGAGTGTCGTTCTCCCGGCCGGTGAGGGCGACGAGCCCGAACGACACGATCTCCACGAGTACGAAGAAGTGGAAGGACCAGCGGGTGTACAGCTCGACCTTCCCCGCACTGCTGCGGTTCCCCCACCACCCGGTCAGCTTCGACACGGTCCCGTCCCCCCGGCTCTTCCTGTGACGTGCGTGACTGGCGGCCGCGCTGTCCGGCGGGACCGCCGCTGGACAGCAAACACCGTGACGATCATCCAGGCCAGCGTGGTGGCCGCAGCACCGTCTCGTGGGCCGGCGACGCCCCGTCGTCCGTCACCGTGGATCCAGCCTCGCGGCGGCGCGGAGTTCGCGGCAGTGCGCGCTGTCACGGGCCGCGATGACATTTGTCATTGAATGTGACGTGCGCCACGAGGAGTGCGGGAAGAGGGAAGCGGGAATGGCGAAGGGCCCCGATCGGATTCCGATCGGGGCCCTTCGCTCTCTGAGCGGACGACGCGACTCGAACGCGCGACATCCACCTTGGCAAGGTGGTGCTCTACCAACTGAGCTACGTCCGCATCTCGCTACGACCGGGGCCGTCGCGATGCGAGCACTACTCTACCTGATCCACAACCGTGGTCGGTAAAGCGTGCAGAGCGGGTGACAGGGATTGCACACTGCGCCTCCCCCCTGGAAGGGGGGTGTTCTGCTACTGAACTACACCCGCACGACTTCGGGGTTCCGGCCTTTCGGCCTCGCCCCTCGGCGTGATCCACACATTAGCCGATCAGAGGGGGTGCATGGCAAATCCGG
Source organism: Streptomyces sp. NPDC034043 (assembly GCF_055575675.1). Lineage (NCBI taxonomy): Bacteria > Bacillati > Actinomycetota > Actinomycetes > Kitasatosporales > Streptomycetaceae > Streptomyces > Streptomyces sp. NPDC034043. Next base: position 532,552 of record NZ_JBVISF010000003.1, read on the forward strand.
GTCGCGGGACCCCTCCGGGCCGGCCGGCGGGCGGCCCGGAGGGCGACCGGTGGCCGCCCGCCCGACGCTCCGCGAGGTGGGTCAGGGGTGGGTCGGAGGTGGGTCAGTGGGCTTCCTCGTACGCCGTGTAGACGGCCTTGGGGATGCGGCCCCGAGGCGGCACGTCGTGCCCGTGGGAACGGGCCCAGGCCCGTACGACCGCCGGGTCCGGGGCGATCGACGTCATCTTGAAAGCCTTCCCCGAGCGGGACTGGCGGCGGCCCGCGGCCACGAAGGGGGCCAGGGTCTTCCGCAGTTTCTTTGCGTTGGCCTCATTGAGGTCGATCTCGTACGACTTACCGTCGAGGGCGAACGTGACCGTTTCCGCCGCTTCTCCGCCGTCGAGGTCGTCGGAGATCGTGACTACTACGCGCTGCGCCACGGATATCGGTCCCTTCGTGCGCTTCGCCGCGCGCTGACGTGCGGTGATGTCGCCTGTGTGGATGTTTCGGTGGAATGCGTCAAACCGTACCCGTCGCGGAGCGGCAAATGTCACGGTCTCGACTGATTCCTTTGTACCGCGATTCGCATTGAATTGCGAAGCCCAGTTAATTCTCCCCGCGTGTCCCGCCGCAATCCCGGGCGCGTGGTTTTCCGGTGGATTTTGCGAAGCGTTGGTGAAGCCGAAACGGCGTGCGGATCGGACCGACAGGATATCTACCCGCGTAGAAATTTCGGGCGGGTACGCTGAGGGAACCGCCTTCGCACCAACCACCTCATCGGGAGTGCCAGTGGCACGCGTCGTAGTCGACGTCATGCTCAAGCCGGAGATCCTCGACCCCCAGGGCCAGGCGGTGCAGCGTGCACTGCCGCGCCTGGGCTTCGACGGGATCGCCGACGTCCGCCAGGGGAAGCGTTTCGAACTGGAGGTGGAGGGACCGGTCGACCAGGCCGCCCTCGACCGCATCCACAAGATGGCCGAAACGTTCCTCGCCAACACCGTCATCGAAGACTTCACCGTGAAGGTCGAGGCCTGACGGTGACCACTCGCATCGGAGTCGTCACGTTCCCCGGAACGCTCGACGACCGTGACTCGCTGCGCGCCGTCCGCCTCGCGGGGGCCGAGCCGGTCTCGCTGTGGCACCGCGACAAGGACCTCCACCAGGTCGACGCGGTCGTCCTCGCGGGCGGCTTCTCCTACGGGGACTACCTGCGCGCCGGAGCCATCTCCCGGTTCTCGCCGGTGATGGAGACCATCATCGAGCAGGCCAAGGCCGGCATGCCCGTCCTCGGCATCTGCAACGGCTTCCAGGTCCTCACCGAGGCCCACCTGCTGCCGGGGGCGATGCTCCGCAACAACCACCTCCACTTCATCTGCCGCGACCAGAAGCTGCGGGTGGAGAACACGGAGAGCGCGTGGACCGGCGACTACACCGCCGGCCAGGAGATCTCCGTACCGCTCAAGAACATGGACGGCCGGTACGTCGCCGACGAGCGCACGCTCGACGAACTGGAGGCCGAAGGCCGAGTGGCCTTCCGGTACGTCGACGTGAACCCGAACGGCTCGCTGCGCGACATCGCCGGCATCACCAACGCCGCGGGGAACGTCGTCGGCCTCATGCCGCACCCCGAGCACGCGGTCGAGCCGCTGATCGGGACCGGCCGCACCGACGGCCTCCCGTTCTTCACGTCGGTCCTGAAGAAGCTGGTCAGCGCATGAGCCTCGACACCGTAAAGAACGCCACCGAGACGCCGGACGCCTCCCAGCCGTGGAGGGAGCTCGGCCTCAAGGAGGACGAGTACGCCCGGATCCGCGAGATCCTCGGCCGCCGCCCCACCGGCGCCGAACTCGCCATGTACTCCGTCATGTGGTCCGAGCACTGCTCGTACAAGAGCAGCAAGGTCCACCTGAAGCAGTTCGGCGAGAAGGTCCCCCAGAACGACGCCATGCTCGTCGGCATCGGCGAGAACGCCGGCGTCGTCGACGTCGGCCAGGGCTACGCGGTCACCTTCAAGGTGGAGTCGCACAACCACCCCTCGTACATCGAGCCCTACCAGGGCGCGGCCACCGGCATCGGCGGCATCGTCCGCGACATCCTCGCCATGGGCGCCCGCCCCGTCGCCGTCGTCGACCCGCTGCGCTTCGGCGCGGCCGACCACCCCGACACCAAGCGCGTCCTGCCGGGCGTCGTCGCGGGCATCGGCGGCTACGGCAACTGCCTGGGCCTGGCCAACATCGGCGGCGAGGTCGTCTTCGACGCCTGCTACCAGGGCAACCCGCTGGTCAACGCCGGCTGCATCGGCGTGATGAAGCACGAGGACATCCACCTCGCCAAGGCCTCCGGCCCCGGCAACAAGGTCATCCTCTACGGCGCCCGCACCGGCGGCGACGGCATCGGCGGCGTCTCGGTCCTCGCGTCCGAGACCTTCGACGACACCAAGCCGACCAAGCGCCCCGCCGTCCAGGTCGGCGACCCCTTCCAGGAGAAGCTCCTCATCGAGTGCACCCTGGAGATCTTCAAGGAGAAGCTGGTCGCGGGCATCCAGGACCTCGGCGGCGCCGGGCTCTCCTGCGCCACGAGCGAGCTGGCCTCCGCCGGTTCCGGCGGCATGCGCGTCGAGCTCGACACGGTCCCGCTGCGCGACGCGACGCTCTCGCCCGAGGAAATCCTCATGAGCGAGTCGCAGGAGCGCATGTGCGCGATCGTCGAGCCGCAGTACGTCGACCGCTTCATGGAGATCTGCGAGAAGTGGGACGTCATCGCCACGGTCATCGGTGAGGTGACCGACGGCGAGCGCCTGGAGATCTTCTGGCACGGCGAGCAGATCGTGGACGTGCCCCCGGGCACCGTCGCCCACGAGGGCCCGGTCTACCACCGCCCCTACGCCCGTCCCACGTGGCAGGACGCCCTCCAGGCCGACGACGCGGGCGCCCTGCCCCGCCCGCAGACCTCGGAAGAGCTCCGCGCGCAGGTCCTGGCGCTGGTCTCCTCCCCGAACCAGGCCTCGAAGTCCTGGGTCACCGACCAGTACGACCGCTTCGTGCAGGGCAACACCGTCCTGGCGCAGCCCGAGGACGCGGGCATGGTCCGCATTGACGAGGAGTCCAACCTCGGCGTCGCCATGGCCACCGACGGCAACGGCCGCTACGCCAAGCTCGACCCGTACGCGGGTGCGCAGCTCGCGCTGGCGGAGTCGTACCGCAACGTCGCCGCGACCGGCGCGAAGCCGCTCGCGATCTCGAACTGCCTGAACTTCGGCTCCCCCGAGGACCCGGACGTCATGTGGCAGTTCGCCGAGGCCACCCGCGGCCTCGCCGACGGCTGCCTCGAGCTGGGCACCCCGGTGACCGGCGGCAACGTCTCCCTCTACAACCAGACGGGCGAGGTCGCGATCCACCCGACCCCGGTCGTGGCGGTCCTCGGCGTCATCGACGACGTCAACCGCCGTACGCCGATGGCGTTCGCGGAGGCCGGCCAGCTGCTGTACCTGCTGGGCGACACGGCCGAGGAGTTCGGCGGCTCGGCCTGGTCCCAGGTCGTCCACGACCACCTGGGCGGCCTGCCGCCGAAGGTGGACCTGGCGCGCGAGAAGCTGCTCGCCGAGATCCTGATCTCGTCCTCCCGCGACGGCATGATCGACGCGGCCCACGACCTGTCGGACGGCGGCCTCATCCAGGCGCTCACCGAGTCCTGCCTCAAGGGCGGCAACGGTGCGCGGATCGTGGTCCCGGAGGGCCTGGACGCGTTCACCTTCCTGTTCTCCGAGTCCGCGGGCCGCGCCGTCGTGGCCGTCCCGCGCAGCGAGGAGCTCCGCTTCACCGACATGTGCGGCGCACGCGGCCTGCCCGCCACCCGCATCGGTGTGGTGGACGGCCAGGAGATCGAGATCCAGGGCGAGTTCACCCTGCCCCTGGCCGAGCTCCGCGAGGCCCACGAGGCGACGATCCCGGCCCTGCTGGCCTGATCCCGCCGTTCTTCCCACGGGCCCCCGGCCGGATTCCCTCCGGCCGGGGGCCCGCGGCGTTGGCGGCGCCGCCCGACGGGGCGCGTGCGGCTGCCCCGGGACCGCCCCGGCGAGGTGCGCGAGGCCCACGCCCGCTGCCGGGGCCCGAGTAGGGTCGGGGCATGCCGCCCGCCAGGAAGAAGCCGCGTACGTACGACCAGGCGAAGATCCGCACCGCGATCACCGCGCAGTTCGGGCACGTCGCCGCCGCCGTGGGGGAGTTGACCCCCGAGCAGCTGACGCGGCCCAGCGGGCTCGGGGAGTGGTCCGTGGCCGAACTCGCCGCGCACATCGCCTGGGTCGCGGACTCGCTGGCGTCCGGCCTGGCCCGGCCGCCCGCCGCCGTCGCCGAGCTGACCGCCGTCGAGTGGCCGTTCGCCACCGCCTCCCTCGCCGGGAAGATCTCCGAGGCCGCCCGCGAGACCCTCGGCGGGGAGCCGCTGCCCCACCTGTACGAGCGGGCGGCGGCCCGGATGGCGCAGGCGCTGGACGCGAACCGGGGCAGCCGGGTGCTGGACCTGTGGATCGGGGACATGACCCTGGCCGATTTCCTGGTCACCCGGACGGTGGAGCTGGTGGTCCACACCGACGACCTGAACCGCGCCGCCGGACTGGACGTCCCGGTCGAGCGGCAGGCCCTGGCCGCCTGTACGCGGCTGCTCGCCGACGCCCTCGCGCTCAAGGCGCCCGGCGGTTCCGTCGAGGTGCGGATCCCGCCCTTCGCGGTCGTCCAGTGCGTCGAGGGCCCCCGCCACACGCGCGGCACCCCGCCGAACGTGGTGGAGACCGACCCGCTGACCTGGGTGCGGCTCGCGACGGGCCGTACCGGCTGGGCCGCGGAGCTGGACGCGGCCCGGGTCAGCGCCAGCGGCGAGCGGGCCGACCTGTCCGCGCTGCTGCCCCTGATGAGCTGAGGGGGGAACCGGGCCGGGACCGGGCCCGTCCCAGGGGCATGCGTACCCTCAGGCACCTCACGAACGCCGCCCTGGGCCTCGTACTGGCCCTGACCGTACTGGCCCTGGCCGCGTGCGGGCCGGACGGGCGGGTCGGGGACGCCGCCGCCCCGACCGGGCCGGCCCCGACGACGGCGCCGCTCCCCGACGCCCCGCTCACCGCGACCGTCTGGATCGTCGGTTCCGTCGCCGGGACCGCGGCCCCCGAGGGCCGGGCGGCCCGCTTCACCCTCACCCCCGACGGGCGGGCGAGCGGCACCCTCGGCTGCAACCGCTTCAGCGCCCCGGCGGCCGTCGACGGCCCCACCCTGACCCTGGGGCCGCTGACCACGACCCGGATGGCCTGCGAGGGCCCGGCGGGCGAGCTGGAACGGGCCCTGACCGCCCTCTTCGGGAGCGGTCCCCTCAGCTGGCGGATCCAGGGTCAGAATCTCACCCTCACGGCCACTGACGGTGACTCCCTGACCGCCGGGGCGGCCTCGTCCGCGGAGTGATCCGGCCACGCGGACGGCGCCTCGGCGCGGCGTCGGCTCGTACGAAGACACAGGGGTTCCGCGCCGGGGCCGGGCCGCGCCGCTGCCGGGCGGCCGCGGCCGGACCCACCGCACCGGAGACCGCCGCCCGGAGGAGCGAAATCATGAAAAGCGGGAAAGAGTTGCGACCGGGAGGAAGGGCGCCCGCCGGCGCTCGCGCCGTCAGCCGGATGCTTGTGCGGGTCGGCGCGCGGGGTGACCGTCCGGTCACTTAGGGGCCATGACGGCGCCTCGTCCGCCCGCCTTATTCGTAGCTCCGCACAAAGTGATCGGAACACCAGCCGGGGCCGTTCCGTCACCCTGTGTGCTGTGACATTTCCCGGCCGTCCCCAATTCGGACCAGTGGTCGATCTCGCCTACACTCGGTGGTGTGCCTCGTGGTGATGGACGACTCAACCACGACCTGCTCCCCGGCGAGAAGGGCCCCCAGGACGCTTGTGGCGTCTTCGGTGTCTGGGCTCCGGGTGAAGAGGTCGCCAAGCTCACCTACTTCGGACTGTATGCACTGCAGCACCGCGGACAAGAGTCCGCGGGAATCGCTGTGAGCAACGGTTCCCAGATCCTCGTCTTCAAGGACATGGGCCTCGTTTCCCAAGTCTTCGACGAAACCTCTCTCGGCTCGCTCCAGGGTCATATCGCGGTCGGTCACGCCCGCTACTCGACCACCGGTGCCTCCGTCTGGGAGAACGCTCAGCCCACCTTCAGGGCGACCGCCCACGGCTCGATCGCCCTGGGTCACAACGGCAACCTGGTGAACACCGCCGAGCTCGCCGAGATGGTCGCCGACCTCCCCCGTCAGGACGGCCGCGCCACCCAGGTGGCCGCCACCAACGACACCGACCTCGTCACCGCCCTCCTCGCCGGCCAGACCGACGACGAGGGCAGGCCCCTGACCATCGAGGAGTCGGCCGCCAAGGTCCTCCCCCAGGTCAAGGGCGCCTTCTCCCTGGTCTTCATGGACGAGGGAACCCTCTACACCGCCCGTGACCCGCAGGGCATCCGCCCGCTGGTCCTCGGCCGCCTGGAGCGCGGCTGGGTGGTCGCGAGCGAGACCGCCGCCCTCGACATCTGCGGAGCCAGCTTCGTCCGCGAGGTCGAGCCGGGCGAGCTCATCGCGATCGACGAGAACGGCCTGCGCACCTCGCGCTTCGCGGAAGCGAAGCCCAAGGGCTGTGTCTTCGAGTACGTCTACCTGGCGCGCCCGGACACCGACATCGCCGGCCGGAACGTCTACCTCTCGCGCGTCGAGATGGGCCGCCGCCTCGCCAAGGAGGCCCCGGTCGAGGCCGACCTGGTGATAGCGACGCCGGAATCCGGCACGCCCGCCGCCGTCGGATACGCCGAAGCCAGCGGGATCCCCTACGGCTCCGGCCTGGTCAAGAACGCCTACGTCGGCCGGACCTTCATCCAGCCCTCGCAGACGATCCGCCAGCTCGGCATCCGCCTCAAGCTCAACCCCCTCAAGGAAGTCATCCGGGGCAAGCGCCTCGTCGTCGTGGACGACTCGATCGTCCGCGGCAACACCCAGCGCGCCCTGGTGAAGATGCTCCGCGAGGCCGGCGCGGCCGAGGTCCACATCCGGATCTCCTCCCCGCCCGTGAAGTGGCCGTGCTTCTTCGGCATCGACTTCGCCACCCGCGCGGAGCTGATCGCCAACGGCATGACGGTCGACGAGATCGCCACGTCGCTGGGCGCGGACTCGCTCTCGTACATCTCGCTGGACGCGATGATCGAGGCGACCACCATCCAGAAGCCCAACCTCTGCCGTGCCTGCTTCGACGGCGAGTACCCCATGGAGCTGCCCGACCCGCAGCTGCTGGGCAAGCAGCTGCTGGAGACCGAGCTCGCGGGCGGCACCGACGCCGCCGACGCGCTCCGCCGCCCGTAGGACCGGCTGAAGCACCACCTGCGCCGGGCCCTGTCCTTCCAGCCCCGGAAGACCAGCACGTTCCCAGGGCCCCGCACCAACCGCAGTAACGACACGAAAGCTCTCTCCTGTCATGACAGAGAAGACCACCGGTGCCAGCTACGCAGCCGCAGGCGTGGACATCGAAGCGGGCGACCGCGCCGTCGAGCTGATGAAGGAGTGGGTGAAGAAGACGCAGCGCCCCGAGGTCCTCGGCGGCCTCGGCGGGTTCGCCGGCCTCTTCGACGCCTCCGCCCTCAAGCGTTACGAGCGCCCCCTGCTGGCCTCGGCCACCGACGGGGTGGGCACCAAGGTGGACATCGCCCGCCAGATGGGCGTGTACGACACCATCGGCCACGACCTGGTCGCCATGGTCATGGACGACATCGTCGTCTGCGGCGCCGAGCCGCTCTTCATGACGGACTACATCTGCGTCGGCAAGGTGCACCCCGAGCGTGTCGCCGCCATCGTCAAGGGCATCGCCGAGGGCTGCGTCCTCGCCGGCTGCGCCCTCGTCGGCGGCGAGACCGCCGAGCACCCCGGGCTGCTCGGCCCGGACGACTTCGACGTGGCGGGCGCGGGCACCGGTGTGGTCGAGTACGACCGGCTGCTGGGCGCGGATCGCATCCGTACGGGTGACGCCGTCATCGCGATGGCTTCGTCCGGCCTTCACTCGAACGGGTACTCGCTGGTCCGGCACGTCCTCTTCGACCGGGCGGGGATGTCCCTGGACCAGCACGTCGACGAGCTCGGGCGCACCCTCGGCGAGGAGCTGCTGGAGCCCACCAAGATCTACTCGCTGGACTGCCTGGCCCTCACCCGCACGGCCGAGGTCCACGCGTACTCGCACATCACGGGCGGCGGCCTCGCGGCCAACCTCGCCCGGGTCGTCCCCGACCACCTGCACGCCACGGTCGACCGCGGCACCTGGACCCCGGGCGCCGTCTTCGACCTGGTCGGCAAGGCCGGCAGCGTCGAGCAGCTGGAGCTGGAGAAGACCCTGAACATGGGCGTCGGCATGATGGCCGTGGTCCCGCAGGAGTCGGTGGACGTGGCCCTGACCGCCCTGGCCGACCGTGGCGTCGAGGCCTGGGTCGCCGGCGAGATCCTCGACCGGGGCGACCACGCCGAGGGCGCGGTCCTGACCGGCAGCTACGCGGTCTGAGCAGCACTGAAACCCGGTCCGGGGCAATGCCCCGGACCGGGTTTCGGCACGTATGGAACGAGTTCAGCGGCTGACTCAGCCCGCTGGTACGCACGCGGTGTGCAGAGGATCGTTGCGTCAAGCCCCGCGACGGTGCGCCGACGGACCGGACTGTTCGTCCTCGTCCTCGTCGTCATCGTTGTACAGATCCGCGTACTTGGCGTACGGGTCGTCGTCGTCCAGATCGTCATCGACTTCGACCGGCGCGCTGATAGGCAGCGGCTCTGTCTGCGATGCGCCCAGCTCATTGGCCAGACGCGAGAGGTCAGTCCCGCCGCTGTTGTACTTCAGCTGGCGGGCGACCTTTGTCTGCTTGGCCTTGGCCCGGCCGCGCCCCATGGCTCGACCCCCTCGGTGACGGGGCTCGACGGCCCCAGAGTCTGACACGCGTTCATGGTTCGGAGCGGGCTCTCCGTGGAGAGACCGTCCGTAGGGGTTTAACGGTACCTGCTTCCGCGGCCATACGGTACGCCGCCCGCATGACGCGCCTCTCCACAGAACCAGCGGGACACCCCGTACTCGCTGGTCAGCTGCGATTTTAACGCTTTCCCGGCCGCCGACCCGCCGAAGCGCAGTGAGTTCCGTCTCGCCGCGCCCCGGCGGGTCCCCGAAAGGGGCTACGCCTTGCGGGCGGCGGCGCGCAGGGCGAGGGCGTCGGCCATGCGCTGCTCGGCGATCCGGTCGGCGGCGGCGGCCGGCGGGATCCCATCGGCCTTCGCACGTGCGAATATGGCCAGGGTGGTGTCGAAGATCTTCGAGGCCTTCGCCTTGCACCGGTCGAAGTCGAAGCCGTGCAGCTCGTCGGCGACCTGGATGACCCCGCCCGCGTTGACCACGTAGTCCGGGGCGTAGAGGATCCCGCGGTCCGCGAGGTCCTTCTCCACGCCCGGGTGGGCGAGCTGGTTGTTCGCCGCGCCGCACACGACCGTGGCGGTCAGGACGGGGACGGAGTGGTCGTTCAGGGCGCCGCCGAGCGCGCAGGGGGCGTAGATGTCCAGGCCCTCCGTGCGGATCAGGGCCTCGGTGTCGGCCACGGCGCCGACCTTGCCGCCGGGGTGCTTGGCGAGGATCTCGCGGACCGACTCCTCGCGGACGTCCGTGATCACGACCTCGGCGCCGTCCTCCAGCAGGTGCTCCACCAGGTGGCGGCCGACCTTGCCGACGCCGGCGACGCCGACCTTGCGGCCGCGCAGGGTGGGGTCGCCCCACAGGTGCTGGGCGCTGGCGCGCATGCCCTGGAAGACGCCGTAGGCGGTGAGCACCGAGGAGTCGCCGGCGCCGCCGTTCTCGGGGGAGCGGCCGGTGGCCCAGCGGGTCTCGCGGGCGACGACGTCCATGTCCGCGACGTAGGTGCCGACGTCGCAGGCGGTGACGTAGCGGCCGCCGAGCGACTCCACGAACCGGCCGTAGGCCAGCAGGAGTTCCTCGGTCTTGAGGACGGCCGGGTCGCCGATGATCACGGCCTTGCCGCCGCCGAGGTCGAGGCCGGCGAGGGCGTTCTTGTACGACATGCCGCGCGAGAGGTTCAGCGCGTCGCGGACGGCTTCCTCGTCCGAGGCGTACGCGTGGAAGCGCGTGCCGCCGAGGGCGGGGCCCAGGGCGGTGGAGTGGATGGCGATGACGGCCTTGAGGCCCGTGGCACGGTCCTGGCACAGCACGACTTGCTCGTGGCCGCCCTGCTCCGAACGGAACAGGGTGTGCAGGACGCCGTCGGTCATTTCGGTCACGGTGGTGACTCCCATGGAAGAGATGCGGCGGAAAGTCGCCCGCCCTGCGGGTGGGGGAGGGCGCACTGGGAGCAGAGTAAGACCTGCGGCGTGCGGGGGTACCCCCTGTCCGGGGATCGGAACACTCCCGTGTTACCGCCGCCCCGGAGGTGAGCCGGACCGCCGGAAGGGGCAGGACGGGTGCGTGAGCCAATCCCCACGGCCCGGGCCGGCCGTCCCGTACGCCTCCTACCTGCGCGTGTACGAGCCCCTGACGGCGTTCACCGAGCCCGAGCGCACGCACTGGGCGGCGTACGCCCGGCGCGGCGGCGCGCCGACGGCCCAGGACGAACTACGGCGGTCCCTCGCGGATTTGGTACGGGTCCCCGTGGTGGGGGTCCCGGTGCACGAGAGCGGGGACGCCTTCACGGCGGAGCTGGACGGGGTGCTGCTGGTCTGCCCCTGGCGGACCCGGCTGCGCGGCTGGCTGGCGCTCCAGGAGCTGGTCGCCGACTTCCCGCGCCCGGTTTTGGACGCGGCGCTGCCGCCGGCGCAGCGGCGCCGGGCCGCGGAGGCGTACGCGGCCTGGCGCGAGCGGAACCCGGACGCGCGCCCGTGGATCCGTACCGGGGTGTGGCAGGTGCCCCTGCGCTGGTTCGTGCTGGTGGCCGACGAGGAGCGGGAGTACCTGCCGGGCGAGCGGCTGCGCTACCGGACGCCGATGGTCCAGGCCCGCAGGCGCCTGGCGCGGACGCTGCGGACCCTGCGGGCGGCGGAGGGGCGGGGGTACGGGCCGCTGGCGGACGGGCTGGTGGAAGTCGGCGGCTGGCTGGAGGAGTTCCATCCGCGGTCGATGGTCGAACTGGACTACGGCGGGCTGCTGCACGCGCTGCCGGCTGACGGCCTGGCGGGGGACCGGTCGGCCCGTGATCTGGCGGAGGGGATCGCGGCCCTGCGGGCGGGGGACCACGAGGGTGCCGCGCAGGTGTACGGGGAGCTGTCGCTCCGGTGGCGGGCGGTCAGGGAGAGGCTCTTCGCGAACTAGGTGGGCTCGGGGCCTTTCGGAACCCGGGGTCGGTGGGGATCATGTACGAATCCCGTTCGGCACCCGTTCGGACCCGTTCGGACCCCCCTCGTATCGCCCGTATCGGTTGTCATCGGCCGATCAGCCGCAATGCGCAGATCAGGGGTTCGATCACCGCATTAAGGTCTTAGTCCCAGGACCTACGTCCCGATACGGGCCATTGGCTCAAGCGTGACGGAACGCACTATCCACACCCTTGCGCCCTTCCCCTACCCTCGTGCCAAAATAGGACAAGGAGTCCGGGGAGGGTTCCTTCCGCCCAACTTTGGGCGGAATGCTCGGTATTGCACTCTATGGGGGGTCTGACGGCTCCTGATCGCTCTGTGACTGATCGTCACAGTGGGGTGACTGTCCGTTATGGGACGGTCCATCGGCTTCCGCCGCTGATGAACACCTCGGAGGGCAATTCCATCGGTTTGGCCGTCGAGGCTGGACGGATGGTGTAGTTGTAGTGCCGAGGACAAGCCGTTCGTCCTATAACCGACTCGGCCTGCGTATGTCCATTTCGGGCAACGCGGGCCAAGGTGCAGAATTTAGAGGAAAGAACCGAGATGGTTCGGTTCTCCCGAGGAGGCCGCTCATGACCGCTCGCACCCCTGATGCCGAGCCGCTGCTGACCCCGGCTGAGGTTGCCACGATGTTCCGCGTGGACCCGAAGACGGTCACCCGCTGGGCCAAGGCTGGCAAGCTCACGTCCATCCGCACCCTGGGTGGACACCGCCGTTACCGCGAGGCTGAGGTCCGCGCACTGCTCGCGGGAATTCCGCAGCAGCGCAGCGAGGCCTGAGGTCCCGCAGCACCACCGCATTAACGGGTACGTGTCGGATCCCCCAATCCGATGAAACCCACATGGCTTCATCGGCCGGGCCTGCCCCAACAGGCTCCATGCCGTTTGACCGCGCTGGACTCCGCCGGGTCCAGCGCGGTCTTTTTTCATGCTCCGGACCGGTGCGGGATCCCGTCGCGGGCGAGGCCGGCGGGGTGGGTGCCATTGCACATATTAAATCGAGCGGGCGTAGGGGTCCGATAAACGTACGGGTCTCGAAAACTCATAGGGTGACTCCCGTCACAGCTGATAACTCTTGTACATCCGGCAATGCACCTCGTAAAGGGAAGGTCCGGTACAGAGCGCCTCACACGTACGGGGGATTTTTCCGGCCCGGGCGGATGGGGCACCGGCCCCGCTGGGTGGCCGCTGGAGGGGCCGGGGCCGCGTTTCGGTGCCCGGAGCGCACGCGGGGGTGCCGGAGCCCTCAGGGGGCCGCTCAGAGGCGCGGCGGGTTTCGGGTGATCGCGCGGCGGGGAGCCGCCGGCGGAGCGGGCACCGTACGCGCGGACCGCACCCGGATACGCGTCAGGGCCCGCACCCCCGAGGGGGTACGGGCCCTGACGTTTCTGCGATCCTGACGGGACTTGAACCCGCGACCTCCACCTTGACAGGGTGGCGAGCTAACCAACTGCTCCACAGGACCTTGATTCGCGGCCGACTGGCGCGGCTGCGAAACAGACTGTACAGCAGCTCAGGGGGTGCGGTCGAACCGGATCACGGCGCCGCCGCGTCCACCGCCTTCACGATCCGCTTGTCGGAGATCGGGTACGCCGTCCCGAGCGCGTGCGCGAAGTAGCTGACCCGCAGTTCCTCGATCATCCAGCGGATCTCCGTGACCGCCTCCGGGACCGGCCGGCCCTTCGGCAGCTGCTCCAGCAGCCACAGGTACTCGTCCCGCATCTCGTGGACCTTCTCCATGCGCGTGGTGTCGCGCTGGACGCCCGTCGGCATCTGCTGCAGCCGCCGGTCGGCCGCCACCAGGTAGCGCATCAGGTCCGGCAGCCGCTTCAGCCCGGTCAGCGTGACGAAACCGGCCGGCATCAGCGCCGCCAGCTGCGCCTTCACGTCCGCGACGTTCGCCATCAGGGCCAGGCTGCCGGTGGCCTTCAGCCGCCGCTCGCAGGCCTGCCAGGCCGCCAGCACCTGCTGCACCTGGGCCACGGTCCGCACCGTCGTGTCCACCAGGTCGGCCCGGACGGCGTCGTGGAGCCGGCGGAAGCCCGCCTCGTCCCAGGCGGGACCGCCGTGGTCGGCGATGAGCTTGTCGGCCGCCGCCGTCGCGCAGTCGTCGAACAGCGCCTGGATGGAACCGTGCGGATTGCGCGACAGCGCCAGCTTCTGCTGGTTGGTCAGCTTGTCCGAGGCGAACTTCGCCGGATTCACCGGGATGTTCAGCAGGATCAGCCGCCGGGTGCCGAGCCACATCGCCTGCTGCTGCTCGGCCTCGGTGTCGAAGAGCCGTACGGAGACGCTCGTCCCCTCGTCCACCAGCGCCGGGTACGCCTTCACCGGCTGGCCGGCCCGGCGGGTCTCGAAGACCCGCACCAGGGTGCCGATCGTCCAGTCGGTCAGCCCGGTGCGCTCCAGCGACTCCCCGCCCGCCCGCTCGGCGGTGGCGGCCGCTGCCTTGGAGAGGGCCTGGCGGGCCTTCGGCTTCAGCTTCAGCCGCAGGGCCTCCAGGTCCTTGTCCTCGGCGAGGTTGCGGCGCCGCTCGTCGACGATCCGGAAAGTGATCTTCAGGTGGTCGGGGATCCGGCTGAGGTCGAAGTCCTCCGGCGACACCGGCACCCCCACCATCCGGTGCAGCTCGCGCGCCAGCGTCACGGGCAGCGGCTCCCGCATCGGATGCGCCGTCCGCAGGAAACGCGTCGCGAAGTTCGGCGCCGGCACGTAGTGCCGGCGGACCGGCTTCGGCAGCGAGCGGATCAGCTCCGTGACGACCTCCTCCCGCAGGCCCGGGATCTGCCAGTCGAAGCCCTCGTCGGTGACCTGGTTCAGCACCTGGAGCGGGATGTGGACGGTCACGCCGTCCGCGTCCGCGCCCGGCTCGAACTGGTACGTCACCCGGAACTTCAGCTGCCCCTGCCGCCAGGTGTCGGGATAGTCGGCCTTGGTGACCCCGGCCGCCTTCTCCGTCAGCAGCATCTCCCGCTCGAAGTCGAGGAGTTCGGGCTCCTCGCGCTTCTTGTGCTTCCACCAGGAGTCGAAGTGCGCCCCCGACACCACGTGCTCCGGGATCCGCTGGTCGTAGAAGTCGAACAGGGTCTCGTCGTCCACGACGATGTCCCGGCGCCGCGCCCGGTTCTCCAGCTCCTCGACCTCGGTCAGCAGCTTGCGGTTGTCCGCGTAGAACTTGTGGTGCGTGCGCCAGTCGCCCTCGACCAGCGCGTTGCGGATGAACAGCTCCCGCGACACCTCCGGGTCGATCCGGCCGTAATTGATCTTCCGCTGCGCCACGATCGGCACGCCGTACAGCGTGACCTTCTCGTAGGCCATCACGGCCGCCTGGTCCTTCTCCCAGTGCGGCTCGCTGTAGGTGCGCTTGATCAGGTGCTGCGCCAGCGGCTCCACCCACTCGGGCTCCACCTTGGCGTTCACCCGCGCCCACAGCCGCGAGGTCTCCACCAGCTCCGCGGACATCAGGAACTTCGGCTGCTTCTTGAACAGCGCCGAGCCCGGGAAGATCGCGAACTTGGCGGACCGGGCCCCCAGGTACTCGTTCTTGTCGGTGTCCTTGAGCCCGATGTGCGAGAGCAGACCGGCCAGCAGCGAGACGTGGATGCTCGTCTCGGGCGCGTCGGCCTCGTTGACGTGGATCCCCATGGTCTTGGCGACCGTGCGCAGCTGCGAGTAGATGTCCTGCCACTCCCGGATCCGCAGGAAGTTCAGGTACTCCTGCTTGCACATCCGGCGGAAGGCGGAGGAACCGCGCTCCTTCTGCTGCTCGCGCACGTAGCGCCACATGTTCAGGTAGGAGAGGAAGTCGCTCGTCTCGTCCTTGAACCGGGCGTGGTTCTGGTCCGCCTGCGTCTGCTTGTCCGAGGGCCGCTCGCGCGGGTCCTGGATGGACAGGGCCGCCGCGATGACCATGACCTCGCGCACGCAGTTGTTCTTGTCCGCCTCCACGACCATGCGGGCCAGCCGCGGGTCCACGGGCAGCTGGGAGAGCTGGCGGCCCAGCGGGGTGAGCCGCTTCTTCACGTCCTTCTGCGCCGGGTCCAGGGCGCCCAGCTCCTGGAGCAGCTGCACGCCGTCGCGGATGTTGCGGTGGTCCGGCGGGTCGATGAAGGGGAACTTCTCGATCTCCCCGAGCCCGGCCGCGGTCATCTGGAGGATGACGGATGCCAGGTTCGTCCGCAGGATCTCGGCGTCCGTGAACTCCGGACGGGCGTTGAAGTCGTCCTCGGAGTACAGCCGGACGCAGATGCCGTCGCTGGTGCGCCCGCAGCGGCCCTTGCGCTGGTTGGCGCTGGCCTGGCTGATCCGCTCGATCGGCAGCCGCTGCACCTTCGTGCGGTGGCTGTAGCGGGAGATGCGGGCCGTGCCCGGGTCGATCACGTACTTGATGCCCGGGACGGTCAGCGAGGTCTCGGCGACGTTCGTGGCCAGCACGATCCGCCGGCCGGTGTGTGGCTGGAAGACCCGGTGCTGCTCGGCGTGCGAGAGCCGGGCGTACAGCGGCAGCACCTCGGTGAAGCGCAGCTGCTTCTTGACCAGCGCGTCGGCGGTGTCGCGGATCTCCCGCTCACCGGAGAGGAACACCAGGATGTCGCCCGGCCCCTCGCCCTGCAGCTCGTCCACCGCGTCGCAGATCGCCGTGATCTGGTCCCGGTCGCTCTCCTCGCTGTCCTCCTCCAGCAGCGGGCGGTACCGCACCTCCACCGGATAGGTACGGCCGCTGACCTCGACGATCGGCGCGTCCCCGAAGTGCCGGGAGAACCGCTCCGGGTCGATGGTCGCCGAGGTGATGACCACCTTGAGGTCGGGACGCTTGGGCAGCAGCGTGGCCAGGTAGCCCAGCAGGAAGTCGATGTTCAGGGACCGCTCGTGCGCCTCGTCGATGATGATCGTGTCGTAGGCGCGCAGCTCCCTGTCCGTCTGGATCTCCGCGAGCAGGATGCCGTCCGTCATCAGCTTCACGAAGGTCGCGTCCGGGTCCACCTGGTCGGTGAAGCGGACCTTCCAGCCGACCGTCTGGCCGATCTCCGACTTCAGCTCCTCCGCGATGCGCTCCGCGACCGTACGGGCCGCGATCCGCCGGGGCTGGGTGTGCCCGATCATGCCCCGGACGCCGCGCCCCAGCTCCATGCAGATCTTGGGGATCTGCGTGGTCTTGCCGGAGCCGGTCTCGCCCGCGACGATCACGACCTGGTGGTCGCGTATCGCCTCGGCGATCTCGTCCTTCTTCTGGCTGACGGGCAGGTTCTCGGGATAGGTGACCTCCGGCATGCGCGAGGCGCGGCCGGCCAGTCGCGCGGCGGCCTTCTCGGCCTCCGCGGCGATCTCGTCGAGCACGGCCTGCCTGGCCTCGGGCTTGCGGATACGGCGGGCGCCCTCGAGGCGGCGGCCGAGGCGGTGCGCGTCCCGGAGGGAGATCTCTCCGAGAAGCGTCTGCAGGGCGGCGAAGGAAGTAGACATACCTGATCGAGGATCTCACCTGGGCCGGGCGGGTGGCGAACGCATTTGTGCCCCTCCCCGTACCATTTCGGGACGAGTCCCCCGGCCGTGCGAGTGAGAGGCAGCCCACCGTTGTCCCGCCGTCCTCCCCGCGCTCCGGCCGCCGCCCTGTTCGCGCTGGTCCTCGGCCTCCTCGCGGTCGCCCTCACGGGCCTCGCCCGCACCGCCGGCCCGCCCGCACCGCCGCCCGCGGGCGCCGAGGCCGCCGTGCGGCAGGACGCGGCCGCCGCGGTCCCGGTGGCGCACCCGGCCGGCGCCGCGGCGGGGCCGGTGCGGGAGACGGCGGCCGAGGGGCTCCCGGGGCGGGGGCCCGCCTGCGGCCCCGACTCCCCCGGCCACGGCCCGGCACCCGCCGTACCGCCCCGCGCCGGGCAGGACCACGCCGCGGTGCCCCCGGCGCGCCCCGCGCCCGAGGGGGAGCGGCCGGACCGGGGGGAGTGCGTACGGGTCCCCGTACGCGGGCCGGACCGGCCGGCGCCCTCGCCGGTGGAGCTGTCCGTGATGCGGGTCTAGAAGGAGCCGTACCACCGGTTCCCCTCATCACACGCAGCTCTGGAGCACCCCTATGTCCCGCTCGTCCCGCAAGCCCCTGCTGATCTCCGCCGGGGTCGCGCTCGCCACCGTCACCCTCGGGCTGGTCTCCTGGCAGGCCACCGCCCCCGAGGAGCGGTCCCGCGACACCGCCTCCGCCTCCGCGCCCCGCACCGACCCGGCCGCCGAGCTCAAGGCCCTGGCCCGCCGCGACGCCGGCGACAAGCTCGCGCTGGGCCGCGCCGACGCCCCCGTCGTCCTGATCGAGTACTCCGACTTCAAGTGCGGCTACTGCGGCAAGTTCGCCCGCGACACCGAACCCGAACTGGTGAAGAAGTACGTCGAGGACGGCACCCTGCGCATCGAGTGGCGCAACTTCCCGATCTTCGGCGCCGAGTCCGAGGCCGCGGCCAAGGCCGCCTGGGCCGCCGGCCGGCAGGACCGCTTCAAGGCCTTCCACGCCGCCGCGTACGCCGAGGACGCCAAGGCCAAGGGCTTCGGCGAGGAGCGCCTGACCGAGCTGGCCCGCGAGGCCGGGGTCCCGGACCTGGAGCGCTTCAAGCGGGACACGGCGGGCGAGGAGGCCGCCGCCGCCCTGCGCAGGGACCAGGAAGAGGGCTACCGCATCGGCGTCCGCTCCACCCCCTCCTTCCTGGTCAACGGGCAGCCCCTCGCCGGCGCCCAGCCCCTGGACGCCTTCGCGGCCGCCATCGCCAGGGCCGAGCGGGCAGCGGCCGGGCAGTGACCGGCATCGGATACCTGGCCGCCCTGCTCGGCGGTCTCCTCGCCCTGCTCAGCCCCTGTAGCGCCCTGCTGCTGCCCGCCTTCTTCGCGTACTCGATCGACTCCCGCTCACGGCTCCTGGCACGCACCGGGATCTTCTACGCGGGCCTCGCGAGCACCCTCGTACCGATGGGCGCGGCGGGCTCCTACGCGGGCCGCTTCTTCCACGGCAACCGCGACCTGCTCGTCCTCGCGGGCGGCTGGCTGATCATCGCGCTGGGCCTCGCCCAGATCCTGGGCCTCGGCTTCGCCCCGAAGCGGCTCTCGGAGCTGTCCGGCCGGATCCGCCCCACGACCGCCCTGTCGGTGTACGCCCTCGGCGCGGTCTACGGGCTGGCCGGCTTCTGCGCGGGCCCCATCCTAGGCAGCGTCCTGACCGTGGCCGCCGTCAGCGGCAGCCCGGTCTACGGCGGTCTGCTGCTGGCCGTGTACGCGCTGGGCATGGCGGTACCGCTGTTCGTGCTGGCCCTGCTGTGGGAGCGCTTCGACCTGGGCCGGCGGCGCTGGCTGCGCGGCCGGGCCGTCCGGCTGGGCCGCCTCGAACTGCACACGACCTCGCTGCTGTCCGGGCTGTTCTTCATCACCCTGGGCACGCTGTTCCTGGCCTACGACGGGACGAGCGCCCTGCCCGGGCTGCTGGACGTGGACGACTCGTACGCCGTCGAGCGCCGGGTGGGCGCCCTCGCGGACGCCGTACCGGACTGGGCGCTGCTCGCACTGGTCGGCGCGGGGGCGCTCGCCTTCGGGCTGGTCCGGTGGCGGCGGACGGCCCGCGCGGAGGAGCGGGAGGGGTAGAACGCGGAAGGCCCCGTCCGATGGACGGGGCCTTCCTGTTGTGGCTGGGGCCGGGGTCGAACCGGCGACCTATCGCTTTTCAGGCGATCGCTCGTACCAACTGAGCTACCCAGCCACGAGGCTGTTTCCAGCCTCAGCGATCCTGACGGGACTTGAACCCGCGACCTCCACCTTGACAGGGTGGCGAGCTAACCAACTGCTCCACAGGACCTGGTTTGTGCAAGAGCAAGTCTTGCACATGGTGTTGCGTACCCCCAACGGGATTCGAACCCGTGCTACCGCCTTGAAAGGGCGGCGTCCTGGGCCACTAGACGATGAGGGCTAAAGGCCCGCCGGGCACTTTTCAGCGCGTCGGGGACGTGAGAAGCATATGGGATCGGAGGAGCTATCGCCAAAACGGTTTCCCCCGGGGTAGCGGCGGCCCCCGCCGGAGCGACAATGGCCGGGTGCTGGAGATGACGCGCGAGGAGTTCGAGGAGCTCGTCGCAGAGGCCCTGGACCGCATTCCGCCGGAGCTGACGCGGCTGATGGACAACGTCGCGGTGTTCGTCGAGGACGAGCCCCCGGCCGATGATCCCGAGCTGCTCGGCCTGTACGAGGGGACACCGCTCACCGAGCGCGGCGAGTGGTACGCCGGAGTGCTCCCCGACCGCATCACCATCTACCGGAACCCCACACTGCGGATGTGCGAGGACCGGGAGAGCGTGGTCGCCGAGACGGAGGTGACGGTCGTGCACGAGATCGCCCACCACTTCGGCATCGACGACGAGCGGCTGCACGCCCTGGGTTACGGGTGACCCGGCCCGTCCCCGGCGCGGAGGCGATCGACCCCGATGTCGACCTCCACGTACCCGCCCAGCGCGCCGAACCGCAGGGCCGGGTGCTCGCCGCCGTCGCGGCGGGCGGGGCCGTGGGCGCCTCGGCGCGGTACGGGGCGGCCCTGCTGTGGCCGGCCGGGCCCGGGGCCTTCCCGTGGGCGACCTTCTGGACCAACGCCACGGGCTGCGCGCTGATCGGCGTACTCATGGTGCTGATCAGCGAGGGCGGGCGGAGCGCGCCGCACCCGCTGCTGCGGCCGTTCGCGGGGGTGGGCGTGCTCGGCGGGTTCACCACCTTCTCCGCCTACGCCGCGGACTTCTCCCGGCTGCTGGACGAGGGCGAGGCCGGGACCGCGCTGGCATACGCCGGGCTGACGGTGGCGGCGGCCCTGGGCGCGGTGTGGGCGGCGGCGTCGGTGACGCGGCTGGCGCTCGCGCGGAGGCACCGGTGAACTGGCTGCTGGTCGTGGCGGGCGCGGTCGTCGGGGCGCCGCTGCGGTACCTCACCGACCGGGCGGTGCAGGCGCGGCACGATTCCGTCTTCCCGTGGGGGACCTTCGTCGTCAACGCCGCCGCGTGCCTGCTGCTCGGGGTGGTGACCGGGGCGGCGCTGGCCGGGGCGGGCTCCTCGCAGGTGCGGCTGCTGCTCGGTACGGGGCTGTGCGGGGCGCTGAGCACCTATTCGACCTTCTCGTACGAGACCCTGCGGCTGGCCGAGCGCGGCCGGCGGTTCCTCGCCGCCGCGAACGTCGCCGCGTCGGTGCTGGTGGGGCTGGGCGCGGTGACGCTCGGCTCTCAGGTGGCGCGACAGCTGTTCGCGTAAGGGGCGTGTCTCTTACGGGGTAAAGGGAGTTGGGTTCATTGACCCGCTCATCGCGGACCCCGCCGCAGTGCTCCGGAGGTGCCCCCGTGCGCCCTTTGACCGCTTCCCTGTCCGCGTCCCTCAGACTGGCCGTCTCCGCCCTCGCGGTGGCGGCGACGGCCGGCTGCATGAGCGTCGGCGAGGACGCCGCCAAGCCCGGGCCCGCGGCTTCGGTCGGCGGCAAGGACACGGGCGGGCCCGCCGGGGCGGCCGGCGGCGGCCACGGTTCCGGGGTTCACGGCAGCGGGCGCGGCGTGAAGGACGGTACGGGGAACCAGGCGGCCAAGCCGGGTGAGCCCGGGAAGGCCCCCGGCGCGGCCGGGGCCTCGCCCAGCCCGGGGGCTCCCGCGAAGCCGGGGCAGCCCGCGCCGACGGCCGGTCCGGGCGGCGGCGCGGGCGGTCAGGGCGGCCAGGCGCCGTCCGGGGGCGGTACGGGGGCCGGCGGCTCGGGGTCCGCGGCGGGCGGCTCCGGTTCGGGCTCGGGGGCCGGCGGTGCGGGGTCGGCCGCCGGGGGCTCGGGATCCGGTTCGGCGTCGGGGGGTTCGGGCTCGGGGTCCGGGTCCGGCTCAGGCGGCTCCGGTTCGGGTGGGTCCGGTGGGTCGGGCGGGTCGGGTGGGACCAGCGGCGGCACCGGCCCGACCGCGGAGCCCTCGCCCACTGTGACGGAACCCACACCCACGCCGCCGTCCGATCCGGGTCCCGGGTCGAGCGTCGCGTAGGGGCGCTCTGCCCCGTTCCACGGGGTTCTGGGTGGTCCCTTCCGGGATTCGCGCAACTCGTCCCCGGAGCATCGCCGCAGGTCAGGGGCGATGTCCCGGGAGCGACTTGCCAGACCCCCGGTAGGGTGCGTATGGTTATAGATCGTTTGATCCCATTGCCCGGCGCCGAATCCGAAGAGCGCCGTGTGGCGCGTACTCTCCCTAGCCGTGGCTGACCGCATTGAGGCGGTCGATTTGCGATTCACGGAGTTTGGGCGCGTGCCGAGACTCCGGAAGGTTTCGCATTTCGCATGTCCATTTCCAGTTCTGACCGTTCCGTCATGCCCGAGAACGACTCCACCGAGATCGTCGACGCCGAGACCCTCGCGGTCACCGAGGCCATGGACGCCATCGAGCGCGACGAGATCATCGAGGCCCTCGAGGCCGACGTGGCGGATGTCGCCGACGTGACCGCCGAGGCGGACGCGGCCGACGCCGACGACGCCGAGCCCACCACCACCTTCGCGGACCTCGGTCTGCCCGAGGGCGTCGTGCGCAAGCTCGCCCAGAACGGCGTCACCTCCCCGTTCCCGATCCAGGCCGCGACCATCCCGGACGCCCTGGCCGGCAAGGACATCCTCGGCCGCGGCCGCACCGGCTCCGGCAAGACCCTCTCCTTCGGTCTGCCGACCCTGGCCCGCCTCGCCGGCGGCCACACCGAGAAGAAGAAGCCCCGCGCGATCATCCTCACGCCGACGCGTGAGCTCGCGATGCAGGTCGCGGACGCCCTCCAGCCCTACGGCGACGTCCTCGGCCTCAAGATGAAGGTCGTCTGCGGCGGTACCTCCATGGGCAACCAGATCTACGCCCTGGAGCGCGGTGTCGACGTCCTCGTCGCCACCCCGGGCCGCCTGCGCGACATCATCAACCGCGGCGCCTGCTCCCTGGAGAACGTCGAGGTCGCCGTCCTCGACGAGGCCGACCAGATGGCCGACCTGGGCTTCCTGCCCGAGGTCACCGAGCTGCTCGACCAGATCCCCGGCGGCGGCCAGCGCATGCTCTTCTCCGCCACCATGGAGAACGAGATCGGCACCCTGGTCAAGCGCTACCTGACCAACCCGGTCACGCACGAGGTCGACAGCGCCCAGGGCAACGTCACGACCATGACCCACCACGTCCTCGTCGTGAAGCCGAAGGACAAGGCGCCGGTCACGGCCGCCATCGCCGCCCGCAAGGGCCGCACCATCATCTTCGTCCGCACCCAGCTGGGCGCCGACCGCATCGCCGAGCAGCTCATCGAGGCCGGCGTGAAGGCCGACGCGCTGCACGGCGGCATGACGCAGGGCGCCCGTACCCGCGTCCTCGCCGACTTCAAGGACGGCTACGTCAACGCGCTCGTCGCCACCGACGTCGCCGCCCGCGGCATCCACGTCGACGGCATCGACCTGGTCCTGAACGTGGACCCGGCCGGCGACCACAAGGACTACCTGCACCGCTCGGGCCGTACCGCCCGTGCCGGCAAGTCCGGTGTCGTCGTCTCCCTGGCCCTGCCGCACCAGCGCCGCCAGATCTTCCGCCTGATGGAGGACGCGGGCGTCGACGCCTCGCGCCACATCGTCCAGGGCGCCGGCGCCTTCGACCCGGAGGTCGCCGAGATCACCGGTGCGCGCTCGCTCACCGAGGTCCAGGCCGACTCCGCGAACAACGCCGCCAAGCAGGCCGAGCGCGAGGTCGCCGACCTGACGAAGCAGCTGGAGCGCGCGACCCGTCGCGCCGCCGAGCTGCGCGAGGAGGCCGACCGTCTCGTCGCCCGCTCCGCCCGCGAGCGCGGTGAGGACCCGGAGGCCGCCGTCGCCGAGGTCGTCGAGGCCGCCGAGGCCGAGGTCGCCGCTGCCGTGGCGGCCGTCGCCGAGCCCGTCGTCCAGGAGCGCACCTTCGAGCGCCGTGACGACCGGGGCAACTACGAGCGCCGCGACAACCGCGGTGGCGACCGTGGCGGTGACCGTGGCGGCTTCCGCCGCGATGACCGTCCGTCGGGTGGCTTCCGCCGCGATGACCGTGGTGGCGACAACCGTGGTGGCGACCGTGGTGGTTTCCGTCGCGATGACCGTCCGTCCGGTGGTTTCAACCGTGACGACCGTGGTGGCGACCGTGGCGGCTTCCGCCGTGACGACCGTCCGTCGGGTGGCTTCCGCCGCGATGACCGTGGTGGCGACAACCGTGGTGGCGACCGTGGTGGTTTCCGTCGCGATGACCGTCCGTCCGGT
>NZ_JBVISF010000003.1:556269-582446 GCF_055575675.1 Streptomyces sp. NPDC034043
CGTCCGTCCGGTGGTTTCAACCGTGACGACCGTGGTGGCGACCGTGGCGGCTTCCGCCGCGACGACCGTCCCTCCGGCGGCTTCCGCTCCGGCGGCGCCGGCGAGCGCCCCTACGGCCGCCGTGACGACAACCGCCCGTCCGGCTCCACCTTCGGCGGCCGCCGCGACGACAAGCCCCGCTGGAAGCGCAACGGCTGACGCCTGAGCGCCGCCTGACGAGGACTCGGCCCCCACAGCACTCCGGTGCGGTGGGGGCCGAGCCCATTTCCGGCCGTTTCGCCCCTCCCGCGCCGCATGGCGGGAAACCGCCGGGCCACACCCGGCGATACCCGATCGGCCAGCAGCCCCTCTCCGGCTATGCTCTGGGGTGAGCACATGGAGGGCCATTAGCTCAATTGGCAGAGCAGCGGACTTTTAATCCGTTGGTTGTCGGTTCGAGTCCGACATGGCCTACCGCTCGCGGGCGGGGGAAACCCCTCCGACCTGCACTGAGCGCCCCACCCGGTTTCGGCCAGGTGGGGCGCTCAGTCGTTTCCGGGTCCGCGCGTGAGCGATGCGTGGGCGGATGGCCCGGGGCGTGCCCTCGTCCGCCCCGGCCTGCCCGCCGGTGGCCGGGGACGGCCGCACGCCGTGCGGAAGGCGTGCGGGAGCCGAGGCCACTCCGCGTGCTCAGGCGGGGGCAAGACCGCACACTGGGATAAAAGGGGCCGGCGCCATGTGCGCGGGCCGAGGTGAGGGTGTTCGGCGTGCTTGATGTCCCGCTCTGGCTGTGGGGGGCGTTCGCCGCGACGGTGGTCGTGTCGCTGGCGGTCGACCTCCTGTCCCATCGCACCGCGCACGTCATCGGCTTCAGAGAGGCCGCCGCCTGGAGCGCCCTGTGGGTGAGTCTCGCCCTGATCTTCGGCGCGACCGTCTTCCTCGTCCTCGGTACGACCGCCGGCACCGAGTACACCACCGCCTGGCTCCTGGAGAAGAGCCTGTCCGTCGACAACCTGTTCGTCTTCGCCGTGATCTTCGCGTACTTCAAAGTGCCCCGCGCCTACCAGCACCGCGTGCTCTTCTTCGGCGTCATCGGCGCCCTCGTCTTCCGCGGGATCTTCCTCTCCCTCGGCGTCGCCGTCGTCAGCCGCTTCACCGCGGTGCTCTTCGCCTTCGCGGCGGTCCTCTTCTACAGCACCTACAAGCTCCTCAAGGACGAGGAGGAGAGCTTCGACCCCGGCAAGAGCTTCGCCGTGCGGCTGCTCCGCAAGCTCATCCCGGTACGGGACGAGTACGCCGGGGCGAAGTTCTTCGTCAAGGAAGCCGGCGTACGGATGGCGACCCCGCTGCTCGCGGTGGTCGCCGCGATCGAGGCCGCCGACCTGATCTTCGCTGTCGACAGCGTCCCGGCCGTCCTCGCGGTCAGCGATGACGCCTTCATCGTCTACACCAGCAACGCGTTCGCCATCCTCGGCCTGCGGGCCCTCTACTTCATGCTCGCGGGACTCCTGGACCGCTTCCACTACCTGAACAAGGGCCTGGCGATCATCCTCGCCTTCATCGGCATCAAGCTCATCCTCCAGGCGTCCCACAAGCTCATCAGCCCGCGCATCCCGGAGATCCCCTCACCGGTCAGCCTCGCGGTCATCGTCGTGGTCCTGGCGGGTTCCGTGCTGCTCAGTCTCAGCAGACCGGCCCCACTGGACGTTCCGGGAGAGGCTGACGAAGACGCCCCTGCGGCCACCGAGCGGTCCCGTGGGGCCGGCGCGCCCCCCGAGACGGATGCCACCGAGTACGCAGCGGGTGCACCGGCTCGGGACGGTGAAGCCCGTCCGCGCTCGGGCCGGCTGGAGGGCCAGGGACTTCCCGAGCCGCCAGAACGGGAATATCGTAAAGAAATGGTCAAAATGAAGCGTAAATCCGAAGCCTATGTATGTCCGACGTGTCAGCAGTCGGTGCCGGCCGCGGTCCACCGTCGCAAGACCCTCGGGGTGTTCGTTCCCGCATGGGGCCCAGGTGCATGCCAGAACCGCGATTGTCCCGACTACCGGCTGGACCCCGGGCACAAGCAGCCCCCGGCCCGGTAGCGAGTCGGCGGACTCCGCCGCCGCCGGACCGCCTGGTGCCGGTCCCGGGACCTCCGCACCAGGCGGGTTCCGCTTGCCCGGGTGCCGGGATGGGATCGGTTATCAAGGCTCTGACCTGCGGTGACGTCGTATTTCAGGCGTGCGGGCCGGTTAATTGGCGGGAGGCGTCCCCCGGATGACGTAGAGTTGGGTTTACCGACGCGGGGTGGAGCAGCTCGGTAGCTCGCTGGGCTCATAACCCAGAGGTCGCAGGTTCAAATCCTGTCCCCGCTACTCAGTACGAAGGCCCGGTTCCCTGGTGGAACCGGGCCTTCGTCGTGTCCCGGCTCTGTTCGCCCCGTTCGCCCTTTTCGTGTCCCGGGCGTCCGCCGGTGCCGGTCCCTCACTCCTTCGCCCCGGTCCGCTCGCCGTACCGGGCCGTCTGCCGTCAGCCTGGGGGGACGGGCGCGACCGGGCGGCAGGAGAGCAGCGTGGCGGGGCTGGGCCGGCAGGGTGAGGGCGGCGCCGCGGACGGCGCCGCCCGGCGGGTGGCGCGGCTCCTGCCCGTCCTGCTGATCCTGCTGGGACTGGTCTTCACCCTGCTGACCCCGCCCAGCTTCACGGGGTCCCCCTTCTTCACCGCCGCACCGCTGGTCGCGGCTCCCCTGTTCACCCTCCGGGCGACCGCGCTGACCGGGATCGCCTCCTCGCTGGTGGTCGTCGGCCTCCACGTCCACAACGGCACCAGCTGGAAGGGGGAGGCGCTGACCGAGCTGGTGACGGTGCTGACCGTCTCCGGGCTGGCCCTGCTGATCAACCGGGTCGTACGGCGCGGCGGCGAGCGGCTCGCCTCGGCGAGGGGGATCGCCGAGGCCGCGCAGCGGGCCGTGCTGCCGACCCCGGCCGCGCGGATCGCGGGGCTGCGCGTCTGCGCCCGGTACGAGGCCGCGCAGGCCGACGCCTTCATCGGCGGTGACCTCTACGCCGTCCAGGACACCCCGTACGGCGTGCGGCTCGCGGTGGGCGACGTACGGGGGAAGGGGCTGGGGGCCGTGGAGGCCGTCGCGGTGGTGCTGGGGGCCTTCCGGGAGGCGGCGGAGACCGAGCCGACCCTGGAGGGGCTCGCGCGGCGCCTGGAGCGGGCGCTGGCCCGGGAGGGGGCGCGGCGGGGCAGCCTGGACGCGGTGGAGGGGTTCACCACCTGCGTGCTCGGCGAGATCCCGCCCGGCGCCGAACGGCTGCGGCTGCTCAACCGGGGCCACCCCGAGCCGCTGCTGCTGTACGCGGACGGAGGCCTGGAGGTACTGGCCCCGGCCGAGCCGGCGCTGCCCCTGGGGCTGGGCGAGCTGGCGCCGGACGAGGTCTGCCGGCGCGAGGAGTGGCCCTTCCCGGCGGGCAGCACCCTGCTGCTCTACACCGACGGTTTGACCGAGGCGCGCGACGGGGCGGGCGGCTTCTACGATCCGGCGGCCCGGCTGCGGGGGAGGGTCTTCCCGGGGCCGGACGAGCTGCTCGGCGCGCTCAGCGGCGATGTGCGGCGGCACACCGGCGGAGGCACGACGGACGACATGGCGCTGCTCGCGGTGGCCAGGGCGGGGGAGGGGCGGCCGGAGCGTCGGCGGACCGTCCCCGTGGTGCGCGGCGACGGCCCGTGAGTGACCTGGCGTAGCGGAAGGCGTGCTGGGCGCGAGCGCTTTGACGGTGCGTCATGGGGGCGCCGGGTCTGGAGCGGCGGGAGCGGGGCGGATGGATTGCCCTGGTTGGGGCTGGATATGGCGAATGTGAAGGCCAAAGCTGTGCGATGTGTGTCCGATTGGCGCTAACGATCAATCGCTTCGGCTTGGATTCATTCGTCCGCGTAGATTACCTTTCGATAACGCAGCGCGGTCGTCCCAGCCGTCGCAACGACGGCACCCGTGTGCGTTCTCGCCCATGAGGAGTGTGCCCCGGTGGCCTCCAACTCGCCTGCCTCTGAAGGCATAGACCTCCAGGAGACGCCCACCGCGGGAGCCTGGGGCGAGTGGAATCCCACGGAGGACTCCGCACGCCCGCTCCGCGGCAAGCACCGCGTCCTGAAGCCGCGCGGCGGACTCGCCCGCAGCTCGACCGTGCTCGGCGTCGGCGTGATCGCGGCCGTCGGCGCGGGCGGCATCGCCACCGCGCAGGACCGGCCCCAGGTCTCCATATCCATGCCCTCCGTGCCCGACCTGCTGGGCGGCGGCGGCAGCGACTCCGGCTCCGGCGGCGACGCCGTACGGACCGCCGCCGAGGCCGGCCCCGGTACCGGCCCCGCGGGCGCGGCGCAGACCGCGGAAGTGCCGCAGCAGGCGGGCGAGGCGCTGCTCAACCGGATCCTCCTCCAGGCCGAATCGCAGCAGGACACCGAGGAGGCCCGGGCCCGCGCGGACGCCGAGCGGACCGCGCGCGAGAGTGCCGCCCAGGAGGCCCGGACCCAGCGCGAAGCGGCCGACAAGGAGGCCGAGGCGGCGCGCGCCGCCGCCGAGGCCGCCGCGGAGAAGGCGGCCGCGGAGAAGGCCGCCGCCGAACAGACCGCCACCAAGGCCTCGGCGGGGGCGGGCACCGCATCGGGCTCCGGCACCGGTTCGGGTACGACGGCCGCGGGCGGCTACTCCCTGCCGACCTCCTCCTACACCCTCACCTCGCACTACGGCGTCGCCGGCTCCATGTGGTCCTCCGGCTACCACACCGGCCTCGACCTGGCCGCCCCGACCGGCACCCCCGTCAAGGCCGTGGGCAGCGGCACGATCATCTCCGCCGGCTGGTCCGGGGCCTACGGCTACCGGATCGTCCTCAAGCTTCAGGACGGTACCGAGATCTGGTACTGCCACCTCTCCTCGATGTCCGTGACCTCCGGCTCCGTGGGCGCCGGCGAGACCATCGGCCGGGTCGGCGCGACCGGCAACGTCACCGGTGCGCACCTCCACC
Organism: Streptomyces sp. NPDC034043; assembly: GCF_055575675.1. Classification (NCBI taxonomy): domain Bacteria; kingdom Bacillati; phylum Actinomycetota; class Actinomycetes; order Kitasatosporales; family Streptomycetaceae; genus Streptomyces; species Streptomyces sp. NPDC034043. Next base: position 561,261 of record NZ_JBVISF010000003.1, read on the forward strand.
TCGAGGTCCGCAAGGGCGGCTCGACGGTGGACCCGCTGGCGTGGATGCGTTCGAAGGGCCTCGACGTCTGACCCCCCGATCGCCTGCCCCCCTGATCACCGCCTGATCGCCCGGCAGTACTGCCGGGCCCGCCCGGTTCCTCACGGGTGCGAGGCCGACAGCTCCGGAGTCCTGGGGGCCGGTACGAGGACCCGCGCGGGCGCCGGGGCGGCCGGCGGGGTCCAGCGCGGCGGGGGCAGCAGGTCCTCCAGTACGGCCGCCCGGGCCAGCGCCGGCGCGGCCGTCGCGCGGCCGAGCCAGAGCCGGTGCAGCAACTCGCGCTCCCGCTCGGCGAATTCCTGATCCCGGGAACCCGGGCCGGACCGCCGGGCGTGGCGGCGCAGCAGGGCCAGGGCGGCGGCGTCCGCCGTGTACCGGGACACCGTTCGGGCGGCGGGGCGGCCTCCGGTGCGGCGGGCCAGGGCGCGGGCCAGTGACCGGGCCGGCATCGAAGCCAGGGCCGGCACCTCCGCCTGACCGAGCCAGCCCGCGGCGGCGTACACCGACAGTTCGGCGGCGACGGCCCGCAGGCAGCGGCGCCGGATCCGCACGGCCAGCCACAGCAGCAGCCCGAACGCCGGGACCATCACGCAGCCGTAGACCACGTAGAAACCGTACTCACCGAAGTGCGAGGAGCCGTTCCACAGCGCGTGCGTGCCCATGGCCAGGGCCAGCCCCAGCACGGGCAGCCCGTTCCTGCGCGCACGGCGGGAGGTGAGCGTGGCCGCGCCGAAGCCGAGGCCGGTGAGCACCGTGAAGAGCGGGTGCGCGAACGGGGAGAGCACGGCCCGCACGAAGAACGTCGCCGCCGTCACCGAGTCCAGCGCGCGGGTGCCGTTGGCCAGGTCCTCCTCGAAGGCGGTGCCCAGGTAGAGGATGTTCTCGGTGAAGGCGAAGCCGGTGGCGGTGAACCCGGCGAACACGATCCCGTCGGCGACGCCGGTGAACCGCCGTCTTCGGAAGACGAACACGAGGAGCAGGGCCGCCGCCTTCGCGGTCTCCTCCACCACCGGCGCGATCGCGACCGAACCGAGGCGGTCGGCGGCGGAGGGGTCGGCGGAGGCCGCGGCCATCCACTCCGTGGCGAAGCTGTTGGCCAGTATCGCGATCAGCGCCGCGGTGCAGGCCCCCCAGCCGAAGCAGAACAGCGACTGCCGCCAGGGGCCCGGCGCGGCCAGGCCGAGCCACCGGAACGCCGCCACCAGCGGCGGCACCGGCAGCAGGGCCAGGCCGAGGCCCACGAAGAAACCGGCCGTGCCGGTCTGCTCCCGCACCAGTTCGAGGATGACGGCGCCGGTGGCGGTGAGCAGCGTGACGAGCACGCACATGCGGGCCGTGCCCGATGGGCGTGCGAGCACACGGGAGAGCGCTCGGTACACATGATGACCCTACCGAGTCGCTCGGACACTCGGAGTGACGTTTGTCAGTTCTTGGAGTCAGGTTCGACCGCGCGCTCGCCGCGGCGGACGAAGAGGAGGTCGTGGACGACGTGGCCCTTGTCCAGGCCCTGCCCCTCGAAGCGGGTGAGCGGGCGGAACTCCGGGCGGGGCGCGTAGCCGCCGTCGGCCTGGGTGTTCTCGAACTCGGGGTGGGCGGTGAGGACTTCGAGCATCTGCTCGGCGTAGTCCTCCCAGTCGGTCGCGCAGTGGAGCACGGCGCCGGGCGCCAGGCGGGTCGCGGCCAGGTCCAGGAACTCGGGCTGGATCAGGCGGCGCTTGTGGTGGCGGACCTTGGGCCACGGGTCCGGGAAGTACACGCGCATACCCGCGAGGGAGGCGGGCGGGAGCATCTCGCGGAGCAGGATGATCGCGTCGCCGTTCGCCACCCGGATGTTGGTGAGACCGTTGCGCTCGGCGAGGGCGAGGAGGTTGCCCTGCCCGGGGGTGTGCACGTCGACGGCGAGGATGCCGGTGCCGGGATCGGCGGCGGCCATCTGGGCGGTGGCCTCGCCCATGCCGAAGCCGATCTCCAGGACGACGGGGAGGCCGCCGAAGAGCTTGCCGAGGTCGATGACCTCGTGGCCGTCGATGTCGAGGCCCCAGGTGCCCCACAGCCGCTTCAGCGCTTCGCCCTGGCCGGTGGTGACCCGGCTGCGGCGCGGCTGGAAGCTGCGGATCCGCCGCTCGTGGTGCGACCCGGCGGGGTCGGGCGCGGGGCCGTCGGGGAACCGCGGCTCGGTGCGCCACTTGGGCGGCGTGTACGCCTCCGGCGGGGAGTCGGGGAGGCTGGGCTGGGGGTTCAGGGGCTCAGACACAATGCGGAGATTCTACGACGGGGGGTGGGGGCGGTGGCCCTGGCCGGGCGGTACGGGGGTGCCTTCGGGGGAGGGGTCAGGGGGTGCGGAGGTGGCGGAGGGCTCGGGTGGCGATCTCGCGGCCGATCGGCAGGGAGGCGGTCGCCGCGGGCGAGGGGGCGTTCAGGACGTGCACCGTGCGCGGGGCCTCACGGATGAGGAAGTCGTCCACCAGCGTCCCGTCCCGCAGCACCGCCTGGGCGCGGACCCCCGTCGGCGCGGGGGTGAGGTCCGCCTCCGTGACGGCCGGCAGCAGGCGGCGTACGGCCTCCGTGAAGGCCCGCTTGGACAGGGAGCGGTGGATCTCGCCCGCCCCGTACCGCCAGTGCCGCGCGGCCATCCGCCAGGATCCCGGCCAGGCCAGCTCCGTGGCCAGGTCCCGCGGGCGGACCGTGCCCCAGCCGTAGCCCTCGCGGGCCAGGGCGGGGACGGCGTTCGGGCCGACGTGGACCCCGCCGCCGATGCCCCGGGTGAGGTGGACGCCGAGGAAGGGGAACGCCGGGTCGGGCACCGGGTAGACCAAAGCCCGGACCAGCTCCGGGCGGGCCAGGTCGTGGTACTCACCCCGGAAGGGGATGATCCGCATGCCCGGGTCGTCACCGGCCAGGCGGGCCACCCGGTCGCACTGGAGGCCCGCGCAGTTGACCAGGACCCGGGCGCGGAACACGCCGCCCGCGGTGGTGCGGACCGCCACCGCGGAGGGGCGGCGGGAGATCAGGTCCGCCTCCGCGCCGTAGACGATCTCCGCTCCGGAGCTCTCGGCGAGCTGAGCCGCGACCCGGCCGTAGTCCACGATCCCGGTGGTGGCCACGTGGATCGCGGCGAGGCCCCGGACGTGCGGCTCGTACTCCGCGATCTGGGCCGGTCCCAGCTCGCGCACCGGGATGCCGTTCTCCCGGCCGCGCTGGACGAGGGAGTGCAGCCGGGGCAGCTCGGAGCGGTCGGTGGCGACGATCAGCTTGCCCGTCACCTCGTGCGCGATGCCGTGCTCCGCGCAGAACTTGACCATCTCGGCGGCGCCGTGCACCGCGTAACGGGCCTTGAGGGAGCCCGGGCGGTAGTAGATGCCGCTGTGGATCACGCCGCTGTTGCGGCCGGTCTGGTGCCGGGCCGGGCCGGGCTCCTTCTCCAGCACGGTCACCCGGGTGCCCGGGGCCAGGCGCGACAGGGCATGGGCTGTCGACAAGCCGACGATCCCGCCACCGATCACCAGCACGTCGCAGTCCACGCTGACACCTCCCACCCCTGCATACTGCACCCCGCCACCGGCAACGGGGCTACGCGGGGGCCACGAGCAGCGGGCGGGCCCGTTCGCGCAGCTCCGCGACGCGCGGCTCGTCGCCGTACGGTTCCAGCCGGTGCAGCAGGTCCCGTACGTACTCGGTCGTGCGCGCCGAGGAGATCCGGCCCGCGACCTCCACGGCCCGGGTGCCGGCGGCGCAGGCCGCGTCGAGGTTGCCCGACTCCAGCTCGGCGACCGCGCTCACCACCAGCCGCAGCCCGTGCGAGCGCACGTACTCCTCCGTGGGGCGCGAGAGCGCCTGCTCGGTGAAGCGGCGGACCTGGCGGGGGAGTTTGAGGTCCCGGTAACATTCCGCGGCATCCGCCGCGAAACGGTCGTACGAGTAGAAACCCAGCCAGGTCGGGTCGGCGTCGCCGTCGCGGGAGCGCTCCAGCCAGCCCTCGGACGCCCGCAGCGCCGCCCCGGCGGCCGCCGAGTCGCCCGCCTTCGCGTGGGCCCGGGCTTCGACCAGCCGGAAGAAGCTCATGGTGCGGGCGGTGGCCAGCCCGCGGTTGCGTTCGACGGCGGCCTGGGCGAGGTCCACGCCCTCGTCCGGGAAGTCCCGGTAGGTCGCCTGGAGGGACATCGAGGCCAGGACGTACCCGCCGAGCGGGACGTCGGCCGCCGCCCGGGCCAGGCGCAGCGCCTGGATGTAGTAGCGCTGGGCGGCCTCCTGCTGACCGGTGTCGAAGGCCATCCAGCCGGCCAGCCGGGTCAGCTCGGCGGTCGCCCCGAAGAGCGCGCGCCCCACCTCGTCGGTGTAGGAGCCGAGCAGCAGCGGCGCCGCGTCCACCCGCAGGCACTCGGGCACCATCGACGAACGCCAGTCGCCGCCGCCGTACTTGGAATCCCAGCGGCGTGCGTCCTCCGCGGCCTCGCGCAGCTTGGTCACGTCGCTGTGGCCCACGCGCTGCGGGAAGGCCTCCGGGACGGGCCTGGCGGCGGCAGTGACGGCCGGCGGTACGGTTTCGGGCCCGGACTGGGCGGGCACAACGCCCTGAGCGGGGGTTTCAGGTGTCCGTCGCGGCGGGGCGACGGCCGTGGAAGCCCGGCCGGTGGCCGCTGCGCCCGGGCCGACGCCCGGGGCGCCGACGGGGGCCGGTTCGCGCGCGACCGAGCTGTCGGCCGGAGATATCAGCCACCGGGAGGCGGGCGTCGCGTACGCCGACACGGAGAACGAGCCGGCGAGCGACTGCCAGATCCCGCCACCGCCACGCCGCCCGGCGAGGTCCAGCCGGTAGAGGTCGGTCGCCGAGCGCACCGCCGCGCCGATGTCGCGCGGGAAGGCCAGCCCCACCTCCGGTGCCGGATCGGCGTCCGCCAGCCCGATCTCGTGCAGCGGGACCGGCCGGCCGAGCTTCGCGCCGATGGCGGCGGCGATCAGGTGCGGGGCCGCGCCCTGCGGCACCATCCCCTTCGACACCCACCGCGCCACGGACGTCTTGTCGTACCGGAGCGTCAGGCCGCGCTGCGCACCGAGGTCGTTGACCCGCCGGGCCAGCCCGGCGTTGCTGATGCCCGCGAGGGCGAGGACGGCGCCGAGCTTCTCATTGGGCTCGCGGAGCTCCCTGGACATGCGCCACCCCTCGTCACACGCGGAACGCAGACGCCGCCGGGGCATAGGCGCCCGGCATTTCGTAAACCCAGCGTAGTTCCCCGCCTCCCAAGCGTTAAGGCCCCGAGTTCCGTATGGCGGGATTGTTGTCCGTATGCACAGTCCGCCCGGGGGGTCGTGCCCCGGGCGCGCGCGTCGGCTCGTGCTCCGGCCGTGTGGCCGTGCGCCCGGCCGTGCGCTCTGGCCGCTCACGGGGCCCGGCGATTCGATGTGCGGTGCGTGGGTCGGCCCGCTGAGTGGATCCGGTGGGCCGGGGGATGCCGCTGCCTCAATCCCCGCGGGTGGCGGAACGGTCCGGGAGGTCGCAGACGCCTCCCGGACCGCGCCACGCGGCCGTCCCCGGCCGCTCGCGCGAGGGCCCGCAGGGGCCCTCAGTACGGCCGAAGAATGGCCGAAACCGACCTATGGGGCGGTGGGAACGGAACGCCAAATACCGTGTGACCGGGGCGTGTTCGTTCGCATGTGCGCCCCCCGAAGCCACTCTCGCACGCCCTTCTCGTGGCAGCATGGACCCCGAGCCACCCGGGGTCCCGCCGGCCGCGCCCTCCAAGCGCCGACGCACGCCGACGCACGTTGTCCGTGCCGTCCCGGCCGTCCGTTGCCCCGGTCATTTGCCCACGGGCTGGGGGAGGCGGCGGTGCGCTGGTTGGTCGGGTGGAGCAGTATCGCCGCGAGCTTCGGCACGGCCGGACGCGTCTCGTCCGGCCCGGGAGCACCGGCGGACCCCTCCCACGGCTCCCCCTACGGCACCCCCTCCCACGGCCGCCCGCCCTACCCCGGGCCGCCCCAGCACGGAGGCATCGCCGACGCCGCTCACGCCGACGACCCCGCCGCCCAGGACGCCGAACGCACCGTCCAACCCGTCGGCGCCCAGCTCCTGTGGGGCGACCCCGACCCCCTCTGGGCCGTCGGCGACTGGCGCCCGGACGAGATCCGCACCGTCACCGCCGACCCCGCCGACCCCTTCACCCGGCTCGCCGTGCTCGGCTGCTGCGGCGCCACCGACGACGAGCTGCGCCGCGCCCTCTACGCCGCCCGCGGCGGCGCCCTGCGCCACCTCACCGAGTGGCCCGGCAGCTACACCGCCGTCGTCCAGGCCGGACGCCGGATCACCGTCCTCGGCGACCTCGCCGGCGCACGGCCCGTCTTCTACACCCCCTGGGCGGGCGGAACCGCGTACGCCACCGCCGCGCTCCCCCTCGCCGACCTCATCGAGGCGCAGCTCGACGTCGGCCACCTCGCCGCCCTCCTCGCCTGCCCCGACAGCCCCGAGGCACTGGGCGACGGCACACCGTACGCCGGCGTCCGGCGCATCCCGCCCGGCCACACGCTGATCCTGCGCGAGGGCTCCCGGGAGATCACCGGCTACGAACCGGTGGCCTCCCTCGCCGTGGCCGCCCCCGAGGCCGACCCCGAACGGGCGGTGGAGGGCGTACGGGAAGCGTTGACCGCGGCGGTGCGCGCCCGGCTCACGGCGCCGCGGCATGCCCCCGAAACCCTGCTCCCCGACCCCGGACCGGTGCCCGGCATGGGCCCCGCCGACCGGCGCGCGGCCCGCGGCGCACCCGCACCCGGAGTCGGCGCCGACCTCTCCGGCGGCACCGCCTCCGCGACGCTCGCCCTCCTCGCCGCCGGCCTGCCCGGCGCCCCCGGCACCCTCCACGGCTCCGGCTCGCGCCTCCTCGCCGTCACCTTCAACGACCTCGCCACCCCGCAGGGCCGCGAGGGCGAACTCGCACGCGCCCACGCCCTCGCCGCCGACCCCCGGCTGCACCACATCGTCGTGGCCGCCGCCGAAGAAGCCCTCCCGTACGCGGAACTCGACGGCCCCCTCACCGACGAACCCGGCCCCTCCCTCGTCTCCGCCGCCCGCGAACGGCGCCGGCTGGCGGCCGGCTCCGCCGACCACTTCACCGGACACGGAGCCCGCCGCGTCCTCGACGCGCACCCCGCCCGCATGGCCGACCTCCTCCTGGACCGCAGACGCCGCCACCTGCTGCGCCCCGTCGCCGCCCTCGCCCGCTCCGCGCCCGCCGACCCGCTGCTCGTCCCCTTCTCCGTCTACTCGGCCGCCCGCCGCCTCGCCCGTACGCCGTACCGCGCGGGCATGGAGGCCGCGGCGGCCCGGCTGCGCGCGGGAGGCACCGCACTCGCCGCCGCCTCCGGGCCGGTCGACGCCTCACTGGCGGCCCTCACCTGGTCCCGGCCCGGCCCCGCCGCGGGCTGGCTCACCGGCGAAGCCCTGGCGGAAGTATCGATCCGGCTGAGGGCAGCCGCCGGACGGCCCCCGCTGTCGCTGCGCCCCGGCGAAGCCCGCGCCCGCGCACTGCTGACCCGTCACGCCGCCGACCACCGGGTCTTCGAGCAGGCCGTGGAGGTCCGCAGCCAGCGCCTGCACACGCCGTTCCTCGACAACCAGGTCGTACGGGCCGCGCGCGCCCTGCCCGAGTCCCTGCGGGTACAGCCCGGGGCCCGCGCCGAGATCCTGCGCAGCGTCCTGGCCTCCGCCGGAGTACGCGAACTCCCGCCCGGCTGGGGCGCCACCTCGCACACCCCGAACGAGACCGCCACCCGCCTGGGACTGAGGGCCGCCCTCACCTCCCTGCTGGCCCTCTTCACGGCACCGCTCCTCGCGGACGCAGGCCTCGTCGACGCCCGCGTCGTCCAGCAGGCCCTGATCGACGCGGCGGAGGGCCGGCCCGTCCCGCTCGACGGGCTCGCGGAACTCGTCTCGATGGAACTGTGGCTCCGCCGCCTCCTGGCCCGTCGCGGCACCTGCTGGACCGGCACCTCAACCCCCCGCCGCCGCGCGGTCCCGCCCCTGGACACCCGCCTTCCCCGCCTCACCCCACCGGCCCTCCCGGCCAGCCGCTGAGGGGGCCCGGTGGGCGGCGGGGCGGGGGCCACCGGGCCCGGTGGCGGCTGACCGCCCCCGCCCCCGCCCCACAGCGGCGACAACCCGGCCCGGCCGGCGGCCGGCGGGGGTCCCGCCCCGCCGGTCCCCGGCCTGGGGCCCGGGGCCGGGGCGGAGCCCGCCGCCTCCGGCCCCGCCGGCCTCTGGGTCCGCCGGCCTCTGGGTCCGCTGGCCTCTGGGTCCGCCGCCTCTGGGCCCGCCAGGCTCCCGGGCCCGCCGCCTCCGGGCCCGCCGCCTCTGGGGCGCCGGGGTCGGGCGCGGAGCCCCCGGGTGTTCCCGCCCCGCCGCCCCGGCCCCGGCCCCGGCCCCGGCCCCGGGTCCGGCCCCGGGTCCGGCCCCGGCCCCGGCCCCGGCCCCGGCCCCGGCCCCGGCCCCGGGTCCGGGTCCGGGGCCGGGGTGGAGCCCAGGTGTTCCAGCCCCGCCGGCGTTTGAGGCGCGGGGCTCCGGGGTGGCGCCCCAGGGAACGGGCGAAGGGCGGGTAGGGGACCCGCTCCGCGCAGCGGCACACGGCCCGCGGCCGACCGACGGCCCGGCCCCAGCCCCGCCCCCCGCCCGCCCGCCGGAAAACCCACCCGCGCCCCCCGCAGCGGCAAGGCAGAATTGGCCGGTGCGGTACCGAATCCTCGGCCCCACCGAGGCACATGACGACACCGGCGCCCCCCGAACCCCCGGCGGCGCCCGCCTGCGCGCGCTCCTCACCGCCCTCGCCCTGCGCGCCGGCGCCCCGGCCGCCGCGTCCGTCACCGACCTCGTCGACGAGGTCTGGGGCGACGACCCGCCCCAGGACGCCCCCGCCGCCCTCCAGGCCCTCGTCTCCCGTCTGCGCCGCGCCCTCGGCGCCGGGCAGCTGACCACCGACCCCGCCGGCGGCTACCGCCTCACCGCCGACCGCGACGACGTCGACCTCCACCGCTTCACCCGTCTCGCGGCCCTCGGCGCCGAGCAGCTGGCCGGCGACCCCGGCACCGCCGCCACCACCCTCCGCGAGGCCCTCGCCCTGTGGCGCGGCCGCGCCCTCGCCGACCTCCCCGAACCGGCCCGCACCACGCACGCCGCCGCCTGCGAGGCCCGCCGCGCCCGCGCCCAGCGGGACCGCGTCGAGGCCGACCTGCGCTGCGGCGCCACCGCTCCCGCCGAACTCCTGCCGGAGATCGAGGCGCTGATCCAGGACCATCCGTACGACGAACCACTGCGCGCCCAGCAGATCCGCGCCCTGCGCGCCGCGGACCGCCCCGCCGACGCCCTCGCCGCCTACGAACGCACCCGCCGCGACCTCGCCGAAGGCCTCGGCGCCGACCCCGGCCCGGCGCTGCGCGCCCTGCACGCAGAGCTGCTCCGGACCCCGTCCCCGCAGTCCCGCGGCAACATCCGGCCCCGCCTGACCTCCTTCGTCGGCCGCGAGCCCGAACTCGCCGCCCTCGCCGCCGACCTGGACCGCGTACGCCTCGTCACCCTCACGGGCCCCGGCGGCTCCGGAAAGACCCGCCTCGCCGAGCACGCGGCCGCCGCCCGGCCCGACTCCGGCTGGCTCGTCGAACTCGCGCGCCTCGACCACCCCGCGGCCGTCCCCGGCGCCGTCCTCAGTGCCCTCGGCCTGCGCGAGAACAGCCTCGTCGCCCGCGAGCGGACCACCGCCGACGACGACCCCACCGCCGCCCTCGTCGAACACTGCGCGCACCGCCGCCTGCTCCTCGTCCTGGACAACTGCGAGCACGTCATCGGAGCCGCCGCGGAACTCGCCGAACGCCTCCTCACCCACTGCCCCGGCGTCCGGATCCTGGCCACCAGCCGCGAACCCCTCGGCGTGCCGGGCGAGTTCCTGCGCCCCCTCGAGCCCCTGCCGCCCGCCCCCGCGCACCGGCTGTTCGCCGACCGGGCCGCCGCCGCCCGCCCCGGCTTCCGTCCCGGTGACGACCCGGCCGCCGTCGCCGAGATCTGCGCCCGCCTCGACGGACTGCCGCTCGCCATCGAACTGGCCGCCGCCCGGCTGCGCCTGCTCACCCCGCGCCAGATCGCCGACCGGCTCGACGACCGGTTCCGCCTCCTCACCGGCGGCGCCCGCACGCTGCTGCCCCGCCAGCAGACCCTGCGCGCCGTCGTCGACTGGTCCTGGGACCTCCTCGGCCACGCCGAGCACACCGTCCTCGCCCGGCTGTCCGCCTTCGCAGGCGGCTGCGACCTGGAGGCGGCCGAAGCCGTCTGCGCGGACGACACCACCGACCCCGCCGGCACCACCGAAGCCTCCGCCGGCACCACCGAAGCCTCCGCCGCCACCAAGGTCACCGACGTCGCCGAAGCCATGGCGGCCCTCGTCGACAAGTCCCTCGTCCAGGCCGACCCCGGCCCCGACGGCATGCGCTACCGCCTCCTGGAGACCATCCACGAGTACGCCGCCGAGCGCCTCGCCGCGGACCCGGCCGACGCCCGCGCCACCGCCCGCCGCCACGCCGCCCACTACGCCGCCCTCGCCGAGCGCGCCGAGCCGCTGCTGCGCTCCGCCGGCCAGCTCCCGTGGATCCGCCGCGTCGAGACCGAGCTCGACAACCTCCGCTCAGCCCTCCACACCACCACCGGCGGGGACCCGGACGACGGCGACACCGAGACCGCCCAACGCCTGCTCTCCGCCCTCGGCTGGTTCTGGTGGCTGCGCGACTACCGCGCCGAGGGCGCCGACTGGACCGCCCGCCTCCTCGCCCGGATCCCCGCCGAACCGCCCGAGGACTCCCCGGACTACTGGCCCCACATGCGCCTGCGCATGCTCCACATGTTCCTGCGCGCCGAGAGCACCGGCCCGCAATGGTTCCGCACGCCCGAGCACCAGGCCGTCGCCGTCCGCATCAAGGAGGTCTTCCGCCGCGAAACCCCGGAGGCCACCCGCTTCCCCGGCATGCTCTGGCCCACGATCTGCTTCCTCACCGGCGACATCGTCGGCTTCCACACGAGCATCGACGAATCGATCGCCAACTGCCGTCGCCACGGAGGCGAATGGGAGCTCGCGATCCCCCTGCTGATGCGCACCCACTTCGCCATCGACACGACCGGCGGCCTCTCCACCGCGGACACCGACCTCACCGAGCTTCAGGACCTCGCCCACCGCGTCGGCGACCGCTGGATCCGCGCCCAGGTGGCCAGCGCCGCCGGGGAAGCCGCCCTCTCGCGCAGCCAGTACGCCACCGCCCGCGCCGCCTACGAGGAGTGCCTGCGCCTCGCCCGGGAGGTCGGCGCCCGCATCGAGGCGCCCTTCGCGATCGCCCGCATCGCGGAGACCGCCTACCGCGAAGGGGACTTCGACACCGCCGAGAGGCTGCTGGCGGAGGCCGACCGCGAGGCCCACGAGCACGGCGGGGTGTACGACGTGAGCGCCTTCGCCCGGTTCCTGTCCGCCACGCTCGCCCTCCAGCGCGGCGACCACGACCGGGCCCGCGCCGAGTGCGCCGCCGCCCGCGCGGCGGGTGAGCAGGGCAGCGTAGCCGCGCAGTTCACCGCCGGGCTGGGCCTCATCGAGGCCGTTCTGGAGGCCCGTGAGCACGGCGCGCGGGCAGGGCTGGCGAGGATCGGCCCGGTCTTCGCCGGCGCGGTGGAGGCGCACTGCGCGGAACGCGTCCTGGCCGGCATCGCCGAGTCGGCGTCACTGTTCCTGGCCGACGCCGGCCGTCCCGAGGAGAGCGTACGAGTCCTCGCGGCGGCCACCGCCTGGCGCGCGGGCCTTCCCCGCCCGGTCCCGGAGGAGGCCGCCCTGGAGGGGCTCCCGGAACGCACCCGCGCCGCTCTCGGGGCGGCCGGCCAGGCCCGGGCGGAGGCCGAGGGCCGGACCCTGACCCCGGGCGAGGCCCTCGCGGTGCTCGGCGCGGTCACCGAGGCGGCCGGCCTCAGCCGCAGCTGATCACCGCGTCGGCCCAGCTCGCCAGCGTCGGCAGGTGCCCCTGCCGGACCTGCTCCACCACCAGCCGCAGCTTCGTGTGCCCGGCCAGCGGCACCTCGACCGGCACCGGGGCGTCGTCGTACCCGAGCGCGCCGGAGCGCCACAGCCGCTGCCCGTCGCCGTAGACGGAGAACCGCACCGTCCCGTCGGTCAGCAGCGACAGCCCGTCCACCCCGGCCCGCGCCGAGAAGCGGGTGCACTGCCGGTTGAGGGTGATCTCCACCGAGGAGCGGGAGTGGACGGTGATCCCCTGCGCGAACTGCCGGCCGCCGGCCACCAGCCCCCACCGCTGCCACACCCAGCTGCTGCGCCAGGTCTCCAGCTCCGGCCCGGTGCCCTTCCCGTACGCGGAGTGCCCCAGCCCGGCCAGCCGGAACCCCTGCGGCGGCGGCGGTGCCTTGAGCCGGGGCCGCGAAGGGGCCGGCTTCGGCCGGGGGCTCTCCGGAGCCGGCGGCACGGCCGGGGGAGCGGGGGCCGAGGAGCGTGACGCGGACGGCACCGCGCTCCGCCGGGGCGGCGCGACCCGTGCCGCCGGCGTCGGATCCGCGGGCGGCGTCGACTCCGGCGCGGCGGGCACGGACGGCGCGGGCGGCTCGGGCGCCACCGGCGCCACCACCCCGGGTGCGGGCGCGGCCTGCGGCTCGGGATCGTCCCCGGCCAGGGCGAACACCACCCCGGCGGCAGCGGCGACCGCGATCCCGGCCGCGATGGCGGCCTTGGCGGGCAGGCCCAGGCCCTCGGAGACCACCGCCCCCCCGGCCCCACCGGCACCCCCTGCCCCGGCCCCACCAGCAGCCCCGGCCCCGGCAGCCCCCGCCCCCGCAGCCCCGGCCCCGGCCGAGGATCCGCCCGCCGCGGCGGCGGCAGCCCCCGCGCCCCCGGCGGCGACGGCCCCACCGGCCACCACCCCGGCCGCCTTGGCGGCGTACCCGGCGGCGAACCACCCGATGACCGCCACCGGCAGCAGCGCGGGAATGCCCGCGTTGACGTCCTTCAGCTCTCCGGCGGCGAGCCGGCACTTGGCGCACTCCTCGAGGTGCTTGCGCAGCCCCCGCTCCGCCCGCATCCGCAGCCCGCCCCGGGCGTACGCGCCCAGCCGGTCCGCATAGCGGGCGCAGTCGCCGCCCGAACTGAGCGCGGAACTCACATGGGCCTGGAGGTACGCCTGCTTGAGGCCCTCCCGGGCCCGGCTGGCCAGTACCGCCGTCGCGTTGGCGCTCAGCCCGAACAGCGGGGCGATCGCACTCGGCGAGGCCTCCTCGACGGTGGTGTGCCACAGCACGGCCTGCCACCGCTCCGGCAGGCTCCGGAAGGCCTGCATCGCGAGCGACCGCTCGGCTTCGTGCATCGCCCGGACATCGGCGCCCAGTTCCAGGGTGTCGTCCCCGGACAGCCCGCCGGCGCTCTCCGCACCCGCGGCCGCCTGCTCCGCGAACACCGCGAAGTCCTCGACCAGATGTTCCCGCCGGGCGGTCTTCGCCCAGGCCGCGGCGACCCGCCGCACGGTGGTCAGGAGGTAGGCCCGCACCGACTGGTCCGGCCCGGCCCCGCCCCGTACCGCTTGCAGGGTCCGCGCGAACACCTCGGCGGTGAGGTCGTCGGCGGTGTGCCCGTCCCGGCAGCAGGTCCGCGCGTAGCGCCGTACCGCGTCGGCGTGCCGTCGGAACAGCTCCTCGTAGGCGCCGTCGTCCCCACCGCGCATCCGGCTGATCAAGTCGCCGTCGGAGGGGGGAAGTTCACCGTCCAACGGTCCGGACGCGGCATGCCGTCCGCCGCGTTCGCGCTGGGCCGGGACCTGCTGGGCGGGCAGGCTGCCCGCCCCCGCCTCACCGGTTCCACCGACGCCACCGAGAGACTCGTCCCGCCCGTCAACGCTCATCGCGGAAGCCCCCGCACGACACACTCGAACCGGTACACCGATCCAGCCTGTCACACGGCGGTGGCGCCCCGGGGCGGTCTCCGCGGCATCCACCCGTCCGGGCAAGATCCGGCGAATCGCCGTACGGCTCATCACCCCTTCGAGCGATGCGCCATCAGACGCCCCCCATTGACGCCCGTCCCCGACAGCCCGGCCGCCGGCTTCAACCCGCAGCCCCGGCTCCCGGCCCCGACGCCAGACAGTCCCCCAGACACGCCCCCGCCGCCGACGGCCCGGTCCCCACCCCTGCGGGGACCGGCCCGTCAACGACTCGGCGCGACCGCTCAGCGAGCGGCGAGCGGCGGTTCGCCGGCGGCCGAGGCGCCGCTCACGCGGTGCGGGAGCGCAGCCCCTCGAGCAGGATGTCCAGCAGCCGGGCCGAAGCCGCGGCCTGCTGAGCCGGGTCGGGCAGGGCGGGCGCGGCCGTCGCTATCACCAGCAGCACATCGGCCACCGTGACGTCGGCGCGCAGCTCACCGGCTTCCCGCGCCCGGTCCACCAGCTGGCCGACGACCTCCAGCAGCGCACCCGCTCCGGCGTCCTCCGAGGGCTCGTCCTCGATCGAGGACCGCGCGCCCACGACGCGCAGCCCCGCCGTGCCGCCGACGGCCTGGCGCTGGTGCGGCACGCGGGCCGCGGCTTCCTCCTGGGCGGCGTCCTCCTCGGCGGCCGAGCCGACCCGCAGGACCTGCGGCGGGAGCAGCCGGCCCGCGCCGGAGGCCACGGAGGTGCGCAGGAAGCGCGAGAGCGCCTGCCACGGCTCCTCCTCCTGGCCCAGGGCGGACTTGGCCTGCTCGGTGAGCCGGTCGGTCTCCTCCTCGGCTATCCGCCGGACCAGCACGTCCTTGCTGGGGAACCGCCGGTAGACGGTCCCGACACCGACCCGCGCCCGCCGTGCCACGTCCTCCATCGGAGCCCCGTAGCCCAGCTCGCCGAAGACCTCCCGGGCCGCCCGCAGGACGTGCTCGAGGTTGCGCTGTGCGTCGACGCGCAGCGGCGTGGACCGGCCCACTCCGTGGGTGGTCGAGCCTGCCATCACGCGGCCACCGGTCTCCGCGGACAGAGCGGTGACAGAGCCATGGAAATCGGAAATGTTCATATGTATCCCCCGGTAATCACTTGTCTCCCCCCGGAGACACTCCCCGCCTTCGTGTCGAGGGGGGCCACGGTCATGAGGGCCCAGGTCCTACATCCTCGACGAGATACGAACATAGTTGAGCCAGAGTCAATTCAGAAGAGGCAGCCCCCGACCGAGCACCGCCCGATCGGAGCATTCACCCCCACTTTTCCGCCACAACTCCCCGGAATCACCCCCTCCGGTGCCCTGACCTGCGGACTTTTAACGTGATCGGGATCTCCTGGCAGCCCCGTCCCACCACCCCCGCCGGTCACACAATTTGCCGGGCCTGTGGACAAACTCCCGGCCACGTTGCGTCATGGGGTGGTGAAGGCTGCTAACTCCCGGGGCGACGACCCCGGTCCCCCGCCCCGCACGCGCATCCTCGTCGTCGGCGGCGGCTACGTCGGCATGTACACGGCCCTGGGCCTCCAGCGGAAGCTGAGAGCCGGCGAAGCCGAGGTCACCGTGGTGACCCCGGAGCCCTACATGACGTACCAGCCCTTCCTCCCGGAAGCCGCGGCCGGCGCGATCTCGCCCCGGCACGTCGTGATCCCCCTGCGCCGCGTCCTGGACCGCTGCCGCATCGTCATCGGCGAGGCCCAGCGCATCGACCACGCCAAGCGGACCGCGACCGTCACCACCCTCGCGACCACCGAGGAGGGCACCGGCGGCATCGAGATCGAATACGACGAACTCGTCCTCGCCCCGGGCTCCGTCTCCCGCACCCTCCCCGTCCCCGGACTCGCCGACTACGGCATCGGATTCAAGACCGTGGAAGAGGCCATCGGCCTGCGCAACCACGTCATCGAACAGATGGACATCGCCTCCTCCACCCGCGATCCCGCAATCCGCGACGCCGCCCTCACCTTCGTCTTCGTCGGCGGCGGTTTCGCCGGCGTCGAGGCACTCGGCGAACTGGAGGACATGGCCCGGTACGCGGCCCGGTACTACCACAACGTCAAGCCCGAGGACATGAAATGGGTGCTGGTCGAGGCCAGCGACCGGATCCTCCCCGAGGTGGGCCCCGAAATGGGCGTCTACACCGTCCGTGAGCTGCGCAGCCGCAATATCGACGTCCGCCTCGAGACCCGCCTCGAATCCTGCGAGAACCGGGTCGCCGTCCTCAGCGACGGCTCCCGCTTCCCCACCCGCACCATCGTCTGGACCGCCGGCGTCAAACCCCACCCCATCCTCGCCGCCAGCGACCTCCCCAAGAACGAACGCGGACGCCTCACCTGCACCTCCTTCCTCACCGTCGAAGGCGTCGAACACGCCTGGGCCGCCGGCGACGCCGCCGCCGTCCCCGACATCACAGCCGACACCGGCGCCGAAGGACCCGCCCGCGAGTGCGCCCCCAACGCCCAGCACGCCGTACGCCAGGCCAAACAGCTCGCCGACAACCTGGTCGCCGCCCTGCGCGACGAGGCCCTCACCGAGTACGCCCACAAGTACGTCGGCTCGGTCGCCTCGCTCGGCCTCCACAAGGGCGTCGCGCTGCTCTACGGCCGCAAGCTCAAGGGCTACCCCGCCTGGTTCATGCACCGCGCCTACCACCTCAGCCGCGTCCCCACCTTCAACCGCAAAATGCGGGTCCTCGCCGAATGGACCCTCGCCGGCCTCTTCAAACGCGAGATCGTCTCCCTCGGATCCCTCGAACACCCCAGGGCAGAATTCGAACTCGCCGCAGGCGGCGGCCCCCGGAACCAGCCGCCCAAGCCCGACCCCGACCCACCGCGGGACAAGCAGGGCTGACGTTGTCAGTGCCGTCGGCCACACTGGGCGTGTGACCATAGGTGGGCTCACGCCTGCACACAGTGACACCCGACGAGTGACACCGACGAGCGACCGACCACAGGGGCACCACCCGGCACCGCCGGGCGGACACACCGCGACCACCTGCGACACCACGAGGCTTGAACGCAGTGAACTTCACGCGCTGGAGCGCCCGCTTTCCCGGCACGCGCCGCGCCGCCGCCCGGAACGAGCACGCCGCGGCCCAGGCCAAACGCGGTGAGGGCTCCGTCCCGGCAGCCCGCGGCGCCGCCCACCGTGCCGGGCCCCAAGAGGGCACCCCGGCCGAAGCCACCGTCCGCGGCACCGGCATGGCCCCGCTCCCCGCCGTCCCCGCCCTCGACGAACTGCCCGTACGGGAAGTCCTCGGCCTGCTCCCGGCCCTCGTCGCCCTCGTCCACGGCCCCGAGCACCGCGTCGCCTACGTCAACGACGCCTACACCGCCGGCTTCGGCCCCCGCCCCACCGGCGCCCCCGCCCACACCGCCCTCCCCGAACTCGGCGACCTCGGCCTGCTCCCGCTCCTCGACCAGGTCCAGCGCAGCGGCAAGCCCCGTACCGCCAAGAACCGCACCGCCCCCGGCGGCGGCAGCTCGTACACGGTCACCTGCACCCCGGTCGAGTTCCCCAAGGCGGTCACCGACGGCGAACCGGACCCCGAGCACACCGGCATCCTGGTCCACCTCGCCGACGTCACCGACCACGCCGAAGCCCTCGAACGCCTGCGCGCCAGCGAGCGCCGCCAGCGCGAGGCCGCCGTCACCCTCCAGCGCTCCCTGCTCCCCCAGGAGCTCGAACAGCCCGACGACCTCCGCGTCGCCGCCACCTACCAGCCCGGCGGCACCGAAGCCGCCGTCGGCGGCGACTGGTACGACGTCATCACCCTCGGCGCCGGCCGCACCGCCCTCGTCATCGGCGACGTCATGGGCCGCGGAGTCCGCGCCGCCGCCGTCATGGGCCAGCTCCGCACCGCCGTCCGCGCCTACGCCCGCCTCGACCTGCCCCCGCACGAGGTCCTCCAGCTCCTCGACGGCCTCGCCGCCGAGATCGACGCCAGCCAGATCGCGACCTGCGTCTACGCCGTCCACGACCCCAACGAAGGACTGCTGGCCTACGCCTCCGCCGGCCACCTCCCCATCCTGGTCCGCGACGAGGACGGCACCGTACGCCGCGCCGCCGACCCCACCGGCCCGCCCCTCGGCACCGGCGGCTGGCTGCACACCTCGGGCACCATCGCCCTCGGCCCCGGCTCCACCGCCGTCCTCTACACCGACGGCCTCGTCGAACGCCGCGGCGAGGACATCGACGAAGGCGTCGCCGCCCTCGAACGCGCCCTCTCCGGCGCCCAGGGCACCCCCGCCATCATCTGCGACCGCCTGATGCGCGCCCTCGGCGTGGACGCCGACCACGACGACGACGTCGCCGTCATGGTCCTCCAGCAGCCCGCCCGCACCGGCGTCGACGCCGAGCTCTTCCACAACGCCGCCCTGGAACTCCTCGGCGGCGTCGAGGCCGCCCCGCGCGCCCGCGCCTTCGCCCAGGGCGTCCTCAGCTCCTGGCGCTTCCCCGTCGAGCTGTGCGACCTCGGCGTCCTCGCCGCCAGCGAGCTCGTCGCGAACTCCCTCCAGCACGGCACCCCGCCCATGCACCTGCGCCTGCGCCGCACCGACCGCCGCCTGATCGTCGAGGTCACCGACGGGGACGACCACCTCCCGCGCCGCCGCCGCGCCGAACCGGCCGACGAGACCGGCCGCGGCATCTCGATCGTCGCCACCATCGCCTCGGCCTGGGGCTCCCGCCGCACCCCCGGCGGCGGCAAGGCCGTCTGGTGCGAGTTCGCCCTGCCCGACACGTAGCCGCACGAAAAGAGGAAGAGCCCCCGGCCAAAAGGACCGGAGGCTCTCCCTGCTCCTACGCATTACGCGGACACGCGCTCCGCCCGCTCCACGGCCACGGCCGCCTTCCCGGCGACCGCCGGCCCCTGCGCCACGACCCTGCTCACCACGGACGGGTTGTCCTGCACCGGGCTCAGCCGCCCGCCCAGCCGCAGCGCCAGCACCGAGATCCCGAGCGACACGAGCACGAAAACCCCGATGTACAGCATCGGAATCCCCGCCCCCAGCGGCACACCCAGCGGCCCGAGCGCCAGCGCCATCTGCTTGACCAGGGCGAAGGCCGAGTTGTACTGCCCGACCGAACCCTCCGGCGCCAGATCGGCGACCAGCGGCGCCAGCGTCGGCGACAGCATCGCCTCACCGATGCCGAAGAGCGCGTACGTGGTGATGAACGCGGCGGCGGCCATCATCGCGCTCCCGTGGCCCAGACCCGAGAACCCGGCGATCAGCCACGCCACCGTCCAGATCAGCCCGACCAGCGCGATGACCCGCGACCGGCGGCGCTTCTCGACCAGCTTCAGCACCACGAACTGCGCCACGACGATCGCACCCGTGTTGGCGGCGAGCGCGAACCCGAGGGTGGACGGGGAGATCCCCGCGGCCTCGGTACCGAAGGCCGCCAGACCCGACTCGAACTGCCCGTAGCAGGCGAAGAACAGCACGAAGCCCAGCACGCACAGCTGGACCATCGCCTTGTGACCCAGCAGCCGCTTCCAGCCGCCGCCCGCCGGCGCCGCGTCCTTGGCCATCGCGTCACTGATGTTCTGGACGTGCGGCATGCGCACGGTGGCGATGACGACCGCCAGCACCAGGAACATCACGGCCTCGATGCCGAACAGCAGGGCGAAGCTGCCCGGACGGCTCTCGTCGACGATCTGGCCGCCCACGAGCCCGCCGATGCCCAGGCCGAGGTTCTGCATGAAGAACTGCAGGGCGAAGGCACGCGTACGGGTCGACGGCGTCGAACACCACACGATCATCGTGGCCAGCGCCGGCTGCATCACGGCCTGCCCGGCGCCCAGCGCCAGCGCGGACAACAGGATCGGGGCGATGCCGGTGGAGAGCCCGAGGGAGAGCGCACCCACCGAGGCGATGACGGCGGCACCCATCACCACGGGCACCGGACCACGCCGGTCGATGACCCGGCCGGTGAAGGGCAGCGCGACGAGAGCGCCCAGGGCGAACGCCACGAACGCGCTCGTGGCCGCCATGGAGCCCAGACCTCGCACCTGCGCCACATAGATGTAGAGGAACGGAACCGTGAAACCGATGCCGAACGCGGTCAGCGCGTTGCCGGCCTGGATCCGCCGCATCGCAGCGCCCATCACCTTGGTCACTTCTCACCTGCCTTGAGAGCCGAAGACTGAAGACTTCAGAACTTCACACCTAAACTTCGATCCTTAACTCTACACACCGAAGGAGTTAGACGCCAACGGGTTCATGCGATACTTCCGACCATGGGTGACACCCCCGACGGCGCTACGCCCGTCCACGAGCCGAGCCTCGATGAGCAGATCGCCGTCTACCAGCGCGAGTTCCAGGACCTCGACCCCCAGGTCGAGAAGGTGGTCTCGGCGCTGAGCCGGCTGAACCGCCGTATGAACGTCGCGTACGGCCGCCAGACCGCGGCCCTGGGCATCAGCAACGCGGAGTGGGAGGTCCTGAAGGCCCTCGTCATCTCCGGGTCGCCTTACCGGATGGGCCCGAGCGAGCTCGCGAAGCAGCTGGGCCTGACGCCGGCCGCGATGACGCACCGGATCGACCGCATGACGGCGGAGGGTCTGGTCACCCGCGAGCGGGACGAGTCCAACAGGGTCCGCGTGATCGTGGAGCTGACGGACGAGGGCCGCAGCAAGTGGCTCGACGCGATGCGCGCGGCCACGGTCTTCGAGGAGGACCTTCTCCAGGACCTCTCCACGGCGGAGCGCGGAGTACTGGGAGACATGCTGACCCGGCTCCTGGACCGCGTGGAGGAGCTCCAGTCCCGGTCCTGACCGGCCCCACCTCCCGGGTTGACACACCCCTCGTGGATCCGTAAGGTTCTTCGAGTTGCCCCGGAGCCGGAAGGTTCCGGAGTCAGCGATCCCGCCGCCTCGTTGCGGCAACCTACTCAGCACGATCTCCCACTGGGAACGAATTCGGCGTGCCCGAATTCATTTCCGAAGGCCCGATTATCGGTTGCCGGGGAAATCGGCTAGAGTTCAGGAGTCGGAAGGGCCCAACAGCCCGGAAGGCAAACCCCGCTGACTGGGGGTCAGGCCCGAAAGAGTCTGATAGAGTCGGAAACGCAAGAACGAAGAACAGAACGAAAGCCCGGAGGAAAGCCCGAGAGGGTGAGTACAAAGGAAGCGTCCGTTCCTTGAGAACTCAACAGCGTGCCAAAAATCAACGCCAGAA